>CACZJL010000003.1 GCA_902781505.1 uncultured Lachnospiraceae bacterium | reverse complement strand
CGGTACTATGTTGAATGTCGCGATTCTCATTATACCTGAGGGCTGAGCCATTGGCTCTTTTGAATTATTGAATTTACACCATTATACGGACTCTATCCAATTAACTTCATACCACAGTACTTTTATGCTACACTTATTTTCAGTACTAAGGAGCATCTGGGAACGGGGATAAGACAGGTGCATGCAGATGAATAAACGCGTTGGGGATTCCGGCGCCTTTTTTAGTTCATGGGAGAGAGGCGTTATGAATTTATTTGATATTGTGGGACCAATTATGGTAGGTCCGTCGAGTTCGCATACGGCGGGAGAGAAGAATTGAGTGGCCGAATCTGAAGCATAAAAATAAAGACGTCCGGATAAAAATGCGATATAATAAAAGCTGTGCGCACTCTGCAGGGTGAAAGCACAGCTTTACTTTTGAGGAATAATCGCGAAAAGCGGTATACACGGGGATTATATGAGCAGGAAAAGAACACGCGCAAAGAGGGGACAGGCCTTAACGCGCAGAGAACGATCAAGGAATAACAGTAGACGCTTTTTTGCTTCGCGCCGAATGGCACGTCTTGGCAAGCTAAGAGAAAAGGCAGAAACAGAAGCTGGTAAGATGGCGGTTTTCTTAATCCGTCAGCTCGACCGGGCGAGGGAACGGGCAGGTATGATTATGACTGCCATGATTTCCAGTAAAATCTTCTGGACAGCAGCGGTTGTGGTTGCAATGGGACTGTCCTTCCTGTTTTTAAGTGCTACTTTAAAAGCAGGGCTTGGTGGCGATGATGTCGCGAACTTTGATGACGACTATATGGCTGTCTTTTATATGCCCTTTAAAGAGCGTTTAAGTTTAGATATTGCAAAACAGTTTAATATCGACCCTTATGGAAAGGGCAGATATTTTCCATTTTCCGGGATGACCTGGGTGGAGAGAGGATATTTCCTGCAGACGATTGATCTGTATCGAACCTACATCATTCTCTGGACGCTGGCGGATTGCGTGTTAATCGGCATTCTTGTGGCACAGATTACAAGACGTTACTCTTTCGGTGCGATGGCAGCGATTGTTGCACCGTTAATGATTAACCTGTTTGATGCGGCCGATTCAAACGGCATGTATACCTACATGGCAATCATGCAAAGAACGGCATTTTTTGGACTGTTATCACTTATTTTCCTAAGCATCTGGGTGCGAAGAAAGAAATCCATCTGGAGCTTTTTGTGGCGCTTCGTTTTCATGCTTCTTTCCTGTGTGTGCTTTATGCGCGCCTGCCTGATGTATGAAGCAGCCTATCTTTTTATCTTCCCGGCGGTTCTGATGCCACTGGCGCTTCACGCAGGAATGCCAAAAAACTGGAAGAGAGTGCCGGTTCACAGATGGACAAGAGTATTAAAGTCCTTCTTCTGGCGAGCAGGTCGCTATATTACAGATGTTGTGCCGATTGGTAGCGTCTGTATAGTTGCGTATGCGATTTATAAGTACGCGGAAAAAACTTCGACCGAGGCGCGCTCTGTAGATACGACGGTGGTCATGGATCAGGCTAAAATCATTCAGACCACGCTGTTTCAGGCGTATGGCGCTCTGCCTCTTTCAGGCCTTCATGTTGATCTGGAAGCGAAGAATTTCAGACTTCCGAATGTAATGAATTATGAGAATTCCATGGCGCCGATTTTTGCCGGAATTATTGTGTTCTTAGGAGTATTCCTGTACTGGAGACGTGAAAGACGCACGGACCGTGCAAGGGATTTACTTCGTTCCTTCATCTGCTTCCTGACAGGAATCATTCTCTGGATTGGAGTATCCGGACTGATTGGTCTGACGGAGAGATTCCAGGACCCTGCCAATTCCAACTGGACCATGACCTGGATTACGGCAGTGCTTGGCTCCTTTGGTGTAGCGATTGCACTGATTGGCCTTGTGATGTTTATCTGCACGCTGATTAGTTTTCTTCCACCGATTATCACGGTGCCTGCACGATTCTTTGCAGGAATTGCGCTTGGAGGCGTCATTTGCCTCGTATCCATGTACAATGGAGCAAAGACGAGAGAGGAATATACCGGAAGCGGAAGATATGAGCGCGACTGGACGCAGGCAGCAGTAGAGACGGGACTTTTTGATGAGGTGCCGGAGGATGCGGCGATCCTTTCAAATAATTTCGTGTGGCCGGAGCAGGAGGAGGAGCATATGGCGAACTTCTTCTATCGGTACTCCGGAATTAAGCGTCCGGCCTGGTTTTACTACTCTTATCAGCCTTATGATTTTGATGGCGAAAAGTATGTCTGCAATTTTGAAATTAAGAATCACGTAAAGTACATTGTCAGTGGTAAGGTCAGCTTCTCAGGAGAGAATATTAATAATATTCAGGACGTGAAGCTTCTTACGCTTCCGGAAGAGACAATTGGAATGGCGCTGACGTATCACTATTATACGTTTGATTTGGGCGCAGGACATATGACACTTCGGACGGCCTTTTATCCGGTTGTGGAGCTTGAATTTGAGGAGGCGACGGATTCGTCAGAACGGATGTATCATGTTCTGGTTCCACCAAATCCTTATATTGATGTCGACAGTATTGACTTTGTTCGATATATCCCTGCCGAGACGGATTCGGTGAACACAACCCCGGATGGTCAGATGACAGCAGTACAATAAAACCGGATTTGAATCCCCGCTTTTTGTTCGCACAAAGGCGGGGATTTTCGCCGTACCTTTTATTTTACCGGCGGAATTGTTATACTGTCTGTAAAAATGAATTCAGGGGTGAGTCTATGCGATTTGTCCGTATCATATACAGGTCCGTGGTCTCTTTGCTGTTGCTTATGGCCATTTGCCTGATTGTACGTGTAACCTGCTTCAGACCGTCCACAAATGTTCGGCTTACCATTGTGCCATTTCTTGCGTCTTACCGGGCAGCATGGAATTCCATGAGTACGAGCCAGTGGATGAATCTGTTATTTAACATTATTTTGTTTGTTCCGTTTGGATTTTTGCTTCCGGCTGCAGTTCCGTTTTTTCGAAAGCTTATACGGACCGTCCTTGTTGGAGCGTTGTTCTCTGCAGGAATTGAGGCGTTTCAGTTTATTGAAACCGTCGGTGTGACGGAAGTGGATGATCTGCTTAATAATACCTATGGTACTTTGATTGGGTACTGTGCTTTTGTCGCTGTGCGTGAGGTTATTTTGCTCATCCGGATGCACGGTGTTGCGGGCGCAAGCCGTGGCGCTGATGCAAACCATGGAGAGAGAGTATACCGCGGCGCTGTTCTTCGGATCGCTGCGTCGTTCCTGCCGGTTGTGGCGATGCTTCTGTCCATTGCAATGGTGCAGAGGATATATCATAACCAGCAATATGGCAATTTCAGTTCAACACCATCTTACAGAATCAATATGAGTAAGGTGAAACTGGTGAATGAGATTCCTGAGGCACAGCTTAGTCTGTTGCCGGATGGCGAGGAAGAAAGAACTGTGTACCGGTCTGTTACCTCCGGACTTTCAAAGGAAGAAGCTCTTTCAAGGGCTGATGCACTGGCAGAAGAGCTGTTTGGTCGGTTTGGAACGAAGGTTGCAGCCAGAACTGAAAAGCAGGAAGCAGTATTTGCAGATGAACTGACGGGAAGTTGTGTGTATATTTCAGAGGAAAACGCGGATGGAATCTCTTGGAATCTTTCTGTAGATTTGGAGAATCTGACCTTTTCCTTGCATAAAAAAAGCACGAACATTCTGCCTGAAAATACAGAGAGTCTTTCCTTATCCGAAGGAAGGGTGCGCGAATTGCTGCATATTTTTGGGTTTGAAATTCCGGAAGGAACCTTTGAAAAGGTTGGAGCTTCGAGTGTACGCTTTACGGTCTTTCAAAAGGAGTCTGACGGATTGCTGAAATCAGGTGAATGCACAGTGTATCTGGGCTCAGGGACAATCAATCAGCCAGAATCAGCATCGGATGTTGAAGGAAATACGGCCGATGAGGCGGCTGCGGTACCTGTAATTACAGGGATTGACTGGGAAATTTTGGATGCCGCTTCAGCTGCGGAAGAAACGGTGATTTCCGCACAGGAAGCAATTGATAAAATCTATGCTGGAGACTTTAAAATCAGTGATGCGAGAGCTGGCAGGCTGTCAGAACTGACGCTTACAGGTCTCCACCTGAACTATGGAAGCGACAGCAAAGGATATCTGCGGGCCGTGTATGCATTTTCCGCGGAAAATGACGGTGACAAGCTGCTTATTATTGTACCGGCAACGGCGAAGAGCTGAGGAAGCTACGTACGGCAGCAGTGCAGCTGAGGCTGGAAAATATTAGATGATAACGGGGCATTATGGCAAAGAGAAGAAAAAAGAAACGATTTATGACAAGAAGACAGAGAGCGAAAATTAAGGCAGCAGCTGCGCTTGCGGCGATGGTCCTGGTCCTGGTGGCATTGCTTCTGATTATCGGTGTGGTGAAACTGATTGCAGGCCCGATTAGTCCGAAGAACACGCAGGATGATGGCGGCAAGCAGATGGTTGGTCTTGCTGTACAGGAAACGACAAAGGCCCATATTGAACCGGTGGAGATTAGCCTCCTGGCGACCGGTGATAATCTGGTGCATAACAGGGTGTATGAGAGAGCGTATAATGAGGCAACGGATACATATGATTTTAATTATATGTTTGAACCGATTCGCGAGCTTACTGAGAGTGCGGATATTGCAGTGATTAACCAGGAGACGATGTTTGTTGCGGACCGCGAGCAAATCAGCAATTATCCGGCTTTTGGTACACCGATGGAAATGGGCGATGCGATTATCAATGCCGGATTTGACGTAGTTTTAGGTGCGACCAATCATACATATGACAAGCGGAATTACGGCGTTCAGTCGATGCTTGATTACTGGTCGGACAAGGAGCCTCTGCTGCTTGGTTTAAACAAGACACCGGAGGATTATAACAAAATCAATTATGTTGAGAGCAAGGGTGTGAAGCTGGCAATGTTTAACTACACCTATGGGACGAATGGCATTACGGTGCCGGATGACCTGTGTTACACGGTGAATACGTTAGAGGATGAAGATAAGCTTCTTGAAGATATTCAGACCGCTGAAAAGGAAGCGGATATGACGATCTGTTTCCTTCATATCGGAACGGAGTATCAGTATACGCCTTCTGCCTATCAGGTGGAAGTCATTGAGCACTGTATTGATTCAGGCGCGGATTTGATTATCTGTGCGCATCCACATGTTGTCGAACCTTACGGTAAGGTGACAACGGATGCCGGGAATTCTGCGGTTGTCTATTATTCCTGCGGAAATCTGCTCTCTGCGCAGGACCGCCCGGAGCGACTGCTCGGCGGACTTGCTGATGTGAAGATTGTGAAGGATGATGACGGAACGAGAGTTTCAGAATATAACTTTATTCCGGTTGTGACCTGGTTTACCGATGATAAGGAGAGGGTTTATCTGTTAGATGATTACACGGATACGCTGGCTGCGCAACACAAGCATGCTGCATGTTATCCTGAGATGGCGCAGGCTTCTTATTTCAGAAATCTATGGAATAAGATTGTAGGCGAGCCGGGACAGGAGCAGGAGATGTGTGACTGCGGTGTCCGGATTGCGAAGTCAAACGGAGCATAATGTGTGGCGGCCGCACGGTGGCGGTTGTGGCGAAAAAGTAGATTAAAAGGGCGATATCTTATCTTTAAAAGATAAAATATCGCCCTTTTTAGATGCCACACTCAGTGCTTTCTCCAGGCCTGTGGGAAAAAGAGGATCATGATTGGGAAGAGTTCGAGTCTTCCGGCAAGCATGTCAAACATCATGATGACTTTGGAAAATGCTGAAAAGTTGAAGAAGTTCATGGTCGGGCCGACTTTCGCAAGGCCGGGACCGATGTTGTTTAAGGTTGCAGCGACGGCGGTGAAGTTCGTCTCAAAGTCGAAGTTATCGATGGAGATGAGAAGAACGGAGGCCATCAGTGTCATAAAGTAAATGACAAAGTAGGTGTTCGTGGAACGAAGCACGTTGTGAGGAACGGCACGGTTGTCCATGCGGATTTTCTTGACGGCGTGCGGATGTACCACTAAGGAAAGTTCCTTGATTGCGGACTTGGTCAGGATAATCCAGCGGGAGACCTTCATACCGCCACCGGTGGAACCGGCGCAGGCCCCCACGATCATCAGCAGGACGAGGATGAACTTCGAAAGGGAAGGCCACAGGTCAAAGTCGGTTGTAGCGTAACCTGTCGTTGTGATGATGGTTCCGACCTGGAAGAAGGAGTGACGGAAGGTCTCTTCCCAGCTTCCGTACAGGGAACGGATGTTTACGGCAATCACAACGGCAGAAGTTAAGATGATTCCAAGATACCAGCGGATTTCCTCTACTTTGAAGATTTCCTTAATCTTGCCGGTGATTAGGTAGAAGTAAGCTACATAGTTGATACCGGAAAGAATCATAAACACTGTGATGATATTCTGCTGCAGTGCCGTGTAGCTTGCGCAGGAATCGTTCTTAACACCGAAACCACCGGTACCGACGGAACCGAAGGTCAGGGTGATGGAATCAAACAGTGGCATACCGGCAAGCAGAAGACAGATAATCTCTGCTACGGTAATTGCAAGATACAGGCGATACAAAATCTTCGCTGTGTCGCGAACGTGAGGCACGAATTTGCCAACGTCCGGACCAGGAGATTCGGCCTTCATCAGGTTCATATTCTGACCACCCATCATCGGGGCAATCATTATGATGAAGACAAATACACCCATACCGCCGACCCAGTGTGTGAAGGAACGCCAGAACAGTGAGGTTTTGGTAAGACCTTCCACATTGGTGAGAATTGAGGAACCGGTTGTTGTAAAGCCGGAAATTGTTTCAAATACAGCATCGACATAGCTTGGAATATCGCCAGTGATGACAAATGGCACAGCGCCGAGCAGCGACAGGACAATCCAGCCTAATGCTACGGCAGCAGCACCTTCTCTTGAAAACAGGTTCATGTTCTTTGGCTTGTGGAATGTAATCAGTATGCCGCCGGAGATATAAATCAGTCCGCAGCAGGCGTAGACCAGAGAAATCATTGCCTCTCCCATGAACAGACCTGCTGTAGCCGGGACAAACATGAAACCTCCGAGGAAGGCGATAATGTAGCCAAGGATATAAATAATGACTGCGATATCCATTGATTAGCCCTCCATAATGTCCTTGATGTCATTTACACGATATCCGGCGATGACAACCAGAACAGAATCACCCGGGTGAACGGTATCTGAGCCATTTGGCAGGATGACCTTTCCATCTCGGTAAATAGCACAAAGCAGCGTATTTGGCTTTAAATGTAACTGTGCAAGTGTTTTGCCAGTGATAGGTGAACCTTCGGAAACATTGAATTCCAGAGCCTCAGCCTTGTTATTTGCCAATTTATACAGATTCTCTACATTACATGAATTCATGGAACCAGCCTGTGAACGAACGTGGCGCAGGATGCTTTCTGCTGTGATGTCACGTGGATAAATGATACTTCCAAGGTTCATCTTGTTGATAACGTTCTGGAACGAGATGCGGCCAATCTTTGTAACGGTTTTTGTATTCTCATCAGATACCTGATTAGCGTACAGGGAGAGGAGAATATTTTCCTCGTCGATGCCGGTTAATGCGGCGAATCCCTGAATGGTTGCAATACCTTCTTCGCGAAGCAGGGCCTGATCAGTGGCGTCACCATTGATAATGGTAGCCTTTGGAATCAGGTCGCAGAGCTCTTCGCAACGCGCCATATCTTTTTCGATGATAGTAGTATGAATGCCAGCGTCCACAAGCTCGCGCGCCAGGTAGAAAGCAACTTTGCTGCCGCCGGCGAGCATGGCATTTTTAACGGTTCTCTTCATAATACCCATGGCATCAAAGAAAGCAACCGCGTTTTTACGTTCTGCAACGATGCTCACAATATCTCCGCCGTGGAAAATGAAGGAGCCGTTTGGGATGAAGACGTCGTCATCACGCTCAACAGTGCATACAAGTACATGAGAGCCGATGGTACTGTGAAGTTCCTTTAAAACCAGACCGTCCATCTTGGAATCGATTGGAATCTTGAAGGATAACAGGTCTGCATGTCCCTTGGCAAATGAATCTACGCTGATTGCAGATGGAAACTGGAATATACGTGCAATTTCTGCAGCGGAAGCCATTTCCGGATTGACAATCATTGCGAGGTCGAAGTTCTTCTTTAAGAATTCGATTTCTTTGTTGTACAGAGGATCTCTGACTCTTGCAATCGTCTGGCAGTTACCGGTACGCTTTGCAATCATACAGGAGAGCAGATTCTTTTCGTCATCGCCTGTAACAGCAATAAACAGATCTGCGTCAGCTGCTCCGGCATCCAATAAAACCTGATGGCTGATGCCATTACCAACTAATCCGATGACATCCATGTTATCTGTAACAGCGGCAACCTTCGCCGGATTGTTATCGACAACTGTGATGTCGTGCCCCTCGGCACAGAGCTGATCGGCAAGGGTGTAGCCTACTTTGCCGCAGCCTACAATAATAATATTCATTTTTTTCTTCCTTTATTTTAGTTAAAATCCTATGTATTATATCATAACTATAAGGAAAAGGTGCTGTAATTTCAAAAAACGTTTCCCGGTGCGGAATGTCGCGTATGCCTCTTGACAATCCTTAAATCCTTGACTAAAATATCATCAAATGCAATGACGAAGAAAGTACGCTTTTTATGCTTTTCAGACAGTCACAGCGAGCCGGGGCGGTGGAAGCCGGCACTCCTGATTAAGAAGCGGAAGATCCCTTCCGAGCAGCCAAGCTGAATAGAAGATGCGAGGTACGCTGTGTTTCACAGCCAACCAGAGGCGCAGCTTCCCAGTAAGTGAGGACGTGTTTCCTTTACGTTAGTAGGACGCATATGCTGGTATGTCGTATTGAATAGTATTTTGGTTTTTCAGGCCTCCTGTTCTTTTACGACAGGAGGCCTTTTTGATGCAACAGGGGAGGAAATCTCAGTCGCATTGCAAATGTTCCGCAACAGGTCCTGCCCGGAGCGAATGCAAAAAGGGCCAATGGGCACGTATGTCAGTCGGTTGGGTTAAATCCGGCTGGCAAATATCTATTAAGGAGAGACGAAGATGGTCTATAACAAGGTTTCTTCCGATATGAACTTTATCGAGAGAGAGCACGAAGTCGAAAAATTCTGGGAAGAGAAGCATATCTTCCAGAAGTCTATGGATTCCCGCAAGGAAGGTCCTACTTACACATTCTATGATGGTCCGCCAACTGCGAATGGTAAGCCACATATCGGTCACGTTTTAACCCGTGTTATCAAGGATATGATTCCAAGATACCGTACAATGAAGGGCTACTATGTTCCTCGTAAGGCAGGTTGGGATACACACGGACTTCCTGTAGAGCTTGAAGTTGAGAAGCAGCTTGGCATCGAGCATAAGGAAGAGATTGAAGACTACGGAATCGAGCCTTTCATTAGCAAATGTAAGGAATCTGTATGGAAGTACAAGGGCATGTGGGAGAAGTTCTCTTCAACTGTCGGCTTCTGGGCAGATATGGATAACCCATACGTTACTTATGATGATAACTTCATCGAGTCTGAGTGGTGGGCATTAAAGCAGATCTGGAACAAGAATCTCCTCTATAAGGGCTTCAAGGTTGTTCCTTACTGCCCAAGATGTGGTACTCCTCTTTCTTCTCACGAAGTAGCGCAGGGCTATAAGACATTAAAGGAGCGTTCTGCTGTTGTAAGATTTAAGGCTGTTGGCGAAGATGCTTACTTCCTTGCATGGACAACAACTCCATGGACACTTCCTTCTAACATCGCACTCTGTGTAAACCCTGATGAGGAATACGCAAAGGTTAAGGCAGCAGACGGCTATACATACTACATGGCTGTTGCTCTTCTTGACACAGTTCTTTCAGGTCTTGCTGAGAAGGCTGGTGTTGATGGCAAGGATTACGAAATCTTAGAGACTTACAAGGGTAAGGATCTTGAGTACAAGGAATATGAACCACTCTATGACTGCGCAGCAAAGGCTGTAGAAAAGCAGCATAAAAAGGCATTCTTTGTATATTGCGATAACTACGTAACAATGACAGATGGTACCGGTATCGTTCATATCGCTCCTGCATTCGGTGAAGACGATGCGAGAGTCGGCAGAAAGTACGATGCACCATTCGTACAGATGGTTGACGATAAGGGCTGCATGAGACCGGAATCCGGCAAGTTCGCAGGAATGCGTTGCAAGCCAACTGCTCATGAAATCGAAGAGGGCGCTGTAAGCTGTGACCCTGAAGTATTAAAGGATCTGGATGAGAGAGGAATTCTCTTTGCCGCTCCTAAGTTTGAACATGACTATCCTCATTGCTGGAGATGTGATACACCTCTGATCTACTACGCAAGAGAGTCCTGGTTCATCAAGATGAGCGAAGTAAAGGACGACCTCGTTGCGAACAATAAGACTGTAAACTGGATTCCTGACACAATCGGTACAGGTCGTTTCGGTGCCTGGCTGGAAAATGTTCAGGATTGGGGCATTTCCCGTGACAGATATTGGGGCACACCTCTTAATATTTGGGAGTGTGAGGACTGCGGACACAGAGAGTCCATCGGTTCTGTAGAAGAGCTTCGTGAAAAGGGTGAAAATGTTCCTGAGCACTTAGAGCTTCACCGTCCATTCGTTGATGCTGTTACAATTAAGTGCCCGGATTGTGGTAAGGAAATGCACAGAGTTCCGGAAGTAATTGACTGCTGGTTCGACTCAGGCTCCATGCCATTTGCCCAGCATCATTACCCATTTGAGAATCAGGATGTATTTAAGCGTCAGTTCCCGGCTGCTTTCATTTCTGAGGCTGTCGATCAGACAAGAGGCTGGTTCTATTCTCTGATGGCAATTTCAACACTGCTCTTCAACAAGGCTCCATACGAGAACGTTATCGTTTTAGGTCACGTTCAGGATGAGAACGGACAGAAGATGTCTAAGTCTAAGGGCAACGCAGTTGACCCTATGGAAGCACTTGAAAAGCACGGCGCTGATGCAATCAGATGGTACTTCTACATCAATTCCATGCCATGGCTTCCTAACCGTTTCCATGACAAGGCTGTTACAGAAGGCCAGAGAAAGTTCATGGGAACAATCTGGAATACATATGCATTCTTCGTGCTTTACGCTAACATCGATAACTTCGATGCTACAAAGTACACATTAGAGAAGGATAAGCTTGGCGTGTTAGACCGCTGGGTACTGTCCCGTCTTTACTCTGTCGTTAAGGATGTGGATGAGAACCTTGGTAATTACAGAATTACAGAAGCTGCAAGATGCTTAGACGATTTCGTTGACGAGCTTTCTAACTGGTATGTAAGAAGAAGCCGTGAAAGATTCTGGGCTAAGGGTATGGAGCAGGATAAGATCAATGCTTACATGACTCTTTACACAGTTCTTGTAACTCTTTCAAAGACAGCAGCTCCTATGATTCCATTCATGACAGAGAGCATCTACCGGAACCTTGTTTGCTCTGTTGATGCATCTGCTCCTGAGTCCGTTCACCTTTGCGACTTCCCGGGAGTAAAGGCTGAGTTCATCGACAAGGCTCTTGAAGAGAACATGGATAAGGTTCTTTCCGCAGTTGTTATCGGACGTTCCTGCAGAAATGCTACCAATATCAAGAATCGTCAGCCAATCGGCCAGATGTACATCAAGGCTCCTTGGCAGCTCGATGAGTACTTCACAGCAGTTATCGCTGATGAGTTAAATGTTAAGAACGTTGAGTATAAGGAAGATGTTCGTGACTTCACATCCTACGAGTTCAAGCCACAGCTTAAGACACTTGGTCCTAAGTACGGCAAGATCTTAGGTGGAATCCGTAAGGCACTTTCTGAGCTCGATGGCAATGCTGCAATGGATGAGTTAAATGCAAATGGCGTTCTCACAATCAATGTAGATGGACAGGATATTGCACTTGAGAAGGAGGATCTCCTCATCACAATGATTCAGAAGGAAGGATACGCCTCTGCAGCAGATAAGGGTATTACTGTTGTTATGGATACAAACCTCACTCCTGAATTATTAGAGGAAGGTTTTGTTCGTGAGGTAATCTCCAAGGTTCAGACCATGCGTAAGGATGCCGGCTTTGAAGTTATGGACCGCATCGTTCTGACAGTGAATGGTTCTGACAAGGTTGCTGAAGTTATTTCTAAGAATGAAGCAGCAATCGCCAAGGTTGTTTTAGCTGACGAAATTAAGGAAGCTGAAGCAGAAGGTTTTGTAAAAGACTGGAATATTAACGGTGAAAATGTTACACTTGGTGTAAAGAAAGTAGATTAATTTTGCATCTTTCCTGACAGTGTAAGTTCTTGGGCCCCGTTCCTGGATTTAATGTCTTGGAACGGGCTCTTTTCTTGTGTAAATAGCATAAAGGAGGAAAAACTTTCAATGAGTGAAACTAAGATTGTAAAGGGATTCGATAAAGAGGTCTTTAAAAAGGCTGTTCGCGATAACTGCAAGAATCTGTTTCGTAAGGGATTTGAAGAGGCAGATGAGCAGCAGATCTTTCAGGCAGTTTCCTATGCTGTCAGAGACCTGATTATTGATAAATGGATTGCAACCAAGAAGGCATATGACAGAGAGAATCCGAAGATTGTTTATTATCTTTCCATGGAATTCTTAATGGGACGTGCACTTGGTAATAACATAATTAACCTCATGGCTTACAATGAAGTTAAGGAAGCACTTGAGGAAATGGGCCTTAATATCAACACGATTGAGGATCAGGAGCCGGATGCTGCACTTGGTAACGGTGGTCTTGGTCGTCTTGCAGCATGTTTCCTGGATTCTTTAGCTACATTAGAGTATCCTGCCTATGGCTGCGGTATTCGTTATCGTTACGGTATGTTCAAGCAGAAGATTGAAGGCGGTTATCAGGTTGAAATTCCGGATGACTGGCTTAAGGAAGGCAATCCGTTTGAGGTTAAGAGAGAGTACCGCCATGAGGTTCGCTTTGGCGGGCACGTGAACGTAGGCTGGGACGAAGAACACCAGAAGAATACATTTACCCATGAGGACTACAGTGCAGTCTACGCTGTGCCTTATGATATGCCAATCGTAGGCTACGGTGTTAATACGGTAAATACACTTCGTATCTGGGACGCACAGCCAATGCATACGTTTGATCTGTGTTCTTTTGATAAGGGTGAATACAATAAGGCTATCGAAGAGGAGAATCTGGCACGCAATATCGTTGAGGTTCTGTATCCAAATGATAACCACTATGCAGGTAAGGAGCTTCGCTTAAAGCAGCAGTATTTCTTTGTCTCTGCTTCCTTACAGCAGGCAGTTGCTCATTACTTAGAGCACAATGATGACCTTCACAAGTTACATGAGAAGGTTACGATTCAGATGAATGATACACATCCAACGATTGCTGTTCCTGAGCTAATGCGCATTCTCATGGATGAGCATGGATTTGGATGGGACGAGGCATGGGAGGTTACAAGCAAGACGGTTGCCTATACAAACCACACCATCATGGCCGAGGCACTTGAGAAGTGGCCAATTGAGCTGTTCTCCCGCCTGCTTCCAAGAATCTATCAGATTGTGGAGGAGATTAACCGCCGCTTCATCGAGGACGTGAAGGCGAAGTATCCGAACGACAACGAGAAGATCAGAAAGATGGCTATTATTTACGATGGTCAGATTAAGATGGCGAATATGGCGATTGTTGCCGGATATTCGGTAAATGGTGTTGCGAGACTTCACACAGAAATCTTAAAGAAGCAGGAATTACGTGATTTCTACGAGATGTTCCCGGACAAGTTTAATAATAAGACGAATGGTATTACACAGCGTCGTTTCCTGTTACACGGAAATCCGCTGTTAGCGTCCTGGATTACAGACAGAATTGGGGATGGCTGGATTACAGACCTCTCTGAAATCTCGAAGCTGAAAGCTCTGGCGAATGA
Source organism: uncultured Lachnospiraceae bacterium (assembly GCA_902781505.1). Classification (GTDB taxonomy): domain Bacteria; phylum Bacillota; class Clostridia; order Lachnospirales; family Lachnospiraceae; genus UBA4285. Next base: position 116,604 of record CACZJL010000003.1, on the reverse strand, counting down.
TGATAAGGCTCTTTTAGAGTTTATGGAAATCAAGCATAAGAACAAGGTTCGTCTTGCTGCCTACATCAAAGAGCACAATGGCGTTGAGCTTGATCCGAATTCCATTTTTGATGTTCAGGTAAAGAGACTTCATGAATATAAGAGACAGCTCTTAAATATTCTTCATGTTATGTATCTGTATAACCAGATTAAGGCTCATCCGGAAGCGGAATTCACTCCAAGAACCTTTATCTTTGGTGCGAAGGCAGCTGCCGGTTATGCAATTGCAAAGAAGACCATCAAGCTGATTAACTCTGTTGCAGATGTTGTTAATAATGACGCTTCTATCAATGGAAAGCTGAAGGTTGTGTTTATTGAGAACTATTGCGTAAGTAACGGTGAGATCATTTTCGCCGGAGCGGATGTATCGGAGCAGATTTCCACAGCTTCCAAGGAAGCCTCCGGAACCGGTAACATGAAGTTCATGTTAAATGGTGCTCTGACAATCGGTACCTTAGATGGTGCGAATGTTGAAATTGCCGAAGAAGTTGGAGATGAAAACATCGTAATCTTTGGTATGCATTCTGATGAGGTTATCCGCTATGAGAATGAAGGCGGTTACGATCCGATGGAAATCTTCAATAATGATGCGGAAATTCGCGAAGTTCTTCAGGAGCTTGTGAATGGCAAATATTCTCCTGAGGATCCGGAGCTGTTCCGTGACATTTACAACTCCCTTTTAAACAGTGGAGCTGGCCGTCGTGCAGATACTTACTTTATCTTAAAGGATTTCCGTTCTTATGCAGAGGCTCAGAGAGAAGTTACACGTCGCTATGAAGACAAGAAGGCGTGGGCTAAGACCTGTCTAATGAATACGGCATCTGCAGGAAAGTTCTCATCTGACAGAACGATTCAGGAGTATGTTGATGAAATCTGGAAGTTAAAGAAAGTACATGTAGAAATGACAGAAGACTAATATAAAACTATCCCGGTGATTGCAGTGCAGTTGCCGGGAATTTTTTGTGTGGTGAGGAGTGGGAGGTTTGCGGCACAGATGAAGCGGTCGAGTTTCGTAAGTTTCGTTAACTATTAAGTTGTTTTCGAAAGGAACCAAGTGTTTAGGCACTGTAATCCATATTTTTTGAAATGTGGGATTCGAATTTTCGAAATGGTTTCGTCATTATTTTTGAACATTTCTCTAATTCCTGCACAGCGATTTTTGTGTGGTTTTGATAAAAAAATAAGATTGTGATTAAAAAAAAGAGGTGGAAAAGAGGAGATATTTGCCATGCGAAAAGAAGATATTACATTTTCGTTACGTTTTAAGGAAGTTTCCGTCAGACCTTTGTGCTCTGAATGGAAACGCTATCATGTTTAAATCTGTAAATGGTTTCATGAAAAGTTGATGAATACATAGATATTACGGATAAATATCAGATAGTTAAATAATTGACAAAGGAAACTCGACGGTGTATATTTACATCATCGACGGTGAGCGATCGATCGCCGCAGGTGTGTGAATCACACACATTACCCAATTTTTGAATGTGACTCTGTAATTATATGGAAGAATGCGTGCAATTTTGACAGACCAACTCGGACGCCCATGAAGAGAGGCGTTACAAATGCACGAACACTTATTTTGGAACGCGCTGGGGCGCATCAAACCAAAAGCTTGAACACCAGCCGTTAGGATTACAGGTCTCAGAATGCAAAGTGTCTGGCGGATTCTCTTCCGAACGCTTCGGTGGAGGAAACGCGGGAATAGAATCTGGATGCTTTGGAGAATGAACCAGCTTTGATGGACCCACTGCAGGCCTTTTGTGCTGGCGACATCACCGGCCTCTGCCGGCTTTATCACCGGCTTGCCGGCGTCTGTGTAGTCGACCGATTACACCTGTGGCCTCTTTCCTGGCTTTCTGCCAGGGAGGGGCCATTTCTTACTTGTTCCAGCTTCCATTGCAGCGGGTTAACGCGTAGGCTATCTGGCTTTGTGTGTACTGGTCATACTTGAGCGTTGATTGTAAGATTTCGCGGGAGATAGATGGATTGAATTCAAGGTATTTATTAGCCTTGGTTAATGCATTTGCATTCCAGTCTACCTTGCAGTGCTCCAGGGCAAATTCTGTTTCTTCATCAGAGCAGCTATCTAAGATGTGCAGCTGGTCTCTTAAGGAAGCCTCGGAATATGGATAATTCTCGAGGTAGAAGAGTGCACGGTTCAAGGCATGTGCTTCACCGGCGGTAGCATTGGCAATTAATTCATCATAATCACCAATCGTGCTGTAGGATGATTTGCCGGAAGAGCCGGAATCAGCAGGTGTTGTTACAATTGCACTGCTGCCGGACGATGTTGTTACAATTGCGTTGCTGCCGGACGATGTTGTCTTGTTCGGACTGTCAGCTGAAGTGGTCTGCTTTTTTGAATCATCATTATTTTCACTCAGCTTGGCCAGCATCTTTTCATACTCTTCACGAAGAGGTGTTGGTTCTCCGGTCACGGTGACATTTGGGTTAATTGATATAATCTGCTTGTTGTAGCTTGATAGTCCACGGACAATCGATACAATCAGAAAAATCAATGCAGCCACAAACGGCACAGCCAAATATTTAGCAGCAGGAGTGATGAAAGGCTTTGGAGCATTTTCCTCTTCGCGGCGCTTACGTTCCTCTTCCTGCTGAGCTTTCTTTTGCTTTTCGATTTCATCAAATTTCGCGCGGCGCTCTTCAAAACGCTGCTGCGTGATTTTCGCCATGCGAGCGAGTCGCTGTTCTGCTGTGAGCTGGGAGAGGTCTTCTTTGTCCTCGGGAATGCTTTCGTAATCGGAAGACTTCTCGTCATATTCGTCATTGCTGTCAGCTTCTGCTTCGGTTTCATCGACATGAGGTGCCTCGTTTAAGGCCTCAAGCTGAGCGGCATAAGCGTCAGCGTCAAGAACTTCATCATGCCCTGTTGGAACGGAGGATTCATTACCCGCGGAAGTTGAAGAATCTTGTACGTTCCAGTGGCTTGTGTCCTGACCGTGATATTTTGGCTCGATAAAGGTTTCTCTTGTAATGTGAACGGTTCCGTCGCCGGTTGAAGGGTCGAATCCTTCATCGGCATAGTAGTGATAGTCACCGTTTTCATCATAATAACCTTCGAAATAGTGATATTCGTTATTCTGATCCCAGTATCCCTCTGCATCGGTTCGGTACGCATAGAACTTGCCGTCTTCGCCGTAATAACCGAATCCATTTGCCGCGTCAGCAGTTTCATCTGCAATTTCCTGATTTAAGACACGTTCATCGGTGTCTTCGTTCAGTATGGAAAGTTTCTCGGAAAGATCGTCGCCATTATCTGCCAGGTGAATATTCCAGGGATTGTACTGGTCAGTTGCCTGATTATTGTCTCGTTTGTCTTTTGTGCCCATTCGATAACACCTCCCTCCGAGTAGAAATGTTAATCACTTATACTAGTATTATACACAACGAAGTTGTCTCCTACAATAGAATTTCATAAATTCACTATGAAATGTAAACAATTAAAAAAACTCCCACAAGCAGAACGCTTGCAGGAGTGTGCCTGAGCGGCAGGACAACCGATACCTTCGTCGGAGCTGGTCCGACGTCAGGCTGCTATTCCGGCAACGAACATGAGAATCATCATGTAGTGACAGAAACTTCCGCCACAAACAAAGCAATGGAAGATTTCGTGGTTGCCGAAGCTGTCTGGCAGATTTTTAAAGATTGGCAGTTTTAATGCGTAGATTACACCGCCAACGGTATAGATGATTCCGCCGGCTAAGAGCCAGTAGAATGCAGTTACAGGGATTGCAGCAATGACATCCTTAAAGGTGAACATGACTGCCCAGCCGAGTGTGATGTAAAGCACGGAGGAGAGCCACTTCGGACAGGAAATCCAGGCAAGGTTGAAAATCATGCCAAGAATTGCGATTCCCCAGACAAAGAGGAACAGTCTGTGTCCGACACGGTTGTTTAAAGCTACAAGACAAATCGGTGTGTAGGTCCCTGCAATCAGAAGGTAGATGGCCATGTGGTCAAATTTCTGAAGAGAGCGATTTACGAGTTCTGAGCTGTCTACAGTGTGGTATGTGGTGCTTGCTAAGTAGAGGAGCATCATGCTTGCAATGAAGATAGTAATGCTGACAGTTGTCAGTGTACTTCCTGTATGGGCAGCTTTTGAGATAATCGGAGCAGCTCCGATGGCGGCTAAAAGAAAACCGATGCCATGTGTGATGGCGCTGCCAGGATCTTTGATGCGGAATTTTTTTCGTGTCTTAGAATGAACTCTGGCGTTATCAAATGCTTCCGAAGTACGTCTGGCAGCAGTTTGTGCGGCAACGGCCATGTTCGCAGCAGTTTGAGCAACATTAGCTGCCGCTGTGCTGAGTTCGTCTTCTATTATGAAATCTTGATGATTCAAAATTGTCTGTGCCATAATAATCCCCTTTCTGCGTAGCCTTAGATTCGTAAAAACTTATCAGTCTGGCGCATAACATGCGATGTGTAAATTAAAACTTTGATATGTAGTATTCAAAACTATATCTCGATTAAATGATAATACATCACGAAGTTATGAAATGCAAGTGTGAATATAAAATTCTTTAAGAAGTGCGTTGGAGCTGCTATAATACTATTATGTTCGGCCGGCGCAGGCGAAGAGGGTCGGTGTGCAGGAAAAATGAAAGTAGGACAAGGAGGAAGCTCCATGGAATTAGATAAGAATAAACTGCATTATTTGGAACAGCTGTCAGAGACATTTAAAAGTGTGTCACAGGCCAGCACGGAAATCATCAACCTGCAGGCGATCATGCATTTGCCAAAGGGAACGGAGCATTTCTTGAGCGATATTCACGGGGAATACGAGGCGTTTAATCATGTTCTGAAGAATGGTTCGGGGGCGGTCAGAAAGAAGATTGATGACGTGTTCGGACATACGCTCGAGACGCCTGAAAAGAGGGCGCTTGCGACGCTGATTTATTATCCGCGTGAGCGACTTGAGATGGAGAAGGAGTCCGGCAAGGACATGAATAACTGGTACAAGGTGACGCTCTATCGTCTGATTGATGTGTGTAAAACGGTTTCGTCAAAGTATACCCGCTCGAAGGTCCGTAAGGCACTGCCGAAGGAATATGCGTATGTCATTGAGGAGCTGATTACGGAGAAGCCGGAGGTCTTAAATAAAGAGGCTTACTATGATTCCATCATTAATACGATTCTGATGCTTGACTGCGCGGATGACTTTATTATTGCGTTATCCGAGTTGATTCAGCGCCTTGTTATTGATCATTTGCATGTCATCGGCGACATTTATGACAGGGGCCCTGGCCCGCATTTTATCATGGATACGCTGATGAATTACCATTCTGTGGATATTCAGTGGGGCAATCATGATGTTGTGTGGATGGGTGCGTCGTTGGGGTCCTATGCCTGCATGGCAAATGTAATTCGCAATTCTCTCCGTTACGGTAATTTAGATATTTTGGAGGATGGTTACGGCATCAACATGGTGCCGCTTGCGACCTACGCCATGGAAGTATACAGAAATGACCTGTGCGAGGCATTTGCCATAAAAGGGGAGAGCAAGCGCGGTGAATATGAGACGAAACTTGCAATGAAGATGCAGAAAGCCATCACCATCATGCAGTTTAAGGCGGAAGGGCAGGTAATCAGACGCCGGCCGGAGTTTGGTCTGGATGACAGACTGCTTCTTGATAAGATTCGGTTTGAGACAGCGACCGGTGATTGCAGTGTGACTGGTGCTGATTCGGCGGCCTTAAAGGCAACGATTGAAATTGACGGCAAGCTCTATGAATTAAAGGATACGAACTTGCCGAGTGTGAATCCAGCTGATCCGTACGCATTCTCGGAAAGAGAGCAGGAAGTGATGGCGCATCTTGCCCGTAGCTTTAAGAATTGCGAGAAGCTGAAGAGTCACATGCGTTTCCTGTTGAAGAAAGGCAGTCTGTATAAGATTTATAACAACAACCTTTTGTATCATGGCTGTATCCCGATGAATGAGGACGGTTCGTTTCGCGAGGTGAAGGTCTATGATGGCGTTTATAAGGGCAGAGAACTGTATGATGTGCTTGAAAGCTATGTGAGAAAGGCATTTGTCGCGACCGATGCCGACGCGAAGCTTAAAGGCATGGATATCCTGTGGTATTTGTGGTGCGCGCCTGACAGCCCACTGTTTGGACGGAGCAAAATGGCAACGTTTGAGCGGTACTTCCTGTCTGATAAGGAAACCTATAAGGAAGTGAAAAATCCGTATTACCGTCTCCTGGCAAATGTCGAGACGGCGGATAAGATTTTGAAGGAGTTTTCTCTTCACGGCGAAATGAGCAAGATTATCAACGGCCACGTGCCGGTTCATGCGATTGAGGGCGAGAATCCGGTGAAGGCAGGAGGCAAGGTGATTATCATTGATGGTGGCCTGTCAAAGGCTTACCACAAGGAAACGGGGATTGCAGGATACACGTTGACTTACAATTCCTATGGCCTTTCGCTCACGAGTCACGAACCATTTACCTCCACGGAATATGCGATTGCAAATGAGCGTGATATCGATTCCCGCCAGGTGGCAGTCGAGCACTCCGGCCACCGCATTCTGGTTGGAGATACCGACATCGGAAGAAAGTGCGACGACCGCATTATGGAGCTTATCGAATTGATTCAATGCTACCGTGACGGAACAATTATAGAAAAGACAGAAAAGTAAAATCCGTCGCGATGAACTGCCCTTTTGTGGTTGACAAATCGTGGATGAAGTAATAACCTTTGCCAAGGTCTAATGAAGTGTATTAAAATGTATACCATGTGGAGCGTAGTATATAGTCGGTGGTAAACTGGCGGAAAGAGGAAATTAATGCATTACAAGAATATGGAAAATGTAACGGTTATGGAGCATCCGCTGATTAAGCACAAGATCTCCAGACTCCGCGATAAGGCTACTGGTACAAATGAATTCCGTACACTCGTTGAGGAAATCGGAATGCTCATCAGCTATGAGGCACTTGCTGATCTTCCTGTTGAGGATGTTGAGGTGGAGACACCAATCGAAACTTGCATGACACCTATGATTGCAGGTAAAAAGATGGCAGTTATCCCAATCCTTCGTGCAGGTCTTGGCATGGTTGAGGGTGTTCTTGATCTTGTTCCAACAGCGAAGGTTGGTCACATCGGTTTATTCCGTGATCCGGAAACTCATGAGCCACACGAGTACTACTGCAAGCTTCCTGATTTCATCGGAGAGAGACAGGTTGTTGTAACAGATCCTATGCTTGCTACAGGCGGTTCTGCTATCGCTGCAATCGAGATGTTGAAGAAGCATGGCGCAAAGAAGATTAAGTTTATGTGCATCATCGCAGCACCGGAAGGCGTTGATAAGCTGATGGAAGCGCATCCTGACATCCAGCTTTACATCGGCCAGCTCGACCGTTGCTTAAACGAAGATGCTTACATCTGCCCGGGTCTCGGTGACGCAGGCGACAGAATCTTTGGTACGAAGTAATTCTAAGACAGAGATTGACAATTCCAGACAAATGATGAATCCTCCACGGCTTGTTTATTGAACAAATCGCGGAGGTTTTTTGCTTTATTCGCAGTGCGGGCGGGAAACGGGCCTGCAATTTCTTAAAAGTTTTCGAAGATTCCAAAACGGAATCACAGCAAGATACTGCAAATTAGCTAATTTGTAGAAAAAATGGTGATGTAAGAGCTTTTTTATTTGCGTATTTGCTTGAAAAATGCGGACTGAAACTCTATAATTAATCTAGTTTAATTATAACTTGGGAATGTATGTGCCTGAGAGTCGTGCCCTTAAGCACATCAGTTTACTTTAAAAATTAAGTATTTCGCGCTGAAATACTGGAATTGGGGAGTTTTACAGCGATGAAGAAACGGGTATTAAGAAAGTTAAAATCTACAAGAGGCGCTTCGTTAATTCTTGCCTTATTATTCTTTATGATGTGTGCCGTGTTTGGTGCCATCATCTTAGGTGCTGCGTCAACCGCAGCAGGTGCAGTTTCTAACTCAGAAGTAGCAGGAAACGGTGAATATGCTATCCTTTCGATGGCGAATTCCATTCGAGATGAAATTATTAATAATCATTATCTGTACAACGGAAGCATGGTTCTTCGTGATGAGGCTTCTATCTCCGCTGTAGGACACACGAATGTTTCTTACGAAGATAATACATACTTTTGGGGACCTTATTCCGGAAAGAATGTTACACCGGACAGAGCTCTTGCAGATCTTCTGGATGCCGCTGTAGAAGAGGTATGGACCTATAACAATCCTCACAAGCATTATGAAAAAGATGCAAAAGGTGTGAATACGCCTGATGTAAAAGATGCCGGTCAGACGCAGAACTTTATTGATTACAACGCCTATAAAGTCAGCAAGCTGACATTTACGCCAACTACTGATACCGGAACTGCTCTTGGTAATTCTTCTGATATTACATTTTACATGTTTTCTAAGCATGTGACTGCTGCGACCAGCTTTGATGGAGTGGAACATTATCCATATGACATTATGTTTGTAATTAAGGACAATGGAAGTGGCGTTACAAAGAATTTGATTCTCAGAGCGGCAACTCACATCAATAAAGACCAGGTTCTTGTAGATATGGGTGGAGCTCAGCCTGAATGGGGTACAAGATACTCAATTCAGATTGAATGGACAATGGCTCAGATTTATTAATGACTGGAGGGGATGCAGGGTGTTAAACAGAATTAAATCAAAATTAAAATCTAACAGAGGTGAGTCGCTCACGGAAGTGCTTGCAAGTACATTCGTTATTGGATTTGCGACTATTATGCTTGGAACAGTTATTCAGACTTCTGTCCATATTGTACAGACCAGCGGATCTACAATGAAGCAAAACTATGACAGACAAAATGCGCTGGAATCAAATGGCCTTGCTCTTCTTCCGACATCAGGTACAACAGTAGAGAATGTTACTGGAGGAATTGCACTGGTAGGCCAGTACGGAACGGTTCAGCAGATGAATCCTGGAACATTAAATTCATCCATTCCAATTAAAGTCTATTTAATTAAAGACGGCGATACGATACAAAATTATTCATTTGGACAGAATTAAAGGTGGGAAATATGAAAAAGATGCTGAAAAAACTGAAATCGACAGCTGGGTTTTCACTAAGCGAGTTGATGATGACAGTCCTTTTGATGTCGATAGTGCTGTCTGCTGTCGGTGCCGGAGTTAATGTCATTCGTAACTGCTATGAAAATATAACGATACGTTCTGAAGCACAGGTTTTGATGTCTACAACAATCTATACGATTAAGTCAGATTTAAGAGAAGCCAGTGCATTAAGCACGGTGTCACAGGGAACAGTTTATACCTGGGATGGTGTGACGGGTTCTAATATCAAAGATTTGAAGTTTATGTGTTACAGTAAAGATCGTGGCTATCAGATGTATTATGATAACAGCGCTTCCGCCGGTATTATGGTAAATGGTACGCTTCCGCTGGTTACATCAAAAACTAATTCAAGCGGGCTTCGTGCAGAATTAAAGGACATTAAAGTGTCAGGTAATGTATATTATTTCACGGTTCGAATTATGAAAAAAGATGGCTCACAGGTTGGCGATGATCAGTATATTGCTGTTAAGAGCTATGCATAATGCATCTCTGACAAAAAAACTGATTTACACTTCCTCTTTTTTGAAATTATAACTATGGCAGAAAGGTAAGTTACACATGAAGTATAAGAGACTAGGTGAGATGCTCATCGATGCTGGTATTCTCACTGAAGAGCAGTTAAGTAAGGCTCTTGAAATAAAGAAGGGTACCGATGAAAGACTTGGTACAATCCTTGTTAAAGAGAAATTTATTACAGAAGCTCAGTTGATTGAAACTCTCTGTAAGCAGATGGGAATCGAGTTCATTGATTTAGCAAGTACGCATATTGACCCAGGCTTAACACAGTTTGTTCCAAAGGCAATCGCACGTAAGGAACGTGTTATTCCTGTAAGAATTGAAGGTGATAACCTCTACCTTGCAATGGAAGATCCGATGAACTTCGTTGCAATTGAGAGCGTTCGTAATGCTTCTAAAAAAAAGGTAATTCCTTTAATTGCCTACACAGATGCAATTAAGCATGCACTGACTGAAGTGTATGAAAATGAAGGTGCGTCTAAGGCGATGGAGCAGATGAAGGAAGAGGGAACTCTGACGGATGACTCCAACAGAACAAAGCAACAGGCTGTAGATACATCAGCTACTGATGCAGCTCCTACTGTTCGTCTTGTTAACTCTATTATTGAACGTGCGATTTCTGAAAAGGCTTCTGATATTCACGTCGAGCCAGGTGATAAGGAAATGATTGTTCGTCTCCGTGTCGATGGTCGACTTACCAAGGTTCTGACAATCCCAAAGGAATTACAGGCAGCCGTTATTTCCAGATTCAAGGTTATGTCCGGTATGGATATTTCGGAACGTCGTATTCCTCAGGATGGACGTGCCCTTGTTCGAGTTGGTGCCAAGGATATCGATTTACGTTTGAATACACTTCCTACTATTCATGGTGAGAAGGTTGTACTTCGAATTCTGTCCCGTGATGAAGGAATGCTTTCCCGTCATGCTATCGGTATTACAGAAGAAGATAATGTAAAAATTGATCGTCTCTTAAAGAATACTTCAGGTGTTATCCTGATCGTAGGTCCTACCGGATCCGGTAAGACATCTACAATGTACACCTTAATTCGAGAGATGGTTTCTGAAGAAGTAAACATGATTACACTGGAAGATCCAGTCGAATTCCAGATGGAGGGTATCACGCAGTGTCAGATTAATGAAAAAATCGGAATGACATTCTCGGCAGCACTTCGTTCCTGCCTGCGTCAGGATCCTGATATCATTGGTATCGGAGAAATTCGAGACGGTGAGACCGCTGAAATCGCCATGAGAGCCGCTATGACAGGTCACCTGGTTATTTCTACAATCCATACAGAAGATGCAGTTTCGGCTCTTGACCGATTAAAGGATATGGGTGTTGAACCATACTTAATCGCAGGTGCCGTTCGAGGAATTATCGCTCAGCGACTTCCAAGACGTATCTGTCCTGCTTGTAAGAAGGAAGTACATCCGGATGCAACAGCACTGGATATTGTTGGTATTAAGGATCCTGAGAACTATACATTCTACAAGGGCGAGGGATGTCAGTCCTGCTTTGGTACCGGCTATCGTGGCCGTTGTGGTGTATTCGAGGTACTGTTGATTAACAGTGCACTTCGAGATCTGATTACGGATGGATATACAAAGCCGGAGCTTCGTAAGTGCGTAAAGGAAAGTGGATATGTTCCAATGATTCAGCATGGCCGTGAACTGGTTAAGCAGGGAATTACTACTGTAGATGAACTGATTCGTACAATCAGTATTCTTGATTAAGTTTACTAAAAAGGGGAATTAAGATGAGACTTACATTAGAAGAGATGGTCACTAAGGCCGTCGAAAACCGTGGTTCCGATATTCATCTTGTATACGGACTTCCACCAAAGTACAGAGTTGATGGTCAGCTTGTAAATATTCAGGATGAACCTTTAACTCATGAAGACTGCGAGTACTATGGAGAAACACTTGCAGGAGATATGTTCAAGCAGATTGAACATATCGGAGAGCTCGATTTGGCTCGGACGATTGCCGGAGAACGTTGTCGTATCAACCTGTTCCGTCAGCAGAATGAATGCTCTACTGCACTTCGTGTACTGAGTAACAAGATTCCAAAGATTGAACAGTTAGGTCTTCCACCACTTGTAGCACAGTTCCCTACATGGCAGAAGGGTATCGTTCTTGTAACAGGTGAAACAGGTTCCGGTAAGTCAACTACACTGGCTGCAATCCTGGATCAGATTAACCATACAAGATATGAGCATATCATCACTCTTGAAGATCCTATCGAGTATATTTACACGCCAGATAAGTGTGTAGTTAACCAGCGTGAAATTGGCAAGGATACAGAATCCTACTACAACGGTCTGCGCGCTATCCTGCGTGAAGATCCGGATATCATTCTAATCGGTGAAATGCGTGATAATGCCACAATCGAAACAGCTTTAACCGCTGCCGAGACTGGACATTTAGTATTCGCAACACTGCATACGAACTCAGCAACCGATGCGGTTGACCGTATTGTTGGTACATTCCCTGCAGATCGTCAGCCACAGATTCGACTTCAGCTTTCAACAACACTGAACGCAGTTCTTTCACAGCAGCTCCTTCTTCGTAAGAGCGGTAAGGGACGTGTCTGTGCATGTGAAGCGATGTATGTTACAGCGGCTATTCGTAACCTGATTCGTGAAGGTAAGACACCTCAGATGGAATCTGCGATGTTATCGAGTGCTAATCAGGGTTCTATCTCTATGGATAACAGCTTAATCAATCTTGTTAAGAACGGTTCCATCTCCAGTGAAACAGCTGTCATGGCTGCCAACAACAGAGATTATGTCAAGGCAAATGTCGGTGGCTTTGTCGGCGGTGCCAGCGCTCGTACACAGATGGCGGGCATGGGATCATCAAAGCCTGCTCAGAGTTCTATTCCAGGGGCTAGACCAGCAGGTTCGATTCCCGGAGCAAGACCAATGGGCTCAGGACAGCCGATGGGCGGAGCAAGACCAATGGGCTCAGGACAACCAATGGGCGGAGCAAGACCAATGGGCGGAGCAGCACCAATGGGTGGAGCAAGACCGATGGGCTCAGGACAGCCAATGGGCGGAGCAAGACCGATGGGCGGAGCAAGACCAATGGGCTCAGGACAGCCAATGGGCGGCCAGGGAAGTATCTTTAAGCATTGATAGAGGGAGGATTTGAAAATGGAACAGTATAAATACAGTGCCATGAGTAATGACGGCTCCAGAGTCGAAGGTGTGGTAGAAGCATCAGATGAATTTACAGCCGTATCAAAAATTAAGGCACAGAATCTGCCTGTTGTAATCAACATTCAGCAGGTGAAGCAGAAGGATATGGGAATTCTTTCTGCTGATTTGGGAAGTAAGAAGGTTGATACGGAAGCGCTTTCCGTTATGTGTTCTCAGTTCTCAATCATCTTAGGTGCAGGTGTAAATATCGCAACCTGTATGCAGATGATTTCTGAACAGACAGCAGATAAGAAGTTAGCAGCAATGCTTGCGAAGTCTGCAGATGACGTTGCACATGGTGCAGGTGTAGCTGCATCATTTGAAAGAAACTGCGAAGGACTTCCACTTACCTTTATTGAAACCGTTCGTGCCGGTGAGCAATCTGGTACTATGGACGAATGTTTTAAAACACTTGAAGCGTATTATTCAAAATCGCATAAATTACAGCAAAAGATTAAGCAGGCGTTATCATATCCATTGTTTGTAGTTGTTGTCGCGATTGTTGTTGTTATTGTTATGATGGTTAAGGTAGTACCAACAATGACCTCTGTATTTGAAGGATTTGGCGGTCAATTGCCAGCTATTACTGTTGCACTTGTTGGGATGAGCAAATTTTTCCGTGTTGGATGGCCTTTTATGATTGCTGTAGCGGTTGTAGGATTTGGTGGTTTTAAAATGTGGGTATCTACCGAGAAGGGAAAAGAGCAGCACTCCAGTAACATGTTGAAAATTCCGGTCATGGGAAATATTAATCGACTGAATGGTGCGGCTCAGTTTGCTAATACTATGTCAGCTCTTTTGAAAGCGGGACTTCCGGTATCTCAGGCACTCGATACAACAGGTAAGGTAATGGATAATTACGTACTTGGACAGGGATTAAGAGGAATGGTGCGAAAGATTGAAGAAGGTCGCCGTTTAGGCGATGTAATGCGTGAATCCGCATTATTCCCTAAAACATTAACTGAGATGACTGCAATTGGAGAAGAAACCGGTGAATTAGAGAGTACTCTTGATACGATCGGTGATTATTATGCAAATGAAGCGGATCATGCTACAACACAGGCTCTGGCTAAGTTGGAGCCTGGTATAATGGTAGTGTTAGCAATCTTTGTTGGTTGGATTGTCTTGGCTATTTATATGCCTATGTTCTCTATGTACAACTTGTTCTAATGATTATTGTATCGAAAGGTCCCTGTCTTGTGATGGGGACCTTTTATAATGGAAACGAGCAAAATTTATGGAATTTATACTTTTTTTATAAATGTTAGCAAAATAACTAAATCTGGAAATTTGCAAATGAAAGTATTTACGTAAAGGATTAAGTTAAGCAACTACGGTGTTTAAACTAATTATGTTTACGGATGAAAACAAAAAAGCAGTAAAAGAGTTACAAAATAATGTAAAAAAAGAGTTGCATTTATAAAGAAATTATGAAATAATACATACAACAAAGAAAACGAGAACACAGTTCATATACACAGAACAATCTCGATAGAGGGAGCTTCCTGCAGGGGAAAGCAGAACTTTTATCCAGAGAGCGAGGGGCGTATGGAGAAAAAAGTTCTCAAATAAAAGGAGGAAAATTCTTTATGACAAAGAAACTTTCAAACAAAAAGGGCTTCACATTAGCCGAGTTACTTATCGTAGTAGCTATCATTGGTATCTTAGTAGCAATCTCAGTACCTATCTTCACAACACAGCTTGCTAAGGCTAGAAGAGCTACAAACCAGTCTAATGGTAGAGCTGCTCTTTCTGCAGCTAACAATCAGTATTTAGCAGAAGGAAATGGCGCTGGTAACATGTGGTACACATATGATGTTAAGGCAGGAAGTGTTGGAACTGGTGCTGCTTCAGTTACAGGAAGTACTGGTGCTGTTGACTATGGATCATCACAGCTTTCTACATTCTATGTACATATTGGTACAAATAATGATGCAACAGTTTATCCACAGGATAGCAATGCATCAGGTGGTTGGAACACAACAGGTTCAACAACAAACAGTGGCAACTGATAGATAAACAACAAATTAGTATTTGTAGGGCACATCTAGTATGTGCCCTATTTTTTTAGGTGAATATGAAACATAAGAAGTTTAGTTTAATAGTAGCAATCACTGTGATTTCGTTTATTATTCGTTTTTTTATAACAAATTATGTAAAAATTATCACAATATATCCAGATGAGCTACGTTATTATTCAATTGCGAATAGTATTGTTAAAAGTGGGAAATTATTCATATACGGACAACAAACCGATTATCAAAAAATCCTTTATTCAATAGTGATTTCTCCCGCATTTTTAGTCGATAATTATGAATTACGAATGAAACTTATTTGGTTTATTAATAATTTATTGATAAGTACAGGTGTTGTTCCGGTTGTTCTGATTTCAAAAAAATATCTTGATAGATATTGGGATATTGTACTTATGGTCCTTGTGTATTTAACAGCTGCGGATCTGATGAGTTATGAATCATATATGAGCGAGTCCTTATTTATCCCGATGGCTCTGCTTGCCGTATATTTCCTATTAGGAAATCTTGAATTAATAGAGAAACCTGCTATATTGAATAAAAAAACATACTTTCATCTTGCATTAGAAGGCGTGTATTTCTATTTTTGCTATTTGTGCAAGGAGATTTCATTAGTATTCATTATTGTAAGTATGACTATAATGCTATTCTACGTGCTATTGGAAAAGCAAAATTTTATTACGAAATTACTCACTTTTTTGAAATTAGTATTTTCGCATGTTATTCCTTTCGTTGTGATTTTTCTGTTGATGAAGCATATCCTTTTCACTGGAATGGGAAATTCATATAACCAGCAGAGCATTGGTCCTCTTAATAATCCGTTTAATGTTTATTATGTGGTTTATTCAACAATCTATTTTTTAATTGTTTTCTTGTTTGTTATAAATCCTGTGGTGATAATCGTTCCGTTAATTAACAAATCTGCAAGCAGAAGAATCAAACATGCAGCGTTCTTGCTGGTTGAAATGCTGATAGTTACTTCTCTGGTAGTTGGATATACCATATCATTACGGGAAGATTGGGGTACAACCGTTCCTCGGTTTCATATGAGGTATATCAGTTATTTGCCTTTGCCGTTTTTTGTACTGTTTATAGCTTCTGTTAATGATGGATTGGATAAAAATAAGGCTGGGAAGCCTTTGATTGTACTTGTATTACTTGATATTTTGTTATGTTCATATATTTTTGTTTATGATGAGCATATTTTAATCACAAGCAATCAAGCGATTATTGATCACCCTTCGGCGATTCTTTTTACGGTATTAAATGAAAAATGGTATCAAATCATTTGCTTTATGATGATTGGTTTTATTTACATATCGATGTCATGTTTGTTGAGAAAACATATAGGATTAATTAGAACATTAATAATCATTTTTGCTTTGATCATCAATGTTGCAAATTCTTCGATTTCTCACTATGAATGGACTCGTTCGCAAAAGGTAGACTACGATGTTGTAGAAATGGGTGACCGTATTCATAACTTTATTAAATCAAATGATGATAAAGAGTTTTTGTTTATTAGTGAGCATTACGTAACACCACGAGCTGCTTTCTATAGAAGTCTCTTTGACACATTTGTTGTTGATATGAATGTGAAAAGTATCAATGTATCAAGTTATTCAAATTTCTGCTATCAGCATAATATTTCGTATAATAAATGGTTAGATTCGGATATCATTCAATCGCACGCCTTATATTCATATCTCGAGAGGATGTCATATTATGGACTTAAGTGGAAAGATTGGAATGATTCATTTAAATTACCAAAGTTGCGAAAAAAGGTTGAGAACCTGACTAAAGTGGATTATATTTTCGTAAATACTGAACGTGATGTAACACCTGGGTTTGGGTGCGAATTGGTTGAACAATATTCAGAGACTCTGAGCTTATACAGAGTTACATGTCCGCATGAAATAATACCTAATCTGGCAATTAACCTAAAAGTTGGGCATATGGCTACGTTTTCAATGGGAGAAGAAGGATGAGTGATAGAATTGCGGTAATAATTCCTTGCTTTAATGAAGGGAATACAATTTCTAAGGTTGTTAATGATTGGAAGATAGCATTACCGGATGCGACTATATATGTGTATGACAATAATTCCAAGGATGATACAATTACAGAAGCTGTAACCAGTGGCGCAATAGTTAGAAAAGAAAGACATCAAGGAAAAGGAAATGTGGTCAGGCGCATGTTTCGTGAAATTGATGCAGACTGCTATATAATGATTGATGGGGATGACACATATCCAGCAGAATATGGAACGGTAATGGTAAAAGAGGTTCTTGAAAATCAAGCAGATATGGTGATAGGAGATCGATTATCTTCAACATATTTCACTGAGAATAAGAGACCGTTCCACAACTTTGGCAATAAACTGGTACGTCATGCAATTAATCATTTGTTTGATTCAGATATCAAAGATATTATGACTGGTTATCGCGCGTTTAGCTACGATTTTGTGAAGACATTTCCTGTTCTTTCCAGAGGATTTGAGATTGAAACAGAAATGACGATTCATGCATTGGACAAAAATATGCAAGTATCAAGCATTCCTGTGCAGTATCGAGATCGACCAGAAGGTTCTATTTCAAAATTAAGTACTATTCCGGATGGTATCAAAGTATTGAAAACTATTCTGGGATTGTATAAGAACTATCAGCCGCTTCGTTTTTTTGGATGGAATGCAATTGTGCTTGCAATATTGGCAATCGGTTTTGTAATACCAGTATTTGTTGAATATTTTAAGACTGGTTTAGTCCAAAGATTCCCAACTCTTATTGTTTGTGGTTTCTTTATGATTGCATCTTTGATGTCACTATTTAGTGGTTTGATTCTTCAAAATTTAGTGAAATCTGAGCAAAGAAGATTTGAGCTTTACAGACAAATCATTCGGAGAAATTTTGAACAAAGAAAAGATGTATCAAAAGCTTCAGATTTTGATTAGACGCTGCAACCAAGAACTGGAAGAAAAAGGAGAAAGTGCACGGGTTCCGAAATGCAGTCCGCATATACTGAGGCATACATTTGCCACGAGGCTTTGTGAGCAAGACGTAAATACCAAGTTGATGTCAGGTCTGGACGGTTTTTGAGGGTTTATCAAATGACGTTTCGAAATGTTCCAATTGGTGGTACTATTAATACAAATCAAACCGAGGGGAATTCCTGATGATTAACAAAACAAAACGCCGTATTTTTGATATTATCCAGATTGGGCAGGAGACGGATTTGGTGTCGAGATTGTTTGATTATCTGATTATTCTGGTCATCATTGCGAATATCGCATGCATGTTCTTAGAGACATTTGACGAGCTGGCACCGTGGTACGATTTGATGCGCGGCATCGAATATGTAACGCTTCTGTTCTTTATATTCGAGTATGTGCTTCGCATCTGGACGGCAGAGTATTTGTATCCGACAAGAACAAAGAAGATGGCAATCCTTAAATTTCTGGTATCGTTTGACGGTATCGTGGATTTACTGACGATTCTTCCGTTTTTCTTCCTGTCAGGATTTGTTGTTTTCAGAATGTTACGAGTTGTTCGAATTCTGCACCTGTTCAGAATCAATGCGAATTATGATTCCTTCAATGTCATCTGGACGGTTCTTTATGAAAAGCGAAACCAGATTGCTTCGAGTGTGTTTATCGTAATGGTGCTCCTTTGCGCTTCGTCCCTTGGAATGTACAGCGCGGAACACGAGGCACAGCCGGACGTGTTTAAAAACGTGTTCTCCGGGATATGGTGGGCAACCTCGACGCTTCTGACGGTAGGATATGGTGACATCTATCCGGTAACGGTCATTGGCAAATGTATGGGTATTCTGACGGCCTTCCTTGGCGTTGGTGTCGTTGCCATTCCGACAGGTATTATCAGTGCCGGTTTTGTTGAACAGTATACGAAGGCTGCGAATGCGAACGGGGGACTGGAAGTGAATATTCAGACCGTTGTTGTGGATATCGACAGTCGTTGGATTGGTCTGACTGCTGATGAAATTCGAAGGAAAGACGACGTGGTGGTTGTATTGGTTAAGAGAAATACAGTTGTGATGCAACCGGGAAGTGATTACCTTGTGGAGGTTGGTGACGCAATGGCTGTTTATCGTGACGTAAAATAAAAATGTGTTCAGAAAAGTACTTTCACGAAATTCTTAAGCGAAATATACAAAATGTACGTGAAAAATTGTGGTTTTGACTGTATTTTCTACGAAAATTGTGCTATTCTAAACATAATAAAAGGCAGAAAGGACATTTGCCATGATAACTATTAAGGATCCGGTGATGATGGGATATCTGTTATTCGTCGCTGGAGTATTTGGTGCTATTTTCGGCAGTTTCTTAAACTGTATGGCCTATCGGATTGTGCATCATGAGAGTTTCCTTAAGGGTAAGAGTCATTGTGACTCCTGCGGCCATGAACTTGGGGCGAAAGATCTGGTCCCTATCCTTAGTTATGTCTTTCAAAAGGGAAGATGCAGATATTGCGGAAAGAAGATGGGCGCACGCTTTGTCTTAAGTGAAATTTTACTTTGCGTCGTCTTTGTCAGCATTGTCTGGAAATACGGGGTGAGCTTTGATTCCCTTCGTTATCTGGGACTTGCATGCGCGCTGTTCAGTCTTTCGTTTGTAGATCTGGATATTCAGGAGATTCCGGATGGTTATATCATTTTTGGAATCATCTGGTGGATTGTGACAGCACCACTTGTTACCTTAGGACAGGGCGGAAGTGTACATGATATGCTGATGAGCCTGTTAGGTGGTGCTATTGGTGGATTCGGACTCGCAATTGGAATGTTGCTCATTTCGCTTCTTTTTGATAAAATAATGGGTAAAGACAGCCTTGGCGGAGGAGACATCAAGTTATTCTTTGTAGTTGGGTTATATGTAGGGATAGCAATCGGACTGTTCGATGTGATTCTCTCCTGCGTGATTGGACTGATTCTTGCAATTTGTGTTAGAAAAGAGATGATTCCATTCGGCCCGTCAATCGCGCTGTCAACCTGGATTTGTGTTTTGGTAGGGGCACAATTCGTCACTTGGTACATCAGTCTTTTTTAAGACAAAGAATATAGAGGGAGATTATTCTTATGGGTAAGCAAATTATCGGAGTTGAAATTGGTAATTACGGCCTTAAGATGGCAGAGATGAACGGATTCCATCTGTTACATTTCGTGTCAGAGCCATTACCGGACAACATGATGAAGGATGGAGAGGTACAGTCCTGGGATGGACTTGCTGACTTCATCAAAAGAACAGCAAAGGAAAATCATATGACAACAAAAGAGATTTCTCTTGTCATCCCTGATGAGGTTTGTTACATTCGCAGACTGACAATGCCTGTAATGAGTGCACAGCAGTTATCAGTGAATATTCCTTTCGAATTCCATGATTTCATTGGTGATGACCGCAATGGTTATTACTTCGATTATTCCATGGTCGGTATGTTAACAGATGGCGAATCAGACGAACCAACAGAGATGGATCTGATTGCAGTTGCTGTTTCTAAGGCTCTGATCATGCAGTATTCTGAAATGTTCCGCGCAGCAGAAATGAAGCTTGTATGCTGTGCTCCACATTCTTTCGCATTCCAGCAGTTATTCCGTAACGGTATCCGTTCAGAAGCTGGTCATGACTTCGCTATCCTTGACGTCGGTGAGACAGGCGTTAATGTAAATATCTACACAAGAGGTATCTACGATGTTACCCGTCAGATTGATGTAGGCTGCAGACAGCTTCGTGCAACAATCGCAGATCAGCTTGCAGTAGATCCACATGTAGCAGAAATCTACATGGAGAAGAATACAAAGAACTGTCTTGACCTTGAGGATTGCCACAATATCTACAGTAATATCGCAATTGAAGTTATGCGTGCGGTTAACTACTATAACTTCAATGCCAAGGATAACAACCTTGAGAATATGTACTACTGCGGTGGTGGCGCAGCCATTAAGCAGCTGATTAAGGAAATCGATGATACGGTTCCTCTTAATATGATTCCTCTGTCCTCTTTCGCAGCTCCAAATTCACAGGAAGCTACAGCGCTCTTAGTTGGACCGATGGCAGTCGGCATGGCATTTAATATTTAATAAGGGGGATGGAATCGTGAATTTATCATTAGGTAAGAAAAATACTAAGCCAGCAGCATCAGCTCTGCCAGATAAGACAGACCTGAACCTGGTGCCAAAGGAAGACCTGTCCCATCTGAAATTTACTTTCATCGGGATTGGTGTAGCAGCAGTTGCGTTTATCCTGTTTATTGCATTAGGCGTTATTAAGCCATATGCAGAGTTAAACAGAATGAAGTCAGAAGCACAGTCAACTCAGACACAGATTAATGCATTAAAGACTCAGAATGCTGATTTCGATCAGGTTAAGGCTGAGTATGAAAGAACAGCCGGTGATGCATTCATGAATGCAGATGAAAAGCTTGTTCCGGCTAAGGATGAAATCCTTGCAATGATTGATGAGGATCTTGTTCCGACAATGACGGTTACTTCTATTGCTGTAACAAAGAATCAGATTTCTGTTATTACTACAAATGCTACACTCCAGCAGGTTTCTGAAGCATTAAACAAGCTTCAGTCCGATGCTCGCAACACATACGTAAATGTTACAACAACTACAGCTGCATCTTCAGGAGCTAACACTAAGACAGATAAGGTTAATGCAACATTCGTAATTCAGTATGCAGGAGGGGCAGTATAATGAAGAAAAGAAAGAAAATTACTCCAAAAATGATCGCACTCATCTGTGTGCTGTTTATTGCACTGCTTGGTGTGTTCTACTATTTTGTGATTTATCAGAGTATTGAGTCTGCTAAAAAGCAGTATGATATTCCTACACTTCAGTCTCAGCTGACAGCCGAACAGACAAAGGCAAGTCAGAAGAAGAAGTATCAGGAAGCAACAGAAGCAGCGAAGAGTAAGACAAAGGGTACTCTTGCTATTTATAACAACCAGGTAGCAGAAGTAAATGCATTTGGTGACATTATGAACTCTACAGCAGATAATATCTCCCTGAACTGGTCTGCACCAACACTGACAGGTACAACCGTTCGCCGTGATGTTGTTGCTTCATTCCATGCTAACAGCTATGCGAGTGTTAAGAGTATCATTGATCAGATTAACAATCTGCCTTACAGATGTCTGATTAACGATATCACATTCTCATCTGCGTCTAACAAGGATGCGGTTGCAATTCCTAATTCATCTGATATTAATATCACGATGAAGGTTACTTTCTTTGAAACAACAAATGGCGCTGCTACAACAGAAGGACTTACACAGGTAGCTCAGGGCTCTTCATCAAGCAGCTCAAGCTCATCAAGCAGCTCAAAGTAAAATCGAATAGTACATTTGACAGGCGGTCTCCTTTTAAGGAGGCCGCTTTTTTTACTATTTGGACGAGTGATTATTGGCAGAATGACGAGGGATGCCGGCATTTGCCAACGGATTTCTTCTATAAAGTGTATACAAGTTTTTGTTGTTAACGAGTATGGTTCCTGCTATAATTAGTATGGTAGTATGGTTATATGTTATTGAAGATTTTTTTGAGGGAGAACATATATGACTAGAATACAGAAGACTTGTAGAAAGGCCGCATCAAGACTGCGCAACAGTGCAGGTTTTACGATGGCGGAAATGTTGATTGTAATTGCAATCACCGGCATTCTTGCCGGGTTTGGATTCGTCGCATTTAATAAATATCAGAGTAAGATGACGCTTCGCCAGTATAACGATTCGGCGAAGCAGATTTTTATTGCGGCGCAGAATCATATGGCAGCTGCGAAGGAAGATGGTACCTGGGATCGTCTGTATAAAGATACGATTGAAGGGCAGCTTCCGAGCGATTATGCGTCACTCGATGATTCTCAGAAAGCATCGAAATTAGAAGAAATTGAAATGTCTGAGGCTACCACAAAGATTTTCGGTACACAGATGACGAAGAAACCTTCTGATTTCCCTGCGAATGCAGACTCGAATATCAATTCCGGATGGGATAGTGATACGCACGATTTCCGTTATTTTGTACTGAATCCAAAATCAGCATCCATCTTTGTCAAGACCAGCCTGAAGTATATGCTTCCATATGGTTCGATTGATGAAGTGGTTCGTACCGGCGGATATTATGTTATTGAATATGATGCTAAGTCCGCTTCCGTATACAGTGTGTTCTTTACGGCAGATGAAAGAGGCATAGATTATAACGATGTTTTAGTACTTGATGGAAATAAAGCTCGTGCTTACGAAGATAAAGAAATGAATCAGGCTGCTGAAGATTATCGTCAGATGAGCTATAAAAAGGGTTCTGAGAATGCGCCCATGATCGTTGGTTATTATGGCGGAACAGAAGCACTCAGTCTGACACGCACAAATCTTGAAGCGCCGTATGATTTAAATATTAATAATGATGAGCGACTGACCCTTACATTTACCGATGTCAATTATTTCCGCTCGGTAAATGCGCAGGATGAGAACGGTCATTTCTATACTCAGGCTGTGCAGGCTACTCCGGTTGTTAAGGTAACCGGTATGACAAGTGGTGCGGTGAAGACAATGCGTCTTTCAACAACTCCACCAGCCGGCACGGGGGCACCTCAGAAGAACAGCAACCTTGTATCCGGTTCCGAGCAGGCATGGTATAACACAGCATTTGCCCAGCCGGAAGTAGTGGATAATCCGATGCGTGACAAGGATGATGTCTCAAGCGAGCTTCCTGCCAAGGCTGTGAAGTATACGTTATACCTTGATGCTATTGATATTGAGGGCGGACATTTCGCACAGCTGTTCTCAACGGTTGATCCCGGAGCGACGGTCGAGTTTGTACCAGGTGAGAACTTAAGCATCACAGTCAGCCTTGAAACGACGAGGGCACTCGCTAATATCAGTTCTTCTGCGACTAAGGGAAACAGCCTGTTTGGCAGTGTGACTCCTGACAGTACGAAGGCGGAGGATTCGGATGTTGCCAATGGGAATAAACTTCCAGTTGTTGCAACAATTGCGAATGGACGTAACCTTGAGAATCTTGATCCGGTGATTTCCGGAATCAATGACGATGAAGGCACAACAAAGAAGACATATGTTACTAAGGCCGAAATCACGGAATCTATGAATTGGAAGAGTGACTGGCAGGATTTCTATGGCACGGTAACGGATATTAATTTGAAGATGGCAAGTGTCTTTGGTAAGACGCCTCTTTATATTTATGATAAGAGTAATTCGATTCTGAATGATGATTCAAGATACGTAGGTGTTGTGAATCGCACTTTGGAATATCTGAATGGTAACAATAACTCGCTCCGTGGTTTTGATATCATGGCAAATGCATCCGGCAATGCCGGTCTGCTTGCTTCTGTTGAGCGTCCGTTCACAGTTAAGAATCTTGCGATGATCAGCCCGCGTGTTGAGGCGACCGGTGATGGTTATGCAGGTGCGGTAGTTGGTCTTGCAGGCAGTGAGGTGGCAGATCTTAATTCCCTTAAGATGACTGGTGTTGCGGTAGCCGTCTTAAATGAAGATGCAGAACGCGATGAATACCTCGAAGGTGCAGTGAATATCACAAGTGGCGAACCGGTTGTTGGTAACGGCAATCATATCCGTGCATACGGAAATGGTGCGGCTGGTGGCCTTGTTGGTGGTGTTCGCAATAATACGATTGCAGTTGTAATTGATGAAAGCTATGCGACGATTCCGGTTATCGCGGAAAATGGTTATGCCGGAGGTCTTATTGGTGATTTGCAGGGGGCAATCCTTGCAAAGGTCAGCAATTCCTTTACCGGTGGACATTTCCTTTCACTGAATAATCAGATTACACCTCATGATTCGGTTATGGGTGTGGCAAATACTTCAACAACAAGCGGTGGTGCCGGTGGTCTGATAGGTCGTACAACTTTAGCTCCCGGTATTACGGAGGTTTCTGATTCGTACTCCTGGGCA
Organism: uncultured Lachnospiraceae bacterium; assembly: GCA_902781505.1. Lineage (GTDB taxonomy): Bacteria > Bacillota > Clostridia > Lachnospirales > Lachnospiraceae > UBA4285. Next base: position 91,771 of record CACZJL010000003.1, on the reverse strand, counting down.
ACACTTACAGGACGCAATGTCGGTGGTATTGTCGGTGAGAGTAACAATGCGGCTAACACATATTCGAATGTTTACGCTGCCAATCATGTAACACAGCTTCCGGCGCTTGAAGATAATGAGGCGGATAATGCATTTGTTGGAAGCTTTGCAGGTACTTATAATGGCGGTATCACAATTACAGGTGGCGCATATGTTCTTGGCGGTATGAATGCTGCTTCAATTAAGCCTGTTGGTACAAATATTGCGTTTGACCTGATTCAGACTGTAACAAGCTCTGAATTAAAGGCTGCATACACAGCTGATTTTGGTGCAACATCTGCGCGTGAGAATATTACGGTTCCGCTGAATGGTGAGCTGATTTCTTCCCGTGCACATTATGATTACTTTACAAATAAGAATCTGGCCGGATATGAGTCGTTAGAAGGAGCAGATCATGATACAGATACATTTGCCGAGTACATGCAGGAGCATCCTTTCTCAGCATATGTAAGCAATAATGCGGAAGATAAGACTGAGGATGAAAAGAAGGCTTCCTGGGAGCAGCAGCTTCGCCAGGAATACAAGAACATCCGATCCGACGGTGGATTCTATGTCGGTGACTGGGTGGATACGGTAAAGCTAACGATTACGAAGAGAATTCAGCTTACCGGGACAAGAGAAGTTTCTACGGATGAGGTTCTTGAGACACTACGTTCAAAGGCGTATTTTGTAGTCGAGAGCAACCGGATGGGGACCTCTCAGCGCATTGATATGGCTGATTTTGAGCAAAGTGTTGATGAATCCGGAGATTTGATTCTTAAGTATGACTTACCGGTAATTGCCGGTCAGTATACAGTTACGGAACATGATTATGTGGTTGGAGGTGTAGACGCAAAGGTAACTGCAGTCAGTGGAGGACGTACCTTTAATTCAGACAGGGCTGAAGTGAATCTGACGCAGGATGAAACGATTTCGTTTACAAATGCATATTCTGCATCGGATATGTCTAAGCAGATCGGTCTGTACTATTATGAGATTGTTGGTAATCCGGATGGAAGTGATGCCAGAGCGTATTATGACGGCTACTATACTGATGTATACTCAGATCCAAAGGATGCCGCAAGTTATGTTCGTGATACAAATGGATTGCCACGAAAGGAAGCAATCGCCGGAAAGGTTGTCTTGGAAGATGGATATCTTATTCTGAATGAGAGAAAGCCACGTAATGGAACTACAGGTAAAGACGATCCGGATGCACGTTTTGCATGGCGCGGAGGTGTATCTGAAAAGGCCTGGTCATCTTTGCCTCATGTAAGAGCGGGAACTGATGATTATGCAGATCTACTCAGAAGTGCTTTAGGAATTACTCAGGAACAATATGGCATGCAGGCTGTATATCTGAATAATCCAAAAGGCTCTTTGTATAATGATAAGAGTGTTGATATTCAGATTGGTTACAAGGCAAATGAATATAACAGTGATGGTACTGTGAAAAATAATAATAGCAATAAGTCCTGGTATTATTATGGTGATAATTTTACCGGTGGTGAGTTTGTTTATAATCCGCTTTATGCAGATTCTGTCATTCCGCGTCCATTGTTAAATAGCGATGAATCCTATTATTCAAAGGATTACAGAGAAATTCGTTCGGCTAAGCAGTACACGAACTGGGTGAAGAATAACGGTCCGGTCAATGTATTGCAAACTGCAGATCTCTGGTTTGGAAAGACAGTTCCTTATCAGACGCATGAACATAGTCATGGAAAGAGCGATGAGCCTATTGACATGACGGGCAAGTATATATTTAACAGACTTGGGACGTTAAATACTCACTATCGTGGAGATAGTTATGTAAAAGGAAATCAGACAAAATATGTTGCCATAAATGATATTGATAAGCCGATGGTAAATCAGGTCGGGGGTGGATCAATTGCGAATCTGACTATCAATCATTTGCATGTAGATACAAATTATGATTATGCCTTTGTTGGCGAAATTTGGGTAACAACAGCGGCAGGCAATGTAGCGCTTCAGAATATATACCTGAATGATGTCTCGACTGCTCGTAACGGTTCTGCTTTGATTAAAAAGAACAACTGGCATCTTGTCATTGACAATGTTGTTGCAGATGGATATGAGGCTGCAGGAAATGGCTTTATCAATGAGAATTCTGGTACGATTCAGAATTCTGAAATCCGCAATGCAGGAACGATTGCAGGTGAAGGCTGGGCAGAATTTAATGAGGGTGATTTACTTAATAATATCGTCTCTGCAGTAAATATCGGTGGTGATGGATTTATCAAGGAGAATAACTACAACACGATTCAGAATAATACGGTAAATGTTTCCGGCACGATTGGTGGTAATGGCTTTATGTCTATAGGACACGGCACAATTACTGATAATACTGTGAATGCAGGAAATATCGCAGGATATGGCTTTATTGAGAATGTTGATAACATTACTGTAGACAAAGCATATATTCATGTGGCCGGAGACATCGGAACTGATGATAAGCCAACCGCTGGATTTGCGAAGGACATTTATACAAAAAATATGATTTCTGATGTTGAAATTGATGTACAGGGCATGATTCATGGTAATGGATTTGCCGAAACAATTCATCAGAATGCAGGTGTGGATGGAATTACCTTAAGAGACCTCAAGGTTACTCAGAATGGTTTTGCTTCTGTGAATAACGGTACGATTCAAAATGTTAACCTGATTAATTTGGTTCAGGATGTGCAGGATGATGATGATGACCGTTACGAATACGCTGGTTTTGTCAGATATAACCGTGAGCAGAATCAGAATTGGGATGGCGAGATTCAGAATGTAACTATTCGGAACTTGAAATCGAATGGTGCTGTCGGTTTTGTTACTGAAAACCGAGGTAGGATTACATATGCTCAAATCTTCCCTGACGTGGATGAGGCGGCTAAGAATCCTGCATTTAAGGCAATGATTACCGTTCCTGAAGGACAGACGTCGGATTCGTATGGATTAGTTTCAATTGAGCCGGAGGATAAGACGGTAGCCGGCTACGCGGTTGGATTTGTAGCATTTAACTGCGGAGATGTTGAAAACAGCAGTATCACGGGTACTATTACAGCAGCAGATGCGTATGGATTCTTCTATCAGAATGGCGCCTATAAGATGCGGCGCTGGACTTTATTGGTTGACCTTAAGGGCAATATAAAGAATTCTTATGCTAATGTAATTCTGAAGGCTAGGACAGGTGATGGAACTGCAAATGATCCGGCAGGATCTGCGGCAGGATTCGGCGCAAAGTATGTACAGGGATTGATTAGTAATAACCATTCAACCGGTAAGATTACAGCAACAAAGGTTGCAGGATTTATCTTTGATGTTGGAGACAGTCTGCCAAGTGATATTGGTGAAAACAATAATTATATTGAGAAGAACTATGCAGCTATCTGGGAAGTTGATACAGGATCTTATGTAAAGACTGGCACGGCGCCAGTAATCAAGAAAGGTGCCTGGTATCCATTTGCCAAACCATCAGATGAAATGGCGAAGGCTACAAATGAGATTTCGAGCTGGGCAGGAGTAAGATATGCGCAAAACCGCTCAAATTACTACCTGCAACCGGTAACAAAGGCGGATCATTTCTACGAAACGGATAATGTAATTGACTTTATCTGGCATATTTGGTTTATCAATATTCCGCTTACGGATGCATCTATGGCTGAACCACTCACTGGTGCACAGCTTGCTGATACCCAGACTTATCTTGGTTTAGGTCAAACGTATGGTGAGAAGTTTACTGGTGAAACAGTGAAGTACAATCAGTTCAATCCAAAGCTTATGGTGACGAAGTTCTATCCATATCCAATGGGAGCAGCTGATAAGTTTAATGAACATTTCAATGCATATGGCGACTGGGGAACAGGACTTTCAATCTTCGACAAGAATGGAGATTCGAGAGAAAATGATCCGGAAGCCAGATAAGTTGAATGAATCTACACAAAAAGAAATGACCTTAAGAGGTGAAAGCTTCTTAAGGTCATTTTTCTTTTATTACCTTCATAAATACCGTGTCACTTTAGCAGAACTGCGTTAGAAAAATCTTCTTTCTTTTTATATGAAACTCCCGTATAATAAAGTCTAGTGGGTTTAATGACTTGAATTTCAAAAGTAAGTTTTATTGAAGAAGGTCGAAGAGGATGAAGCATAGGGAGAAATATCTGGAGCTGATTGATAAAATGGCGAGCAACCCAAAGGTGAGTCGCATGAATCAGTATATCCAGCACGGGAATGTAACAACATTGGATCACGTGAAGGCAGTTTCACGAATGAGTTTCTGGTTAAATGACCATTTGCATGCAAATGCAAGAACGGACGTATTGCTTTACGGGTCGATGTTGCATGACTATTACCTCTATGACTGGCATTATCATGATGGAAGATTACATGGATTCTCCCATCCGAAAGCTGCAATGGCTTTGGCTGCAGCAGATTTTCAGCTGCCAGATGGCACGGAACACGTGATTCGTGCGCATATGTGGCCGCTCACACTGTTTCATATGCCTTTGAGTAGAGAGGCGTGGCTGGTGACGGCAGCAGATAAACTGGTAGCCCTGAATGAAACAATCAGAAAAAGGGGATAAATTATGCTACCGGCTCAGTTGGTCGTTCAATTTGTTTTTTACAGTTTTTTAGGATGGTGCTGGGAATCAGTCTATTGCACCATTTGTGAAAAAGAGTGGCAGGATCGAGGGTTCCTATTTGGCCCAATCTGTCCTATATATGGTTTCAGTGTAGTAATCGTGACTATGCTGTGTCAGTTCTTTCCAAATGTTGTATCGGCAAATGTTTCGATTCTGCAGATTTTCCTTGTTTGCATGTTCGGCAGTGCCGTGATGGAGTATACGACATCATTTGTACTTGAAAAGAGATTCCACATGAGATGGTGGGATTATTCCGATATTCCACTTAACATCAATGGCAGAATCTGTCTGCCTTGCAGTGTGGGATTTGGCGTTGCAGGTGTTGTAATTATTAAATATGTTCTTCCGGTGATTCTGAGCTTTCATTCAAACATTCCGCCGGTTGTAAATGAGTGTCTTGCAATCCTTTTTGCAGGTGTACTTGGAATGGACTTTATGCTGACAGAGGCAAGCCTTTCACACTTAATCAAGAAAATGCAGGATTATAAAGAAGAGTTCAATATTCGTGCAGAACTTGCTTATTCATCCATTGAAAAAGCGCCAGAGAAGCTGGCGGATGCAATGCGTGAGGCAAAGGAAGCTGTTACGGAGCGCGTAGTCGGAGCAAAGGATGTTGTAACGGACAAGATGGTTGGCGCGAAGGATGTTGTAACGGACAAGATGGTTGGCGCGAAGGACATTGTTACTGGCAAAGTGGTCGGTGCGAAGGACTCTTATGGAACGAGCAGAGATGTTCTGACGGAACATGAGAATATGGCTGCAAGATATGCTTCTTTACTTTCTCGTGATGAACGTAAGATTTTGAAAAATATTAAGAAGTTCCCAAAGTGGTCCGGTAACAGACTTGGAAAAGCTGGTGCAGAGGATAAGCTGACAACGGGCGAGCGACTGAAAGCTGCATTAAGACTGCTTGAGAAAAAAGAAAAGGAAAAAGAAAACGAAAAGAGGACGTAAAGCTGGCGTGTGTACAGTGGTTCTGAATTCGTGGATAAGAGCAGTATGAGCGGACATCAGAGTGGATAATACTCTGGTGTCCGCTTTTTTTGTTTCAGATAAGTAATCAGCGCATCTGTTCCTTCACGTGTACGAGGTCTGTGATGACTTCGTGTGTTGGAACCGGAATGCCGAGTTCAGCCCCTTTCTTAACTACATAGCCATTGATATAATCAACTTCTGTGGTGCGACCTTTGTTCAAATCAACATAAAGGCTTGTAACTGCATCCATGGCGCCTTCAAGATTCGCTTTGACTGCCGCAATCTGTTCGTTGACATCAAAGTCACACCCTTCTGCGGCAGCAACGGCACACATCTCGCGAATGAGCTTCGTAACGATGTTCCAGGCGCTTTCACTTTTAAGGACATCGCCCTGTGGCACCTGCAGGAGACCGGAAAGAACAGAAGAAGAACCATTTACCAAGAGCTTCTTCCAGATGATTTTCGCAATATTGTCGGATTCAGTTGTGGAGAATCCGGCTTCTTTTAATATAGAAGCAACGTCCGGATGTCCGGCAGCGATATAGGTTTCGCCGATGCCTGAGTGACGAATGGAGGAATCAGATTCTCTGACACTTCCCTGCATGGTCTTTCCAATGAGAATATGTGCATCATCGGTAAATTCCCTCATGACGTATTCCTGTCCGGCACCATTCTGAAGCGTCCAGAGAGTGGTATCAGGACCGATGACATCTTTGATTTCTTCAAGGGCTGTCATTGTGTCGCAGGATTTGACAAAAATCAGGACAAGATCGGCTTTTGGAAGCTGCGATAAATCAGCTTTTGGAAGCTGCGACAGATCAGCTCTTGCGGAATTGCCTGTCAGACTAGAATTCTGAAGAGTAGAAGGGCAGATGGCATTTAGATGATAGATTTCGATGCGCCCATCTTTTTCTGTGATGTTAAGGCCATTGCTCAGGAGCTCATCGACTTGTTCCTGCCTTCTGCAGACGCAGGTGACGTCATTGTTTTTGGATAACTTACCTCCGAAGAGCATTCCCATTGCTCCGGAGCCTAAAATATAAATATTCACATGTACCTCCATATTTAAATATGATTCAGGTTGGCCGGTTGGAAATATTGGCTATCACCGGCACGTTTCTAAAATTTATTATACACGATTCTGTAGAATACTAATATACAATCTTGAGAAAATATAGAGAATATGCACATTTTCCAAAAGATATTTTATTGACAATGCAACGGTGTACCGTTATATTGAAAATCAGGAAGGTGAGATTGATTTTATAATTGAAACATTAAAGAGCAGGAACCCAGAGTGAGAGGAAAGAAAAGATAACCTTTGGACATTTCGTCCAAAAGTTGAAACTCATGGAGTATTTAACTTTCATTGCAGGTTCGGTATAATGCAGATATTAAATGCGTTTGAAAGGAGACACATTAACACCTGGCTGGTGAATAGAAATTATGCCAAACACAAACAGCACTTCGAGCAATGGATCAAGGAGTGGGGAATTGATAAATTAAAGGGCTTTGTTGAAATAACCCATGCGCTTGGAATCAATGATTGTCTTTGGGTAAAACCAGAATCTTCTAATCTAAAATGGGAAGATGTAAATCTTTATCAGAACGAGTTCACAGACGTTGCTCAGAATACAGCATTTGAATCTGGCCTCTATGGATTAAAATTATCATCCACTGATTTGAGAAGCCCGGAATTTACATCTGAAGGAACCGCACCAAAGTGTTGGGTGAAAGAAAATGATGGTATTTATCTATACAAGGGGGCTTTATCAGGAGCTGCAAACGTTGTCCTGGAACCCTATGCAGAGTATCTATCTGCAGACATAGCAAGACAAATCGTTCATAACGATAGCATTTCTTACGACTTAGCGATGTTTAAAAACAAGCCTTTGCAATGCTGTGCCGGAAGATATCGAATCCGTGGAAGCTTTTAAAAGATACGAAAACGAGTATCGTATAGAGCATAGGCTAGGTGGTAAATTTAGCGAGGTTGGAAGAGCTATCTTGAGCGATGCCCTTTTAAGCATGATACCAAAAGAATTACATTTGCCGCAGCATCCACTATATAATTTAAGCTCGGATAGAACAGAGAAGCTTCTTGATATTTTAGAGTATAACCTTCATCAAATAACGGGCAAAAGGTATTATGAGGTAAAACAAATTATCCCAGATTCTTTAGAAAGTAAGAAAAGGAAAAATGAACGAGACTAGTATTGAATTTGATAGAAATATAAAACTTGCTAAAAAGTATATGGTAGAGAGTATATATCGGTCTGCCAACATAGAAGGCATTGGTATGACTTTCCCGGAAACACAGGTTATCTGTGATGGAATGGGAGTCTCGGGGCATTCCGTCGAAGATATTGAAGCAGTTACAGGATTAAAAAAAGCCTGGCAATGGTTCTTTGCAAATACAAACGCCGCCATTGATGTTGATACATTAAAGACTTTGAATCGGATACTTGGGAAATATACCGTGATTAATGCAGGTTCTATTCGTACTATTTACGATGAACCAATCAGAGTACCTTTGCAGCAAGGAAAAGACTATTATCCAGCAGTGCCGGGTTCAGAGGCTGAAATTGATCAGCGATTAAAAGAGATTGCTTCTGGGAAAAATGGTTTACTAACAGCGTTTGAGTTGTTTAGTTATATAGCGAAGGGGCAGTTCTTTAATGATGGAAACAAAAGAACAGCAACTTTGTTTACGAATATTTATATGATTCAAAACTGCCTTGGGATTTTTTCAATCCCGGTAGAAAAAAAGATGGAATTTTACACCGCCTTGACAGGTTACTATGCTGAAGAGTCAAATAAAGATAAGCTGTATGATTTTTTAGGCTCTTGCTGTGTGACTCCGCTCGCTAAGATTCCGGATAAAATCAAATCAAGATAATTCTATGCCTCACTGATGTCTCAGATTCTGGTGATTTGCATTCGAAAATAGCGAATTTATACATGAAACACACGAATGTGCCTTTAAATGATTGATTCCATTTGGGCATATATGCTAATATACCATTTCGAATCTGTTGACATTATGGAATTTTAGTCTAAAATAGTAAATAAGTTAAATTAGCGATAGTGGGAATGCTATCAGCTATTAATCTTGATTTCATAATTGAAATGAGTGGGCAGGATGAAAGTTATGGTTAAAAATGAAGGGTTTGAAAAATTTGTAAGAAGGGTGAAGAACACAGCAGGTTACACAATGCTTGAACTGCTGGTCGTTATCGCGATTGTCGGAATTCTTTCCGGCTTCGGATTCGTCGCAATTCTCAAATACAGAAAGGATATGAAGCTGTCTCAGATGGATAACACTGCGAAACAGCTCTTTATTGCTGCGCAGAATCATATGACAGCAAAGAGAGTTTCAGGTGACTGGGATAGTTATTACTCGGATGTCGTAAATCGAAATTCTACGCTTGATTCCTCTGGAAATTCAGTGATTAACGAAGCAAGTTCCGAAGTACTGCAGAAGCTTGGTACGAAGATGCCTTCAACAGTTCCATCAGATTATCCGGGTTCTGATGCTGACTATGCAAGTACGACACATGACTATCGCTACTTTGTAGTAGATTCTCACAGTGCAGATACATTCAGCAATGCTTCCAGACTTCAAAATAATACAACCGACTGTCTGCTAGACTACATTTTCCCGTATGGATCAGTTGAAGAGACTTCTCGTACAGGTAATGCATTTGTTATTGAATATGATGCAAAGACTGCATCTGTATATGCGGTGTTCTATACAGATGGAAAGAATGGTCTTGACTACGGCGATGTTTCAGTAATTGAAGCAGCAAATGCTCGTGGTGATTCCGATAATGCAAAGTCCTACAGAAGAGATAAATTTAAGAAGAATAACGATCAGTGTGTAGTTGGTTACTATGGTGGTACAGAAGCTATTCAAGGTAATAATACAACACTGAATCTTCCTGGTGGAATGACAGTAACAAACGGGAACAGACTGGAAGTATCCTTCACAGACCTTGAGTATTTCAAGACTGTAGGAACAGATATGGTACATGCTACTCCGGTTATTACTGTTAAGGGCGCTGTATCCGGCCATCAGAAGACGATTGCCATTCCTCTGAATCACAGTACAAGTACTTCAAATGCACCAACGATTAATACTTCAGCATTACGTGGTGTAACGGAAAATGTTATTTCAACTCCAGTACTTTATAACTTAAGTGCAGAAGAACGTGCAGCTAAGAAGGACCCATCCGATCCGGATGTTGGTGTAAAATACACGATTACATTAGACGCAATTGATATTCCTGGCGGACACTTTGCCGATATCTTTGCTTCTGATACAGATGCTGAAAACAATCTGATTCCTGGTGAGGATGTTATTGTAACTGTTGAACTTCAGTCAAGCACAGTACTTGCTAATATTCCAACAGATTACAGAACAGTCAATTCATTATTTGAAACAGTAACAAAGAACGGCACAACTTCCGGTTCCTATGAAGTGTCCATTAATAATGGACGTAACCTTCAGAACCTTGCATCTGAAATTTCAGGTGTTGCTACAAACGCAACAAGTGCATTCTATGTTACAAAGGCTGTAGTTACAGATGATATTGACTGGAACTCTTTCTTTGGTAATAACGCAGATAACACAGATACAAAGTCTTATCCTTATGACAATGCTGCTGATTCTTATCAGAGACATGGTATGGTTTACAAGAAGGGTGAAACCGGAGCAAATCCAATGCCAGTTGGTGGCGCAGGTACAGTTGGTCGTTTCTACAGTATGATTAATGATCAGCTTATCGAAATCGATGGTAATAATCATATTCTGAAGAATCTGAATATCGCGGCGAATGATACGGGTAATGCAGGTTTGATTGCACAGACCGGTGCAGATGGTTCCAATAATATTTCTCAGAATATGACCATCAAAAACCTTGTTTTAACAAATCCAATTGTAACCGGTGCTGGCGGAGGTACTTCTGCCGGAGCATTCGTTGGTATTGCCGGTAATGAAACGATTCTTGAAAATGTTGGTGCAATTGCCTTAACAAAGGCTGATTATGAAAGTGGTACATTTAATGCAAATGCACCGGAAGAATCATCTGTTGGAAACGGACCTCATATTGGTAATGGCACAGGTGCAGCAGGTGGTCTGGTTGGTGCAACAAAAATGAATGCAGCTAACCTTATTATTAAGAATGCAGTGGCAGCAATCCCTGTTTCAATCAACAGCGGTAACGCTGGTGGTGTGGTTGGTTCAGTTCAGAAAGGCGCAACTGCAAATCTGATTGATATTTATGTAGGTACAAGCCTTGATGATACGAAGGGTGATATGCTCTTTAATGACAGCAGTATCTCGGTTGCTGCAACAGGTGGCATAGCAGGTGGTGTGATTGGCTATTCAGAGTCTCCAATTACAGCAACAGCAGTAGAATCCTTTGCAAGTGCACATGGTCAATGGGCAGGTGGATTCATTGGTTATTCAAAGGATGATGATGCGAGAGCGGATGGTAACCAGTTCACAAACATGGTGATTGGTGGACGTGTGACTTCCAGTGTCCCTGTAAATAATCCAGCAGAAAACCTTGGTTCATTTGCCGGTTGCCTTTCTAACAAGGGCAAGGGTGGAAATCCTGTTGCAAACAAAGTGAATATTATTGGTGGACTTTCTAACGGTACGGTTGAAGACGGACCAGCGTTTGCAGGTGACGATATGAAGGTCTTTCAAATTGGTACGGTAGTCTTATCTGATACAAGTGTTGATTTGTCAGACTTTGAAGATACGTTCAAGTTAAACTCTACTTCAGGAGTTCTTGATAATCTTGATACAGTCAATCCGCTTGATACGTCTAATAAGTATGAGTCCTTTGTAAAGAACTGGTTACAGACAGAGACTAAGGCATCTGATATTCCAACAGGAAAGACAGCTGCCCAGTATGCTGACGAGAAGTTCGCAGAAATGACTGCGGATGAATGCTATCAGATGATGACGGCTCATGGTTTCATGGTTCAGACAAGTGCTCGTAGTAACTTTACTATGTACTATTCTGATAATATGCCATCAGAATACCTTGATTACACATCTACTCCTTATCCGGTGCCTCAGGTACTTGCAGGATATGAGGGCTTAAGTACTCTTGGAAATACAGAACTTGGAAGAGATCATGCAGATCGCGATGAAACACTTGACGGTGACCGTGAAATTGCAAAGGCAAGATTCAATATTATTGTCGGAGACTGGCCGCTTGTTTCAAGACAGAAGGTGAATAAGTCAGTTCTTGGTAAGATTCTTACAGCAGATGAAATGTCAAAACTGACATTTGAGTTCTCTGATAAGAATTATCCGGTTGAAGATGGCTTTAAGACAACCTCATACAGTCTTGATACCTTTGATCTTTTAAGAAGCAATACAATTGTAGTTACAACTGGTGATACAACTCAGGAGTCCTTTGAACAGTACTATGAGAGAAATCTTTATATTCCTGGAACGAATATCACAGTAGAAGAGAATCAGGCAAATGCTGAGATTGATGAGTATATCTTAACAACTCAGATTGATGATGATTTAGGTTATACAAAGGATATTACTGTTGACTATGCAACGGGTGATACGACAAATGACTATGTAAATATCTATGAAAAGATTCCTGAAAGACAGGATTTGCGTGCTGGATTCTTCTACTATGAAGTAGTTGATTTAGGCGCTGACAGTCAGGGTAATTCAAGAACACGTGTATACTTCAATGGTTACACATACGATATTACGAAGTCATATGATGACCCAACAGCGTATGAGCAGTTTAATACAGCCGGATATCCAGGTACAAACTCCGATGGTCTTCTTTCAGGAATGTACACAAATGGTCGTACAGTAATTGAAGATGGATACCTCGTTGTTGTTCCAAAGAAGGCAGGATCAAAGACATCTGCTACAAGATTTGCTTTAAATGCATTTGGTAAGGGTGCGGATGGTTCTTGGTCATATGATGGTGGAGATACAACATTCTTCCATAATTATGCGCCTGCGAAGAATCCTGAATTAGCTAATCTTCTTGGCTTCTCAGAGGAAACAAACAACATTGCTTACTATATGAGTGCTGATACTCTTTACAATAAGGGCAACACTAAGGTAGGTAATTCAGTTCCTTATAACGCTATGAAGTATGGTAGCGATGAATGGGGCAACACAAACGGAACAAATCCTGGTGGTCTCTATATTCGTTTCTATGACGAGGATAGTGTATCTAAGAAGCAGAACGGAAATGTATTTGATTACATGGACCCATCCAATAAGTCGAACAGATCCAAGAAGGGTGCGGTATTTGCCTTTAACCCGTACTTTGCAGATACAATCAGTCCATATACAGACAAGGTTCAGGATACTGCCAAGACAATCGATGGCAAGAAGACCTATGAAGTTCGTAGTGCAAGACAGCTTTCTTATCTGTTTAATGACTTTAATAATGCCAATAACATTGGATTCTTAAGCAAGGACAGATGGAATAATAACTATAACAGTCACAGAGTTCTCATTACAGCAAGTATTGACTTTGGTAAGGCTTGCCGTGATGTAGATGATACAAAGGGTGTTTCTAAGGAAACGTACTATTCACTTCCAACGATTGAATGCATGAATGGTATCATCGAGTGTGATTCCTACACCAGAACGAATGGTGCAACGGACTATTATGCACTTAGGAATTTGACAAATCCATTTATTAAGAATGGATGGACATGCACAACGTTTAAGAATCTTCAGATTGATGGCTGGAATATTAGTGAGCCAACATCCTATGTGTTCATGGAAAGTGCCGGTGAGTACAATGGTGTAAATCCGGTGCTTGATAACGTAATGCTGAAGAATGTCAACATCAATGCAGACATGAACGATAAGGGGGCAACTGCAGGTAATGGTATCATTGCAGAGGCATACTCTACAAAGATTAGTCTGTCTGTTGACGGATTATATGTAAATGGTGCAGAACTCGGTGATAACTGGGGAATTATCGGATGCGCGCAGAATGATATTGATGCTTCTGTACTTACAAAGCTGAACAATATTCATATCAATGCAAAGAATCCTGATTCCGACTTTGGTATCATTGGTACAACAGGTTATAACTGTAGGAATATTAAGAATCTCACGGTAGATAACTACTCTACAAATGGTGATGGTTTCCTTTATCAGACACCTGCTAACCAGTTGACAGTAGATAATGTAACAATTAATGCAACAAGCATTGGAAAGAACGGATTCAGTTCCCTTCTTCAGGCAACAGACATCATTAATTGTACAGTCAATGCTGACAATATTGGTAAGAACGGTTTCTTTGAAACAGCTAATGCAACATCAAGCGGTCACAAGGTTGATAATTGTAAGGTTGTTGCAAGATACAAGATTGAAGGAAATGGTTTCTATGATTCCTTAGGTGGAACCAACAGTGGTATTTCTGTTACTAACAACGCAGTTGAGGCTAGAGATATTACATTAAACGGTTTCGCTCAGAAGATTACGAATGTATCAAATCACAATACCGTCAAGGCAATTAATACAATTGGCGGAGATGGATTTGCAAATGAAATCAATGCTGCGAGTGAAGACAACCATGTCTTAGGTGCAGCAGAGATTAAGGGAAATGGATATGCAACCTTACTTCCAAACGGCGGTGGCGGAACAGCAACTGATTGCTCTGTAGTAGCTGATGTTATCGATGGTGTTGGATTTGTATACGAGACATATAAGAATATTACAAATTGTACAGTACAAGCTAATAGCGAAATCAAGAGCAACGGATTTGTATTTATCATCAATAATTCCGGTCCGGTATTAAAGGACAACAAAGTAACATGTTCCGGCCAGATTTATGGAAATGGATTTGCAACTCAGATTTTAGGTGGATCCATTATTAATTCTGATGTAGATTCTGCAGCGATTGGTGGATATGGTTATGCTGAGAATATTCAGGATAATGCAGGTATTAATATTTCCGATATTGAGATTATCGTAAGATCTGATATCGGTAATATCGGTGTTAATGGTGAAATTGTTTCACGTGCTGGATTTGCAGATAACCTTTCACATACAACAGTAAGTAATGTTACCATCAGTGCTCCAGGTACAATCTATGGTGATGGTTTTGCTCATTATGTTGGTTATGAGAAGGTTGATGGCGGATACAAGCCATGGCCGAATGGTAGTGTAAGCAATATTAATATCAATGGATCTGAAATTAGCATGGGTAACGGTTATGCTTCAAACAACTGTATCGAGCTGAAGGATTCAAAGATTATTAACTGCTTCATTGCTGACAACGGTTTGATTAAGAATAACTATGCTAATATCTCAAATATCGATATGGTTAATGTTCAGATCAGTGGTCAGGCCGGATTTGTTTACAACAATATTGGTGGTGCAATTGATAATTGCCATATGTATGGTGATCTTGAAGTTGCGAAGACAGATAAGAATAACCGATTCAGAGAATTCTATCAGTTCGAGGATAATATCGATACAATGGGACTTGTCAGAGTTGGTAGCCGTTCTGTAAACCACTCAAGCAGAAAGGATGTTGCAGGCTTCGTATTCAATGAAGAGAAGTATGCACAGGGTGTCAATGCAGGATTAGGTCTTGGCGATGAGAATAACAACCACAATGCAACACCATCTATTAAGAACTGCTCAATTACAGGTAAGGTATATGGTAACAGCGTAGCAGGCTTTGTTTACAACCTGGAATCAGGAGATGTAAATGGCTCTTATGCTGACGTATATATCAACTCACTTGATGATGTAGCTGGATTTGTGATGAATGTTCCGGTTGAAAATGTTAAGGACGGTACATTTACAAATCGTACAATTGATCAGAACCATGTTATTGGCGTCATTGAGGCCAATAACAATGGTGATGCAACATCAAATAAGGCTGGAAACAAGATTGCAGGATTTATCATGAATATGAATGCAGGAAAGGGAACCAGCACAACAGTAACAAATAACTATGTCGCATACAGCATGATTTCTGGTGGTGACAAGGAATATAAGGATCAGTATAAAGAGTTCATTTATACGAACAATGTAACAGAAGCCGGTAAGGGCGTTGTAAAGAACAACTACTATTACACAGATCAGTTATATGAAGCTGGAAAGGGCAGAGATACACAGTTACCTGCTACAATTGGTAATGTTAAGAATGCTAAGGCTTCCTATGTAATTCGTGCCGGCGTAAAGCCTGATAGTGCAGCAGCTGCAACAGATGAGGTTCTTAAGAATTCAGGATATGTTGAACCTGTTGGTAAGACATATGAGGATATGAAGAAGCTTGTAAAGGATACAACTGCTAATTCTGGTAACGCCCTTGGTATTGAAGCAGATGATACAGTGAAGTATGGTGACTTAAATACAGATCCTGCTGATGTTCAGTATCCATTCCCGATGCCTGCACAGACACATACAAAGGGAACAGATACAAAGACACAGTACAAGGCAATGACACAGTATGGTGACTGGATGATGGATCCTACTGCCAATGTGAATGTGACTCCAAACACAGCTGCTAAGGGTAACGTTGCCGGAGAAACAGTAGAAGGCGACCATCTTGGCGCGCAGGCTGCAGTTACAGCAGGTTCTGTCAGAGTTGAAACTCCTGCTCAGATTGCGGCAGAAGCAGCTGCAGCTGAGACAAGTACAGAGGAAGTTGCAGTTCCTGAGTCAGTTAAGCAGGCAACTAAGACTACGGTTTACGAACAGGCAACTGTAAAGACTGGAGCTGAAAAGGTAGCAGAGTCTGTAACAGCAGCTGTTCCGACAATGAGTGCACAGCCTCTTACAACACCAAAGGTACAGCTCGCGCAGAGCGCAGGAACAACCTCAAAGGTTTCCCTCTCCTCAAGCGTGGCACGTACAACAGTAACAAACGCTCCGCTGTCCAAGGCATTTGCCAAGTTAAACATCGGACAGGGTTCCGTTATTGCTAACAACTTCGTACAGATTGATCGTACGACATTACTGGGAACACATGTAGATCATTCAAAGCTTTACATCACCCTGTAATACAAAATAAGTTCTATCTGGCGGGTAAGTCGAAAGGCTTACCCGCCTTTTTTTCGTGTAAACGCGTCATGAGCAGGCTTAAGCCTGCGAATGTGCACCGCGGAGTAGAGGGAAGTGGTGCCGGGAGGCGTAGGTGAAAATGGGACTTGAATTTTAAAGGTTTTAAGCGTATTCTGAATTTATAAGAAGCTGTTAATCTACAGCGTTTCCTCCACAGAAATTCAGGTGAATATGTATGGAAAAGTACTCAGTGCTACTGTTACGGGGCTTTCTGCGCAAATTGTGCAGGTAGAAGTTGATGCGGCCTATGGGATACCAGGAATGGAGCTTGCTGGCCTCTCAAGCAGTGATGCAAAAGGGGCAAAGGACAGGGTGCGCGTGGCATTAAAAAACGCCGGGTTTACGTGCAGACTGGGAAAGGTGACGGTGAATCTGTCACCGGCAGACCTTAGAAAGAGCGGGACAGGATTCGATCTGGCAATCGCAATAGGAATCTTGCTGGCAAATGAACGCATTCCGGTTGAAAGAACAAAGGAAGTGCTGTTTGTAGGCGAGTTGGGGCTTGCAGGGCAGGTGCGACATGTAAACGGTGTACTGCCGCTGATTTGTGAAGCCAGGGAGAAGGGAATTCAAACGGCAATCGTCCCACAGGACGATTTAGAAGAGTGTAGCCTGATTCCGGGAATTCGAGTCCTTGGAGCAACTGCGCTCGGACATGTCATTGACTGGATTGAGGGGCGTATTGAACTGAAAGAATGCAGGAATTCAGGGGATAAAACGATTGATTCCACGGAGGAATTAGTGAAAGCAACGTCAGGAACTGCAAGAGATTACCGTGAAAATGCATTGTGCAGCGTGGATTTAGAGAAGCTGGATTTTGCCGATGTGCATGGACAGATGGCGGCGAAGCGTGCGGCATTAATTTGTGCGGCCGGAATGCACAATCTTATGCTGATTGGTCCACCGGGGTCCGGAAAAACAATGATTGCAGAACGAATTCCGGGAATCATGCCGGAGCTTGCATTTGAGGAACGGTTGGAACTGACAAAGCTATATTCCATCGCGGGCCTGCTTGATCAGGATCGGCCCTTTATCAGTAAACGGCCATTCAGGAGTCCTCATTTCAGGACGACACAGTCTGCGATGATCGGGGGCGGAACAATTCCAAAACCAGGAGAGGTGACGCTGGCGTCGAAAGGTGTTCTGTTCTTAGATGAGATGGCTGAGTTTTCCGGTCCTGTATTAGAGACATTAAGAGGGCCGCTTGAAGATAAAAAGGTGACCATTGTGCGCCTTGGTAATGTAATCACATATCCTGCAGACTTCTGTCTGGTTGGAGCAATGAATCCCTGCAAATGTGGATATTTTCCAAATCGAACCCTTTGTAAGTGTTCAGAATTTGATATTCAGAGGTACATGAAAAAAATCAGCAGGCCAGTATGGGACCGATTTGACATTTGTATTCGTGTGGAACGGGTGAATTTTAAGTCCCTGCACGAGGTGAGAGAAGAAAAAGAGTGGACGACGGAACGCATGAAAATGCTGGTCGAAAAGGCGCGTGCGGCGCAGGCGAGGAGATTTGCTATGTCAGACCATCTGTTTAACTCGCAGATGAATACGCAGGAAGTGAAAATGTACTGCCGCTATGGACGGGAAGGGCAGAAGCTGATGGAGCAGCTTTTTGAAAAACAGCAGATGACGGCACGCGGATATTACAAGGTGTTAAAGACAGCCAGGACTGTTGCTGATATCGAAGGTCACGATGAGATTCGTCTGGAGGATTTGAGTGAGGCGTTAATGTACCGAAGTTTTCGCGACTGCGAGATTCCTGGTTGAAGGAGGCGGCAGTATGGATAAGGACACATTTTACTGGTACTGGCTGAATGGGATTAAGGGTGTGGGTCCGGTTATAATGAATCGACTGCTCAGTGTTTCCGGCGGAAGTGCGGAAGCAGTGTACAGAACTGAGCCGGAAGGGTTCATAGGGCTTGATGGAGTTACGGATGAAATTATCAGTAACATCAAAGAGTCTAAGCAAGATGGACGTATTTATGAGAACCTTTTATTATATGAAGAAAAAGGGTTCCACTTTGTGACGAGAAATGATCCACAGTTCCCGAAAAATCTTAAAAACATTCCGGATCCGCCGGCGGGACTTTTTATGAGAGGGAATCTGATTGAACATCAGCCTCCTATCGTTGCAATGGTAGGAAGCAGGGGATGTACCGTATATGGAAGAGAAGTGGCATATAATATAGCAAGAAAGCTTTCCGAAGTCGGAGTGATAATCGTCAGCGGTATGGCGGCCGGAATTGATTCAGCATCGCATCGGGGGTGCATTACTGGCGGAATGCCAACATTTGCAGTTTTAGCGTGTGGGGTTGACACCTGTTATCCCGCGGCAAATATCGATTTGTTCGAGAATATTCTTCGTTATAACGGAACCATCATTTCCGAATATGAGCCGGGCACGGCTCCAATCAAAGGACGTTTTCCGATGCGAAACCGCTTGATTTCAGGAATGGCTGACGCGCTGATTATCGTTGAAGCAAGAGCGGGGAGCGGGTCACTGCTTACAGCAGAATATGCGCTCGAACAGAACAAAGATATATTTTGCGTTCCGGGAAGAATCACAGATCCCTTAAGTTCCGGAACGAACAATCTGATAAAGAATGGCGCGAATATGCTGACCTGTGTTGAGGATATTCTGATTAAATCCGGAATTCGGGCCAGACTGGACGAAACAAAGGAGGAGAGCTATGGAAACTCCTGGGAAATAAAGAAAAGGCACGTGGATCCTCTTAACAAAAATGAAAGAACCATCTATTCCGCATTTTCCAAAAACTGGATGTCCCTTGACCAGATTGTAAAAGCAAGCGGGCTGCCGGTTTCGACAGTGCAGGTATGCCTGATTCAGATGGAGCTTAAAGGGGCAATTACACTCGAGGCGCAGGGACTGTATTCACGAAACGCGCTTGATGAGTCCTGATGGACTTTAGAGTATTTTAAGTTGACAAGTGAAAGATTCTCGTCTATGCTTTTGACCGATACGAGAAAAAAACCGTTAATCTGGAGGGGTTTTAAATGGCAAAAAATCTTGTAATTGTTGAGTCTCCTGCAAAGGTTAAGACTATTAAGAAGTTTTTAGGCAAGAATTATGAAGTTATGGCGTCTCAGGGACATATCCGTGACCTTCCGAAGTCACAGATGGGAATTGATGTGGATCATGACTTTGAACCAAAATATATTACGATTCGTGGTAAGGGTGAAATCCTTGCGGGACTGAAGAAGGCTGCCAAAAAGGCAGATACTATCTATCTCGCAACCGACCCGGACCGTGAGGGAGAAGCTATCAGCTGGCATCTGGCTGCGGCTTTAAAGCTGGGGGATAAGGACTATAAAAGAATTACATTTAATGAGATTACAAAGACTGCAGTTAAGGAGTCTTTAAAGCATGCCCGTAAGATTGACATGAATCTTGTTGATGCGCAGCAGGCCAGACGTGTGCTTGACCGTATGGTAGGCTACGAAATCAGCCCTCTGCTCTGGAGCAAGATTAAAAGAGGATTGTCGGCAGGCCGTGTTCAGTCGGTTGCACTTCGCATCATTGCAGATCGCGAGAAGGAAATCGACGATTTCATTCCAACAGAATACTGGTCACTGGATACTACGTTTAACGTAAAGGGCGAAAAGAAGGCTCTGGTAGCGAAGTTCTACGGCAATAAGGACGGCAAGATGGAGATTCACTCAGAAGAAGAGCTGAACAAAATCTTAAAGGACTTAAAGAAGGCGAAATACAGTGTTGACAGTGTAAAGAACGGCGAACGCACAAAGAAACAGCCACTGCCATTTACCACATCTACACTGCAGCAGGAAGCATCAAGCAAGCTGAATTTTGCGACAAGCAAGACGATGCGTATTGCACAGCAGCTCTATGAAGGTGTGGAAATCAAGGGACGCGGAAGCGCAGGTATTATCACATACCTTCGTACCGACAGCACCCGTGTTGCAGATGAGGCCGTTGAAACAGCAGCTTCCTACATCGCTGAAAACTATGGTTCAGAATATGCTAATCACGGAACAAAGACAAAGAGCACGGATGACAAGCACATTCAGGATGCGCATGAAGCCATTCGTCCGGTTGACATCTCTCTGACGCCAACGATGCTTAAAGAAGATCTGTCCCGCGACCAGCTCCGCCTGTACCAGCTGATCTGGAGACGATTTGTTGCGAGCCAGATGACACCTGCACGTTACGAGACCATTAACGTAAAGATTAAGGGTGGCGAGTATTTATTTACCGTGAGCGCAAGTAAAATTGCATTCGAAGGTTTCCTAAGCGTATACCGTGATGATGACGACAAGGCAGAAGTAAATTCCATGGTAAAAGCTATTCAAAAGGATTCCGAGCTTTCGGTTAAGGAATTCGTGCCGGAACAGCACTTTACACAGCCACCTGCTCACTTTACAGAAGCGACACTTGTTCGTGCGCTCGAAGAGCTCGGAATTGGCCGTCCATCAACGTATGCACCAACTATTTCTACCATCCTTGCAAGACGTTATGTCACAAAGGAGAAGAAGAATCTCTTAATGACTGAGCTTGGTATGGCTGTTAATGATATGATGAACAAGGCATTTCCTGCTATCGTTAATTCAAAATTTACCGCGAACATGGAATCTCTGCTTGATGCAGTAGAAGCAGGAACCATCGACTGGAAGGAAGTTATCCGTAACTTCTACCCGGACCTTGATGAATCGGTTAAAAAAGCGGAAAAAGAGCTGGAAGAGATTAAGATTGAAGATGAAGTAACAGATATCATCTGCGAAAAGTGCGGTAGAAACATGGTAATCAAGTACGGACCAAACGGTAAATTCCTTGGTTGTCCCGGATTCCCTGATTGTCGTAACACAAAGCCATATTACGAAAAGATTGGTGTGAAGTGTCCGAAGTGCGATGGAGAAGTTGTCATCAAGCGTACACGTAAGGGAAGAATCTACTACGGCTGCGAAAATAATCCGGAATGTGACTTCATGACATGGCAGAGACCTTCCAATAAGAAGTGTCCTAAGTGCGGCGGCTATATGCTGATTAAGGGAAAGAAGCTTGTCTGCGCAGACCAGGAATGTGGTTATGTCGAAGAGTATAAGGTCGAAGACGAAGATTAAATAATAAACGCCAATGGCGACGAGATGAAAGCACGGGGTGGAATCGCCCCGTGTTTTTTATTAATGGCACTGAGGAAGAAACGCCCGGTGAGACAAAATTTGGAATTATTCTGCAAATAGCCACGATTGGCGCAATGAGCATAATTGTGTGAAAACTTTGATTGTGAAAAGGAATCTGTTGTACTTTTATTAAAAATATGCTAAATTTAAGGTAAGTTAAGAGCGGGATATGGGGCAATATGTGAATCGATTTCAACAAGGAGGCATCCATGAGCGTACATTTACTGGATAAAACGCGAAAAATCAATAAACTTTTACACAACAATCATTCCGGACGTGTCGAATTCAATGACATGTGCAGAGTATTAAGCTCAATTCTCGAATCTGATATTCTTGTTATTTCTAAGAAGGGCAAGGTTTTAGGCCAGGGCTTCTATGAAGGAGTTCGAACAATTGAAGAATTAGAAGATACCAGAGTCGGCAAGTTTGTCGATAAGGATCTGAACAATCGTTTTTTAAACGTCTTATCTACAAAAGAGGACGTAAACCTGCAGACACTTGGCTTTGCACAGAATGCAGGCTTCTCAGCCATGATTACACCGGTTGAAATCAGCGGTGAGCGCCTTGGAACGCTCTTCATGTACAAGAATGACCAGCCATACGGAATTGATGACATCATCCTGTGCGAGTACGGGACGACGGTTGTAGGCCTTGAAATGATGCGCTCGGTAAATGAAGAGCATGCTATTGCAGATCGCAAGGAGAATATCGTGCAGTCCGCAATCAATACTCTGTCTGCATCAGAGCTTCAGGCAATCAGACACATCTTCCGTGAACTGAAAGGAAATGAAGGAATTCTGGTTGCAAGCAGAATCGCAGATCGCGTGGGCATCACAAGATCAGTGATTGTCAATGCACTTCGTAAATTCGAAAGTGCCGGTGTTATTGAATCGAGATCCTCCGGTATGAGAGGAACCTACATTCGTGTAAAGAACGATAAGGTCTTTGAGGCGATGAAAGAGCTTGACCGAAAGGACGAGGACGAGGAAGTCTGAAGACGATTCGCTTCAGCAGTGCCCGTAGCGCGTGAGCCGGGTGAAGCTGGATGAAAAAATAATATTTTCCAAAGGCAGACGTTGACAAAAAGCGTCTGCTTTTGTATTATATCCTTTGTGTGATTATGCATGCGGGTGGATTCCTGCGCCGGTGCCGTTGCTCACGGTGGCGTGGTTGAGTGGAAGTCCGCAAAAGAATTATTTAACCAAATGGAGGTATTAAAATGAGCGTAATTTCAATGAAGCAGTTACTCGAAGCAGGTGTTCATTTCGGACATCAGACAAGAAGATGGAACCCTAAGATGGCTCCATATATCTACACACAGAGAAATGGTATCCACATCATCGATCTTCAGAAGTCTGTTGGTATGTTCGATGCAGCTTACAAGGAAGTATCTGAAGTAGCAGCTAACGGCGGAAGAATCCTTTTCGTTGGTACTAAGAAGCAGGCTCAGGATGCTATTGCTACAGAAGCAGCTCGTTGTGGCGAGTTCTACGTAAACGAGAGATGGCTCGGTGGTATGCTTACAAACTTCAAGACTATCCAGTCCAGAATTAAGAGACTTAAGGAAATCAAGAGAATGGAAGAAGATGGTACATTCGACGTTCTCCCTAAGAAGGAAGTTATCAACCTTAAGAAGGAACAGGAAAAGCTCGTTAAGGTTCTTGGCGGTATCGAAGAGATGAAGCAGATCCCTGACGTTATCATTGTAGTTGACCCTAAGAAGGAATCCCTTTGCGTAAAGGAAGCTCATTCTTTAGGAATCGAATTAATCGGTATCTGTGATACAAACTGTGATCCAGATGATCTTGACTTCGTTATCCCAGGTAACGATGACGCTATCAGAGCCGTAAAGCTTATCACAAGCAAGCTCGCTGATGCTGTTATCGAAGCTAAGCAGGGTGCTGAAGCAGTTGCTCCGGCTGAAGAAGAAGTTGCAGCAGACGCTGAATAATTCTACTGTTCACTGACTTTAATTTAAAATAAAAAGAAATGGTTACCGGCTCTTGTTAAGGGGCCGGTGCTTATGAAAGGAATATTACTATGGCAGCAATTACAGCAGCAATGGTTAAGGAACTGCGTGAAGTATCTGGCGCAGGTATGATGGATTGTAAGAAGGCACTCACTGAGTGCGATGGTAACTTAGACGCAGCAATTGAGTTCTTACGTAAGAGCGGCGCTATGAAGGCTGAAAAGAAGGCCGGACGTATCGCAGCAGAAGGTATCTGCCGTATCGCTTTCGAAGGCAACAAGGCAGCCATTGTAGAAGTTAACTCTGAGACAGATTTCGTTGCTAAGAACGAAACATTCCAGAACTTCGTACAGGCAGTAGCTGAGCAGGCTCTTGCTTCTAACTCTGTAGATGTTGATGATGCTTTCCTTGCAGAAGCTTGGAAGGAAGATACAACAAAGACTGTATCTGATGCTCTTGTTGAGAAGATTGCTACAATCGGTGAGAAGTTAACAATCAGAAGATTCGCTAAGGTTGAAGCTCCTATTGTTGTTGGTTATGTTCACGGTGGCGGTCGTATCGGCGCTCTCGTAGCAGCTGAAGGAGAAAAGAACGACGCTACAGTAGAAGCTCTTACAAATGTAGCAATGCAAGTTGCAGCTATGAACCCAACATACGTTTCAAGAGAAGATATCTCTGCAGAAGAAATCAATCACTTAAGAGAAATCACAATTGATTCCGCTCTTAATGATCCTGCAACACTTCCAAAGCCAATCCTCAACCCATTACTTGATCAGGCTATCGCTGAGAAGAAGTGGTCTGAAGAAGATATCGCTATCTTCGAAGAGAAGAAGTCCAACATGAACTACGTATGGAACTTCCTTTCTGACGAAGCTCCTAAGGTTATTGCTAAATTAGCTCTTGCTAAGAAGGCTGAGATCGTTGGAAACAAGATCTTCTCCGGACTTGTTGAAGGCCGTATCTCCAAGCAACTCAAGGAAATCTCTCTTTACGATCAGGTTTACGTAAAGGCAGAAGATGGCAAGCAGACAGTTGCTCAGTACTTAAAGAGCGTATCCGCTGGCCTCAAGGTTACAAAGATCGTTCGTTTTGAGACTGGTGAAGGTCTTGAAAAGAAGGAAGAAAACTTCGCAGAAGAAGTTGCAGCTCAGCTTAAGAAGGACTGATTCCTTTAAACTAAATTGCATTTACAATCCCGCCGCAGTGGTTTAAACCGCTTCGGCGGGATTTTTTGCGTAAGTAAAGAAAATGTGCCGCAAAATAAAAACGCGCACCCTTACAGTGCGCGTTGAATTCAGATTTTGTGTTCACGGCGATATTCGGCAGGAGAATAGCCTGTGAGTTTATGAAATTCACTGGAGTAGTAGCTTCGTGTACAGAAATGCAGGCGCTTCGCAATGTCTTCAATCGGAAGATCTGTATGTGCGAGCAGGTCCTTACTGTAGCTGATTCTTTGCTCCTTCAGGTAATTATTAATCGTATTACCGGTCTCTTTCTTAAACTTCTGGGAGAGATAATATTCCGCATAGCCAACATTTTCCGCGAGCTGTGCAAGCGTCAGATTATCTTCAATATGAGAAGAAATGAAGTCGCAGCAGGTTTGAATCGGTCGTGAGAGTTTCGGACCGTCTTTCATGCGGCTGATTTCCTTTGAAAAATCTGAAATCATATTGAACAGCAAACGACTGAGCTCAGAAATCTGTGTGGACTGACGAATCTGATTGCGATATGCACGGCCAATCGTGTAGGAATGTTCCGGTGTCAGACAGGCTTTAATCCCTGCCCGAATGGCAACGGTTGTAATAATCTGAGCATTTTCCCTGGCGGATTCGAAAGTTGAATTCGATGGAAGGGAGAGAATCTCAAGGATACAGTCCATTGCATGCCGCTTTTCAAACTTACCGGAAATCATCATATTTATCAGAGCATTTTCCAGTGTATAAAGCCTGTGGAAGGCACTCGATTCTTCGGGTGTTGGCCCGCTCTTTGATGAAAAATGCTCGATGATATGAGAAGAGAGGAAATGGATATCCTCTTCCTCTAACATCCGGCCGGAAATACCGAAATCAAGAGTAGAAATCGTGTTCAGCATTTGTTTTACGGAAACCACAGGCAAAGGCTTTAATATATCGAGAATCTTTTCACTGACACCACCATTCATCAGCTTTTCGTTAAGATGATGATCAAGAACCGGTCCGATAATATGGATCTTCTTTAGAGCGCCAGATGAACCCCGCTCTGAACAGGCACCCCACATGAGGCCGAAACCGGCATTTAAAAACAGCGGATTTTTGTTATGTTCGCAATGTGCCAGAATTTCCTCCGGGTTGCTCGATGTAAGCAAAAGTTCATAAAGCTTGGGATTCTCAGATGTCGTAGAAATAACTTCAAAAGTAGGAGTGAGACACCAGTAATTGATATGATGCAGCCCCTTCAATGCATTGGCAATCATCTGAGCATTATAAGATGTGTTTGATTTGTTTAAAGTAATATTCATTTAGTTCCTCCCCGTTATACATACCCATGATAATAATACACTAAAAATTCGTGTTTGTGTTAAAAATTCACCATTCCGGACGAAATAATGATAAATTTCTGAACATGAAACGCTTTGTCCCTGACTTTACGAGCGGGGGAAGAAACTGTATAATGTGTGATGAGAAAAATTGCAAGATAGGATTTCTGGCAAATGGAGGATTTCTATGAAGCGTAACATTCTGCTTAAGACTGCAGGTGCTATCTATATAATTGAAGGACTCATTACCGTGCTGACAGGTGTCTTAGGTATGATTCTTGGTGCTGTTGCGGCAAATACTCTGTCTGATATCGTGGTAGGTTTTGTACCGATGGCGCGGGCATTTGGCAGTTTTGCGGGCATTACTCTGGCAACCTCTGTGTTCCTTCACGGAGTGGTGATGTTTGCATTTGGGATTTGCGGCATTAAGAGCAGACGTAAATCAATCCTTGTGGTTATTGGGTTTATCTGCACCGCATGGTCGGCACTTTATGTACCGAAACTCCTTTCAATCGGGCTTGCAGAGACCGGTATTACCCCGGTTGTAGCTGTTGTGATTGCACTGTTTTATCTGATTGGAGCAGTAGAAAGTAGCACAACGAAAAAGGAAGAATTATATTAAGATCAGGAACAGGATTTTTAGGATATGAAATTTACAAGACTTAGTGACAGTGCTTTTGAGTGCGTTCTGACAAGGGAAGATTGCGAGGATTACAGCATTTCCATGACAGATTTTGTCGGCGGAGACACGGCAAAGGTGAAGGATTTTATAAACGATATTATTGAACAGGCAGAGGATGAAATTGATGTGCATATTACAGGTGGAGAGGCGATGGCCATGCAGATGCGTGCGATTGGCGATGAACTTGTGATTCGCATTTCGTCAGAGTCTGATTTTAAGAGCTTTTTAGATGAGTTCAAGCATCTTGCAGAGACGAATCCGGGAGCGATTATCGGTACGGGAATTGCAGAGCCAGGGCAGGGAAATATCCCGGCTGATGCAGATCAGGCGCTGGATGCGGCTCTTCCTTTTGGTATGCGGATGGCCAAAGAGGCGACAAAGAAGCCAGCTGTTGCACCGGATACGGTACCTGGCCGGAACAAGAAAGAACAGATTATCGCTGCATTTGCCACGATGGAAGATGTGGAGAATTTCTGTGCAAATATTAATAAGACATGGGGCATTCAAAATGCACTTTACAAGGGCGATGACGGCGTTTTCTATCTGGCATTGAAGCGTTCAAGACTGAAACCGGAGAAATTTGCTGCCTTCCTTGAAATTTTAAGTGAGTTTGCATCACTTGATTTAGACGGTGATAAGCATCTGGCATATCTGAACGAGCACGCGAGAGTGCTACTTTCTGCGAATGCCCTGAACAAGATTAAGGAGTATGCATGAGATATCCAAAGGATCTGAAGAAGGGTGATACAATCGGAGTTGCGGCTCCGTCTTTCGGATGTACATTTGAGCCCTATCGCAGTCAGCTTTATTCCATGATGAAGACGTTTAAGAGCATGGGGTATGAGGTGACTCCTGGTGAAAACTGCTTCAAGGATGATGGAATCGGTATCAGCACGAATCCGAAGGATTGTGCGAGAGAGCTTCAGGAGATGTATGTGTCTTCCGGAAATGATTGCCTGTTTTCTGCAGGCGGCGGAGAGCTGATGTGTGAAACGATTCAGTATCTGGATTTTGATGAGCTGAAATCTGCGCGCGCCAAGTGGTTTATAGGATATTCGGATAATACTAATTTTACGTTTCTTCTGAATACGATTCTGGATACAGCGGCCATTTACGGACCGTGTGCTCCTGCATTCGGCCAGAATCCATGGCATCCGGCGCTTCAGGATGCGTATGCGATTCTGACAGGAGAAAAAAAGCACGTGACAGGATATCGCAAGTGGGAGAAGGATTCACTTAAATCCGCGGAAAATCCTCTTGCGACGTATAATGTTACTGAAGATAAGAAGCTTCGTGCATATCTGAATGGAGAGCTGGTGGATCTGGAGAATTCAAAGGTTTCAAGTCTGAAGCTTTCCGGTCGACTGCTCGGAGGTTGCATTGACTGTCTGTCAACCCTTGTCGGTACGCGATTTGACCGTGTAGCATCATTTAACGAGCGCTATTTTGAGGACGGAATCCTCTGGTTTCTTGAAAGCTGTGATCTGAATCCTATTTCACTTCGAAGAACCATCTGGCAGCTCGATCAGGCAGGCTGGTTTGCCACGGCTATCGGATTCCTGATTGGACGCCCGTATCACTTCGGAGAAGAGGCGTTTGGACTTGATATGTATGAGGCTGTTATCGGAATCTTAAAGAAGTATCACGTGCCAATCCTTATGGACCTTGATATCGGTCATCTTCCGCCGTCGGTTCCAATCATCAGTGGAGCTAAAGCCACCGTCGACGTCAGCGGGAATGATTACACAATCTACTACGAGAAAGTCTGACAGCGTGGCGTATGTGGCTTGGACGAAAACTGCCCAGAAAGGTGCATTTTTCGCAAAATGGCTTGACTGCCTGACGGTGAAAGAGTAGAATAAATCTGTTGCAAAAAGCCGTAACGAAGCGTGGCTCAGTTTGGTAGAGCGCTGCGTTCGGGACGCAGAGGTCGCGTGTTCGAATCACGTCGCTTCGATTAAAAAGAGCAGGATTTCTGACGAAATCCTGCTCTTTTTTTGCGCATCTATCGCTGCCCAGTGGAATCTCGCAGGGAGGTGAGAATTCCCTTTGCAATTTTCACTTTAGTAATGTAAAATCATAACGTATATGATTAAAATCTATGAATGGAGGATATTTTTATGGGTATGACCATGTCTCAGAAGATTCTTGCAGCTCATGCAGGCCTGGAAACAGTGGAGCCGGGACAGCTGATTGAGGCGAATCTTGACCTCGTACTTGGTAATGATATTACCAGCCCTGTGGCAATTCATGAAATGGAGAAGATGAAGAGCCAGACTGTTTTTGATAAGGATAAGATTGCCCTTGTTCCGGATCACTTTGTACCGAATAAGGATATTAAGTCAGCAGAGAACTGCGCTTGTGTACGTAACTTTGCAATGAAAAATGAAATCACAAACTACTTTGAAGTAGGTGAAATGGGAATCGAGCATGCGCTCCTCCCTGAAAAAGGACTCACAGTTGCGGGTGATTTAATCATCGGCGCGGATTCTCATACATGTACCTATGGTGCCGAAGGAGCATTTTCTACAGGTGTCGGTTCAACAGATATGGCTGCAGGAATGGCTACAGGCAAGGCCTGGTTTAAGGTTCCTTCCGCAATCAAGGTTGTACTTAAGGGTAAGTTAAACAAGTGGGTATCCGGTAAGGACGTAATCCTTCACCTCATTGGCGAAATCGGTGTAGATGGTGCACTTTACAAGTCCTTAGAGTTCGTTGGCGAAGGCGTTAAGGAACTTACAATGGATGACCGCTTCACAATCTGTAACATGGCAATTGAAGCCGGTGCTAAGAACGGCATCTTCCCTGTAGACGAAAAGACGATTGCATATATGGAAGAACATTCAAAGAAGGCCTATACAGTATATGAAGCTGATGAAGATGCTGAATACGATCAGACCATTGAAATCGACTTAAGTACATTAAAGGCAACTGTTGCATTCCCTCATCTTCCGGAAAATACACACACTGTGGATTCCATCGGTGATGTAGAAGTAAATCAGGTTGTAATCGGATCTTGCACAAACGGCAGATACGATGACATTAAGACAGCATATGAAATCCTTAAGGGACGTCATGTGAAGAAGGGGATGAGAGTCATCATCATTCCTGCTACACAGGATATCTACTTAAAGGCCGTTGAAGAGGGCATGATTTCTGCATTTATCAAAGCAGGAGCAGTCGTTTCAACACCAACATGCGGACCATGTCTTGGCGGATACATGGGTATCTTAGCTGCAGGCGAGCGTTGCGTTTCCACAACAAACCGTAACTTCGTCGGAAGAATGGGTCACGTAGAATCTGAAATCTATCTTGCCAGCCCTGCAGTAGCTGCAGCCAGCGCATTAACAGGCAAGATTAGCACACCAGACGAGTTAGGTCTTTAAAGGAGGGCATTATGCAGGCTAAAGGTACAGTATTTAAATACGGCGACAATGTAGATACGGATGTAATCATCCCTGCAAGATACCTGAACACTTCCGTTCCGGCAGAACTTGCAGAACATTGCATGGAAGATATCGACAAGTCTTTCACTTCAAAGGTACACAAGGGCGATATCATCGTAGCGAATAAAAACTTCGGCTGTGGTTCTTCTAGAGAGCACGCACCAATCGCAATCAAGGCGAGCGGCATTTCCTGTGTCATTGCAGAAACATTTGCCAGAATTTTCTACCGCAATTCCATCAATATTGGACTCCCAATCATTGAGTGTCCGGAAGCAGCAAAGGCAATAGGCGCAGGCGACGAGGTTTCAATCGACTTCGATTCCGGCTTAATCACAGACGTAACAACTGGTCAGAAATTCAAAGGCCAGGCGTTCCCACCATTCATGCAGAAGATCATCAAGGCAGAAGGCCTGATCAATTACATCAACGAAAATAAGTAATTGAACCCCGCTCGGGCAGGTATAAGCCTGCCCGGGAGAGTTTTTCAATAAAGAAAAGAGATTTGGAGGATTTACCATGAGCATGCTCTACAAAAGTACAAGAGACGATTCTGTAAGCGTTACAGCTTCACAGGCAATTTTAAAAGGATTATCTGAGGACGGCGGATTATTTGTGCCAATACAGATTCCAAAGCTCGACAAGAGCCTTGAAGACCTTTCTAAGCTTTCTTACCAGGGCGTTGCTTATGAAGTAATGAAGCTCTTTTTAGATGACTTCACAGAGGAAGAATTAAAAAACTGCATCAACAAGGCTTATGATGAAAAGTTCGACACAGACGTAATCGCTCCTTTAACAGAAGCAGATGGAGCTTACTTCTTAGAGTTATTCCACGGCAACACAATTGCATTTAAGGATATGGCTCTTTCCATTCTGCCACACCTTATGGTTACAGCAGCAAAGAAGAACAATGTAAAGAACAAGATTGTAATCCTGACCGCTACATCCGGTGATACAGGAAAGGCTGCACTCGCTGGATTTGCCGGGGTTGAAGGTACAAAGATCATCGTATTTTATCCAAAGGACGGTGTGTCTCCAATCCAGAAGCAGCAGATGGTTACACAGACAGGTGACAACACAACAGTTTTCGCTATTCATGGTAACTTCGATGATGCGCAGACAGGCGTAAAGAAGATCTTCTCCGATAAGGAACTTGCTAAGGAAATGGACGCAGCAGGCTACCAGTTCTCATCCGCAAACTCCATCAATATCGGACGTCTTGTGCCACAGATTGTGTACTACGTATATTCTTACGCACAGCTCCTGGCAAATGACCGCATTAAGACTGGCGATCCTATTAATGTTGTCGTGCCAACAGGTAATTTTGGAAACATCTTAGCTGCCTTCTATGCAAAGCAGATGGGACTTCCGGTCAATAAGTTAATCTGTGCATCAAACTCCAACAAGGTTCTGTTTGATTTCTTCCAGGATGGAGCTTATGATAGAAACAGAGAATTTATCTTGACAACTTCACCTTCAATGGATATCCTGATTTCCAGCAACTTAGAGCGTCTGATTTACTTCATTTCAGGTAATGATGCCGCAGCTACAAAGAAATTCATGGATTCCTTAAGCACAACAGGCCGTTATGAAATCACGGACGAAATGAAGGCGAACCTTAAGGACTTCTACGGTAATTTCGCATCAGAAGAAGAGGATGCCGCAGAAATTAAGAAAGTCTATGAAGACACTGGCTATGTAATTGACACACATACAGCAGTTGCAGCATGTGTATATAATAAATACAAAGAAGCTACAAAAGATGAGACGCCTGCAGTAATTGCATCTACTGCAAGCCCATATAAGTTCACAAGAAGCGTACTGACTGCAATCGCACCGGATAAGGTGGCCAGCGATGACGACTTTGAATTAGTCGATATCCTTTCTTCTATCTCCGGTGTTGAAGTGCCAAAGGCAGTATCCGAAATCCGTACGGCAGAGATTCGTCATAAGGGCGAATGCGATGTGGATCAGATGAAAAACAGCGTGAGGGGCGTTTTAGGCATCTGATTTTTCGGTAGTGAAAGTTAGGAGTTACGATGATATTTGGTTTTGGAAAGAAGAATAAAGCAGATGTATGTCCGATGACGGATATGCATCTGCATATTTTGCCGGGAATTGATGATGGAAGCAAGTCGATGGAGATGAGCCTCAATATGGTGAACAGAGCCTATGAGGAAGGAATCCGCTCGATGGTAGCAACACCGCATTATCATCCCGGCAAATGTGTTTTAACAAAGGCGGAGATTATGCCGACCTTTGAATCGTTCAAAGATGAAGCAAAAAAGCTTCATCCGGACATAAGATTTGCCCTTGGACGTGAGGTGTTGTACCTGTCAGATACTTCTGATAAAATATTAGCAGGTGAGAATTTGCAAATGGCAGATTCGTCGTGTATGCTATTAGAATACGAGTTCTCATGTGACTATCGGACCATTCAGAAGAGTGTATCCGAAATCAAAAGTGCAGGATTTAAGCCGATTATCGCGCATGTGGAGCGATTTGGATGTCTGCTTGAAGACTGGGAGAGAATTCTGGAATTAAAAAGAGCAGGCTGTCTGATTCAGATCAATGCATCCGATATCATCGGAGATTCCAGGGAAATGAGAACTTTTATCAAAGATATTCTTATTGAAGAAGCTGTGGACTTTGTTTCTACAGATGCCCACAGAGATCACGGCCGTTCTCCTAAAATGATGGAAGCGGCACAGTATCTGTACAAAAAATGTGACCGGACTTATGTAAACAAAATTCTGTCAGACAATGCAGAGCTCTTTTTCTCATAAGTTTAATTAATATTTTTTCAACAGGAGTCAAAATGAACGAAAACACACAAAACGAAAATGAGATTGAAATTGATCTCGTGCAGGTTGCGTATACAATCTGGCAGAACATCATCATGATTGTTCTTGTAACAGTAGTTTGCGCCCTCTTAGGATTCATTGGTAGCAAGGTGCTGATAAAAAAGCAGTACCAGTCCACCACAAGTCTTTACGTTCTTAACAGAACAAGCCAGACGGCAATGACCAGTTCCGATCTTCAGTCCTCATCCTTACTGACAAAGGACTTTAAGATCCTGATTACAAGCCGCTCTGTTACAGAAACAGTAGTCAGTGACCTGAAGCTTGATATCAAGCCGGAAGCACTGACCAAGATGATTGATGTAGAAATTCCTACAGACACCCGTGTTCTGAACATCAATGTAACAAGTGAGGACCCTCTGCTTTCCAAGAAGATTGCAGATAAGGTTGCAGAAATTTCCTCCAAGCAGATTACAAACATCATGCAGGTTGAGAACGTTTCTGTTATTGAAGAGGGGAATGTACCTACCAATGCGGTTAAGCCAAACTTAAAGAAGAATAGCGCAATTGCGGGACTTGCAGGTTTATTTCTCTCCATCGCATTTGTTGTCATTCGTTTGATTATGAATGATACGATTCACACAGCAGAAGATGTAGAGCGTTACCTTGGACTTAGCACATTATCCCTGATTCCAAAGTCTGAAGCCATCGATGATGCTTCTGATAACTTAAAGAAGAAAAAGCATCATGGCCATAAGGGAAAGGGAGGTAAGAGATGATTACTGTCAGCAATATCAGTTTAAAAGGATTAGATTATCGCGCAAACGAAGCATATAACAATCTTCGTACCAACCTTCAGCTCTGCGGAAGTGAAGTGAAGACGGTAATGTTCACATCAACAACACCGGATGAAGGTAAATCTTCAATATCATTTAATCTTGCTATCTCTCTTGCAGAATCAGGCAAGCGCGTTATCTTCGTCGATGCCGATTTAAGAAAGTCGGTAATTGAAAGTCGTTATGATATCTCAAGACAGAAGTTTGGCCTGACTCATTTCCTTTCCGGAATGAATAAGGTAGAAGATATCATTTCAGTCACCGATATCAAGCAGCTTCATATGATTACAACCGGTGCGGTCCCACCAAACCCATCGGAGTTACTTGGCGGAGAAAGATTCGCCTCTCTGATGAAGGCGCTTCGTGAATCCTATGATTACGTCATTGTGGATACACCACCGGTTGCCAATGTAACCGATGCGGTTGTAGTTGCACAGAATTGTGACGGAATTGTATATGTTATTGAGACGGGAAAAGTCAGCTACAAGCTGATTCAGAGATGTATCGGAGACTTAAAGAAGACAAAGTGTAAGATCTTAGGTACAGTATTAAATAAAGTCGATCTT
Source organism: uncultured Lachnospiraceae bacterium (assembly GCA_902781505.1). GTDB lineage: Bacteria > Bacillota > Clostridia > Lachnospirales > Lachnospiraceae > UBA4285. The sequence continues at coordinate 57,053 of CACZJL010000003.1, read as the reverse complement.
CAGAAAGATTCTTACTACGGCAAATACTATGGTAAGTATTACGGAAAGTATTACGGAAATTACGGGCACCACTCCTCTGAAGGTAAGGAGGATCATTAACAGTGAATAACAAGAGGGTTGTTTATGTTCTTTTGGGGGGCCTGATAGCCGTTTTCGGAGCAGTAATCATTCTGCTGGAAGTAATGTCAGATAACGAAGCACCAAAAATTACAATAGACACGAATCGATTGACTTCTTATTCAAAGGCGCAGGGAAAGGATTTCCTCCTCTCCTGTGCAACGGCGAAAGATGCACAGGATGGGGACGTTTCAAAGAATGTAGTTATAGCAAGCATTCATCTTGCACCGGATTATAGTTATGCACTTGTAGAGTACACAGCGACAGACAGTGCGAAGAATGTTTCAACTCTTACCGTGAAAGTACCGTATGTAAAGGCTGATGATGAAGGCGTTTATATTGATGCCAGTGAGCATTCTGTTGAGAATGCTTCAGGCACACAGGTAACAACAACGGCAGCAGGCCGGACAACCGGTGCATCCGGTACTCAGATTACGACAGAGCCGACAACAAAGGCGGGTGGTCCGTTAATTACTATGAAGGTTTCCAGTGCTGAAATTGAGCGCGGAGCTTCCTTTAATATCATGCGTTATGTTGATGAACTTCAGGATGACAAGGATACGAAGGATGAACTTTCAAGACGTGTATCAGTAAGCGGTGAGGCGAATACCTCAGTTGCAGGCACCTATCAGCTGGAAGTATTCTGTACGGACAGCGATGGGAATCGTTCGAATACAGCAGAGTTCATTTTAACTGTAAAATAAGCAGATTAAATGCAGGCCAGGTAACCCGGCCTGTTTTTTTTTAGTTAATTCTCGTGATTTTTGTTGACATCACTGGCAACAGGTAGTACATTAAGTATGTCGATATTAGCACTCTTGAAAAATGAGTGCTAATAGGAGAAAAGGAAAGGAGAGGAGAGAGACATCATGGCAGACACACCAGAGCTTGATGAACGTAAAGAAACGATTTTACACGCCGTTATTGATACCTATCTTGCAACGGGTGAGCCGGTTGGATCAAGAACCATCAGCAAGTACACGGATCTGAAGCTGTCCAGTGCAACCATTCGTAATGAAATGGCTGATCTTGAGGATATGGGCTATGTTGTTTCCCCTCATACTTCTGCAGGACGAATTCCTACGGACAAAGGATATCGTTTTTACGTCAATCAGATGATGAGCGTAATGAAAGATATCAACGCAAGGGAAGAGGATGTGCAGGAGAGGGAACAGGAAGTTCAGGAGATGAAGAAATTCCTGAATGAGAAGGTGGATCGTGTGGATACGCTCCTTCAGAATGTTGCCAAACTCTTAGCAAACAACACAAATTATGCAACGATGGTTACCACACCGCAGATGAGCGGAAATAAGCTGAAGTTTGTACAGCTCACAGCCCTCGGTGATAAAAAGGTTTTAGCCGTTATTGTAATGGATGGAAACCTGATTCGTAACAAAGTCTTTGACTTTAGTGAAGAAATCACCCAGGAACAGATTTTAAAGCTCAATATTCTTCTAAATACGACGCTGAATGGTCTGACATTAGAGCAGATGAACATGAGCATTATTTCAAAAATGGAGCAGCAGGCTGGCCCGCACGGACCACTTGTTCGCGAAATCTTAAATGCGATTGTGGAGACAATACAGAATGCAGATCATCTGCAGATTTACACAAGCGGAGCTACGAATATTTTCAAATATCCGGAGCTTTCTGACAGTTCTACGGCAAGTGAACTGATCAGTACCCTTGAGGAGAAGCAGATGCTCACCAACCTGGTTAAAGCAGATCTGGAAGGTGATAATGAAACCGGTATTCAGGTCTATATCGGTGAAGAAACACCGGTTGAAACTATGAAAGACTGTAGCGTTGTTACGGCAACTTATGAGCTGCAGGATGGTATGAAAGGTACCATTGGTATCATTGGTCCTAGACGAATGGATTATGAAAAGGTTGTTGGAACCTTGAAGACGATTCGAACGGAACTTGATGGTATGTTCAAAAAACAAAGCTAGAAAGGATGAGGAACTGTGTCAGTTTCAGGAGAAGATTATTTAAAGAGACTGGAAGAGGCCAACAGTAAGGCTCCGGATGAAATTCAGGATGACGATTTCCAGCTGGAGATTGAGGAAACGATTCCGGACGATGCTGATGAGAAGGCTGATGAGGTCAAAGATTCCAAGGCAGAAGAAATAACTGCAGAGGAAGAAAACAATTCTGACAGCGATGAAGCTGAGAAAGAAGATGAGGAAACTGATGATTCAGAAGAAATAGAAGAATCTGCAGAAGACTCTGAAGAAAAAGAAGAACCAGAGAGTGAATCTGAGAATGCTGTAAAGGAAGAAACAAAAGAAGCTTCTGACACTTTGGAAGAAGCCAAAGAGGAAGAGCCTGCTTCTGAGAGCAAGGAAACAAAGGAAGAGGAAACTGTTGAAGTTGTTGATTCAGAAGAGGTTTCCGGCGATGCTTCTGAAAAGGATGAAGAAATCGCTGAGTTAAAGGATTCACTTCTTCGCAATATGGCTGAGTTTGACAACTACCGAAAGAGAACAGAGAAAGAAAAGACAGCAATGTTCGAACTCGGTGCAGCAGAAGTAATTAAGAAGCTTCTGCCGGTCATTGATAACTTCGAAAGAGGTTTAAAGTCTGTTTCTGATGATAAGAAGCAGAAGGATGCCTTTGTTGAAGGTATGGACATGATCTACAAGCAGGCAGTAAAGATGCTTAAAGATCTTGGTGTTGAGCCAATCGAAGCGGTTGGCAAAGAATTTGATCCTAATTACCACAATGCAGTAATGCATGTGGATGACGATTCTGTTGGCGATAGTATTATTGTTGAGGAATTGGAGAAAGGATATATCTACCGCAATACTGTTATCCGCTACAGTATGGTTAAGGTAGCTAACTAAGTTTCAAAAATTAATTGGAGGATAAAAAAATGGGTAAGATTATTGGTATTGATTTAGGTACTACGAACTCATGCGTTGCCGTAATGGAAGGCGGCAAGCCAGTAGTAATCGCAAATGCAGAAGGCGTAAGAACAACACCTTCTATTGTTGCATTTACAAAGACAGGTGAAAGACTTGTAGGTGATCCTGCAAAGCGTCAGGCTGTTACAAATGCTTCCAGAACAATTTCTTCTATCAAGAGACATATGGGTACTGATTACAAGGTGACTATCGACGAGAAGAAGTACACACCACAGGAAATCTCCGCTATGATTCTTCAGAAGCTGAAGGCAGATGCTGAGAACCACGTAGGCGAGCCTGTTACAGAAGCCGTAATCACTTGCCCTGCATACTTCAACGATGCTCAGCGTCAGGCTACAAAGGATGCCGGTAAGATTGCCGGTCTTGATGTAAAGCGTATCATCAACGAGCCAACAGCAGCAGCTTTAGCTTATGGTCTTGATAACGAAGAAGAGCAGAAGATCATGGTATACGATCTCGGTGGTGGTACATTCGATGTATCTGTTATCGAAATCGGTGATGGCGTTATTGAAGTACTTTCTACAGCAGGTAACAACCACTTAGGCGGTGATGACTTCGATGAGAAGGTTACACAGTACATGCTTGAATCCTTTAAGGCGGCTGAAGGTATCGACTTAAGCGGCGATGCTATGGCTATGCAGAGATTAAGAGTTGCAGCTGAGCAGGCTAAGAAGGAACTTTCTTCTGCTACACAGACAACAATCAACCTCCCATACATCACAGCTACAGCTGATGGCCCTAAGCATTTTGATCTGACTCTTACAAGAGCTAAGTTTGATGAACTCACAGCTGATCTTGTAGAAGCAACTGCAGAACCTGTAACAAGAGCTCTTAAGGATGCCGGTATCACAGCTTCTGAGCTTGGTAAGGTTCTCTTAGTCGGTGGTTCTACACGTATCCCTGCTGTTCAGGATAAGGTTAAGGCTTTAACTGGCAAGGAGCCAAGCAAGTCCTTAAACCCAGATGAATGCGTTGCTATCGGTGCTTCCATTCAGGGTGGTAAGCTTGCTGGTGATAAGGGCGCCGGTGATGTTCTTCTTCTTGATGTTACACCACTTTCCCTTTCTATCGAAACAGAAGGCGGCGTAGCTACACGTCTGATCGAAAGAAATACAACAATTCCTACAAAGAAGAGCCAGGTATTCTCTACTGCAGCTGATAACCAGACAGCCGTTGATATCAATGTTGTTCAGGGTGAAAGACAGTTCGCAAGAGATAACAAGTCCCTCGGACAGTTCCGTCTTGATGGAATTCCTCCAGCAAGAAGAGGTGTTCCTCAGATTGAAGTTACATTCGATATCGATGCAAATGGTATCGTAAATGTATCTGCTAAGGATCTTGGAACAGGTAAGGAGCAGCACATCACAATCACTGCCGGTTCTAACATGTCTGAAGACGAAATCAACAAGGCTGTTAACGAAGCTGCGCAGTACGAAGCAGAAGATAAGAAGCGGAAGGAAGGCATTGATGAGCGTAATGAATGTGAAGCATTAGTTATCCAGACTCAGAGGGCTCTTGATGAAGCTGGCGACAAGCTCAACAGCTCTGATAAAGCTAATGTAGAAGCTGACCTTGAAATCTTAAAGAAGCTCGTTGACGAAGCTGATCCTAACAATGTATCTGCTAACCAGGCAGCACAGATGAAGTCCAGCCGTGAAAAGCTTATGACAAGCGCACAGCAGCTCTTCTCTACATTATATCAGCAGCAGGCAGCACAGGCTCAGGCAGGTGCAGCCGGTGCCGCTCCGGAAGCAGACGCAGCAGGCTCTGCTAACTACGGAAGCGATGTAGTTGATGGTGACTACAAGGAAGTTTAATAAAAAAAACTTCAGTGGAAGTTTTTTATTAAACTTCCATTGGAGAAAGTCCTTTGTGACAAAAGCAGGTTGCAAGGGTTTTCTCCTCATATTGAAACAACTGAAAGAGGGGCCTGTCAGGAATCTGACAGGCTCCTTATTTAAAGAAAGATAAAGGGTTTTAGGTGCTATGGCTGAGAAGAGAGATTATTATGAAGTCTTAGGCGTTGCGAAAGACGCTGATAAAGACACCATAAAGAAGGCATACAGAAAGCTCGCTAAGAAGTACCATCCGGATATCAACCCAGGAGATAAGGAAGCAGAAGCTAAGTTTAAGGAAGCTTCTGAAGCATATGCAATTCTTTCAGATGATGATAAGCGTCGTCGTTATGACACAATGGGCGCTGCAGCATTTGAAAATGGCGGTGCAGGCTTTGATTTCTCCGGGATGGGTGATATTTTCGGCGATATCTTCGGTGGCGGCGGTGATATCTTCTCTGATCTGTTCGGAGGCGGCAGAAGTTCCAGAAGGAACGGTCCGCGCCGTGGCGCTGATGTGCAGGCGAACGTCAGAATTACATTTGACGAGAGCTTCACAGGCACAAAGAAAGATATCGAAGTTAATATTCAGGATGATTGTCCAACCTGCCACGGTTCCGGATGTAAGCCGGGAACAGGTAAGAAGACCTGTGGAAAATGTGGTGGTAAGGGACAGGTTATGTTCACACAGCAGTCCATCTTTGGAATGGTTCGAAACGTGCAGACGTGCCCTGACTGTAATGGTACAGGACAGGTTGCAGAAGCGAAGTGTCCGGATTGTTATGGAACTGGCTTTGTAAGAACAAAGAAGAGATTCGAAGTGACAATTCCTGCTGGTATTGATAACGGACAGTATGTTCGTCTGGCTGGCAAGGGTGAGCCTGGAACAAACGGCGGTCCAAGAGGCGACCTTCTGGTACAGGTTATCATTTCATCTGATCCGGAATTCACAAGAGAAGGAACAGATATCTTTACAGAGAATCATATCAGCTTTACAACTGCGGTTCTTGGAGGACCTGTACGTGTTCGTACAGTCGATGGCATGGTTGAGTACGAGGTAAAACCTGGTACAGAATCAGGCACTCGAGTTCGTTTAAGAGGAAAAGGTATGCCAAGTGTCCGTGTCAACGGCGCGCGTGGTGATCACTATGCTACATTAATCATTGATGTACCGACACATCTGAACAAGGCGCAGAAAGAAGCCTTACAGGCATTCGATGCGGCTATGAAAGGTGAAGAAGCAGGCGGTGGAAAAGAAGGCAAGAAAAAAGGCTTTTTCAAGTAAACATACGACCGGCAAGGGCGGCGAGCCCCTGCCGGTTTTTTTGTGCCGCAGGCGCATTTAACTGTTAAGTGGATTTTTCAGTAGAAAAACGGTATACTTTACGTTGAGACCCTGCAAAGAAGAAAGTGAGTGGTCGCGCCGCAAAGTGAAAATGAAAGGTTATTGGGATGGCAATTTTAAAAAATACAGATGAGATTAAAAACTTAAATTTAACGGCATGGGATCTTGTGTCAGTAGAAGAGCTGAAGGATCTGAATTCCGTCGGACTGCTTCTTAAGCATAAAAAAAGTGGTGCACGTGTTGTAATCGTAAGCGGAGAGGACAAGAATAAGGTATTTTCCATTGGATTCAAGACTCCTCCGACAAATGACACAGGACTGCAGCATATATTAGAGCACAGTACGCTGTGTGGTTCGAGAAAATATCCGGTCAAGGACCCATTTGTCGAGCTGGTGAAGGGGTCATTGAACACCTTCTTAAATGCAATGACTTACCCGGACAAGACGGTTTATCCGGTTGCAAGCTGCAATGATACGGATTTCAAAAACATTGTAGATGTCTACATGGATGCCGTGTTCTATCCGAACATCTATAAGCATAAAGAGATTTTTAAGCAGGAGGGCTGGCATTATGAATTAGAGGACAAGGATGCGCCTCTTACGGTAAATGGCGTTGTATTCAACGAGATGAAGGGCGTGTATTCAAGTGCAGATGACGTTCTTGCAAGATACATCAGCTCAGCGTTGTTTAAGGATACCTGCTATGCATATGAATCCGGCGGTGATCCAAAGACGATTCCGTCGTTAACTTATGAGGAATTCCTTGATTACCACAGAACGTATTATCATCCAAGCAATTCCTACATCTACCTCTATGGTGATTTTGATGTGCAGGAAAGACTCGACTACCTCGACTCAGAGTACTTAAAGAATTTTGATAAGGAGACCTGTCCTGTTCATCCGGTCATTGAAAGACAGAACGCCTTTGATGTGCCCGTTGATGTGACAGAAAAGTATGCGGTTACAGAAAGCGAGCCGATAGAGAATAACTCCATTTTGTCTGAGACATTTGCCATTGGGGATGCACTCGATGCTAAGCTTTCCCTTGCGATGCAGGCGCTCGATTATACGCTGATTTTATCGCCTGGTGCGGTATTAAAGCAGGCAATTGTAGACGCCGGCATCGGTGTTGATGTGGACAGCTCCTATGAAACAAGTTGTCTGCAGCCTTACTATTCCATTGTGGTCAAGAACGCAGACCCTGCAAGAAAGCAGGAATTCTTAACGCTGATTGATGAAACATTAGAAAGATTAGCAGAGGAAGGGCTTAACAAAGATACCTTAGAGGCTGCAATCAATTCGATGGAATTCAAGTACAGAGAGGCAGACTTCGGACATTTTCCAAAGGGCCTGATGTACTATCTTTCCATGATGGACAGCTGGTTATACGATGAGAACCAGCCGTTTATCTACGCAAAGCTTGGCGGACTCTATGAAGAGCTGCGCGCAGAAATTAGCACAGGTTACTTTGAGGAGCTCATTAAAAAATATTTCTTAAACAATGCGCATCGTGCAATCGTTACGATGAACCCTTCTTATACCTTAAGTTCTGAAATCGACGCTGAAGAGAAGGAACGCATGGCGAAAATCAAAGCGTCTTTCTCAGATGAAGAACTTGAGCGCATCATGGCAGAGGAGAAGGCGTTAAAGGAATATCAGTCAGAAGCTTCATCCCAGGAAGAGCTCTTAAAGGTCCCAATGCTGAAGCTTTCCGATATCAGCAAGGAACCTCCATATCTTCCGGTTATTGAAGAAGACAAAATCGGTGACGCCCGTTTTGTGAAGTCCGATATCTTCACAAATGGTATCGCCTATATGACACTCAGTTTCGACATGAATCGTATTCCGCAGGAAATTCTGCCATATGCAGGCATCTATGCATCTGTCATTGGTCTGATGGATACAGAACATTACAGCTATGCTGAATTCTCTGCTGAAACGGATAAGAATGTCGGCTCAATGACCACAGATCCGACCATATATCGTAACGTAAACGCTCCATTTGCCCCGATTGCAAAGTTTGAAGTAAGAGGTAAGGCGCTTTACGGCAAGGTTGACAAGTTTTTTGAACTGGCCGAAGAAATGCTGTTCCATACAGATTTCTCAGATGAAAAGAGATTAAAAGAACTCCTGGCAAAGTTAGTTTCCCGTATGGAATCTTCGATGACAGGCTCCGGTCACGTGATGGCAAGCCGACTTGCCAAGTCACAGTTCTCAGAACCGGCCTATTATACAGATTTGTTACATGGTTACCGCTTCTATAAGCTGGTGAAGAAAATCTCCGGCGACTTTGAAAACGAAAAGCAGAACCTTTTTGCTGCCTTTAAAACCATTCAGGAAGTACTGTTTACGCAGGGAAATGTCCTGTATCACGCAGGTGCAGAGACAGAAGGCCTTGAAACCTTCTCAAGGGCTGCAGCTGAATTCCAGAACCGGATGCCTGCCGGTACTGCTCCGGTTCAGAGCTGGGTATTTAGGCCGGTTCATAAAAGAGTAGCTTACACAACTTCAAGCCAGGTTAACTATGTATCCCGCGCCGGAAACTTTGTGAAGCATGGAATGGAATATAATGCAGCATTGCGTGTGCTTAAAATCATCTTTTCCTATGAGTATTTGTGGATTAACATCCGCGTAAAGGGTGGTGCATACGGATGCATGAGTAATTTTGAGAGAAACGGCGATGGAGCCCTTGTTTCCTACCGTGATCCTCATATTGAGAGCACAAATAAGATTTATGATGGTGCCGGCGAATACGTAAAGAACTTCGAGGTATCTGACAGAGATATGCTTAAGTTTATTATCGGTACCGTGGGTACGCTTGATACACCGCTTCCGGCGTCCGGACTGTCTGCGCTTTCTTACACAGTCGTGATTACTGAATCATCAGAAGATGTAATCAGAAAAAACAGAGAACAGGTGTTAAGCTGCAATCAGGAGTCCATCCGTGCCCTTGCGCCGCTGGTACAGAGCTGTTTAGATGATGATTACATGGTTGTCATTGGTAATGAAGAGCAGATTAAGTCACATGCAGACATGTTTGATGAAATACTTCCGTTTATCGGATAAGGAGAATTTATGGATTTAGATGAAATGCTTGCAGCCAGTGGAATTACCGGCGGCGCAACGAGTAACAAGGTGTTAAAATCGGGATTTGTCACAATCCTTGGCCGTCCAAATGTTGGTAAGTCAACCCTGATGAATAAGTTGATTGGACAAAAGATTGCAATCACCTCAAACAAGCCACAGACCACAAGAAACCGAATTCGTACAGTCTATACAGATGAGCGCGGACAGATTGTCTTTGTCGATACTCCGGGTGTCTTAAATCCAAGAAACAAGCTCGATGAATTCATGGCTGAGGCTGTGAAAAAGAGTCTGACTGATGTGGATATCATTCTCTGGATCGTTGAGCCGACGTTAACAATCGGTGAAGCGGAGAAGAAAATCATCGAGATGCTTGATGCAGAGAAGAAGCCAGTGGTTCTCGTTATTAACAAGTGCGATACCGTAAAGAGAGATGAAATCTTACCGGTAATTGCAGCTTACGAACAGCATCTGAAGTTTGCAGATATCGTTCCTGTTTCTGCACGGAACGGGGAAAATGTCGAGGAACTGACGAAAGTGCTGTTTGACCATTTGCCGGAAGGACCGATGTACTTTGATGCAGATACGGTTACAGATCAGCCTGTAAAGCAGATTACAGCGGAAATCATCCGTGAGAAGGCACTTCATGCACTGAATCAGGAAATCCCACACGGAATCGCTGTTACAGTTGATTCCATGAAGGAGAGAAAGGGCAGAAACGGTACGGTTACGGATATCGATGCGACGATTATCTGTGAGAGAGAGTCTCATAAGGCGATTGTTATTGGTAAGCATGGTGCGATGTTAAAGAAAATCGGTACCAATGCGCGTTATGATATTGAGCATTCTTTGGGAATGCATGCAAACTTAAAGCTCTGGGTCAAGGTTCGCAAGGAATGGCGCGATAATGATTCACAGCTTAAGAACTTTGGATACGACAAGAAGAAGGTAGATTAACATTGAGTGACCTGGTTACGGTTACGGGAATGGTGCTTTCTGCAGGACCTGTGGGCGATTTCGACAAGCGAATTGTACTGCTCACAAAGGAACGCGGAAAGATTGCCTGCTTTGCCAAGGGCGCAAGGAGGCAGAACAGCCCGCTTATGGGCATCACCAGACCGTTTGCATTTGGGACGTACACCTTGTACGAAGGGCGAACTTCATACACTTTGCGAAATGCAGACGTCACCAGGTACTTTGAAGAGGTGGCAGGAGATTTAGATGCTCTGATGGTTGCGTATTATTTTGCAGAAATCGCAGACTATTACGGCAGAGAAGGACTCGATGCATCGGAAGGTGTGAATCTTTTGTATGCAGCCCTCTTAGCGCTTTGCTCTAAGAAGATGAATCGTTATCTGATTCGTTATACCTATGAGTTAAAGGCAATTCAGATTGCGGGCGAGATTCCGGACTTTTTTGACCCTCAGTCAAAGTGGATCAGGAATCTGTCTCCATCCGCAGTCTATGCGCTTCAGTTTATTGTGACAACACCGCTTTCGAAGCTTTTTTCCTTTAACGTGACAGATGAGGTTTTAAGGGAATTAAAACGAGTGGCAGCAGGAATTACGACGGAATGTTTTGATAAAAAAATGAAGTCGGCCGAACTTTTGGAAACCTTGCGCTAAATCACACGAAAGTGGCGGAAATGCTTGAAGCATTGAGCTAAATAGAGTAAAATATTAATGTTTATAATTCACATATGAGTGAAAGTGGAGGATTTTTTATCATGGAAAAGACAATGGATAAAATTGCTGCTTTAGCTAAGGCTAGAGGCTTCATTTACCCGGGTTCTGAAATTTATGGCGGACTTGCGAATACCTGGGATTACGGCCCACTCGGCGTTGAGCTGAAGAATAATGTCAAGAAGGCATGGTGGCAGAAGTTTGTACAGGAGAACCCATACAACGTAGGTGTTGACTGCGCAATCTTAATGAACCCTCAGACATGGATTGCTTCTGGACATTTATCAAGCTTTTCTGATCCATTGATGGATTGTAAGGAATGTCATGAGAGATTCCGTGCAGATAAGTTAATTGAAGACTGGGCAGCAGAGAATAACTTCGAACTCGAAGGTTCTGTAGATGCATGGTCCAACAAGGAAATGGAAGATTTCATTAACGAGCATGAAATCGGATGCCCTAAGTGTGGAAAGCACAACTTCACAGACATCCGTCAGTTCAACCTGATGTTTAAGACATTCCAGGGTGTAACGGAAGATGCTAAGAATACCGTTTACTTAAGACCTGAAACAGCTCAGGGTATTTTCGTAAACTTCAAGAATGTACAGAGAACATCCCGTAAGAAGGTTCCATTTGGTATCGGCCAGATTGGTAAGTCCTTCCGTAACGAGATTACACCTGGTAACTTCACATTCCGTACAAGAGAGTTCGAGCAGATGGAACTTGAGTTCTTCTGTAAGCCAGACACAGACCTTGAATGGTTTGCATACTGGAAGCAGGCTTGTATTGACTGGCTCCAGGGACTTGGTATCAAGCCGGAAGATATGAGAGCAAGAGATCACGAGAAGGAAGAGCTTTCCTTCTACTCCAAGGCAACAACCGATTTAGAGTTCATGTTCCCATTCGGATGGGGCGAGCTTTGGGGTATCGCTGACAGAACAGATTACGATTTAGGCAGACATCAGGAAGTATCCGGACAGGATCTTACATACTTCGATGACGAAACACATGAGAAGTACATCCCATATGTTATCGAGCCATCACTTGGTGCTGACCGTGTAACACTTGCATTCCTTTGCGAAGCTTACGATGAGGAAGAGCTTGAAGGCGGCGATGTAAGAACTGTAATGCACTTCCATCCGGCACTTGCACCGGTTAAGATTGGTGTTCTTCCACTTTCCAAGAAGCTCAATGAAGGTGCTGAGAAGGTATTTGCAGAGTTATCAAAGAAGTACAACTGTGAGTTCGACGACAGAGGTAACATCGGTAAGAGATACAGAAGACAGGATGAAATTGGTACTCCGTTCTGCGTAACTTACGATTTTGAATCTGAAGAAGATCAGGCAGTTACAATCAGAAACCGTGACACAATGGAGCAGGAGCGCGTAAAGATTGCAGATTTAGGCGCATACTTCGCTGATAAGTTCACATTCTAATTTTTAAAGGCTAAAACGGCCGGCAGGCAAATGAGCCCGTCGGTCGTTTGTTTTTTATTTACTGAAGATTGAGGCTGGTGTATGAGTAAGATTTGTCCAAAGTGCGGAAGGGAAATGGAAGGAAACAGCTGTCCATATTGTGACGCTCCTGAAATTACCGTAAACACATCTGATTATGAGTCCCGAAAGAGGGCATATGAAGAACAGTTAAAGACGAAAGATCGCTCCGATCTTCAAAATCAGAACACGGCAGCAGAGCCCGACTATGCAGGAAATCTGTTAAAACAGGTTCAGATTAAAACTGCGAATGGAACAGAAAAGACAAGAGAAATCGCCTCAGGCTTAAATAGCTTTAAAGACAAAGCGTTTCTGTTCGCAAAGAAAAACAGGAAGCGTATGGTTATCACCCTGGCTGTTCTTATCGTTGTTTTTGCTGCAGTTAAACTGGTTCCGGCACTTTTCTCTGATCGTGGAACGGTCTATGTTTTAAATGATGGCAAAGTGTATGAAGTAAAGAATGATACTCTTACAGAGCTTGCTGAATCAAAGAATGTAGTAACTAACGTTGCTGCAGATAAAACGTATGTGACACAGATTCCGGAAAGTGCAGAAAAAGAATCAGAAAAGGAAGCATACGCTTCCTCAAACGGTCATTATTATGCAGGGGTGTATTACAATACGGACTCTGCAGAATATAAGCTTTATGCCTGGAATGGAGAGAATTCCTGCCTTGTTGTGAGTGGTGCAGGAACCATTAATATATCAGATATTACAAACGATGGTGTCATTCTGTATACGGTCACGGAAGTGGTCAATGATGAATGGGCATTTGGCGATACGGTTGCATATGCCGCACGTTTAAGCGGAAAGAGCAGTCTGGTTGCAGACAATATGCAGATAACAGAGAACCTCATTCAGCTGAATGTCTATAAAAATCAAAACAGAGCGTGGGCTCTGAATTCTGATGGAGAACTGATTCAGATAGACTCCAAACATTTAAAGAAGAGCGTTCTTGACACAGGAGTAACGGCATTAAAGACCGTTACCGGAAGTGACACAGGAGTTTATACGTCGACCAATCTTGCAGCCAGTGAGGATACTGATGCAAAGTACATCTTTTATGCAAAGGATGGAAACTGGAACCGTGTAAATGTGAAAAAAAACGAAGCAGAAACTTTGATTAAAGTGCACGCAGAATCAGCTGATTTAGTGTACAATGAAAGTCAGAATTATCTGTATGAAGCCGGAGCAGAAGGTATATTCGGTGCAAACTTAAGTGGCAGCGGAGCAGCCTTTGAAAGATTGGATTCCCTTGGATCACAGAGTCTTGTGCTCTTTAATTCCAAAGAGAAAGCAGTAATCTATGCAGATGCATCCAGAGATTTGAAACAATTAAAAAAGACAAATTCAGCAGTACTTGATACCGAGGTGAAAATGGCAACGCTTTCACGCGTAAAGTATTCGAAGTACGGCTTTACCTATATGAAGCACTCAGACTATTGCTATATGGCGGATTCATCATCAAAGGCAGTGGTCTTAGACAGCTCTGAGACAAGCACTGCACTGACCGCTGTTCTGTCAGGAAATCACCTGTATTTTAAAAATGGTGATTCTCTGGTCATTACAGATACAAGGGGCAGTGAGAAGAACTCTGAATATAAAGCAGGACGGGTCTGGTAAATGGATTTATTTGATTACATGAGACAAACTTCAGAACAGCAGGAAGCTCCTTTGGCTGCGAGGATGCGTCCGACCACGATTGAAGAAGTCGTAGGTCAGGAACACATTATTGCACCGGGCCGTCTTTTGTATCGTGCAATCAAGGCAGATAAGCTTCGAAGTGTCATCTTTTACGGACCTCCGGGTACAGGAAAGACCACCTTGGCGAAGGTAATTGCTAACACGACGAGCGCTAATTTCGAACAGATTAATGCGACCGTTGCAGGCAAGAAAGACATGGAGGATGTTGTTTCAAAGGCCAGAGATAATCTTGGAATGTTTGGAAAGAAGACGATTCTTTTCATCGACGAGATTCATCGCTTCAACAAGGGACAGCAGGATTACCTCCTTCCTTTTGTTGAAGACGGAACGTTGATTTTGATTGGTGCAACTACGGAAAATCCTTATTTTGAAGTGAACGGAGCACTTCTGTCCCGGTCACAGATTTTTGAACTGAAGCCACTTTCCAAAGATGCCGTAAAGACGCTGATTATGCGTGCTGTCACGGATAAGGAAAAGGGCATGGGAAGCATGAACGCCGAAATCACGGACGAGGCACTGGAGTTTTTAGCAGACAGTGCCGGTGGCGATGCAAGAAGTGCATTAAATGCCGTTGAACTCGGAATCCTTACAACGGAAAGAAGCGAAGACGGACTGATTCATCTGACACTTGACGTAGCACAGGAATGCATCCAAAAACGCGCCATCAGGTATGATAAGAGTGGCGACAATCACTATGATACAATCTCGGCATTTATCAAGAGCATGAGAGGGTCTGACCCGGATGCGGCTGTTTACTGGCTCGCAAGAATGCTCTATGCCGGAGAAGATATAAAATTCATCGCCAGAAGAATGATTATTTGCGCGAGTGAAGATGTGGGCAATGCAGATCCACAGGCACTGGTTGTGGCAACCGCTGCAGCACAGGCTGTGGAGAGAATCGGAATGCCGGAATCACAGTTGATTTTGAGTGAGGCAGCAATTTATATCGCCTCCGCACCGAAGAGCAATGCCTGCACAAATGCAATCTTTGCCGCGATGAATGCGGTGAAGGCAGATCCGACACCTCCGGTTCCGGTTCATCTGCAGGACGCTCATTACAGGGGAAGCGCCAAACTAGGCCATGGGGTTGGTTACAAGTATGCACATGACTATCCGGAGCATTACGTAAAGCAGCAATATTTGCCGGATAAAGTACAGGGGCAGGTTTTCTACAGCCCGACAGATTTAGGATATGAAAATACCTTTAAGACAAGGCTCGAACATTTGAAAAAGAGGGAGAACGAACTTTGAAAGATTACTTGAACCGTCTTGCGAAGGGTGACTTTGAATATACAGTCCCTTCCATCACACGGATTAGTAAAACTCTTGAACAGACAATCAGTGCAGACAGTGGCGAAGTCTACCATCTTGAAATTGAAGCAGATGGCCCGATGGAAGTGTTTGTCTATGCATCTGACAGCCGTGTAACAGTGTTACAGGACTCCTTTAAGGGAAGTACTGTACGGGTACCATACACAGTTGTGACTGCTGGCTGCAAGCCGGATGACCAGATTATCGGTAAGTTCACCGTTGTAAGTAACGCGGGGGAATATGAAATACCTTATACATTCACGGTGGCAACAGAACAGCTGTCCTCCTCCATCGGAAACATTGATGACCTGTTCCGATTTGCTGAACTGACGCGTACTGCTCCGGAAGAAGCTGTACGTATCTTTAAAGCGCCTGATTTCAGAAAAACGGTTCTTCAGAGTGATGCCAACGCGCTTTCTGCATTTGACCTGCTTTCCGGTCAGTCAGACATTCGAATTGCAATAGAAGAGTTCCTGGTTGCTGCCAAGGTGAAGCATCAGGTTCATATTTCTGCGCTCGAAATGAGCTTTGACCTGACGGTTCCTGGGTCACTGCGCGAAGATTTTGAGCTTTCAACCAATACCTGGGGCTATGAGACATTACGTTTTGAAACAGATGCTCCGTTCATCCGCATGAAGGAAGACTTCATCACGACGGATGCCTTCACAGGAAACCGCTACACAGCATCCTTCTTTGTTTCTACTGAGCAGATGCATGCGGGACTGAATTTTGGTCATATCTTTATTCGCATTCCATCCGGTGATATCGTGATTCCGGTAACCGCGACCGCAAGCGACCTCCCGAAGGATAAGGTGGAAGAGGATAAGGCATCTTTACTGAAACACAGAGAATTCCAGGAAGCGCGAATTGCATTGACAAAAGACTATTTAAATTTCCGCTTCAAGAAAATTGCACTTCGTCAGTGGATTTCTGATTCCGAGAGTACAATCCGTCTTGTTCGTGAAAAATATCCGGACGAATTGCTCTTTAAGCTGATGCAGGTACAACTGCTTGCAACGGCACAGAGACCGACAGAAGCCGCACATTTACTGGGCCAGTGCGAGGAAGAATTAGAGTGGCAGAAGAGAAACCGTTCTCTTTTATACTTCTATTCTCAGTATGTACGAAGCCTGTTAAAAAAGGATGTTGAATATACAAAAGCAATTTTTGAAGAAGTAGCGGAAAGCTATGAGAATGGTCATGATGCATGGCAAATGCTCTGGCTGATGTTCTACCTTGATACAAGCAAGGAGCGCAATGCGAGCATCTGGCTCACAAGAATCAAGGATTCTTATGCTAAGGGATGCAGAAGCCCAATCATGTATTTTGAGGCGGTTCATCTGCTGAACCAGCATCCGGAACTGCTTCGTGTACTGAATCATTTCGAAAGACAGACTCTGTTCTTTGGCTGCAGATACGGTCTGATTACATCACAGCTGTCCATACAGGTAGCAGGAATTATCGGAAGAAGTGATGCTGCTGCAAGAGATGATATCGATGTCTTAATCGCCATCAACAAGCTGTTTGATGACGATGAGCTTCTTGAATTACTTGTAACTCAGCTCATTCGTACAGAAAAGACAGGTAAGCCTTATGTAGATTATTATGAAAAGGCTATTTTACGCCGTTTAAAGGTGACGAGACTCTATGAGTTCTATGTAAAGAGTCTTGATAAGTCCAAGGATAACCGTATTCCGAAGATAGTACTCTTATACTTCCAGTACGATGTAGCACTTGACTATGAGACCAAGGCATATATCTATTCCTATGTCTGCCATACACGTGAGGAAAATGCGGAGATTTTCGAAGCTTACGAGCCGATTATCGAGCGCTTTGCCTTAGAACAGCTGCAGCTTGGCCGAATCAATTCAAATCTTGCGGATTGCTACCGACTGATTTTTGATAAGGGCGTTATTACAAAAGACCTGGCACTTGCTGCATTTAAGATGCTTAATATGTATCGCATTAACTGTCAGGATCACGAATTTGTCTCTGTCCTTGTTAAGCATAAGGAATCAAAGGAAATTCGTGAGTATAATCTTGTCGGTCACAATGCGTTTGTACCGATGCTTACAGAGCATTGTGCATTTGCATTTAAGACGCAGGATGGAGAACTCAGAATCGGTGCAGTTTCTTATGAAATTGAACGTGT
Source organism: uncultured Lachnospiraceae bacterium (assembly GCA_902781505.1). GTDB lineage: Bacteria > Bacillota > Clostridia > Lachnospirales > Lachnospiraceae > UBA4285. The sequence goes on along the minus strand of CACZJL010000003.1, from coordinate 39,407 downwards.
ATTCCCTGAGTTTGACCTTCCGGATACACTTCGCCCGTTCTGCAAGGATGACTTCGATTATCAGATTCAGAGCTTTGAACGTCAGGTCTTAAAGAGTGAAGGTAATGTAATTCCGGAAAGCACAATGATTGATATTGCAGGAACACTGCTTACCGGCAATCAGGTGACGGATGAGTATGCGTCGAAGCTGAATAATTGGCTGATTGAAAAATCAGTTGATGCCGGATATTTAAAGGCCAATGTCATTGACGGAACTCGTCTTGAGAGAGCAACAGCATACAAGCTGATTGAACTCTATATTCAGGAGGGAAGCTATTCTGAGGCCTTAAAGATGGTTTCTCAGTACGGATATACCGGCTGTAATGCAGATGAAATCTGCAAGCTTGCAGTTGCCTGCATTCAGCTTTCAGAAGAGGAAGATCGCCTTGTTACAGCGATGGCCGAATATGCGTTTGAATATAACGAATACACAGAAGAGACGATTCAGTATCTTGTGAATTACTACAGGGGCGGATCAGACAGACTGTTCAGTATCTACCGTGCGGTCCTTTCAAAGCAGGATCCCAGCACGCTGCAGGAGCGCATGATTGTGCAGATGATGTTTACAAACATGCATGCCGGAAGACTGACAGAGGTATTTGCCGAGTACTATGAAGACCATAAGACGGGAATTGTAGTGCGGGCATACTTAAACTATCATGCGTTTGATTATTTTGTTCGCAGCCGCCGCGTGAATGCGGGGGTATTCTCCTGTATCCGTGAGCAGATCGCGATGAAGTTTGATGCGGCAAGCGAACTGTGGAAGGTTTCGCTGCTTAAGATGGATTCCTTTAATAACTTCTCAGACCTCTCAGCAGAGGAGAGAATGTTAGATCAGAGAATCTTAAATGAACTGTGCAGCAAGGATTTGTATTTTGCGTTCTACAGAAGATGTGCGGATGTGTTAAGTGTTCCATACTCCCTTCTTGATAAGACGATTGTGGAATACAGAACGATGCCCGGCAGTGATGTCTCTATTGAGTACACTATGAGTGCTGAGGAGAATAAGGAGCCGAGCTGGAAGGAAAAGAAGAACATGAAGATGATGATGTGTGGAATCTATACCACATACTTCCCAATGTTCTACGGGGATATTCTTACGTACCAGATTACGGCTGACACAGATGGGAAAGAAACGAAGAGCGATATTCAGACGATTCGTTCTGATTATGACTCGTTCGGACAAAAAGGGCGTTTCGTTAAGATTAACGAGTGTCTTGAAAGTCGCGAACAGCATGACATGACAACGTTAAAGAAGAAGATGAGAAATCTTGTGACTGAGGATTACGTGGCAAGAGATATCTTCCATCTTTTAAACGAGAGGGGGTGAGCTTATGAAAGAACAATTAAAGACAAACGGGCTCATCATCGGTCTTGATCTTGAGGAGTACAGCTCTCAGATCAGTTACTTCCGTACTGCAGACAGAAGCGTTGTTTCAGTCAACAGCTCCGACAGAACACAACTGTTTAAAAATGATAAGCCGCTCAGCCGCTACTTTGGTTCCGAGATTCTTAACGAAGCGGATTATGCCGGCCTTCAGAAGTTGATTGAGCGCCTGTTTAAGGCGTTGAAAGAGGAGACAAAGACGAATCTGATGAAATCCATCTGCGTTGTCCTCCATGAATTCAGTAAGGCGCGTGCGGATGCGGTCAGGAAAACCCTTGGAAATATCGGAATTCCGGAAGATATCATTGAGATTATCGGAATTGAAGAAGCGTACGCATATTACATTTACAACCAGGATCCGGCGACCTATACACCGGGATCCATGTTGTTTGATTACAATGAAACCGGTCTGTTTGCCTGCTATATGACAGAGGTTGAACATGCAGGCAAAACCTATATTGCAGAGGTTCCGTCATCCTTAGAGGATGAAGCAATTCTGCACTGTCTTGAAATGCACAGACCACTTGCAACAATTCAGGAGCCGCTGACACAGTTTATTACAAAGGCCTTAAAGGGCCGGAATGCGGCGAGCTGCTTTATTACCGGTATTGGATTTGATACAGAGATTCCGCCGGCAATTATCAATCTCTTAACCGCAGGTCGAAAGGGCTATGCCGGACAGAATCTGTATGTTAAGGGGGCAGCGTATGCGGCTGCGGACAGAATTGAGCAAAAACTCTTTAAGGGCAAGATTCCTGCCTTCAGAAATCGCATTACTACTGGGATTTCCATGGTAAGTGATTTCAAGGATGAGAAGAAGGAAATCATGCTCGTTTCACCTGGCGGAAGCTGGTACACAGCAGACAAAGAGGTGGATGTGATTGTGTCCGGTACTCATACCTTAAATTTAAAAGTAACACCTCCGATGGGACAGAGAGCCTACGCGGTAAGCTTTTCCTTAAGCGGATTTGATGTGAGACCGGATAAGACAACCCGTCTTGGTATCTGCTTCGCCTTCCAGAGTGATGACCGCTGCATGATCACAGTAAGAGACCTGGGCTTTGGAACATTTACCGAGGCAGGAAATCATGTGGTTTCAAAAGAAATTGATTTTAAGAATCCGGAAGAGACTGCGATTACTCCGGTGAACTCCGGCTGGGTTTATTACTGCCGATACAGAAGATGTGAAAACCCATATCTGATTGGTAATACGGGACGCGCCATCTTCAGTATGGAAGAGCTGATGTATTACATTTACCACAATATTTACCTGATTGATAAGGACTTTGTATGTGATTCACTGATTACGTTCTTACGGGATGGATGTGGCGCAATTACACTCGCAGACAGACTGGTAGACCTTATGAATCGCAGAGCCTCTCTTTCAGAGATGCTTGTGGTGATTTTAAAATCAGGCTATTACTACACGGATGAAGAGATTGATCAGCTGACCGATTTACTTGGCACCCTGACCACAAGTAATGTGTTCGAACGTATGAATGCCATTGCAGAAGGGTACATCAGAAATGAATGTTATTCCTCTGCCATTACGAATCTGAAGAGAATTATCAATGCACAGCGTGATTTTTCACTTCCGGTATCGTTTTACGGAACGGTATATCATAACCTTGGTGTGGCTTATGCGCGTCTGTTCCTCTACGAAGAGGCAGCAGAGTGCTTTAAGGAAGCCTACAGCTTAAATGATAACCCGGACAGTCGCAGAATGTATCTGGCTGCAGACCTTTTAAAGAAGGGCGACCACTTTGTAAGCAGCGAGCATCCATCCGAAGAAGAATATGTGCTTCGCCGTGAACTTGCAACCTTAAGGGAGAATGCAAGATATTCAGAGAATTACAGAAAGCTTGAGAAGATTGAACAGGAGAAGGATCATTCTTCGCCGGTTGATTATTACTCCAAAATCGACGCTTCTCTGACCAGATTAAAGAAGGATTATCTGAAGTACACATCATGAGTGTTACAGGACTTGTTTTAACGGACTAAAGTGTGTACAATGATGAATGGCATTTACGCCAAAATGGAGGATTTACGAAAATGATGAAGGAAAAACTGCAGGAGATTCGTGAGAATGCGTTAAAGCAGATTGAATCTACGAATACTCTCGAAAGCCTGAATGACGTAAGAGTCGCAATCTTAGGTAAGAAGGGCGAACTTACAAATGTCTTAAAGGGAATGCGTGACGTAGCTCCTGAAGATCGTCCGGTTGTAGGCCAGATGGTTAATGAAACACGTGAAAAAATCGAAGAAGCATTAGATGCTGCCAAGACGGCCATCGCTTCCAAGGTACGTGAAGAGCAGATGAAGAGAGAAGTAATCGATGTTACTCTTCCTGCCAAGAAAAACAAGATTGGTCATCCACATCCTAATACATTAGCTCTTGATGAAGTAAAGAGAATCTTTACAGGAATGGGCTATGAAGTTGTTGACGGTCCTGAAGTAGAGTACGATTACTACAACTTCGAAGCGTTAAACATTCCGGCTAATCACCCGGCTAAGGATGAGCAGGATACTTTCTATATCAATGACAAAGTTGTACTTCGTACACAGACTTCCCCTGTACAGGTTCGTCAGATGGAGCGTGGCAAATTACCAATCCGTATGATCGCACCTGGCCGCGTATTCCGTGCAGATGAAGTAGATGCAACACATAGCCCATGTTTCCATCAGATTGAAGGTATGGTCATCGACAAGAATGTCACATTCTCTGACTTAAAGGGAACTTTAGCAGAGTTTGCAAGGGAACTGTTCGGACCGGAAACAAAGGTTAAGTTCCGTCCTCACCATTTCCCATTCACAGAGCCATCTGCAGAGTGTGATGTTACATGCTTCAAGTGCGGCGGTAAGGGCTGTCGTATGTGTAAGGGCGAAGGCTGGATTGAAATCCTTGGCTGTGGAATGATTCACCCAAGAGTACTTGAAATGTCCGGCATCGATCCTAAGGAATATTCCGGATTTGCCTTTGGTATCGGCCTTGAAAGAATCGCACTGTTAAAGGATGAAATCGACGATATGCGTCTTCTTTACGAAAACGATATTCGTTTCCTGGATCAGTTCTAATTCGAGACAAAAAGGTGAATACGAAAGGAAATTATCATGAATACATCAATTAACTGGATTAAAGACCTTGTTCCTGGAATTAAGGAAGTTGGCGATCAGGAATTCCGTGATGCCATGACTATGTCAGGTACAAAGGTTGAAGAATTTAACAGATTAAATAAGAACCTTGAGAAGATTGTAGTTGGACAGATTAAGTCCGTTGAGAAGCATCAGGACTCTGATCACCTCGTAATCTGCCAGGTTGAAGTTGGAGCAGACGCACCTGTTCAGATTGTAACAGGTGCTCCAAACATCCCGGTAGGCTCTTCAGGCCAGAAGGTTCCTGTAGTTTTAGATGGTGGTAAGGTAGCAGGCGGCCACGATGGTTCTGCACTTCCTGCTGATGGAATCAAGATTAAGAAGGGTAAGTTAAGAGGCGTTGAGTCTGACGGTATGATGTGCTCTATCGAAGAACTCGGCGCTGACAGAGAGTTCTATCCGGATGCACCGGAAAATGGAATCTACATCCTTCCGGATTCTGCAGAAGTTGGTGAGGACGCAGTTCACTTCTTAGGACTTGATGACTGCATCTTTGAATATGAAATCACAAATAACCGTGTAGATTGCTACTCTGTTCTTGGTATTGCAAGAGAAGCAGCAGCTACATTTAATAAGCCATTCTGCCCACCGGTTGTGACAGAAACAGGTGATGATGACGATGTTAACAAGTACATCTCTGTATCTGTAGAAGATGAGCTCTGTTCCCGTTATACAGCAAGAGTTGTAAAGAACATCCGCATCGCTCCATCTCCACTCTGGATGCAGCACAGACTGATGTCTCAGGGCATCCGTCCAATCAACAATATCGTAGATATTACAAACTACGTAATGGCAGAGTATGGACAGCCAATGCATGCTTATGATTACGACCGGATTGCAGGTCATAAGATCGTTGTAAGAAGAGCAAAGGACGGCGAAACATTCCAGACGCTTGATGAGCAGGAAAGAAAGCTCGACTCTGATATCCTTATGATCTGTGATGGCGAGAAGGAAATCGGTCTTGCAGGTATCATGGGCGGTGAAAACTCCAAGATTACAGATGATGTTAAGACCATGCTGTTTGAAGCAGCTACTTTTGACGGCACTAACATCCGTAAGACAACAAAGAGAATCGGCTTAAGAACGGATGCTTCCGGTAACTTCGAAAAGGGACTCGATCCTGAGCTTGCGCTCGAAGCTATGAACCGTGCATGCCAGCTTATTGAAGAGCTTGATGCAGGTGATGTATGCGGCGGAGTAATTGATTACTATCCAAATAAGAAGGAACAGGTTAAGATTCCATTTGAGCCGGATAAGTACAACAGACTTCTTGGTACTGACATCAGCGCTGAGCAGCAGCTTGCTTACTTTAAGAACATCGAAGTAGGTTATGACAAGGATACAAACATGCTTCTGATTCCATCCTTCAGACAGGATCTGAAGTGTGATGCAGATATCGCAGAAGAGGTAGCAAGATTCTTTGGTTACGAGAACATTCCTACATCCCTTCCTCATGGTTCCACAACAATGGGCGGCGTATCCTTCGCACAGAGAGTCATCGATACAGCTTCAGAAACAGCTGAATTTCTTGGTTTCTCTCAGGCAATGACATACTCCTTTGAAAGTCCAAAGGTATTTGATAAGTTAAGAATCGCAGCTGATGATGCTATCCGCACAACAGTCAAAATCTTAAATCCACTTGGTGAGGACTTCTCCGTTATGAGAACTCTTCCAATCAATGGAATGCTGACAAGCCTTTCCACAAACTACAACCGTCGTAATAAGGACGTACGTCTTTATGAAATGGCGAAGGTTTATATCCCAGATCCTGAAGATCCAGCCTGCAACGACAAGCTTCCGGATGAGAGAGTTGAGTTCACACTTGGCTTCTATGGAGAAGGCGACTTCTTCGATATGAAGGGCGTTGTAGAAGAGTTCTTCACTAAAGTAGGACTGTTCGACAAGATTACATATGATCCAAATGCAGGAAAGAACTTCCTTCACCCAGGACGTCAGGCTAATGTCATCTATGATGGCAAGGTTTGCGGATACTTAGGTGAGGTTCATCCTGAAGTTGCAGATAACTACTCCTTAGGAGACAGAACCTATCTTGCTGTCATTGATCTTCCTGTTATCAATGAAATGGCAGTATTTGACCGTAAGTACACAGGTATTGCGAACTTCCCTGCAACAACAAGAGATATTTCCATGGTTGTACCAAAGAATATTCTTGTTGGTCAGATTGAAGATGTTATTGCGAAAAACGGTGGCAGCAACTTAGAGAGCTATAAGCTTTTCGATATTTACGAAGGCGCTCAGATTAAGGAAGGCTTCAAGTCCGTAGCTTACAATATCGTATTCCGTGCGAAAGACAGAACTCTTGAAGAGAAGGATGTCACAGGCGCAATGGATAAGATTTTAGAAGGTCTTACAAAGATCGGTATCGAGCTTCGTAAGTAATCTTTTTGGCAAATGTGTTCGTACCTTTTACGAACCGCTTAAAATAAACATTTATGCACGCAGGCCGGTATTGATGAATAATACGGGCCTGCGTATGGCGTTAAGAAAGAAAGTAAAAATGAGTGAAGAAAAAACAACCATGAGCCTTCATGATTATTATTATGATCTGCCAAAGGAGCTGATTGCACAGGACCCGTTAACAGACCGTGCAGCCTCTCGCATGATGCTCTTAGACAAGGAAACAGGCGAAGTAGAGCACAAGATTTTTAAGGATGTCATCGATTATTTAAATCCCGGCGACTGTCTTGTAATCAATGATACGAAGGTTATTCCGGCCAGACTCCTTGGTGTAAAGGAAGGCACAGGCGCTGCCATTGAAGTCCTTTTACTTCAGAGAAAAGCGGATATGAAGGATACCTGGGAGGTTCTGGTAAAGCCGGGTAAGAAGTGTAAAATCGGCACAAGAATTGATTTTGGTGACGGAAAGCTTAAGTGTGAAGTTATCGATATTGTAGAAGAGGGCAATCGTCTGATTCGCTTTGAGTATGACGGGATTTTTGAAGAAATCCTTGATGAACTCGGCCAGATGCCACTTCCTCCATACATTACACACAAGCTTGAAGATAAGTCGATGTATAACACCGTTTATGCGGCCCATGACGGTTCTGCAGCAGCACCGACAGCAGGCCTGCACTTTACGACAGAGCTTTTAGAGGATATTGAAAAGAAGGGCATTAAGATTGCCAGAGTTACTCTGCATGTCGGACTTGGAACCTTCCGTCCGGTTAAGACAGAGAATATCTTAGAGCATCATATGCATTCCGAGTTCTACATGGTTTCTGAAGAAGCTGCGAAGATTATCAATGATACAAAGGCAGCAGGTGGAAGAGTCATTGCAGTCGGTACCACCTCCACACGTACTCTGGAATCCGTTACGGATGAGAATGGTCATGTTTCTGCTAAGAGCGGCTGGACACAGATTTTCATCTATCCGGGTTACAAATTCAAGTGCATCGATGCATTGATTACGAACTTCCATCTTCCGGAATCCACGCTGGTTATGCTGGTTTCAGCTCTGGCCGGAAGAGAAAATGTACTCAATGCATATAAAATTGCCGTAGAAGAAAAGTATCGTTTCTTCTCTTTCGGCGATGCAATGTTTATTCATTGAGACTCTGTTTCGTAAAATGATTTGACAAATGCTTTAAAAGAGCCCTAAAATAGATAAGTCTTTGAGGTGCACAGACAATCGCGGCCGATTTTTCGGGTGAGGAAAGTCCGGGCTTCACAGGGCAGGACGCCGGATAACGTCCGGCGGGGGCGACCCCAGGACCAGTGCAACAGAAAATAAACCGCCAGGGGCTGTTATCAGCTTCCGGTAAGGGTGGAATGGCAGTGTAAGAGACTACCGCATTCATGGTAACATGAGTGGCTGTGTAAACTCCGTCCGAAGCAAGACCAAATGTAAAGCAATACGGCTGCCCGTCGTGCTTTCAGGTAGGTTGCTTGAGCCTGCTGGCAACAGCAGGACTAGATAGATGATTGTCTGATACATAACCCGGCTTACAGTGCACCTCATTACATTTAAAAGACAAAACAGGAGGCTGTGAAGAAATGAATTTTCATTTCTTCACAGCCTTTTTTGTTCCGGTGATACCATTTTAAATGAGCTCAGCCTGAAAATGCAGGCTGAGCTTGAAGAATGAAACACGAAAGGAAAAGAATTAGTCACGTCTTAAGTACTTCTCTTCACAATACTTACATCTGTATGTCTTTGTTTCAGGATTGGTCAGGATGAAGATCTGATCAAGCTGCTGCTCGATGGATGTGATACATCTTGGGTTCTGACACTTTACGACATTCTTAATCTCGTGAGGAAGAGAGAGGCTCTTCTTCTCAACGATTTCGCCGTTTTTGATGACAGAAACGGTGATGTCAGGATCAACAAAGCCGACTGCGTCTAAATCTACAAAATCTAAACAGCCCTCAATCTTTAAAATATCCTTCTTCCCCATCTTGTTGGAATGAGCATTCTTGATAATAGCGACCTGGCAATCTAACTTGTCTAATTCCAGGAACTTATAAATCTGCATTGCTTTGCCGGCCTTGATGTGATCAAGCACAAAACCGTCATTTAACTGTCCTACATTAAGCATAGTGTATCCTCCTTAGTTTAAGCCTAACAGCGTAAGAATCAGAGCCATACGCACATAGACACCGTACTGTACCTGCTTGAAATAAGCTGCTCTTGGATCATCATCTACTTCTGTAGAGATTTCATTAACTCTTGGCAGTGGGTGAAGAACATACATATCAGGCTTGGCCATCGCCATCTTAGCAGCATCTAAGATGTAGAAGTCCTTCATGCGTAAGTAGTCTTCTTCGTTAAAGAAACGTTCTTTCTGCACGCGTGTCATGTAGAGAATATCAAGCTCAGGAATTACATCCTCGAGTCTCTCAACCTCGGTAAATTCAATGTTATTTGCCTTTAATGTCTCATCACGAATCACATCAGGAACGCGAAGTTCCGGTGGGGAGATGAGAACAAACTTAATTCCTGTATAGCGGGAGAGCTCTTTAATCAGGGAATGAACTGTACGACCAAACTTTAAGTCACCGCAAAGGCCGATGGTGAAATTGTCTAAGGAACCACGGAGTTCACGGATTGTCATAAGGTCCGTTAAGGTCTGAGTTGGGTGCTGATGACCACCGTCACCGGCATTAATAACAGGGATAGAAGATTTGCTTGCTGCAACCATAGGAGCACCTTCCTTTGGATGACGCATAGCACAGATATCTGCAAAGCAGGAGATAACACGAATGGTGTCGGAAACACTTTCTCCCTTTGAAGCAGAACTGGAATTAGCAGAAGAAAAACCAATAACACTACCACCAAGATTGAGCATGGCCGATTCGAAGCTTAACCTTGTTCTTGTACTTGGCTCGTAAAAGCATGTGGCAATTTTCTTGCCTTCACACTTGTGGCTGTATTTATCCGGATTCTTGCTGATATCTCTTGCGAGATCCAGAAGTTCGTTAGTTTCCTCAACGCTTAAATCAAGCGGACTGAGTAAATGTCTCATAGACGCCTCCCGTGAAAATATTAGATTGTAGTGTCTGCACGCAGACCTTAGTAATGATACAATGATTCCCGGCAAATTTCAAGTTGGCTCATTTTGACGTTTTTACTTCATTGTGCTAAAATATGCACATATGCGCGTGTGTTACGTGCAGGACAAAAAAAGCGCAGGTCTGCAAATGATAAGCAGCCAGGGGAGCGCTAAGCAATGGAGGCACATTATGGCTCAGCCTAAGATTATTCTCACCGGTGACCGTCCTACAGGACGTCTTCATCTCGGCCACTACGTTGGTTCTTTAAGAAGAAGAGTAGAACTTCAGAATTCCGGTGAATTCGATAAGATTTTCATTCTGATTGCAGATGCACAGGCACTGACAGACAATGCAGCTAACCCGGAGAAGGTTCGTCAGAACATCATTGAAGTAGCACTCGATTACCTTTCTGTAGGTATCGATCCGGCTAAGTCTCATATCTTCATTCAGTCTCAGATTCCTCAGCTTGCAGAGCTTACGGTTTACTACATGAACCTTGTCACAGTAGCAAGACTTGAGAGAAACCCGACTGTAAAGTCAGAAGTTAAGATGAGAGGCTTTAATACAGGAATCCCAACAGGCTTCTTCACATATCCGATCAGCCAGGCAGCAGATATCACAGCATTTAACGGTACTGTTGTTCCTGCAGGTGAAGATCAGGAGCCAATGATTGAGCAGACAAGAGAAATCGTTCGTAAGTTCAATTCTACTTATGACGAAGTCCTTGTAGAGCCAAGCATCCTCCTTCCGGATAACAAGAGTTGCCTTAGACTTCCCGGAACTGACGGAAACGCAAAGATGAGCAAGTCCTTAGGAAATGCCATTTACCTTGCTGATTCACCAGCTGAAGTTGAGAGAAAGATTAAGGGAATGTACACAGATCCTACTCATCTCAAGGTCGAAGATCCAGGTCACATTGAAGGTAACACTGTATTCACTTACCTTGATGCGTTCTCAACAGATCAGGATTTCGCTGATTTCTTACCGGAGTACAAGAATCTTGATGAGATGAAGGAACACTACCAGCGTGGTGGCTTAGGTGATATGAAGTGTAAGAGATTCCTGATCAAGGTCGTTGAGAGAATGCTTACACCAATCCGTGAGAGAAGAGCTCAGTATGAGCAGGATATTCCAGGTGTTTACGAGATTCTTCGTCAGGGTACCGCTGCAGCAGAAGCAGAAGCTGCACAGACACTTGCCAGAGTTAAGGCAGCCATGAAGATTGATTACTTCAACGATGGCGCTTTAATGAAAGAGCAGATTGAAAAGTATAGCAAGTAAATAAAAGAAAACTGATGCGTCTATTTTGATGCATCAGCTTTTTTAGTTAAAAAAGGAGTTACCGCACAGGCGATAACTCCTTAAAACTTACTTATCCAGTTTTTTCATCACCATATTATTCGGTGTCTTAATCTTAATCTCCGGTCCGTTCATGACAATCAGACCCTTATCCCAGTGAATCGTGAAGAAGGTAATGGAATTGCCTTCCGTATTCATGCAGCAGACATGCTTATCATCCGGGAAGATTTGAGCAAACTTAGGATAATTGCCAGATACAGGCAGGTTACCAAGCATGGATAACATTCCGTCTTCCTTGATTTCGTACATAGTCAGGGAATTGGAGCCGGCATTTGTGCAGACTGCGTGCTTTCCATCGTTTGAGATGGAGAAGTGGTAAGGTGCGTTGTTTGTTTTAAACTGCTTTCTTACGGTGAAGATGTTCTGTACGAATTCAAAGGTGTAGCGACCATCTTCCTTCTTGTAATCATAAACGTTGATGTAATTCTTCATCTCGCAGACAACATAAGCGCGCTTTCCATCCGGTGAGAATACAATCTCACGAGGCGCTGTCTCTAACTGGGTTCTGATGATATCGTAGAGCTTTAACTTACCGGTGCGGTGATCGAAGTTATAAATCTTAATCTGGTCGATGCCGGAATCGCAGGCACAGAGCAGTTCCTCATCAGGAGTAAAAGTACTCCACATAATATGAGGGCGGTAGTTGCGCTCACTGATACTGCCAAGTCCCTTATGGAAGACCTCATCCGTAATGCAGTCAATTGAACCATCTTCGGAACATCTTAATATCGTAATCTTGCCATCATGATAACCGGAAACAGCAAGGTACCGGTCATCTTTTGTTAATTCAAGATGACAGCCACGCATACCGTTAATCGTGTGCACGTTAATCATCTCTAAATCGCCATCCGGCAGAACGGAGAAACTTGCTACACCGTTATCGGTAATGGAATAAAGGTATTTGCCATTATGTGAAAGTGCTACGTATGTTGAATTGGTTAATGCCGCTGTTTTACGTTCTGTCATGCGACCTTTTTCAACATCTACATCAAAGATATGGATTCCGTCATCTTCCTCGTGGGTATAGCATCCCACGTAAGCTACATATTTACTACTCATGTCACGAAACGTCCCCTTTCGTATGTTAAGTTAATTTTATAACAATTCCAGATCGCATTCAAGTGAAATTGCAGGTTTAAGCGGAAATACAAGTTGACCGGCTTCCCGTTCGATTTTATAATGTTAACGTGCTTAAAAACTTGCAAAATACCGGAGGTTAACGATGAAGTGTCCTTTTTGCGGAAGTAATTCCTTAAAAGTTTTGGATTCGAGAAGTATCGAAGATGGTTCTATCAGAAGACGCAGAACCTGTGAGGATTGTGGGAAGAGATTTACCACCTATGAAAGAATTGAAATGACACCTCTGGTGGTCATTAAGAAAGACAATACAAGAGAGCCATTTGATCGCAATAAGATTATTGCAGGCATGATGCGAAGCTGTATGAAGCGCCCGGTTGCGACGGAGGATATCCGTCAGGCCGCATTAGACGTGGAAAATACCCTCGCCAACATGGATCAGACTGAAATCCCGGCATCGGTCATCGGTGAGATGGTCATGGATAAGCTAAAAGTGCTTGATGAAGTCGCATACGTGCGCTTTGCCTCCGTATATCGTGAATTTACCGATGTAGATTCCTTTATGGAAGAGGTATCAAAGATTATTAAAAAGCCCAAGACAAAGGGCAAATAAGCGTATTGGTGGAGATAAAAATGAGGATGATTAATGGAACGACAGCGGTCTGTGGACTGATCGGAAATCCGGTTTCCCACTCGATTTCTCCGCTGATTCATAACAATCTGGCAGAAAAACAGGGACTGGATATGGCCTATGTCAATTTCTGTGTTGAAAAAGAAAAGGTGGGAGAGGCTGTTCGTGGCGCTGATGCATTAAGCATCAGAGGTCTAAATGTAACGGTTCCACACAAGCAGGCTGTGATGCCTTATTTAAAGGCAATTGACCCGGCAGCAGAGGCTATCGGAGCTGTGAATACCCTGGTTCGCACGGAAGGCGGATTTAAGGGGTACAACACGGACTTTATCGGCTTTGAACGAGAGTGTGAACACTTCGGCGTTGAACTTGCCGGCAAAATCGCGCTGTTACTTGGTGCCGGCGGTGCCGCAAGAGCAGTTGCATTTGCCTGTGCTGACATGGGGGCGAAGGAAGTCGTAATCTTCAACCGTACGCAGGAAAAGGCAGCTGACATCGCAGATGCTGTGAACAAATTCGCAGCCACGGGTGTGGCGCGCGGCCTCGCAATGAGCGAGCTTGAGAGTTTCGCCAAAGTGCATGAAGGTTACGTTCTTGTGCAGACGACGAGTGTTGGCCTGCACCCACATGTGGACGAGGTAATTACAGATCTTTCCGTGGTATATGATCACGCGGAGTGTGGTGTTGATATTATTTATAATCCGGAGACAACGAAATTCATGAAGCTTTTACAGGAGCGTGGGAAGAAGGCGTACAACGGACTGACAATGCTGTTATATCAAGGAGTTGCATCCTTTGAACTCTGGAATGATGTGAAGGTGTCCCGGTCTGTGGCAGAAGATGTTCTATCAATTCTTGAAGCGGAGATGGAGCGCCGTCGAGCGGGCGAAAGCGCAGCGGGAACCGTAAAATCAGACAAGGGAAACCTCGTTCTGACTGGATTTATGGGATCCGGCAAGACGACTTTTGGCATATGGCTTGCACAGAACAAGGGTTATATGCTTCTTGACACTGATGCTGAAATTGAAAAAGAACAGGGGAGAGCGATTAAGGATATATTTGCCACGGACGGCGAAGAGGCGTTTCGTGATATGGAGACGGAGTTCTTAAAGAAGCTCAACGAAAGAAAGCTTACAGGCGTTGTGTTAAGTGTTGGCGGCGGAATGCCGGTCAGAGAAGAGAACAGAGCGCTTTTAAAGAGCTTCGGTAAGGTCGTATATTTAAAGGCCGAGCCGGACGAGCTGGTGAAGAGACTGACCAAAGATACAACAAGACCGCTTCTTGCTGGAAAGACAGGCGCTGAGTTAAAGGCTCATATTGAAACTCTGATGGGAAGAAGAGAGAGTCAGTACCTGGACGGAGCAAACCAGGTGCTTGAAACAGCTGGATTAAGCTTTGAAGAGATGTGGAGGAAATTATGAAAATTTTAGTAATGAACGGACCAAATATTAATTTTCTTGGAATCAGAGAACCGGGAATCTACGGAAAGCAGAATTTTGAGGCTCTCCAGCATATGATTCGCGATAAGGCTAAGGCTCTTGGCGTGGAAGTGGAACTGTATCAGAGCAATCACGAAGGTGCTTTGATTGACCGTATCCAGCAGGCATATTTTGATAAGGTGGATGGAATCGTATTCAATCCGGGTGCATACACACATTACAGCTATGCAATCCGTGATGCATTGGGCTCTATCCCTGATATTCCAAAGATTGAGGTTCACATAAGCAACATTCATAAGAGAGAAGAGTTCCGTCACACCTCTGTGACAGCGCCTGTTATGAATGCGCAGATTGCAGGACTTGGCCTTCAGGGCTATTTACTCGCGATGGAAGCACTTGTGAACGGATTGAGCTGATACGGCACGGGACGGGGTGAAAATGCCAAGGGAAAATGGGCATTTGCCACGAAAAGAAAAAATGGTTGAAAAGCAACAGAAGATACATTATAATTAGGTGGTATGATTTGATTTTCAAGGAGGTTTTACCTTTATGGTTGCAGCAGGAGATTTTAAAAACGGTATTACAGTAGAAATGGATAACGGCATTTGGCAGATCATCGAATTCCAGCACGTTAAGCCAGGCAAGGGCGCTGCTTTCGTTAGAACAAAGTTAAAGAACATCGTTTCCGGTGGTGTTGTTGAAAAGACTTTCCGTCCTACTGAGAAGTTACCTACAGCTCATATCGACAAGAAGGATTACACATATCTTTACCAGGATGGAGATTTCTATGTATTCATGGATACAGAGACATATGAGCAGATTTCTCTTTCCAAGGAAAATGTTGGCGATTCCCTTATGTTCGTTAAGGAGAACGAGACAGTAAAGCTCATCTCTCATAACGGTGATGTATTTGCAATCGAGCCACCTATCACAGTTGAGCTTCTTGTCACAGAGGCAGAGCCAGGCGTTAAGGGTAACACAGCTACTAACGTTACTAAGCCGGCTATCGTTGAAACAGGTGCTAAGGTTACAGTTCCGGCATTCGTAAACGAAGGTGATACAATCTCTATCGATACAAGAACAGGTGAGTACTTAAAGAGAGTTTAATCTTTATTATTACTTAAGAGTCATTTAGGGTCCCCTCTTAACAGAGGGGGCCTTTCTGCATTCTTAACTTGCTTTTCTTTAGAAGTTTAAGTAAACTTAACTTAAAGAAATAAGGGAAATGGCAGAAAATGAGTGACACAACGACAGATTTTGAAAATGAGGATTCTTTTGATTTTACATGGCTGAGAGATTCGGGGGAAGAGATGACAGAAGGTAAAGACATTCAGGCTGCAGAGCATGAAGATAGAAAAGAGAGGCCTTTGAAGGTAGAAGAAGTTTCAGAAAAGAAATACAAAAGAAGAAGTAAAAAGAAAAGACAGAGAGTAGAGGATTATGTCAGACCTAGTCTGGCCAAGGAACTTTATGAAGATGTTAAGACCGTCGTGATTGCGGTGGTTCTTGCCTTCATCATTTCCACCTTTGTTATCTTAAATGCAAAGGTCCCGTCCGGTTCCATGAGAAACACGATTGCTGTTAATGATAAGCTGATCGGTAACCGCCTCGCTTATGTGTTCAGTGAACCAAAGCGCGGAGATATCGTGATTTTTAAGTATCCGGATGATGAAAGTCAGAAGTTCATCAAGCGTGTCATCGGACTCCCGGGTGATGAAGTGGTAATTCAGAATCATGCGGTTTATGTAAACGGTGTAAAACTTGAAGAGGATTATATCAGAGAAGAGATGCTGACCGCGCAGACAGCGGTAATCTACCATGTACCGGAAGATTGCTACTTTATGCTCGGTGATAACAGAAACAACTCAAAGGACTCCAGATTCTGGACGAACACCTATGTTCGAAGGGATCAGATTCTGGCGAAGGCGTTATTCCGCTATTACAGCGGTAATGATAAGAGCCTTGCCTTTAAGTGGCTGAACCAGAAACAGGAATACGATGTTTGAAAAGTGCCCGCGAAAGCGGGTGCTTCGTGCATTTGCGACAAAATAAAGCGCCCGGCGGGAATGAATCCCATCGAGCGCTTTTGTTTACCTGTAACCGGAAGAAATTTACTTCTGGCTTAAGAGCTGCATGATTTTATTTGTTCTTGCAACGAATGCAGTCATCTGCTCAGCTTCAAGCGGTGCATGCATCAGCTTGGCAAGGTCATAGAGCTGTTCACAGAACACAGGAGTGTTCTCGGTATCAGGGTTCTCTAAGATATACTGAACCAGCTCGTTGTTTGCATTTAAAACAAGAGTTTCCCGGTTCTGATTCTTAAAACTATCAGGAGACATGCCGTACATAGCATAAGTACGGAGCATATCCTGCATACGTCTTGCCTGCTCATCCTGAGTAATCAGAGAGGAGATGGAAGCGTCTTTGAGCTTCTCAACCTTAACTGTCAGAGCCTCATTCTTTAAGGCATCCTTAAAGGTCTTAGTAAGCTTTTCTGTAATGTCCTTTAAATCCTCTTCAGAAACTTCTTCCTTGAAGGTATCTGAAAGATCATTATCGATACGAAGGAACTTAAGATCTGTAACCTTCGTTTCAAGCAGCTGGATAAATGGGGCATCAATCGTTGTATTTAAGAAGACTGCGTCCATATCTGCGTTCTTAAACATATTGATGTACTGGCTCTGAGCCTGCTCGTCTGTAACGTAGAAAATTTGATTCTTGTGAGCCTCTTCATTTTCCTTTAAGCAATCATTAAGAGTCAGATATTTGCCATTCAGGTTCTTGAATATGAGAGAATCCTTAATCTTGTCGTAGAACTTCTCGTCCTTTAAACAGCCGTACTTGATGAATGGATGAATGTCATCCCAGTACTTCTCGTAGTTTTCGCGCTCAGTCTTAAACATACCGTTTAACTTATCCGCAACCTTCTTTGTGATGTAGTCGGAAATCTTCTTAACGAAGCCGTCATTCTGAAGGGCAGAACGGGATACGTTCAGTGGCAGATCAGGACAGTCGATGACACCCTTTAAAAGAAGCAGGAATTCAGGTATAACTTCCTTGATGTTGTCTGCTACGAATACCTGGTTGCTGTAGAGCTTGATGGTACCTTCGATGCGGTCGTACTCGGTATCGAGCTTAGGGAAGTAGAGGATACCCTTTAAGTTGAAAGGATAATCCATATTTAAGTGAATCCAGAACAAAGGTTCCTTGAAATCGCGGAATACCTTTGTGTAGAAGTCCTTATACTGCTCGTCTGTACACTCGTTTGGCATCTTTGTCCAGAGTGGGTGAGGGTCATTGAGCATGACAGGGCGCTTAACAATCGTTGCCATTTCCTTAGCAGGAGTCACTTCAACTGTTTCTGTTGTGCCGTCGTCTTTCTTCTTTTCTTCAGTTACTGCATCCTTGGTAAATGTTTTGATAACCTTGTCTTTTTCTGTTACTTCATCAGCGGTCACATCCTCAGTCTGCTCGCCGAGGTCGTCATCTGTAAGGTATACAGGAACCGGCATGAAAGAGCAGTACTTTTCAAGAACTTCTCTTGCCTTGTATTCATTTGCAAATTCGAGGGAGTCGTCATTTAAGAAGAGAGTAATCTCCGTGCCGACTGTTGTCTTCTCGCCGTCCATCATGGAGTAATCGGTACCGCCGTTACAGGTCCAGAGTACTGACTTAGCGCCTTTCTGGAACGAAAGAGTGTGGATGGTTACACGGTCAGCAACCATGAATGCGGAGTAAAATCCGAGACCGAAGTGACCGATAATCTGATCGCCGTCGGCCTTATCCTTGTATTTGTCAAGGAATGCCTGAGCACCTGAGAATGCGATCTGGTTGATATACTTGTTAACCTCATCGGTTGTCATACCAAGGCCGTTATCTGTGATTTTGATGTACTTATTCTTCTGGGAAATATTGACAAGGACTTTGTAATCCGTATCTTCAGGGGCCTCATACTCACCCATTGCGGTAAGCTTTTTGAGCTTTGTGATAGCATCCACACCGTTACTTACGAGTTCACGGTAGAAGATGTCATGATCGGAATACATCCATTTTTTGATAATAGGGAAAATGTTTTCGCTGTTAATCGATAAACTTCCATGTTCTACTGCCATATTAATAGCTCCTTTCAAACGAAAATCTTCAACTATGTATGGTAGTGCAGGGAAGGAGTAAAGTCAAGGGGAAATTAGCACTCTTTTATAAAGAGTGCTAATAAATGAGATATGCGTTTCGTAGTGGCAGGTGTCCGCCCTTAGTCTTCTTTAAACGCAATTTCTTTCATTGCAAGGAAGTCGCGTACCCAGGCATCAAACGTCTTTTCTAACGATTTCTCCATGGAGAAGGTCTTAAGAGAAGTTCCTGTGATGATGCAGGCGCCTTCTTTGTTGAAACGGAAGTTCATGGCGAGTGCATCAATCTGTTCCGGTTTAAAATCAAGTGAAAAGTGCTGAATCAGGCTGATTATCTGAGCCGGAGTCAGAGAAAAAATGATCTTCATGGAAGTTGGGGTCGCCTTGCCCTTGATCATACTTAAAACAAGAGGCTTCACGTCACGCCATTTCACGTATTCTGTGCTGCTCGCGGCGTTTTGTGCAGCGTCCTGCACGGTGGCGGAGGCAGCAACGGACGGGTCAACAAAGGTATTTGCCAAGGGAGTGTCGTAGGCAGCATTTTTCGTTCCATCAATGGAGAAGGAGCAGAGTGCGTTCACGGTCGCCTCGTTCAGATAAAATGCGTCAAACGTATCCTTGATCAGCAGATGTTCCATGAAGTTTTTAACCTGGGAAATGTTTAATCGAATCATAGATAAGACCTTTTTGAAATGTGTTATAATCTTGAAGCATAAAAAAAGCAGATAACGGGAGTCGGACCCGCCTTTCAAGCTTGGGAAGCTAGCGTTCTACCGATGAACCATATCTGCAAATGCAATCATAACTGATTGTTTAAGAGCTACTAACCGGACTTGAACCGGTGACCTGCTGATTACGAATCAGCTGCTCTACCAACTGAGCCATAGTAGCTTATAACTTCTTTAGTTTATCGTAAGAATGTGGAATTGTCAACGTTTCTTAAGCTGAAGGAATTGGAAAATACCGGAATACAAGAACTGAGGATTATATGATATATAAAGAATTTGAGGACTGCACCCTGTGTCCTCGGGGTTGCAGAGTGAATCGTTATAAAAAAACCGGCTATTGCGGACAGGGTGCGGAAGTGAAGGCTGCCAGAGCAGCCCTGCATTTCTGGGAGGAACCTTGCATTTCAGGGAAGAATGGTTCTGGTGCCGTCTTTTTTACTGGCTGCCAGATGCGTTGTGTATTCTGTCAGAATACGAAAATTGCCGCCGGGCAGGACGGTTTTCCGGTCAGTGAATCGCGCCTTTCTGAAATCTTTCTCGAACTGCAGGAGAAAAAGGCCAATAACATCAATCTTGTGACGCCGACGCATTTTGTGCCGGTCATTATTCGTGCCGTTGAAGCCGCTAGAAATCAGGGACTTAAGATTCCAATCGTCTATAATACCAGTGCGTATGAAGAAGTCGACACGGTGAAATCCCTCGAGGGTATTGTAAATGTCTGGCTTCCGGACTACAAATATGCGTCCTCTGTGCTGGCAGCGAAGTATTCGAAAGCACCGGATTACCCTGAGCGGGCCCTTGCTGCCATCCGTGAGATGGTGCGTCAGGCCGGCACAGGTATTCTGCCTTCAGCGTCGCACGCGCATTTTGCGACGGCATCTGAAGCGGCAGCACTTGGTATCGAGGAGGGCATTATGACGCGAGGCGTCATCGTCCGCCACCTGGTGCTGCCTGGCGCTGTACGGGAATCTAAGGACGCTCTGCGCAGATTGTACGACAATTTTGAGAACAGAATTTTTATCAGCATTATGAATCAGTATACCCCGGTGGCGGGACTTGCCTTGCCGGACGAACTGACAAGAAAGGTTGCTGAGGATGAATACGACCGGGTATTAAGCTATGCAAATGCCCTCGGAATTGAAAACGGGTTTATGCAGGAGGGCGAAACCCAGAAGGAAAGCTTCATTCCGGAATTCACCGGGGAAGGCATCCTGTAGGGCGTGGCGCGGCGTTGTGATTTGTGAAAAAGGTACACGCGTGTTATGATGAAGGCAAGAATATACTTTGAGGGAACATGACTATGATGAAAATAGAACGTGGATGTAAGAATGTCCGTGGTGTTGTAAAATCCGGATCTTCTTATGTGTTTGGGCTGAAGAGTGAAAGCCGCAAAGTAAAGCTTTTATTATTTAAAAAAACAGGGGAGTTGGCCGCAGAAATTCCGTTTACGGATGAATATCGAACCGGTTTTTTTTACTGCGTCCGCATTACGGGAATTAAGGCGGACCACCTGTATTATTGCTACGAAATTGATGGTCATTGTGTGCCGGACCCATGTGGCACGAACTTTACAAACTGCAGTGACTACGGAAGGACGACGGGAGAAAAGGTTCTGTCGCGCGTCACCCCGGACGATTTTGACTGGGAAGACGACAAGCCGCTCAAAAAAACATTTGCCGAGAGCGTGCTGTATAAGCTGCATGTAAGAGGTTTCACAAAATCAAGAACGAGCGGCGTGAAGAAAAAAGGAACATTTGCCGGAATTATCGAGAAAATTCCATATCTTAAAGACCTTGGAATTACAGCAATTGAGTTGATGCCGGCGTATGAGTACGACGACTGCGGCCGTTTTCCGGAATTGAAGGAATCAATTGCATCAAACCCGTATGGAACCGGTCAGGTAGCGGATCCGTATAGAGCCGGCCCGATTGAAAAGCCGGTCAACTACTGGGGATATACGGACGCGTACCACTTTGCTCCGAAGGCCTCATTCTGTGCAACGAAGCGTGCAGACTATACCGTAGAGTTTAAGACGATGGTGAAGGAATTACACAGGGCAGGAATTGAGTGCCTGATGGAAATGTATTTCACGCGGGAAGATATTTCGGAAATTCTTAGTTGCCTTCGTTACTGGGTCAGCGAGTACCACGTTGATGGCTTCCATTTTTACGGCAAGCCGGAGGCACTGCGCGCAATCTTTGAAGACCCGATTCTTGCCGAGACAAAGATTATCACAGTATATTGGGATGGCGAGAAGCCCGGTTGCCGTCATATGGCAAATGCGAATGAAGGATTCCTGCAGACTGCAAGGAAATTCTTAAAGGGCGATGATAATCAGCTGGCAGATTACATAAGGGTGAATCGTGCAAATCCGCTGGCTACTGCGAATATCAATTACATCACGAATCATGACGGCTTCACGATGGTCGACCTTGTGAGCTACGACAGAAAGCATAACGAGGCAAATGGCGAGGGTGGCCGCGATGGAGAGAATTTTAATTTCTCCTGGAATTGCGGTGAAGAGGGCCGGACGAAGAAGAAAAAGGTTGTGGCCTTAAGAAAGAAGCAGCTTAAGAATGCTTTTATGATGCTTCTGTTATCGGCCGGAACTCCGCTGATCGTTGCAGGAGATGAATTCTTAAATTCTCAGGGAGGCAACAACAATCCGTATTGCATTGATTCTGAGGTGACGTGGACAACGTGGAATCAGACCAAGAATGCATCTGAATTAAGAAGTTTTGTTAAAGGACTGATTGCGTTCAGAAAAAAGCACAGGATTTTACATATGGAGAAGGAATTGCTGGGGTCAGACGCGTTGAGCATCGGATATCCGGACATTTCCTGGCATGGAACGAGTGCGTGGATTAACGCACTTGAAAACTATGATCGTCATGTCGGAATCATGTATTGCGCAAGCTATGCAGACCCGGAAGACAAGGAACTGATTTATGTTGCGTACAATATGCACTGGGAGTCGCACGAACTGGCACTTCCGGAGGCAGCCAAAGATGCAGTCTGGACGCCTGTCTTTGGTTCAGCTCCTGAAGCTGAGTGGAGAAATGCAGTACATGACAGACAGGTCCAGGTAGGACCGAGAAGCATTCTCGTTCTGACCTGTAAAATGCATGAAGAAAAAGGAAGTTATGGAAAGAATCGAACAGTTAAAACTACAGACAGAAGATCTTGAAAGTAAGCTTGATGCGGGTCTGATTGTCCGCGAGGATGAGAACAGCGTACTTGTGAGCTTTCACCACATGATGGAGTATTACCTCTACGCAGCCTATTATCGTCAGGACAAGGTTATTCGCCCGACAACAGAGGATTACGCTTTGTGGTACCGCGAAATCGGCGAGGCTGCCATGCAGGAAGAGAAGTATCATGCCGCCGCCAAGGCCTTTAAAAAGGCGGTCGACTGGAATCCGGTTGACTTAGATGCCCTTCTTGACCTTGCAGAAGCAGAGAAGCATATCGGCCATCTTGAGCGCTTCCGGGCAGTAACCGAGCAGCTTTATTATTTCTGTGCCTCAAGAGCAACCATGGCCAGATATTACAGAAACATGGGCTATTACTACACTTCAAAATATAAGCCTGAAATCGCGAAGGTATGTTATGAGTATTCGAATCTGTATTATCACACGGAAAATGCCGATTCGGAGCTAGCCTATCTTGCTGCAGCCATGGAAAGTGCAGGGCTAGCATCTGCCACCGGTATTCATAAGGAAAACGAGCTTTTAAAAGATCAGGCAAGTGGTCTTAATTCTGCTTCTGACGCAAAACAGGGGTACAGCCGGGAACAGATTGCGGAAATGCAGAAGGTTCTCGTTTCTGAAAAAATCGAGCCGGGACCGGAAGAGAAAACCATCCGCGTGCTCTACGAAGCTGGCGGTGAGCTTTTAAAGCAGGGACAGGACAGTCTCGCAAAAGATTGTTTTACCCTGGTTTACGACATTACACAGAACCCGGACGTCCTTGCTTTGCTTGAGCAACTCGATGCCTGAGCCTGTCGTCAGGCAATGGATGCGAATCGACTGAAAGAAGAGTTGAGATTTATGAAGAAAAGATTTGAAGATGCAGATGCTATTATTTTTGACCTTGACGGTACCTTATGGGATGCGTCCCAGGGGATTTGTGATACCTGGAACGAAGTACTTGCGAAAAAAGGCCTGAAGAGAGGACCTTTTTCAAAGGAAGAGCTGTCAGCACAGTTTGGCAAGACGATGTATGACATCGCGGATGCGATTGTACCGGAACTTGAAAAGGCCGACCGCGATGCACTGATGGAAGAGATGTGCGAATACGAAGTGCATCAACTCTACAATCGCGGCGGAATTCTTTATCCGGACTTAAAGGAGACACTGGAATATCTTTCCTCAAAGCTTCCTCTGTGCATTGTCAGCAACTGCCAATGCGGATATATTGAGGATTTCCTGCATGCGCATGACTGTGGAAAATACTTTAAGGATTTCTCCTGCTGGGGCCAGACAATGGCCACAAAGGGTGAAACAAACAAGATTGTCATTGAAAGAAACGGATTTAAGAATCCTGTCTACGTCGGAGATACCGCTGGCGACAGACAGTCCGCGATTGACGCCGGAATTCCGTTCATCTTTGCTTCTTATGGCTTTGGATCGGTTGAAGACTATGACGGGATTATTCATACATTTAAGGAACTGAAAGATTTATTCTGAGAATCACTCTTAACTTATCATGATTTTTGCTTTGGGCCAAAATCGGAAAAATAACGGGTAAAATACCCCAAAAAAATGGAATTTGACCAGGTGCACAGGATGTGCGAAAAAGAAAAATTTAACGCTTTACCGCCTTGACGTGTAAAAATGTAAGTGCTATTATTCTTACATAGAATTAAAAAAACAAAAGTCGATGAACAAAAGAGTATTCAGTTTACGAAGCATACAGAGAACCGGTGGGGCTGAGAAACCGGTAGTGAACGAACTGAAGAATGGTCTTGCGAGATGCCTTGGCGAAACTTACTTAAGGATTAGCTTTAGGACGTGTCCTCACGTTACAGAGGGAGGATATCTGAAATTTTAATTTCATGTATCTGATTGAGCCGGGAAATTCCCGGGAATGAAGGGTGGCACCACGAAACTATCGTCCCTGTCTGTGAAAATCGCAGACAGGGACGTTTTTGCGTTCACTACAAGCGGTGCGCATCCATGCAAGGCCAGCCAGGGAGCCGTGCTCGCACGGCGAGAAGGCTGGCCTTGCATGGATGCATAGCGCGACAGCGCGACATGAGAAGGCCGAAGGCCTTCGAATGGGCACCGCGTGCCTGGCGAGGATCCTTCACACAAGCGACTTTTAGAAAGGTCTAACATGAAGTACAAAGTATTTAAAAAGACAGTCAGCATTGTTACAGAAACACCGGTACAGCTCTTTGAGCGTCTGGGTAAGGAAAAAACAGGTTTCTTAATGGAAAGTAACGACAGAGAGGAAGGTCGTTTCACATTCTTTGGAAATGAGCCTGCTGCCTACATTCACGCGGAAGGGGATTCGCTGGTTATTGAGTTCAAAAACGGTGAGAAGGAAGTACTTCCCGGAAATCCAAAGGAAGAATTAAAGAAGTTCTGTGCGCGCTACGATGTAGTGACAGAAAACTCAGAACCTCCATTTAATGGTGGTCTCGTAGGAAGCTTTGGATACGAT
Organism: uncultured Lachnospiraceae bacterium; assembly: GCA_902781505.1. GTDB lineage: Bacteria > Bacillota > Clostridia > Lachnospirales > Lachnospiraceae > UBA4285. Next base: position 14,286 of record CACZJL010000003.1, on the reverse strand, counting down.
TTTATTCGATATTCCGAGGTAATTCCGGATGATAACCCGGATGAAATCGGAATTGACGCCATCCAGCTGATGTTAGTTACTGAGTGTCTTGCGGTAGATCACAGAGCCGAGACATTAACAGCAATTGTACTTTATGAAGACGGAAATACAGAAAGCCTTAACCTGGCAAAGGAAAAGGCTGCAGCCTTAATTGAGAAGGTAATGAGTGCAAACGCCGCAGGCGACGACAAAGCGAATGCTTCAGGCGAAGAGAAGACCGAATCAGAGGCTGAGGAGTTCACTGTTACAAAGATTAAGGAATCCGATTCCTTAGAGCAGTACTCAAAGAAAATCGAGAAAATCAAGCACTACATCAAGGAAGGACATATCTTCCAGACAGTGCTTTCGCAGAGATGGACATTTGAAACAGGAGAAAGCGGATTTTCCCTGTATAAGAGATTAAGAGTGCTCAATCCGTCCCCTTATCTTTACTACTTCAACTTCCCCGGATTTGAAGTGATTGGAAGCTCACCGGAAATGCTGGTTAAAAAGACCGATAACCGCATGTTCACCTGCCCGATTGCAGGAACGAGACCAAGAGGCAAGGATGCGGCAGAGGATGCAAGACTGGAAGCTGAGCTTTTAGCAGATGAAAAGGAGCGCGCAGAGCATGCGATGTTAGTAGATCTGGCAAGAAATGACATGGGCCGCGTCTCCCTTACTTCCTCTGTAAAATTAAAAGAATTCATGGTTGTAAAGAAATACTCCCATGTCATGCATATCGTGTCCTTAGTAGAAGGAAAGAGCAAGGCAGAAGTTCACCCGGTTGACTTAATTGCAAGCTTCCTTCCTGCAGGAACCCTGTCCGGAGCGCCAAAGATTCGCGCGATGGAAATCATCGACGAACTGGAATCCGTAAAGCGCGGTCTGTATGGCGGTGCGACAGGCTACTTAGATTTCGGTGGCAACCTGGATTTCTGCATCACCATCAGAACCATGGTGAAAAAAGGAAACAGAGTATATCTTCAGGCCGGAGCCGGAATTGTCAACGATTCCAATCCGGAAAGTGAATATCAGGAATGCTGCAACAAAGTACAGGCATTGGCTAAGACATTAGAGAAGAAGGAGGATAAGAACTTATGATTCTCTTGATTGATAACTACGACTCATTTACATACAACCTGTGCCAGTACGTATCGGCCTTTGACCCGGATGTGCAGGTCATCAGAAACGACAAGACAACCATCAATGACATGGAAAATCTTCGTCCTGACATGCTAGTCATCTCACCGGGTCCGAAGAGCCCGGCCGAAGCAGGAATCTGTGTAGAGGCAATCAAGGCATTTGCCGGGAAAATTCCTATTCTTGGAATCTGCCTCGGACATCAGTGCATCGCAGATGCATTTGGCGCAGAGGTAACGTACGCGAGCCGCATTATGCATGGAAAGCAGAGCAAAATCCATCACGACGGGAAGGGAATCTTCACCGGAATCCCGGATGGAATCAACGTTGCAAGATATCATTCCTTATCCATCAAGGAAGATACGATGCCGGATTGCCTCGAAGTGACGGCAAGAGCCGTGGATGACGGCGAAATCATGGCGATTCGCCATAAGAAATACCCGATTTTCGGAATGCAGTTCCATCCGGAATCGGTTTTCACAGATCATGGCAAACGTATGATTGAAAATTTTGTTAATCACAGATTTTAAGGAGGGCACAAAATGATTTTGGACACCATTGTTGAAGACAAGAAAGTCCGCCTTGAGGCTGCGAAAAGACTCGTTTCTGATGAGAAAATGAAAAACAAAGCACTTGAGTGTGAGCGAAAGAGTATTTCGTTTTACGATGCACTTGCTGCGGATGGCCTTTCCGTGATTGGTGAATTTAAGAAAAAGAGTCCGAGCCACGGCGAAATGGCCGTGAAGGTGGATTTGACAGAGAGAATCAGACAGTACAACAAGGTGGTATCCGCTATTTCCTGTCTGACAGAGGAAGACCACTTTAACGGAAGTGTGGATTACTTAAAGGAAATCAGAAAGACCAGTGAACGCCCAATCATCCGTAAAGATTTTATCTTTGATCCGTATCAGGTGTACGAAGCGAAGGTGATAGGTGCGGATTGCATTCTTTTGATTGCAGCAATTCTTGATGATGACACATTTAAGCATCTTTATGATCTGGCATATGCGCTTGGCATGGATGTTTTATGTGAAGTTCATGATGAGGAAGAGTTAGACAGAATGCTGGCTCTGGATGTGAAAATTTTAGGCGTTAATAACCGAAACTTGAAGGATTTCACGATTCATCTTGATACGACAGAGCGTCTTGCGAACTGCATGAGAAACAACGGATTCAGTAACTGCAAGGATGGTTCAAGACGCCTGTTCGTTACGGAAAGCGGAGTTATCACAGACGATGACCTGCGCTGCGTAAGCAAGGCACATCCGGACGCGCTGTTAATCGGTACCGCACTGATGGAAAGCGACAATCCCGGAGAGCTGGTTGCACATCTGAAAGGAATCTATGATGAGTCAAAGTAAAGAGCACGGCGCCGGTGGACAGCTGATTAAAGTATGCGGGCTCAGCCGTGAAGAAGATGCGGCAATGCTTAGTCGGCACGGCATTAATTTTGGCGGGGTTGTTCTTTTCTTTCCAAAATCAAAGCGAAATCAGGAGATTACGAAGGGCGAGAAAATTGCAAAGGCTTTGAATCAGGAAGGAATTAAGTCCGTTGCGGTGACCGTGAGTCCGAATAAAGAGCAGGTAGAGGCAATAGAAGCCGCAGGCTTTCAATATCTGCAGGTTCACGGCGAACTCGCACAGGATGTTTACGAAACAACAAGCCTGCCGGTCATCCGGGCATTCAATCAGGATGCGACAGAAGCTGCACTCGATGAGCTTTTAAATGAAACAAAAGTGGCAGGAATATTGCTTGATGCAAAGGAGCCCGGGAGCGGAGTTGCATTTTCCTGGAAAGAAGCAGAAGAAATTGTTAAAAAGATTAAGGCTGCGGGAAAGCTCTTCTTTCTTGCAGGAGGCATCGGTGCAGGGAATGTGAAGGAAGCAATAAAGGCCCTTTCACCCGATGTAATCGATGTAAGCTCTTCGGTGGAAATCGAAGGCAGGGTTGAGAAATCAGAAGCAAAAATTGAAGCGTTAACATTGCGGCTAAAAACTGAAATGCATTGAAAGGCGGGGGCCGCATTTGCAGTTGAAAAAGATATAAAGGAGATTGAGCATGAGTAAGTATTATGGAGAATTTGGTGGCCAGTACGTAGCGGAGAGTTTGATGAATCCGTTAGCAGAGCTGGATAAGGCGTTCAGAGAAGCAATTGCGGATCCTGAGTTTATTCGTCAGTATAACTATTATTTAAAGGAGTACGACGGCCGTGAGACCCCTCTGTACTTTGCTGAAAAGCTTTCTAAGAAGTACGGCACAAAGATGTACTTAAAGAGAGAAGATCTGAATCACACAGGTGCACACAAGATTAATAATGTATTAGGTCAGATCTTACTGGCAAAGCGTATGGGTAAGACTAAGGTTATTGCTGAAACCGGTGCAGGTCAGCACGGTGTTGCAACAGCAACCGGTGCAGCCCTCTTTGGCATGGAATGTACCGTATTCATGGGTGCTGAGGATATCGAAAGACAGTCCTTAAATGTATTCCGTATGAATCTTCTTGGAGCTAAGGTTGAATCTGTTACGACAGGTTCCTCAACATTAAAGGATGCGACAAATGCGGCAATCCGTTACTGGTCTGAGCATGCAGAGGATACCTTCTACATCATCGGTTCTGCTGTAGGTCCTGCTCCATATCCTGAAATGGTAAGAGAATTCCAAAAGGTAATCTCCGTAGAAGCAAAGCGTCAGATTATTGAGAAGGAAGGCAGACTTCCGGATTGTGTTGTTGCCTGCGTCGGCGGTGGTTCTAACTCCATCGGCATGTTCTCTGAGTTCATCGACGAGCCATCTGTTAAGCTTGTAGGTGCTGAGGCCGGCGGTCTTGGTGTTGAAACAGGAAAGCATGCAGCAGCTATGGCACTTGGTAAGGCAGGCGTTCTGCATGGCATGAAGACTTATCTGTTACAGGATGAAAATGGCAATATTGAGCTTGCACATTCCATTTCCGCAGGTCTTGACTATCCCGGTGTTGGTCCTGAGCATGCATATCTTCGTGACAGCGGCAGAGCAACCTACACAAATATCACAGATAAAGAGTGCATGGATGCATTCCTTGAACTGACGAAAGAAGAGGGTATCATCCCTGCAATCGAGAGTGCTCATGCTGTAGCTTGTGCATGCAAGTTAGCTAAAGACATGACGGAAGATCAGATTATTATCGTTTGCCTCTCTGGCCGCGGTGATAAGGATATCAATACAGTACGTAAGTATTTAAACGGAGAGGAGACAAATAAGTGATGAACAGAATTGAAGAAAAGATGCAGGAATTACAGGCGGAAGGAAAGAAAGCCTTTATTACTTATATGACAGCAGGACTTCCTGACCTTGATACAACAGCGAAGATTCTAAAGGCCGAAGAAGCAGCAGGACTCGATGTGTGTGAAGTTGGAATCCCATTTTCCGATCCGATTGCAGATGGTCCGGTTATCCAGGATGCTTCCTACAGAGCAATTTTAAACGGCACAAATCTTACACAGATTCTGGAAATGATGGAGAAGTTAAGAGCAGAAGGCATGAAGATGCCAATCGTATTCATGATGTACTACAACACAGTATTCTCCATGGGACTTGAAAACTTCGTAAAGGCCTGTGCAAAGGCAGGCGTAGACGGACTGATTATCCCAGATCTTCCAAAGGAAGAGCAGCAGCCTTTGCAGTCTGTTCTTGATGAGGAAGAAGGAGCTCCAATCCTGATTCAGCTTGTTTCTCCAATTTCTGCAGACCGTGTTCCATATCTCTTAGAGGGAGCAAGAGGCTTCGTTTACTGCGTTTCTTCCATGGGTGTAACCGGTAAGAATGTGAACTTTGGCAAGCAGATTCATGATTATCTTTCAAGTGTAAAGGCCGTTTCAAAGATTCCTGTCATGATGGGATTTGGTATTAAAACAGCAGAAGATGTGTTACCATTAAAGGACGCGTTAGATGGAGCAATTGTAGGCTCCCATTTCATCCGCCTTATGGACGAAAATAACTTTGCTCCTGAGGTAGCCGGTGAATACGTGAAAACTTTTAAGGAGAAGTTAAATAATGATTGAAGATCTGACTGTTCAGGCAGTGAAGATTAAATCAGGATTTCCGGAAGCTACACTGACGGGAAATTACGAATGTGCGTATGCAGCAGGACACATTTGCCGTGAACTCGGGATTGATGTGGCTGAAGTAACATCAAGGGATGACCTTGAAACGGTACTTGAAAAAATTCGTGCAGCGTCGGATGAGTCCCTTTCTGATGCAGATAAAAACCTGTACAGAATGCTTACAGACTTTGAAACCGGTAAAACTTTTGATAATCAGGTTGCGCATCTTTTTGTCCGTGGGATAAACCAAATTTGACAATGTGATTTGATTGAGTTATATTTTGGAAGGACTGTGAAAACGAATCAAATCACAGCTATTTTTAATTAAGAGGTGGAGAGCTCATGACACGTACAGTTGAGGTGAAAGACATCAGCAAGGTACATAAGAATCCTGTAGCCGAACTCGTTCAGGTAGCATGTCGTTACGACAGCCATATTGAAATTGAGTCTGAAGGCAAGAATATCAATGCAAAGAGTCTTATGGGGATTATGGCATTTGGTTTAAAGCAGGGTATGAAAGTTAATGTTACTGCAGAAGGAAATGACGCAGAAGCTGCTGTTTCCGGCGTAAGCGAATTCTTAGCAGGTTAACTTTAAATACATCTAAGAAAGAGGGGAACTAATAATGAAAAAGACCACAGCAATCGACGAAACTGAAGTTAAAGCAGCAGAAGTTGCAGCTGAAGCAGAGAGCAAGAAGGCTTCTGATAAAAAAGCTGCAGCCAAAAAGACAACTGCCAAGAAAACAACAGCTAAGAAGACTACTGCAAAGAAGACTACAACAAAGGCTGCTAAGAAGACAACCGATGTGAAGGTTTACTTTGAAGCATTTGGCAAGCAGGTAGCACAGGATGATATTCTGGTTCGTGTGGAAGCTGATGCAAAGGAGAATCACAACGTTGATAAGATTAAGTCTGTCAGACTTTATGTAAAGCCTGAAGAGAACACAGTTTACTATGTTGTGAACGATAAAGTTATGGGCGATGTATATCTGTTCTAAGATGATGATGAGCTTATAAATAACGAATTTAACCGGTTTCTGCCGCATGGCAGGGACCGGTTTTTGTTATCGGTTAATAATTTAAGCGGATTCAGACAGCATATTTTCTGATATCATGCATGAAAACGGTATCACTATTTCAATACTGTTGCAAATTTCAAGTTAAGAGAGTATAATAGATTTGCGATATAGGGGGCAAATGTTACAGCCGGTGGGGACACCGAAAGGAAAGGTATTTGTTCATGTTTGAAGTAGGAGAAAAGGTAGTGTACGGAGTAATCGGAGCCTGTGAGGTCGAAGAAATCGGAACACCACCAATTAAGGGCGTTACAGGAGATTATTATTTTTTACAGCCGGTCTATGACAGTAAGGGTATTATTTATTCACCGGTTGCCAATACAAAAGTAATGATTCGTTCCGTTGTTAAGAAAACGGAATGCAAGAAGCTGATGAGCATTGCGAAGCATTGTAAGGATGATGAGAATCTTCAGAATAAGATTTCACCAAGAGATTACGATGAATACGTAAAGAGTCAGGATCCATATAAGCTGATGCATTTAATCCGTTCACTGTATATGATTCGTAATGAGCGTGCAAAGGAAGTGCGCAAGATGAAGAGTGCAGATTCGAGAATGCTTCTCACAGCAAGAAAGCTTCTTTACGGAGAAATGGCAACTTCTTTTGAGAAGGATTTTTCTGAAGTAGCCGACAAGATGGATGAATATCTTGGCGTTGACTGATTTTACGAGAATTATTTGGTGTGATTGATTTTATGAAGGATTTAACCAGAGGTTCTATTTATAAATTGATTGTCAGTTTTGCGATTCCTTTATTTTTAGGGAATCTGCTTCAGCTGACCTATAATATTGTTGATACGAAGCTGGTAAGCATGATTTTAGGGCAGGTTCCGTTGGCCGCAGTTGGATCTACGAACTCCCTGAATACCATGATTATCGGCTTTTTAAATGGTTTGACCAATGGATTTGCCGTAATCGCTGCACAGCATTTCGGGGCAAATGATAAAGCCGGGCTTAAGCGCACGGTTGCGAGCGCATTTAAACTGGGCACATTGATTTCTGTTCTTCTGACCGTTCTGATCTGTCTGAATCTGACAGGAATTCTAAGGCTTCTAAACACTCCGGAGGAGATTCTTTCTCTGGCGTACGATTATATTTTGATTATCTTTGGCGGTATGACGGCTCTGATGCTCTACAATGTAGCGAGTTCGCTTCTCAGAGCTGTTGGAGATACGGTGACACCTTTGATTTTTCTGGCGTTAAGCTGTGTAAGCAATATCGTGATGGACTGGTTCTTTATGGCAGTGATTCCACTGGGCGTTCGGGGTGCAGCGATTGCAACGGTTCTTGCACAGGGCCTTGCGATGGTAGCCTGTTTTTGGTATATGTTCCGAAAGTATCCGTTTTTGCGACCGGGAAGAGAGGACTTTGTTTCTAAAATGGACAGGCAACTTCTTGTCAAGCTCCTTTCGACAGGACTTTCGATGGGAATGATGGCGTGTCTTGTGGACTTTGGTTCGGTAGCACTGCAGTTCTCTATCAACATGTTTGGTACGGACATTATCGTTGCGCATACGACAGCAAGAAAACTGACCAGCGTATTTATGCTGATGTTTGGTGTACTGGGAATGACAATGGCAACCTTCTCCGGACAAAATTTCGGAGCAGGACAATATTCGAGAATCCGGAAAGGAATCCGGACAGCAGTCGGAATTACCTGGGTGTGGACGATTCTGGTCATCATTCTGGTGCATTTTTTTGCAGGCTCTCTTGTAGGAGCGCTTGCAAGTACCACAGATTCTGCGGTTATAGACCCTGCAGTAAGATATCTGAGAGTCGATACAGCCTTTTATTTTGTACCTGCTATGGTAACTTTGATTCGTAATTCCATGCAGGGCTTCGGAGACAGGATTACACCGATCGTTTCCAGCTTTATCGAGCTTGCCGGCAAAGTGCTTGTGGTCATCTTCTTAGCTCCGGCACTTGGATATTTTGGAATCATTCTGGCTGAGCCGATTGTGTGGTTCGTGATGGTCATTCCGCTCATCGTGCAGCTGCTTCGTAATAAAAGTTTGAAGCGACCGGACGTAGTGCGCGAGTAACGCGCGGCGGCGTTCTTTATGCAGGCGCATTTGCGCACGGCGGCTGAATTGCCCCTTGATTTACTGCGGGGGCAGTGTTAGAATCACAGATGTATATTTTTAAATGCAATGACGAAGAGGAGTACTTCTTAAATCTGGCTTTAAGAGAAGGATGTCACCGGCTGAGAGCATCCGAAGCAGAAAAGAAGGAAGGTAGCTTCACGAGCAGCGCGACTGAACCGCTTACAGGCAATAACCGAAGGCGAAAAGTAAGTCGCGACGGTTCTTCCCGTTACGAAGCAATGAGGACAGCGAAAGCTGTTAAACAAAGGTGGTACCGCGTTTATAACGCCCTTTGCAGATCTAAAGCTCTGCAAGGGGCTTTTTTATTGATTTTGGAGGAGAAGTTTATGAGTAAGGAACTTGAGACAAAGTACGATCCTTCTGCGATTGAAGGAAGACTGTACGAAAAGTGGATGAACAAGAAGTATTTCCATGCTGAAGTGGACAGATCTAAGAAGCCATTCACCATTGTAATGCCACCACCAAACATTACAGGTAAGCTGCACATGGGACATGCTCTTGATAACACGATGCAGGATATTCTGATTCGTTATAAGAGAATGCAGGGCTTTGATGCGCTCTGGATTCCAGGAACTGACCATGCTTCTATTTCTACAGAGGTTAAGGTTACTAACCAGTTAAAGTCCGAAGGTATTGATAAGCATGAATTAGGCCGTGAAGGCTTCTTAAAGCGCGTATGGCAGTGGAGAGAAGAGTACGGTAACACAATCACAAGCCAGTTAAAGAAGCTTGGTACTTCCTGTGACTGGGACCGTGAGCGTTTTACAATGGATGATGGTTGTTCAGAGGCCGTTCAGAAGGTATTTATCAATCTCTATGAAAAGGGATTAATCTATAAGGGCAGCCGTATTATCAACTGGTGTCCTGTATGTAACACATCTATTTCTGATGCCGAGGTAGAGTACGAAGAGCAGCATGGTCATTTCTGGCACATCAACTACCCAATCGTCGGCGAAGAAGGACGTTTCGTTCAGATCGCAACAACAAGACCTGAGACACTTCTTGGCGACTCTGCACTTGCTGTTAACCCGGACGATGACCGTTACAAGGACCTCGTAGGAAAGATGGTACATTTGCCATTAACAGACAGAGATATTCCAATTATCGCTGACTCTTACGTTGATAAGGAATTTGGTACCGGTGTTGTTAAGATTACACCTGCTCATGACCCTAACGATTTCGAAGTTGGTAAGAGACATAACCTTCCTGTAATCAACATCTTAAATGATGATGCAACAATGAACGACAAGTGCGGAAAGTACGCAGGTATGGACCGTTACGAAGCTCGTAAGGCAATGGTTGCTGACCTTGAGGCTGAAGGCCTTTTAGTAAAGGTTGAAGAGCACGTACATAACGTAGGTACTCACGATCGTTGCTCTACAACAGTTGAGCCAATGGTTAAGCAGCAGTGGTTCGTAAAGATGGACGAGTTGATCAAGCCGGCTGTTGAAGGCATTAAGAACGGCGAAATTGAGCTGATTCCAGCTTCCATGCAGAAGACATACTTCAACTGGACAGACAACATCCGTGACTGGTGTATCTCAAGACAGCTCTGGTGGGGACACAGAATCCCTGCATATTACTGTGATAAGTGCGGTAAGATGGTTGTTGATGCTAAAGCACATGATACCTGTCCTGACTGCGGCGGCCATATGACGCAGGATCCTGATACACTTGATACCTGGTTCTCCTCTGCACTCTGGCCATTTTCCACACTTGGCTGGCCAAACAAGACAGAAGAGTTAGACTACTTCTATCCAACAGACGTATTAGTAACGGGCTATGACATCATCTTCTTCTGGGTAATCCGTATGGTATTCTCAGGTTACGAGCATATGGGCAAGGCTCCATTCAAGCACGTATTATTCCATGGTCTCGTAAGAGATTCACAGGGACGTAAGATGAGTAAGTCTCTGGGAAATGGTATTGATCCGCTTGAAGTAATCGACAAGTACGGTGCAGACGCACTTCGTGCTTCCTTAGTAAGCAACTCTACACCAGGTAATGATATGCGTTTCTACTACGAGAGAGTAGAAGCTTGCAGAAACTTTGCCAATAAGATCTGGAACGCTTCCCGTTTCATCATGATGAATGATCCGGAAGGAAAGATTTCGGCAACTGATGCAATGCCAGAGAACCTGACAGATGCAGATAAGTGGATCTTAAGCAAGTTAAACAGCCTTGTTAAGGGCGTTACAGATAACCTCGACAAGTTCGAACTCGGTGTAGCTTATGACAACATCTCCGGATTTGCCTGGGATGAGTTCTGTGACTGGTATGTTGAAATGGTTAAGCCTCGTCTCTACAACGATGAAGACGAGACAAAGACAGCAGCTTTATGGACCTTAAAGAAGGTTCTGATTTCTGTTCTTAAGCTCCTTCATCCATTCATGCCATTCATCACAGAGGAAATCTTCTGCAACCTTCAGGATTCAGAAGAGTCTATCATGATCTCCGCATGGCCTGCATTCGATGAAGCACTCAGCTTCCCGGCAGAAGAAGCAGCAACAGAGCGTATCAAGGAAGCTGTTAAGAATATCCGTAACCTTCGTGCAGAAATGAACGTAGCACCTAGCCGTAAGGCAGCAGTTTATGTTGTTTCCGAATCCGCAGAGGTTCGTTCTGTATTTGAAAACGCTAAGAACTTCTTTGCAACTCTTGGTTATGCGTCAGAAGTAACCATCCAGGCTGATAAGGCTGGTATCGCAGAAGACGCTGTGTCCACAGTTGTTCGTGATGCGGTGGTTTACATTCCTTTTGCCGAGCTCGTTGATATCGACAAGGAAATCGAGCGTTTGAGCAAGGAAGAGAAGAGACTTCAGGGGGAATTAAAGAGAAGTAACGGTATGCTGAATAACGAAAAGTTCATCTCCAAGGCTCCAAAGGCTAAGATTGATGAAGAGAAGGAGAAGCTTGCCAACTACACAAAGATGCTTGAGCAGGTTCAGGAGCGTCTCGCAACTCTTAAGAAGTAATTAAAATAATGGGGCTCAGCCGGTAGATTAAACTGTCGGTTGAGTTTTTTCGCACTAAATTTGCAGACTCGCATGAATACAGTGAGAAAAGGAAGGAGAGCCATGATTCAATATTCAGAAAAGGCGAATCATTTCAAGCCAAATATTTTTACAATTCTTAATGAAAAGAAACAGGCAAGATTAAAGGAGGGAAAGGAGGTTCACGATTTCTTCGTTGGAACTCCGGACTTCCCGATTGCGGAGCATATCAGAAAGGCTGTCGCTGAGGCTGCGATGGATCCTGAGAATTACAAGTATTCTCTGGTAGATTCAGAGGAGTTAAAGCAGGCAGTGGTTGACTGGTACAAGCGCCGCTATGACGTAGATTTAAAGAAGACAGAACTCATGAGCTTAAACGGATCTCAGGAGGGTTTTGCGCACATCGCGTGGACAGTCTGTGATCCAGGTGATATCGTGCTTACTCCAAATCCCGGCTATCCGATTTTCTCTGATGGCCCGTATCTTAATGATGCAGTGATTGTAAATTACGAGTTAGACCCTGATAATCACTATATGCCGGCTCTTGAAAAGATTCCGGAGGATATAGCGCGCAAAGCTAAGATGATGGTGATTTCCTATCCGCTGAATCCGACCTGCACGTGTGCAGACAGAGAATGCTATGAGAAAATCGTGGCATTTGCCAAAAAATATGATATCTGTATTCTGCATGATAATGCATATTCTGAGATTGAGTACGATGGAAGAAAGGGCTTTTCATTCCTTTCCATCCCGGGTGCAAAGGAGGTTGGCGTTGAGTTCAACTCTCTTTCAAAGAGTTATAATCTGACCGGCATGCGTGTGTCTTTCTGCCTGGGAAATGAAGAGTTTATCAAAAAGTTTTCTACGATTCGTTCTCAGTTTGATTATGGAATGTGCACGATTGTTCAGAAAGCGGCGATTGCTGCGTTAAATGGTCCTCAGGAAGGTGTCATTGCACAGCAGAAGGCTTATGAGGAGCGTCGCGATGCGATTTGTGAGAGCTTCGGTGAGGCTGGCTGGACGATTAAGAAATCGGAAGGTACGATGTTTGTCTGGACTGAGATTCCACAAGGTTTTGAGGATGATAATGACTTTGTTCTTCAGATGCTTGATGCAACCGGTGTTCTCGTAACACCTGGCTCTGCATTTGGCTCTTTAGGAAAAAATCATGTTCGTTTTGCGCTGGTTCAGCCCGTAGACGTGATTCGCGAAAGTGCGAAGAAAGTTGGAGAGTGGCTCGCAAGTAGGTCTTGACGCATCGAGCCTTGCGTGCTAATCTTTTAAAGTACAAATTAATATTGAGTGTTTTTCAGGGCGGGGCGCAATTCCCCACTGGCGGTACAGTCCGCGACTCCTTAAAGTTTCTTTAGGGACCGATTCGGTGAAACTCCGGAACCAACAGTATAGTCTGGATGAAAGAAGAATGTTCGTGTAAAAGGTTTTATTGCCTGATTTTTATGCGCCCTGTGAATTTTAATTGTTCACAGGGCGTTTTTTAACCGGTCGGGGTTGCGCCCCGGGCTTTAAGGTCAGGCAATGCTCCGGCTTACAGGGACTCTCCGAAGAAGCTCAGGTCTTTACTCAAAAAAGGAGAGAAACAATGAAACAAAACAACACACTTAACGTACGTTACATGACAGTAACGGGAATCCTTTCTGCATGCGCATTTCTGCTGCAATACCTTGAAATCGTGGTACCATTCATGCCATCTTTCATTAAGTTCGATTTCTCAGATCTTCCGGCATTAATCGGTTCTTTTGCATTAGGTCCGGCTGCGGGTATTACCATCGAGTTCTTAAAGAACCTGATTCACTGCATCGCTTCTCAGTCATTCGGCGTTGGCGAATTAAGTAACTTCATGCTCGGTGCGATTTTCGTCGGAGTTTCCGGTGCACTTTACAAGCGTAAGAAGACAAGAACAAATGCGATTTTCTCAGCATTTATCGGCGCACTTGTAATGGCAGCCGTATCTTTCCCATCTAATGTTTTCGTAGTATATCCTGTTTACTACAACTTCATGCCAAAGGAAGTAATCCTTAGTTTATATCAGAAGATTATTCCGGCAATGACAAGTGTTGAAGAGAGTATTCTGGTGTTTAACGTGCCTTTCACATTCGTTAAGGGTATGATTAATGTGATTATCACTGTTTTAGTGTACAAGCCACTTTCCAGAGTAATTAAGGGAACAGATATTCAGACTCCCATGGGTAGGCGATTTAGCCGGTGAGAGTTTTTCACTGGACGAAAACAATTTAAATGCATATTACCTATTTCGGAAATTAAACTCTAAAAGAACCACCGATTTCTATCAGAAACCGGTGTTTTTTTTGCGCCGGCAGCAGGATAAAACTGGTATACATTTTGAGGGTCGGATGCTATAATTTACTATATATATTTATCTTTGCAGTTAAATTTTCAGAGAACAGCGTTTATAAGGGACCGTTGTTGCTTTTTAGAGGGGTGAAACGTATGATGCATTGGCTTTCCGGATATAATTATGACTTTGGATTAGCTTCAATACCGATACAGCTGGTGTTGATTGCCTTCTATTTCTCGCGCAAGAATCTGCCTGTCAGACAGACCTTCAGCTTTGCCATCGTGATGATTTCAAATCTTGTCATGACAATTGCAGATATTGTGTCATGTGAGATGAATGAGGTCTGGATGCAGTATCCGCTGTGGGGGATGTATCTTGTAAATATGGTTTATTTTGCCGGATTCCTGATTCGCGGATGGTCTTTGTTTGATTTCACGGCAGAAATCTGCAGGGCGGATAGAGTCCGTATAATGGTGTAAATTCAATAATTCAAAAGAGCCAATGGCTCAGCCCTCAGGTATAATGAGAATCGCGACATTCAACATAGTACCGA
>CACZJL010000002.1 GCA_902781505.1 uncultured Lachnospiraceae bacterium | reverse complement strand
TGTGAACCGAAGCCACTCTTTGTAAGATTCTGGGATTTTGATGCCATTTGCCGATTCCCAGGCTGCCATTTTCTCTTCTGTGCAGGCCGGGGCAAAGGTGGTTCTGCCAAGCTCGTTGTCTGCTTCCTTTTTATCGAGCCAACTAAGCATTTCTTTAATTTCTTTTTTTAAGCTGTTGTTTTCTGGAACGGTTAGATCTTTGTACATTTGTCTTTCCTTTCTGGTGTTTACCCTGAGTGGGCAAAATACATTCAAAAAACGGAGCAGTTAACACATCGTAACTGCTCCTGATTTCTACATATTTCTTCACGGATATTGAATTGAAATCACGTATTTACTTCCTGAACTGATGCGCTCCAAGCATGTGTTCTTCCGGCGTTAAAGCCTGACAGACTCTCCAGTCGGCGGTTTCGTCCGGATATTCCCAATATTCATGAATGCGGTGGCATTCGTAATGAATCGGGAAGCCATTCTCATCAACGTTGGACTGACCGAATGCCTTCACTTTCGGCGAAACTGCCTGAGTACGCTTATTTCCGGTCTCTGTACTGATGTTCATGATTTCTTCCATTTCATCCGGGTTCCAGCCTCTTGTACACTTGCCCTGATTAATGAGCTCACGTTCATGGTTCCAGAAACCATTTACCGCAACACGTCTGTCCCACTCATACTTCGCCACGAACGTCACATTTTCCATTGGCTCATTTGCTGACAGGCGCAGGAATTCAAGCGCCCAGTAAAGAATGTTTTCAAAATTTCCCATCTGTCTTACGCCACCATGATCGTAACGAACAAATTCGCCGGTAGCCTTCACAAAGCAGATGCGCTCACCGTCTCCAATCATGTTTCCGATGACAACCAGATCATCTGTCACAAGATTGCTGTAATAACCTCCTGTGATAGAAGGCATGGATAATTCCAAAAGACCGCCGAACAGTCTGCAGTTCTTTGTAATCTTTAACCAGCTCTTATACTGCTCTGGAATTTGCACTCCGTTTCTTTGCTCCCAGGATGCAATTTCCTGATCTGTTGCCGGCTGTGCAAAGGTTGACTGTGCCTGAGTGTCCAGCTTTCCTGCAAGTTTTACGATTTCAATGCAGATTTTTGTTAGGCTCTCATCATATTCTGACATTTTTCAAAATCCCCTTTTCCCCAGATTTTTTTAAAACAATTTATACTATTTTATCTGCTAAGAGGATATTTCGCAAGTTTTTTTATAAGGAAGTGTCTTAGTTTTTCCTGCTCCGGACGATCCAGGAATAATCGCAAGCTCGCCCTCCTCAATCCTCTTTTATATTCCATTTTAAGAAATAGTAAGCCACCTCGACAAAGCAGGTCAGTGCCCAGCCGACCGGATAGCTTAAACCGACGAGAATCTCGGTATTTGCCACAAATCTCGTCACAATATGCAGATACAGCTGTCTGACAGCAACGAAGCCAATCAGCATAATCACCATCGGACCGGTCGAATCGCCTCGGCCGCGCAGTGCACCCGCAAGCACGTGATTCACTACGTTAAACAGCAGGAAGAACACGTTCCAGTGAATAAAGGTCACACCGGCCTCGATGACCGCCTCATCCTGACTAAACAAAGCAACAGACGGCGCTGCAAGAAGCCAGATAGCCACAACAATGATCACCGTCACCGCTTCTGTCAAAAGAACCGACGCCTTCGTTCCTTTATTTGCTCGTTTGAAATTCTTCGCACCCACATTCTGTGACACAAACGTCGTCGCTGCCATCGCAACGCTCTGCATTGGCAGCATAACAAACTGGTTGATCTTGTTGTAACAAGACCATCCCGCCATCACGGCCGAACCGAAGAAGTTTACGTAAGACTGCACGAATACATTGGAAAATGCAGTGATGCTCGACTGGATTCCATTTGGCAGGCCGATGAGCACAATCTGACCAAGGATTTTCATATCAATCCCGCAATCTCTGAAACTGAACTGATAGATATCGCTCGTTTTTACAAGCAGAATCATGATCAGCACGGCTGAAACAAACTGGGAAATGATGGTTGCATAGGCCACGCCTGCAATTCCAAGGTGAAACACAACGACAAGCAATACATCCAGCCCGATATTCATAACACTGGTCAGTATAAGGAAATACAGTGGTCTTGTTGAGTCACCTACAGCACGAAGCACGCCGCTTCCCATGTTGTAAACCAGAAGTCCCGTAATTCCCGCAAAAAAGATGCGAAGGTAGGTTGTCGCATCGGCCATAACATCGGCCGGAGTGTCCATAAGATCGAGCATAAATGGTACAAGAAGTGCAAAAACAACGGTGAAAATCACGCTGATAATAAACGTCAGCGTCATGGTTGTCTCAATCGCCCGGTGCAGTGATTTCAGGTCCTTCGCTCCGAAAAAACGCCCTATTACAACGCTTGCACCCACGGAAAATCCGTTAAAGAAAAACACCGCCATATTGACAATCATGGTGGTTGATCCAACAGCTGCGAGCGCCTGTGTACTGACAAAATTACCGACGACAATCGAGTCCACTGTGTTATACATCATCTGAAACACATTGCCGATCATCAGCGGCAGAGCAAATGCCAGTAATTGCCCGAAAATATTGCCTGTTGTCATATCCTTTGTCGTTGTCTTCATACTCAAATCTTCTTTCTTATCCTAAAATCCTGTTTCCACTCCCCTTATTATTCCTTAAACAAATCGTATCTGATAACTTTTCCCTCAATCGAATAATCTGGCTTTTCCCCCGCTAAATACTCACCCCTGACCGGTCTTTTCACAATAATCTTAGACGGAGCTGCTGCCTTTGCAGCTTCTAAGAGCTCCACTTCTTCACTTGCCGGTGGTTCCATCGACTGAATCATCTGAAGCTTTTTCTTAACGAGAGAAGACTTCTTTCTCTCCGGAAACATCGGATCCAGGAAAATCACATCCGGCTGTCTTACAGCGGCCACTTCGCCGCCATCCCCGGTCGCTGCCACTTCGCCGCCGTCCCCGGTCGCTTCCTCATCTTCTTGCTCTCGTGCCATCCCAGCGAGTCGGCGCAATATTTCTATACTCTCGCCCAGATGCAGCCTCATACGGGAAGCCGCTTCACACACAGCCGGACAGTCAGTGGCTGCCTTCGCCCGCTCCAATGCATCAGAAAGCAAGAGAAATGTAATCGGATTATGCTCCACGCAATCGACCTGGAATCCAACCGCCGCTAAAAGAAGGGAATCCTCTCCAAGACCTGCGGTTGCGTCAAACGCCACCAGCTCTTCCCGATTCAGATCCGCCTGCATTTTCTTAAACTTCGCCGCCTTCACAATCATCTCATGATACAGATTGTTCTTCTTAATGCGGCGCTCCATCGCTGTAAAATCACCAAAGAGCGATGTTTCACCATCCGTCAGGGACAGGCCCTTTTTAGTGAGAAGAAGGACCGGAACCCCGGCACGCTTCACGCTGCGATTGATTTCCTTATCAGGAACTGCTTCATATTCCGTGTTCAGACGTTCCGCTAAAATCCGCGCCTTATCTATATAATTTTCCTCTGCAATAATCTTCGGTTCCATGGTTTCTTTACACTAAATTACTTTCTTTACGTATCTAATTCCACTTATCAACCGCATCGTTGTAGTACTGCATCAACACTGGTTTCGTCAGACGGTTAATCTCTATTTTGCTTAAGTCAGCCGGCACCTCGTCCTTGCCAAATGCAAAGAGCGTCTTTACATTTTCCGAGGTCAGATACTTCGTCTCAATTCCTTCGAAACTTAAATTTTCAGTCAGTTCCTGATTTGATCCCATGTTGTAGCCCCAGTCGCCAAAGGCCGGAACCTGATTGTGATAGGCCAGGGCATGAAATCCTTCGCTCTTAATCGTCTTATTGATGCACCAGAACGCATTCTTTGCGTAATATGGCGATGTAGACTGGCAGACAAAGACGCCTCGCTCCGCGAGGCAATTGCTCACCATGCGATAGAACACATTGGAATACAGCTTGTTTAAAACCTCAGAATTCGGATCCGGCAAATCAATAATTATCAGATCGTACTGCTCCTTGCAGTTCTCGAGATACTCATACCCATCCTCATTGTGAATGGTCAGCTTCTCCGACTTCAGGCTGTTTTTATTAATACTCGTTACCTGCGGATTCTCGGAACAGATTCTTGTCATCTCCGAATCCAGATCCACAAGATCAATCTTCTTAACATCATCATATTTTAAAACTTCGCGAGCTGCAAGCCCATCTCCACCGCCGAGAATCAGAACGTTCTCCGCGTCCTTTCCTGCAATCACACGCTCCTCAGCCATCGGCACATGAACAAGCGCCTCATGATATCTGTATTCATCAGCTGTCGAGAACTGACAGTTCCCGTCAATATAGAGTCTCACGTCATCTCTGTGCTTCGTCATCACAACCTTCTGGTACTTCGTCTGCTCCGTTAAAATCACCGTGTCGCGGTACAATCCGCCCTCAATTCCTTTTGAAATATTATCGGAAAATACCATCCCGAGCACCATAAATACCGCAAGAACTCCCGCAGCGACTCTGAATTTTTTGATATGGTGCACACGTTCTCCATATTTAAACATAATCAGCAGGGAACAGAGAATATTTAAAAATCCGCACAGAAAGCTGGTTGCAAAGTAGCCAAGCTTCGGAAGGAGAATCAGTGGAAATGCCACAGATCCAATGAGGCCACCGATATAGTCAAAGCTGAAAATAGAAGAAAGGGTCACCTTCAGGTTCTTTTCATCTTCTTCGATAATGCGTGTCATAACCGGAATTTCTGCCCCGGCAAATGTTCCAATGATGATAATTTCAAGGTACATGACAACAGCATAATTAGAAACATAGACATTGGCCAGAAACAGGACAAGCGAGCTTAATCCGCCCACAATACCGATTCCAAGCTCAATCAGAACAAATATGTTGAAAAGTTTTTTGTTAAAGTACTTTGAAATATAAGATCCCAGTCCTAATGATGCCATATACAAACCGATTGTAATCGAATATTGCAGTGTACTGTTTCCTAAAAGATAAGAGCTGACTGCGCTGATAATCAGTTCATAACACATGGAACAACCTGAAATAATCAGCGTTGTAAGCATTAATAATCTGTACCGTTTACTCATAAATACATCCTTGACCCGCTAATAAATTCAACAAAAATTTTACTGAATGATTCCACTTACTACAAAAGCAAGCCCCATGAAGATTCCGAAAATCATGATTCCGGCTGCTTCATTTCTAGCCTTCAATTCCTCATTGAAATTGAACTGTCTATAGAGTAAATCAATAATGAAGTATCCTGCCATGAAAGCTAAGACGCCAATTGCGGCGTACGCTGCTGTATCAAGCACTTCTGTTAACAGGTCATTAATCTGTCTTGGAGCAATAGTAATAATTGCTGCACGCACAATATAACCGAGTCCACAGTAAATTCCTGCTGATAACCAGCCAACTGCCTTATTTCCGCTCTTAATTTCTTCCGGAAAGCTGATTGGAATGCAAAGATCAATCAGGAAATATCCTAACTGCATTACAAAAAGGCCAACCACTAAATACACCATCATCGTTGCAATTTCTGCTAACATAAAATTTTCCCTCCTGCATTATTTTCCGCTACTCAATCCGCCACCGGATGAAGATCTGCTCCTCACACTCGCCTGCTTAATCGAACCGGCATATGTATCGAAATATCCATTACCTACATTGTGAAGCACCGTTCCATTATAGGAAGAATATGCAGATGGAGTCTTGGAGAAGCTTCTTGCATCCTTTGTGTACGCTGTTGAATAATAATGACTTCGATACCACAAAGTCGTTGTGATTGAAGAATGATATGGTTCGTTGTCGGAACTATAATTGTACTTACGGTCACTGACCTGCACATAGACCCTCGTCGGATCATCTTCCGGATGATACACAAGCGCATATTCGCTCTTCGTTACAATACCAATCTCATTATTTGCCATGTCATCTTTTTGAGTGACCTTCTCCGTATTGCCATCAACCGCTCTAATCAGATCCTTGGCGACATCATCCGTCTTCCGACCGGTATTCGAAGCATCCTTATATTCATACACATCCGCCTTCTGCTTTTCTTTTCCCGTAATCGAGGTCTGATAAACGTAAAGCGAACTATTTTTCTTAATATAACTCGCCATTTTCTTATTCGAGCTAATGATTCCTGAAACCACGCTCCAAAGCATCGGTCCAAAGACAATCAGACACCAGATGCCAACCCAGACATAAGACATATTACTGCCTTTTCGAATTGGTGGCTTTCTATATCCGATTACCCTGATCTGATGCGGCTTCAAATAGTATCCATAGGAAAATTCCGTTCCGTCATCCCAGATTTCAACAGAAAGCGTGCGCTCCTCTGTTGCATCCTCATATTCCTTAAACTCAGCTCCGTCGCCATTTTCCACGTCGACATCGCCGGAACACCGCTTAACGACCTCAAATCCGGTGTCTACCTGATGCCATTCCGGCCCGATGTTGCCCCTGATGTCGTTAGCCGGCCACGAAAGACTATATTCCTTGTATTCGTCATCAATACTCAGCCATTTCTCACCCTGATTGGTCTTTAAACGATACTCCGTCCAACGCTTACCAGCATCCCTTGTGTTGGCATACTCAATCATTCCGATAACACGACAGGTAAGTCCATCCACATCAAGTAATGTACCTACTTTAAATTCCTGCATTTTTACATCCCTTTACTTGCGTTATTCTCACTTACTTATGATTTCTACTTTTCACATTCATGGTCTGTCGCCGATATTTCTATCCACAACGCGCACCTTGATTTCCTTCGCTTTAAACAAAGTCTTCAGCTTGTCGCTGATTCCATACACAACAGAATCAGAACAGGAAAAGATATCCACTGCGGCATACCCATATTCCGGCCATGTGTGCACAGAAAAATGAGAGGTCGTAATCACTGCAAAATATGTCACTCCAATCGGTTCGAATTCGTGGACGCATTCCTCCACAATTTCCGCCCCGACAAAGGCCACTGCCTCCCTTGCAGCTTTTTTTACAGCTTCCGGATCGTCAATCAACGTGTCACACCCGTAAATATCCGCAACCAGCTGTCTGGCCATAGTATCACTCCCTTATTTAAAATTGCCAAAATCCGTCTGGCTATTAACACTTCCATAATCCGTTTCAGCATCTGACCGTAACGCACCGCATTTGATGCAATGCTCCCGGTCCGCGCGATTGTATGTCCCACAATAGGCACATAGCCAATCCGCACGATTCGTCGTCTTAGCCGCCTCCTCACGACTAAGCACCGCACTCTGCACGTCCTCCGGCAAATAAAACACGGTCTCAACTCCGCGTCCTTTGCCACAATTCGGGCACGTATCGTATCTTCCGAGGATTCCCTTATTTCCACAGAACACACAATCCCAGAGCGCCTCTATTCTCTTTTCATCCATATTGGTATCCCCCAAATTCAGACTTTTGAACATTATAACAAATCCGATACAACTTTTCTATATGCGCAAATGGAATCCTTGACAACTAAAATATGCAGGATTTCACATTCACTGTGAATATGCCTTCACTTATCAACAATTCGCCAGATAAAAAGCCCCGCCGCTGCCAAAAAGCAACGACGGGGCTTCTAATTTAACTGATTTTCAAAGAATTAAACCTTTGGGCCGGCAGCAACGAGTGCCTTACCAGCTTCATTACCTTCATACTTCTTGAAGTTATTGATGAATCTGTTAGCAAGATCCTCAGCCTTTGTATTCCACTCTGCAGCATCTGCATATGTGTCACGTGGGTCAAGAATAGCTGAATCTACACCCGGAAGTTCTGTTGGTACTTCGAAATCGAAGAAAGGAATCTTCTTTGTAGGAGCCTTAGCAACATCACCATTCTGGATAGCTGTGATGATACCACGTGTATCCTTAATAGAGATTCTCTTGCCTGTGCCGTTCCAACCTGTGTTTACAAGGTAAGCCTTAGCGCCGGACTTCTCCATCTTCTTAACAAGTTCCTCTGCATACTTTGTAGGATGCAGCTCGAGGAATGCCTGACCGAAGCAAGCGGAGAATGTTGGTGTTGGCTTTGTAATTCCACGCTCTGTACCAGCTAACTTAGCTGTGAAACCAGACAGGAAGTAGTACTTTGTCTGCTCTGGAGTGAGGATGGATACTGGAGGAAGTACACCGAAAGCATCTGCGGAAAGGAAGATAACGTTATCTGCATGTGGTCCGTGAGAGATTGGCTTTACGATTTTCTCGATGTGATCAATTGGATAAGATACACGAGTATTCTCAGTGACACTCTTATCGCTGAAGTCGAGCTTACCTGTAGCATCATCAACAGTTACGTTCTCAAGAAGAGCGTTTCTCTTGATAGCGCCATAGATATCCGGCTCAGCTTCGCTGTCAAGGTCGATAACCTTTGCGTAGCAACCACCTTCAAGGTTGAATACACCATTGTCATCCCAGCCGTGCTCATCATCACCGATAAGGAGTCTGTTAGGATCTGTAGAAAGTGTTGTCTTACCTGTTCCGGAAAGTCCGAAGAAGATTGCTGTGTGCTCACCGTTAAGGTCTGTATTAGCAGAGCAGTGCATGGAAGCGATGCCCTTAAGTGGGAGGTAGTAGTTCATCATAGAGAACATACCCTTCTTCATTTCGCCGCCGTACCATGTGTTGATGATAACCTGCTCATGGCTTGTGATGTTGAAAAGAACTGCTGTTTCAGAGTTAAGGCCGAGTTCCTTGTAGTTCTCTACCTTTGCCTTAGAAGCGTTGTAAACAACGAAATCTGGCTTGAAGTTAGCTTCTTCTTCAGCTGTTGGTCTGATGAACATATTTCTTACGAAATGTGCCTGCCAAGCTACTTCCATGATGAAACGAACTGCCATACGTGTATCAGCGTTAGCTCCGCAGAAACCATCAACTACGTAAAGCTTCTTGTTAGAAAGCTCCTTCTTAGCGATTTCCTTTACAGCTGCCCAAGCTTCTTCTGTAGCTGGATGGTTGTCGTTCTTATATTCGTCAGTTGTCCACCAAACAGTATCCTTAGAATTTTCATCCATAACGATGAACTTATCCTTAGGAGAACGTCCTGTGTAGATACCTGTAAATACATCGACAGCTCCGAGCTCAGTCTTGTGACCTACCTCAAATCCTTCGAGATCAGCCTTTGTCTCTTCTTCATAGATTTTTTCATATGAAGGATTGTAGATGATCTCAGTTGTTCCGGTAATGCCGTACTGTGTTAAATCAATATTAGCCATTCCATTCAACCTCTTTCTCATATAATTTAATTTTGCATGTAAGTGCTATCATGCAATCCTATATCATTATACATGATTCCACACAAACTCTCCACAAAAAAATATGTTTTTTGTGAATTTTTTTTCAAACTTTCGCGTCATGGTGACGTATCGACGTATACAGCTTTACGACTCGTTAACGAGTTTCCCTGTAACATGCTCCATTGATAATTTAAGAACCAGTGCCTTCGCTGCGAATTTCTCAATTTCAATTTCAACGCCTTCCGGGGTTGGATAATATTTTCTTCCCAGCTTCCTTAACCGGTCAATCTTCACTTCCTCATCTTCTACGATGCTGATCTTGCCAAATGCAATGACACTCTTAATATTGAGTGCCCATTCACCGTCCTTTTTAAAGCCTTCATCCCAGGTAGTAAAACAGACCTTATCATGCTTTCTTATAGCATCAAGTTTATGGCCCTCTTTGGCCACATGAAAATAGAGCGCATTCTCTTCTTCCTGGTAATAGAAATCAATGGGAACTCCATACGCATAATCCTCATCCCCAAGAACTGACAGTACTCCTCGCGGCAGCTTTTTCAACAGTTCCTTTACTTCCTCATCTGAAATCTGCTGTTTGAATCTTCTCATTGATCTGAACATATCATCTCTCCTTCCCTTGTTTTGTGCACGTCTCCTGGTAAATTTTCGTTTCAGCGAAACATTTGCCAAAACAAAAAGCCAACGGAAACACTGCTGCCCCCGTTGGCTTATCTGCACAAAAATTATTCTTCCCAGTTTACATCCGGATACTTGCCCTTAATAATCTGTGCAAGTACATCAACGCAGGTATCTACGCCAATCGTACCGGTATTCAGACTGATGTCGTAATTTTTGTAATCACCCATCTCTGACTTTGTATACTGTTTATAGTAAGTATGACGTCTGTCGTCACGTTTTTCAATATATTTCTTAATATCTGCCTCATCAGCATGGCCTAATTCTTTTGTGCGCTCAATTCTAGTCTCCATATCTGCATAAAGGAATACGTTGAACGACTCAATTCCGGCTTCTCTTAAAACATAATCGGAACATCTGCCGACGATAATGCATGGGCTCTGGCTGAGCTCTAAGATTACCTTGCTCTGTGCGGCAAAGATGCCATCAAATGAGCTTGAATATGTCACTGAATTGTTCAGGAAGGAATTTAAGAATCTGCTTCCACGGCTCATATCCTCACCCTGATTCACGATATCTTCTTCTGAATAACCGCTTTCCTCCGCTGTCTTCTTAATGAAATCCATGTCATAAAACGGAATGCCAAGCTGCTTTGAAAGTCCTGCTGCCACGGTACGACCAAATGCGGCATAATCTCTTGAAATAGTAATAACCATGAGTCTTCCTCCTGTTTCACGTAAACGTTTAATCTATTACTAATATACAAGAATGCCGCAAAAAATTCAATTCAACATGATAAAGTAAAAAAAGGTTTCCACTCTCTTTCGAGAGCAGAAACCTTTCATAAGTTCAAGCTTAAAGCAAGTACTGATTATCTCTTTACACGAGCACCGGCGCCACCCATAAGGCCTTCTACTTCATCAACAGAAGCCATAGAAGTATCACCAGGTGTTGTCATAGCAAGAGCGCCGTGAGCTGCACCGTAGTTAACAGCCTTTTCTGGATCACCAGTTGTCATAAGTCCGTAAACAAGACCTGAAGCGAAGGAATCACCGCCACCTACACGGTCCATGATCTCAAGACCATTGTATTCCTTAGACTGGTAGATTTTACCATCAGCCCAGCAGATTGCCTTCCAGTCATTAACTGTAGCAGTCTTAACTGTTCTAAGTGTTGTAGCGATAGCCTTGAAGTTTGGATAGATCTCGGCTGCATGGTCGATCATCTTCTTGTAGCCATCAATGTTGAGCTTCTTAAGACCGGCATCCTGACCTTCGATTTCGAGACCGAGACAAGCTGTGAAATCTTCTTCGTTACCGATCATAACGTCAACATACTTAGCGATTTCCTTGTTAACTTCCTGGCACTTTTCAAGTCCGCCGATTGCAGACCACATAGAAGGACGGTAGTTAAGGTCGTAAGATACGATTGTGCCATACTTCTTAGCTGTCTTGATAGCAGCGATAACTGTTTCACAAGACTGCTCAGAAAGAGCTGCATAGATACCGCCTGTGTGGAGCCACTTAACACCAAGATCACCAAAGATGTGCTCGAAGTTGAGTTCTTCTGGTGTAGCCTGGGAAATAGCTGTGTTGAAACGGTCAGAACAACCTACAGCACCACGGATACCATATCCACGCTCTGTGAAGTTGATGCCATTTCTGCAGATACGGCCGATACCGTCTGTCTTCTTGAAGTTGATGAGGGATGTATTAACACCACCCTGCTCGATGAAATCCTTCATAAGCTTACCAACTTCGTTATCAGCGAATGCTGTGATAACTGCTGTGTTCATGCCGAAGCACTTGTGAAGACCACGAATAACGTTGTATTCGCCGCCGCCTTCCCATGCTCTGAATGATCTAGCTGTGCGGATTCTTCCTTCACCTGGATCAAGACGAAGCATAACTTCACCTAATGAAACTGCGTCGAACATAGCGTCTTCTCTTAACTTTAAGTCCATTACAACCTCCATAAAATCTTCCGGACTTGCCGGTTTTTGAATTTAGTTGTGTACAGATATTTTTATAAAACTCTGCATACCTGACGGAATTATATCACGAAAGAGGTTTCCTCTTCAAGAAGAATGTATAATCAAAATTTTTTCTTTTAAGGCAAATGCCACTCCCAACCGGTCCATAAAAACAGGCACGTGCCGAAAAGACATGTGCCCGCCTGTATTCATGTGATTTACCAATAACCAAGCGACTTTCCGAACTCATAGATTCCCATCGCCTGTGCCGTATAGCCTGCTGCATTCAGATGCGTATTATCCCATTCTACAATTCGAAGCTTTTCTGAAATATAGCCGAATTCCGCGCGCTTTAAATCCGCCTCATCCGGCTCAATATTATTAATCTTAAGACCTTTTTGAATCAGATATTTTCTGGCAAAAAGTACATGACCCGGAAATGCATTTCCGATAGCCTCTTCATACCAGGTACTGTTAAGACCAATCGGTTCATCTGTATAGCCCCAGATCTGATCTCTGTCATTTGGATCATCCGTTGAAGTTACAATGATATACTTTTCAGAACCGGCGGATTGAATCATGGTGCGATACTGCGAAATCAGTTCGTCAATATCGCTCCAGCCGCCATTATCTCCCATTTCGATAATGACAATGTCTTCTGACTGATTTCCATAAGCGAGGCAACGGTTCATGATCTGAACACTGTCTTCTCCTGAAATACCGAAATTGTAAGAAGGAAGTCCTGTCAGATTACCTAAAACCAAAGGATAAGAAACACCGAGTCCATTGATTCCTTCGGTCATGGAATCGCCCCAGGAATTAATTGCCACTTCGTTTTTATCATTCTTCTGTCCTGTCTGTGGGGTCGGTTCTTCTGTCCACGGTCCTGCATTTTCTTTTGGCTCTGTATCTGCTTCAGGTTCTGCATTTTCGTCCGCCCCGGAGTTGCTTTCAGGCTCTTCTTCAGGCTCTTCTTCAGGCTCTTCTTCAGACTCCTCTTCTTCTGAATCTGTGTTTTCTTCTGAATCTGCGTCTTCTTCCGGTTCCTCTGAATCCAGCTCCTCTTCAGTATTCATTTCTTCCTGATCTTTTGCAGCATTCTCCTCAGACTCTTCCGATTCTTCAACAGACTGATTATCTTCATCAACTAAGACTTCCTGATCTTCACCATCTGTCTCAAGAAGATTAATTCCGTATTCACTGTCCGCATGGTCTTTCGCCAGCTGAAGATACTTCTGAATCATCGCTTCCTGTTTTTCCTTCTGAATTCGAAGAGTCTCTTCTCTTTCAGCCTCCGCTCTTGCCTCTTCACGAATCTTATGAGCCCTTACAGTAACGCCTCCGATTACTGCGATAATTACGACAAGCACGACACAAATCACAATCCCTTTAATCACCTGTCTTTTCATCTTAATCACTCCGATTCTTTATCTGTCCCAGCCTAAACCAATTCAACTTCAAAAGTTTCTTTAAAATCATTATATCACTAGTTTTTAATAAATGTTTATAAAAGTGTTTACATTTGAAGACAAAATATAACCCGACCATAACAGCCAGGCTTAATTCTGGCCAGCCTTTTGTGCATCATATTCTGCAATCACTTCCTCAAGCACATCACAGGCAGTCTCAATTGTCTTCTGACATCTGTACTCCGCCTTAAAGGACTGTGGCTTAATATCCTTGCAGAGAACAGAGCCATAGCGTTCATTAAACTTCTTCATCAGCTTTAATGTCACCGGTCTGATATCCTCGCTCTCATGCGCCTTCGCTTCAATATACTTCATGGACAATACAGAAATTGCGCCAAGCACTGCGCCACAGGTATTTCCACACTGACAGCCGGCACCGAAACCACCGACCATAATCATATCCCTGTCATGCAGTCCAAGATTGTAATAATCATTACCTGCGCGCACAATCGTCTCCGCGCAGTTATAATTTCCTTCAAAATAATACTTTGGCAAATAATCTCTTAACATCGTTTTTTCCTCCTCAGGCTGATGCCTGCGTTCATTCTTCTTATTATACGTCAGCAACAACTCACTGTACATAAAAAACGCCCTTTAAGAAAATCTTAAAGGACGTTTTTTTTCACTATCTAATCCAAAGGAGTCTGGTATTACTGTTCAGTGAACTTCTTTTTTAATCCTGCAAGAACTGCTGCTGCACCTGCAAGGAGAAGAAGGTAAAGTGCTGTATGGCTTGAGACGCCAGTTGCAGGAGCTTCTGCCTTTGCATCGTTCTCACCTGTTACAGGTGTTTCAGATGGCTTTTCTTCTGTCTCTTCTGTTGAAGAAGTCTCTGCCGGCTGCTCTTCAGCTGGATCTGGTGTTGGATCTTCCTCAGCTGGAACTGGTGCCGGATCTTCACCTGGAGTAGGTGTCGGATCTTCTGATGGAGTTGGAGCCGGATCATTCTTAACAACAGTGAATGTTGTAGAAGCTTCACCATCCTCAGAAACAACAGTCAGTGTATGCTTACCGGCTGCTAAAGTATCAACATAAGCTGCCTTAAGATCAATGATTGTAGAACCTTCAGATACAGCATAATTTTCTGCTGCTACTTCCTCACCATCAACAAGAACCTTAACGAACTTGGCATATGGAGCATCGGATCTTACTGTTACATCGTTGCCTTCCTTAACGGTCTGTTCAGCACCTTCGATAATTGTGTACTCAACTGTTTCAGGTTCAGCAGCTGGGTAATGAACTGGTGTCCATCCACCAAGGACTGTGTCAACTGCAGTCTGTGTATCTGTATCAATGTAGTTAGCTACTGCATCTTCTGTTGTAGAAGTTGCACCTGTTGTGGAGAATGCTTCTCCGTTGCTTGTAAGGTTGTACTCATTGAAGATTGCGGACGCCTTTTCCCCACTGCTCATTTCACCCCAGCCATCGCCGTCGATGAGACCATTTGTTTCAACATCGATGAAGGATGCGTTAGAGCCTGCGCCCCATGTTCTTCCTAACTTACCAAGAACTGTTGCAGAACCTTCCTGTCCGTCTGTTGTTACTGTGCAGTTTCTGAATACATATGGGCTTGTCTTAGCTGCTGTGATGTAGCCAATACCTGTATTCTTAGCATCACTGTTAGAGTATGTCTTCCACTGTAATTCACAGTTATCAAATACTGCTGAGAATTCACCGCAGATGTAGTCAACGTTACCGCCGATTACGCAATCCTTGAAGTATGTGTGGAAGTTGTAGTTTGTAGAACCATTTCTTCCAAGTGTATCCTGAGAAGAAAGGATCTTACAGTTGTAAACCTCAATGTTGTCAGCATCAATATAGAAAGCGTTAGATCTTTCCTTGAACTTGTAAGCTGCTGCATCAGCGCCTTCAGCTAATCTGTCAACGCCATTTAAGAGAGAACCTGCAATGTCAGTCTTCTCTGTTTCTGTTACTTCGTAGTTATATGTGTTCTTAAACGTTGTATCTTCAGCGATGAAGTTGCTTCCTCTTACGATGAATACACCGCCCCAGAGGTTTCCGTTACCTTCAGCACTTGAATACTTGTCCATGTAAAGAGTCTTGTTGAAAAGACCTGTTGCAGAATCTACAGAATAGTACTTTGTACCTACACCGTAGTACCACTGAATTGTATGGCCGTTACCCTTAAGTGTTACATAAGGAGCTGCCATTACTGTCTGCTCTTCAAGATCCTTGTTGAGGTTAATTGTTACACGTCCAGCTTCGCCTTCCGGTCTGTCTGTCATACCAAGAATTGCATCAGAAGCCTCATTTAATGTGTCATAATCTCCAGGAACATTGAGTTCGCTCTTGAACTCATGCATTGGGATTACAGAAATACCTGTTAAGTAAGAGCTTGGAGCGGTAAATGTGATCACTGCATCACCATCAACAACCTTCTCATAAGAATCAACTGTAGATGTTGTGCCGGAAGCACATGTGAACTCTTCGCCGTTAATTGTGAAGCCTGCTGCATAGTAAGCCTTAACAATAACTCTTGCCTGGCCACTTACAGGGATTGTGATTGTAGAATCCTGTTTTGCTACTGTATGTGTCTTACCTGTCTCTACTGCTACATTTCCTGTGCAGTTGAGGTTTGGAATATCAGCATAACCGATATCTCTCTTGGAAGCCGGATCTGCATATTCTACATATACATCATCCTTGTTCTCTTCGCCGGCCTGAACAGAAGCTCTGTCATATGTTACGCCGCCATCTGTTGTAACAACAGCTGCATTGTATTCACCTGGCTTTACGCTTACTTCATAAGAAGAACCAGATACAGTTGCATCAAAGGATACGCCACTTACCATGTTTGTGAATGTAAGAGATGTTAACTTTGAAACATCATCCATTCCGACGATAGAACCGGAAAGTGTTACATCAGGAACATTGTTTAATGTAACTTCAACGGCATCATCTGAAACTGTGAAGGAATCAGAATCACCAACGAGTGGCTTAACACCACCGTCATTAGAAGATACCTTGTAAGTATGTCCCTTTAATAACTTAACTGTGTTTGTTCCTTCATGTAAGGAATAAGCCTTACCACCGAGCTGAGCATCTACTGCAGAAATCACAAGGCTGTCTGTTGTAGAAGCATCAACATTAGTTACATTAATATTTACATTTACTTCGTTGTTTACAATGTACTTGTAACCGGCGTAGAACATGTTGTTTGTCTTACCTGTTGTAGACATTACATAGGAATGTCCAGGTTCAACGGCAAATGAATACTGAGTCAGTCCGATTTCTGAATCTGTATAGCCGTTCTTTGTGCCGTCTGTATTGAAATCATGAATTCTGATGAAAGATGTTGTGCTGAAGTAAACCGTCATCATACCTTCTGCAGCCGGAGTGAAGACTGCAAGGCAGCCATCTCCTTCGCCTGGAAGTGTTGGAATGTTGTTTGCATCTGCATGTCTCTTACCTGATGTATAAGCATTATGGCTTACACCATCAATTTCAGAAGACTGACCGGACTTCACTGTGTACTGTGTGATTGAACCATTAACAGTCTGACCGCCAAGAATCAGTGAGCTGTCGCCATACTTTCTCTCACCTGTAGCAACAATGCCATCAACCGCTTCGTTGTCCATGATGAATGTAAAGTCTTCTGCGTTACCAGCCTTAACCTTTTCTCTTACATACTCAAAGTCATAAACTTCAAGGTTTGTACCTACGCCAATAAGATAGTAGTAGTTTCCTGCCTTTGCAGTAAACTCTGTTCTTGTGCTGCCCTCAGCTAAAGTTGCAACTGCATTTTCACCAGTAAAAGCAACTGGAGCGCTCTTATCAGCTGTTACAGGTAATTCTGTTTCGCTCTCAATAACGTAGCCCTTCTTACCTGCGCCCATGAACGTTACGATTGCAACCTCTGCATCTGCTTCTGTTGTAACAACACCGAATGCTCGTCCTGTTGCACCATCTACCTTGGCGTTATTAGCACCATTGGACTTTAATGTGTATGTATAATCATAATCGCCAACAGATACAGCACTTTTATCGGATCTTGTAAGTGCCTGTAAAGCCTTAAATGTAGCTTTTCCTGCACTTGCAATTGTGCCGCCCGCCTCAACGTTACCGGAAGCAATATTCACTTCTGCTGCAGCAGCCTTAACATTGGTTACCCCTAATGGCATTAAACCAGTAACCATCATCAGACACATCACAACGGATGTGGCTTTTCTTTTTAGCTTTTTGCTAAGAATCATGGTTGAAACCCTCCTTTGGTTTTATTACAATTCCCATGCAAATACTTTACCACATTCTTTTGACACATTCCACAATCAAATTACAGATTTTTAATATTTTTTATGCAATATTTTATGTAAGTCGTTACAGTATCCCTTTTTTCTCTCAGAACATTAGTCAAGATGTACATGAACATACACAAAAACAAAGAGAGCATGGCCATTTTAACCATACTCCCTTTGTCGATTCTTAAACGTTTAAGTCACTGTCAGTTTCCAAAACTTATTTTATTCTGTTCAATTGTTAAAAGAACCTGAGAATCAGATTTTCGATAATTTCAGTTTCAGCTTACAGTCCTTTATTACAGATGTAACACACGGTCTGCAATTTCTGCTGTCCTTCCCTGGTTCCAGAACTGCGTTCCGATATATCCGCAGGTACGACGTGCAACATGCATCTTGGACTGATCACGATTACCACAGTTTGGGCACTCCCAAACAAGCTTTCCTGTGTCGTCCTTTACAATCTTGATTTCACCTGTATAGCGGCAGACATCGCAAAGATCACTCTTTGTATTTAACTCCGCATACAGAATCGTATTGTAAATATGCTGCATCACTGCAATAACTGCAGGAATGTTCTGCTGCATGTTTGGAACTTCTACATAAGAAATAGCACCGCCAGGGCTGAGCTCCTGGAACGCAGCTTCCTTCGTAAGTTTGCTGAAGGCATCAATATTTTCCGTAACATGAATATGATAGCTGTTTGTGATGTAGTTCTTATCTGTTACACCTGGAATCTTGCCAAATCTCTTCTGAAGGCACTTTGCAAACTTATAGGTTGTGCTTTCAAGTGGTGTTCCGTATACAGAATAGTCGATGTTTTCATCCTCCTTCCACTTCTTGCAGAAATCATTTAACATCTGCATAACCTTCATGCCGAATTCCTTGCCTTCTTCGCTTGTATGAGAAAGGCCCTTCATGTAGTAAACACACTCTGCAAGGCCGGCATAGCCAAGAGAAAGTGTAGAATATCCGTCATATAAAAGCTTATCGATTGTTTCACCCGGCTTCAGTCTTGCTAAAGCGCCATCCTGCCAGAGGATTGGTGCAACATCAGATGGTGTTCCAAGAAGTCTCTCATGACGAAGACGAAGTGCATCATGACACAGCTCCAGACGGCTCCGCATCAAATCCCAGAACTTTTCCTCATCTCTGCCTGAAGAACATGCCACATCAACGAGGTTGATTGTGACAACGCCCTGGTTGAAACGGCCATAATACTTATGCTTACCGGGAACGAAATTCATGGCACCTGCTACGTTGCCAATTCCGGCATCTGTGAAACGGTCAGGAGTCAGGAAAGAACGGCATCCCATGCACGGGAAGCAGTCTCCCTTTAACTCTAATGCCTTCTTCTCAGAAATATAATCAGGTACAAGGCGCTTAGCCGTACATTCGGCAGCAAGCTTTGTCAGATAGAAGTACGGTGCATCTTCTGTAATATTATCTTCCTGAAGAACATAGATAAGCTTAGGGAACGCAGGTGTGATATAAGTGCCCTTGCGGTCCTTAACACCAAGCATTCTCTGTCTTAACATAACCTCAATAATTAAGGCAAGGTCATCTCTTGTCTGCCCTTCCGGAACTTCATGCAGATATAAGAATACTGTTACAAACGGAGCCTGTCCGTTTGTAGACTGCAGTGTGATGAGCTGGTACTGGATTGTCTGACAACCAGATTCCACTTCCTTACGAACTTCCTTCTCAACGATTTCCCTAAACTTATCCTCAGGAACATTGATTCCAACCTGCTCAAATTCCTCATGAAGTCTTGCAGCAATCTTCTTACGGCTGATATCAACGAATGGAGCAAGATGGCTCATTGTAATTGTCTGACCGCCGTACTGGCTGGATGCAACCTGAGCAACAATCTGAGAAGCAACAGTACATGCAGTATTAAAGCTGTGTGGCTTATCAATATGCGTGCCGGAAATGCTGGTGCCATTCTGAAGCATATCATCAAGATTAACCAGATCACAGTTGTGCATATGCTGGGCAAAGTAATCTGCATCGTGGAAGTGAATGATTCCTTCCTTATGTGCACGTGTGATTTCTTCCGGAAGAAGATAACGGTTTGTGTAGTAGCGGCTCCACTCACCGGCCATATAATCACGCTGAACAGAAAGAACAGTCGGATTCTTATTGGAATTCTCCTGCTTAACTTCTTCATTTGCACGCTCTACAACACCGGAAATCTTCTGGTCGATATCGCTCATCTTACGCATCTCATTGTGCTTATAGCGATATGTGATGTAAAGCCTGGCAACCTTATGCTTACCAGAACCCATTAATGCATCTTCAACCTTATCCTGAATTTCTTCTACGGATAAGTCTCTGCCTGCATTACCGGCATCCTTCATGACACCTTCTGCAATTCCATGAATGCACTCTTCTGTTAATCTCTCAGAAGGAATACCTTCCTCGTCATTTGCCTTTTCAATAGCGGCAACAATCTTTTTTACATCAAACGGAACACGTTCACCGGAACGCTTCATAACATAAACCTGTGGTCTTTCAATCTCCAGGTTTCCATCAAGTAACTCGTCGTACATGGATATACCATCCTTCCAAATTTACAAAGTATATTATGTTGTTCACAACAACTCACTGAACCTATTATAAGGACTCATCATTTTTACTTCTACTGATTTATTATTCAATACTAGATATAGTGTATTTTTTTAGAAAACGACCACTATATATAGTGTTTCAGGACAGCAAAAAGAGCGAGAAGCCTGTATTTATCTAGTTTCCCGCTCATTATATAAACTATTGTTTTAGCAAATGCGTACAAGCCGCTTATTTACTATGTTTTTGGCGAATCTTCATTCGTGCACCATTCACCAGCCCTGTAATAATGCCTGTAACCACCATACACGGAAGTGTATTTCCAACCGGACAATCCATCTTCATAAGGATTCGATAGATCACAAAGCCGG
This sequence comes from uncultured Lachnospiraceae bacterium, assembly GCA_902781505.1. Taxonomy (GTDB): domain Bacteria; phylum Bacillota; class Clostridia; order Lachnospirales; family Lachnospiraceae; genus UBA4285. Next base: position 194,597 of record CACZJL010000002.1, on the reverse strand, counting down.
CAGCCCAGATAGCAAGCGTGATTACATCAACTTTCACACCTTCCGAATTTCTCTTCAGAATGAGATAATCAGTAATCATAATCGCAATCATCGGGGCAAAAACAGAGCCAATCAGGTATAAGAAATCTGTAATGTCATCCATTGGAAAAACAATCGCACAAAGCGTACCGATGATCGTTACAGCAATGCCAATGTATTTCGCAGAGAGCTTTTTATGAAGGGATTCACTCGATACACCCGCTGAATACGCATCCAGAAATGTTGTTGTCACAGTGGAAAATACAATGATCAGTACTGCAATAATTCCAAGTCCCGCATTCATCATAATCATTCCGATATCCGAAGTACCGGTGAAAATCGAGGCACCCATTCCGATAAAGAACATCCAGCAACTGACTACACCGTAAACAACGGTGCTGACAAGCGATGCCTTCACAGGAGCCTTTGCTTCTCTTGTGTAATCCGAAATTACCGGGAGCCAGGAAAGAGGCATTGATACAGCCAGTTCCACTGCCGCTCCAAAGGAGAGCTCATCTGTGATTGTTTCCGTCGGTGCTCCGGATTTAAAGATTGTCATGCATAAAACAACCGTCAGTACAAACAATGCTGCCATCGCCACTGTATTCACCTTACCAAGGTTTGTAATTCCTATCAGTAACCATACTACAATCAGTGCACCAATAATGACACACCAGAGAATATGATTTGGAACAATGGTCTCCGCTGCAAGTGCTCCATCATAAATCATAATCGCTGTCCAGCCGGCCAGCTGCAAGATATTCAGAATTGCGAAGAACATTCCGCCAAAGTGACCGAAGCTTCGTTTAACAGACTCCATGGAGCTGATCTGTTCCTGTCCGCCGATTACCCCCGCCAGAAACAGCATCACACAACCAATCACATGGCCGAGAATAATCGCAAGCGCTCCTGTTTTCATACCGAGTGTGGAAAAATAGGTGCCGGTAAGAATCTCAGCAATAGAAATTCCGGCACCAAACCAGATCAGTCCATTTTCAAAAATTGATGTCTTTCTGCCTTCCATTACATGACCTCCTCATCCGCTTCCTTCATGAACTCCCCGTCATAATCGAAAGCGTGATCCATCGGTCCTGAACCGTGTCCTAAATCAAGCATCGCAGCAAGTGCCCCGGAGATGTAGTCCTTTGCCCTTTTTACTGACGTTTCCAAATCAAAGCCCTTGGCCAGATTGGAAGCGATTGCGCTTGATAACGTGCATCCGGTCCCATGCGTGTTTGGATTATTGATTCTTTTCCCTTCAAACCAGTTATATGTACCATCATGATAGAACAGATCATTTGCGTCATTTAAGGAATGTCCGCCTTTGAGCAGAACCCCTGCGTGATATCTCTCGCTGATGGTCTTCGCCGCATGAATCATATCCTCGACCATATCGATTTTCTCACCTGAAAGAACCTCAGCCTCCGGAATATTCGGTGTCAGAATCGTTGCAAGTGGAAAAAGTTTCTCCTTTAACACGTCAATCGCGTCATCTGAAATCAGCTTTGCGCCGCTTGTAGCTACCATAACAGGATCCACAACAACATATTTTGGACCATACTTCTGTAGCTTCGATGCGATCACCTCAATCAATGCACCTTCAGAAACCATGCCAATCTTCACCGCATCCGGAAAGATATCCGTAAAGATTTCATCAAGCTGATCTCCTAAGAATTCTGGTGTCGAATTCATAATACTTTTCACGCCGGTTGTATTCTGCGCTGTCAGGGCCGTAATTGCACTCATTGCATAAACCCCGTTGGCCATCATGGTCTTAATATCAGCCTGTACTCCGGCGCCTCCGCTGGAATCACTTCCGGCGATTGTCAATGCTGTTCTCATAGTTATTCTCCTTTATTGTATAACATATTATTTAAGTCAACCATTTCAGATACAGTAGCTTTCAGCCTGCTTGCAGCATCTGTGATGTCGTCCGCGGCAAATATTGCCGAAACCACCGCAACGCCTGCAATTCCTGACCCGTTCAGTTCCGTGACATTTTCCTGCGTGATTCCTCCGATTGCAATGATTGGAATCTTAACAGCCTCTGAAATTGCCTTATATACCTTATGTTCAATCACATAAGTATCCTTCTTTGTTCCAGTAGGAAAAGCCGCGCCAACGCCAAGATAATCTGCGCCCATCGCTTCTGCCCTCTTAGCCTGCTCAACTGTTTTTGCTGTCACACCGATAATTTTATGCGGTCCCAGAATTTTTCTGACATTCTCCGCTTCCATATCGCTCTGTCCGACATGCACTCCATCTGCGTCAATCTTACGCACAAGATCCACATCATCATCAATCAGAAAAGGAATTTTGTGGTCCTTGCAGACCTTCTGAACTTCAAGTGCAATACGCTCACGTTCCTCATCCGTTACATTCTTTTCTCTTAACTGCACACAGGTAACTCCTCCGGCAATCGCCTCTTGTACCTGCTCTGCAAGACTTCTGCCATCAAGCCAGTGGCTATCTGTTACCGCATACAGCGTTAAGTCCTTCTTATCAATATTCATACTATTCTCCTTGTCGCACTGCGCGCACCACGCTTGCGCAAAAAAGCCCCTCGAGATGAGGGGCCTTAAGTTTTTCGACTATAACAGTATACTCGAATTTATTCTGTTTAAAAACATTATTTTTATCAATCCGGAACTTTTTCCATGAATTCGTCTGAGATAATAATCTCTCCACGGTCGATACGCTCAATCTGTTCGACCATTGGCTGTGGCTTACCAAAGTAGTAGCCTTGCAGTCTTTCGCATCCTGCCTTCCTAAGGAAGTCAGCCTCGGCTTCTGTCTCAACACCTTCACTTAATGTGCGGATGCCGATCTGATTGGCCATCTGGATTACCTTCTCGATAATCGGCTTGGTCTTCGGATTTGTTTCAAAACTCTGTAAGAATACCATATCGATTTTCAGAACTTCAAACTGATAATCCATTAAGGTATTCATAGATGAATATCCGCTTCCAAAGTCATCTAACCACAAATCATAGCCAAGTTCATGAAGATGATTCATCTCACGTTTTAGAATATCTGTACTATCTGTTAATGCGGACTCTGTAATTTCCACATCAATCAGATGACGGTCAAGATTGTACTTTTTGATATTTTCTTCAAGAACAGCCGTCATATCCAAACAAGCGAAGTCTCTTCTTGAAAGATTGACTGATACCGGAACAACCGCTCTTCCTTCCTCAATTGCCTGATGTAAATCACGGCACACCTGCTCAATGACATATTTATCAATCTTGCAGATCTGATGATACTCTTCAAGCACCGGAATAAACGCGGCAGGAGAAAGCATTCCATATGTTGGATCATCCCAACGGGCCAGTGCCTCAAATCCGCATAACTTACAATCCTTAGCCCACATAACCGGCTGGTAGAACACCTTGATATGGTGATTCTGCACTGCATTATCGATGTTGTTGATAATGTATTTTTTCCGTTCTTCCTTTCTGTCAAAATCCCTGTCATACATACGGATTTTGGTTCCGAAGTCTTTTTTAGAAGCCTGACACGCTGTTCTTGCATGGTCGCAGGCAAATTCCGGTGTAATCACACCATCAATCATTGCATACGCACCCGCTGCCAGCCCTAACTGAACCTCAGATTCCTGCTTTACAAATGCTGTACGAACCTTTTCAATTCTCTCTTCAAGCACACCGACCGGCTGATCCGTCAACAGCACGAAGTGATCGTCTGAGAATCGCGAAACAAGACCGTCGGCAAATTCATTTGCCAGGCACTTCGCCAGATTCTTAATCAACAGAGAACCCTTATCAAACCCGTACTTTTCATTATAGTTCTTAAAATTCTCAATATCGAGGAAGAGGAAAATCAGCTGTCCTGCATTTCCCTGCTCTTCCGCATTTCGAATGATTTTTCTGGAGTTCTCCCAGAAATGGAACATGTTGGAAATTCCGGTCAGTTCATCCGTTCTTGAAATGTTATCAAGATAAGTGTTCAGGGAATTTAGTTCCTTATTAGCATCCTCAAGCCCTTTATTTGCCCGGACCAGACGCTCATCCTTATGTGCCTCGGAAAGTCTCTGCATATACATGCTGATTGCAATCATGAAACAGGTCAGCCAGAGCGTAAACAGATTCACCTTGAAGGCAAAGCTCGTCGGTGCCTGTTTGTCGCAAAGATACCAGAGAATCATGAAAGATCCTGTCAGAATGGCAAATGATATCCATGTTCTCCAGACCAGCAGACAGGCAACAAAAATCAGCATCGTCGTAAAGGAGAAAATCTGATCACCTTTCGCATAGTCATTGATGGATACCTTCGTGCCGAACCAGATACAGATAGCACTGAATATATACAGAATCAAATGACCTAAGATTTTATTATTCGTCTTCCCGCGAAGATATCGAATTGCATAGATTAATACTGCAATACCAGCCGCCATCAGAATCAGATAGCCACCTGCCTTATTCATAATCCACCCAATTGTTTTGGGCTTTCCGCTTGTAATCAGGTAATTCACCAGACTAATTAACATCCAAGACTCGACGCCGATTACAACCAGCGCCATATAAATGCTGGATTTGTAATTGGATTCATCAAAAAAATTCTTAATATACTCTGAATGATGCTCCAACCCAAGACAATGCTTAATACGATTCCACATATTGCGCCCTCTTTTGTACGCTAGTATATTAGATAGATGTATCATAACACAATACAATAGAATCTACAATAAAATTTCCTTAAATCAGCCTCTCAAAGAATGTAAATTTCTCGTTTTCACCGATTTTTCGCATACTTTTAGATAACATCTTTGCAGAAGCTTCGTTCTCATGATAGCACTTCGCAAAAATACGTCTCATATGAACCTTGTACAATGCCCAGTCCGCAACTGCTTTAAAGCTTTCCGCGCCATATCCGGCACCTGCGTATTCACTTGCGATTCTTACGCCCAGTTCTGCACCGCCCTTATAATCAAAATCATAAAGGACCGCTTCTCCAATCATTTTCCCGTCCAGTCGAATGGCAAAGTTAATTGCAAGATTATTTTCAAAGTCGTTTCTTGCCACGTTCAGAAAACTTAAACGGTTACGTTCTTCGCCTAAATTTCCCTCGTCGTCATAACCCCACCAGGTATTTCTATCCTTATCTAAAACGATTGCGTTATAGTCATCTGCATCATCCTCTGTGATGGCAGAAAGCGTCAGACGCTCTGTTTTAAGTTCCGGAATTTCTGAAACATGCTTCTTCAGATCATTTTCCGGTTCAAATACCAGCTTCTGTGCCATCTTCACCGGACGATACTGTGTCTTTGATGTACGAAGCCCCTTGTCTGCCGCATCATCTTCGCGGTTGATAAACTCACTGTCTTCTCCATATTCAGCGGCAAATGCCTGCACGAGCGCAGGGTAGACGCCTTCATAGGAGTACAGTGCCTTTTCAATATGAATAATCAGCGTATCTCTGCACTTTTCCGCGAGTTCAATCGCAATCAGCTTGCCATCAAGCATAAAGCCGGCCGCTCTGGCCCAGCTTTCACCTGCAAGCTTCATAACGCGCTTGGCATAGGCAAGTTCTTCCTGTGCTTTCGGATCTCCTGCCTTTGGATTCTCCGCCTCAAAAGCCTTCCAGAATCCATCGATTAAGTACTGATCCTCACAGGAAGAAGTCAGCTTTCTTAAAGCAGCCTTCGGATAAGCTGCCTTAAATTTCTTGATATGATTTCTCTGGCCGGAATATCTTCTCCCGGCAAATTCCGCCAAATCACTTCTCTTATATATATAATCCTGCCACGTGCGAATATTGCTCACCTGAACATACGGGTAACGCGCCAGCAGTTTACATGCCTTCGTCTCAGGTACAATCGAAATCACCGGTGCAATCCCGTCCACTCTGCACTGCTCCTCAATTGCACAAAGAGCAGCATCCTCGTCTCCATCCGGTCCTGCAACCGGATAATCATAGGTTGGATAACCTCTGAAATGATTTCTGACTATCAAACAGCCTTCTGCTTCAGCATATTCGTACTTTAAAGAATCTACCCACATGAGCTTTGTTCCGACCGAATAATCACAGATCTGGAAATCACAGTTTTCATAGTATTTTCTTAATGTATCAGCACTCTGTACTGTTACAGGTTTAAATTCAAGCATAAAAATCCTCACTTTCTGTCCACTAGTATTCATGTTTTTGAACAAAAAGTCAAATCACGCCTCCCAAATAAAAACCCTTGGCCGCCAAAGCCAAGTTTTTTATATAATACGCGGTGCCCGCTCGGGCCTCACGGCCCTCGCTGTCGCGCTGTCGCGCTATGCCTCGTCGCGTAGCAGAGTCCTGGCAAGCAAGCTTGCCGGCCTCGTCTAACCTCCTCGGCGCACCGCTTACAGGTCCGCGCACATGAATAAAGGCCTTCCCCTGTGGAGTGAGGGAAGGCCTTTATTCATCTTATATGATTACATCTAATGAATGTACGACTCAGGCAGGTGGTACTACCCGAATCAACTCGTTTATATTACTGCAAGATTCTAAAAAAATGAAATACCAATTTCCTTGTGATTATCATTTTTTTTCGCTATAATAAAACGCAATCAGTAAATACTAGCAAAAGAGAGGAGTATGACATGGATTTCAAGAGCGTCACTTATTTTTTAACCGTCGCCGAAGAATTGAACTTTACGAAAGCTGCTGCCAAGCTCAGAATGAGTCAGCCGCCGCTCTCATCCCAGATCAAAGCACTCGAAGACGACCTTGGTACTCAGCTTTTTATCCGCGGCAAACGTCATCTGAAACTGACTCAGGCCGGAGAAATGCTGTATCAGCGTTTCCGTGAAATCCAGGGACTTGCTGTAAAGACCCGTGCCGACCTCGCTACTCTTGATAATAACCTGACCGGTCATATCACAATCGGACAGGTCGAAGGCCGTGCTCCTTACATCACGGCTCACTTAATCAAAAACTTCCACGAAGAATACCCAAACGTTACCTACAACCTCTGGAATGGAAGTTCCGACGAAGTCTTAAACAAGCTCTCCAATGGCCTTGTTGATTTAGCCGTTGTTGCAGTTCCGTTTAATAACGAAAAATATTCTTCTGTCACCTTAGGCCGTGAACCCTGGATTGCCATGATTCCAAAGGACCATCCGCTCGCCAAAAAGCCAGGTAAGAGCATTAAATTAAAGGAACTTTCCGGTGAACCAATCATGGTGCCGGTTCGTCCGTCCCGTCTTTCCGCCATTCATAAATGGTTCGAAAGCGTCCATGCCACGGCAAATATCATCTGCACCTTGAGCAATTATACCAATGCCAGTGCCATGGTCGAGCACGAAATGGGAATCTGCATTTTCCCACAGACTTCCTACACGCCAAATCCAAACATCGTATTCAAGCTCATCACCGAGCCTGCTAAGATTGCAGAATACTGCCTTGTATGGAACAAGAAAAACGACCCGCTCGGCGTCGCAAATGCTTTCGTAAAATTTACGCAGAACCTCGTTGACAGCGGCGAATTAGAGCGTGCTCACGCAAAGGTAAAATCAGAAATCCGCTTCCCTCAGGAAGCCGAAATCCTTTAAGTTCTGAAGAACACTTGTTTTATCAGTCATCAGAAAAATCCTCGATTCAATTTCTAAGTGAATTATAAGTAAGGCGCTCTATTATGTAAAATACTTACAGTAAATATTTTACTATACTTTCTCTGCATAATCTGATATACTAGCATAAACAAATGATTACATGATGGGGGTATTTCAATATGGAGCTTAGAACCTTACGCTCATTTCTTGCTGTCGCGCACGAGGAAAACATCTCACGTGCCGCAGAATTCCTACACATTTCACAACCTGCACTTTCCCGTCAGTTAATGGATCTTGAGACGGAATTTGGCAAGAAATTATTCATTCGTGGCAAAAGAAAAGTCACTCTGACGCAGGCTGGCGTCCTGCTTCGCAAACGTGCAACAGAAATTATAGATTTGGCTGAAAAGACAGAATCCGATCTGCTTGAAAGCACTGAAACTATCTCTGGTGAAGTCAGTATTGGTACCGGTGAAACCGATGGAATTCTTTTAATCGGTCAAATTACAAAAGTTATAAAAAAAGAGTATCCGGATATCTACTACGACCTGGTAAGCGGCGACGGATCAGATGTCTTTGAAAAGCTGGACCGTGGAAATCTGGACTTTGGACTCTGTCTTGGTCCTGTTGATTTAAACAAATACAATCAACTGCCTCTTCCTTTTTTTGATACCTGGGGTGTGTTAATGCGCTCTGATGCAGAACTGGCCGACAAAGAAACCATTCATCCGGAAGATTTGTGGGATAAGCCACTGTGTCTCTCCCGTCAGGCTACCGCATCCGGCTATCTGGAATCCTGGTTAAAAAAAGACATCAAGGATTTAAAGATTTATTCCTACCACAACCTGATTTCAAACACGGCAACCCTGATTGAAGAATATGGTGGCTACGCCATTACACTTAATCAGAGAATGCATACGGCAGGAAATCGAAACCTGTCCTTCATTCCGCTTGAGCCGGCACTGACCTACAATCTGTCTCTAGTCTGGAAGAAATATCAGGTGTTCTCTCCTGCTGCACAAAAATTTCTTGAAACAGCAGAAGAACTTTTCGCAACTGAAGAACGTTCGTAACACAAAAAGAGAAGGCTGCAGATATCACCCTGCAACCTTCTCTTTTTAAGAGTAAAATATATGAAAATTTAAAATGTTTGCATATTAATCATTTCATCATCAGATGCATGTGTATCCACCATCAACAGGAACCATGATGCCGTTTACATAAGATGACTCTTCTGCTGCAAGGAATATTGCTGCAGTATCCAGCTCACCTTCATGACCATATCTTTCAGATGGAATAGATGCCTTGGCATATGCCTGGAACTCAGGCGTATCAAGTGTTGCCTGTGTCAGTGGTGTGTAGAAGTATCCCGGGCAGATTGCATTAACAGTGATGTTATACTTGCCCCACTCACCTGCAAGTGCTCTTGTTAAGTTAACAACACCACCCTTTGCTGCATGATAAGGAGAAGATCCAAGCTGCTTGTTACCAACAAGTCCATACATGGAAGCAATATTGATAATTCTGCCATATTTTGCAGGAATCATTGCATACTTCGCAACAGCACGTGCAACCTTAAATGTACCGAACAGGTCGATGTTCATTTCATTTGCAAACTGCTCATCTGTGATATCTTCGGCTGGTGCCACAGCACCTGTACCTGCGTTGTTAATGAGAATATCAATTCTGCCGAACTTTTCAAGAACAGTCTTAACTGCGCTATCTACATTCTCTGTATCTGTAATGTCGCAACGTACAGCAAGTGTATCCACACCAAATTCATCGTGAATATCCTTCGCAACTTCTTCAATTAAATTCTGTCTACGGGCCATTGCTACAATTGTCGCCCCCTGTGCTGCGAGTGCCTTCGCCATCTGAACACCAAGTCCTGTTGAGCATCCTGTTACGATTGCTACTCTTCCTGTAAGATCAAAATACTTAGCCATCAGTAAATTCCTCCTTACTTTTTATGTAATTGTTCCCGATACGCGTAAAGGATTTCGTAACGAAAGCCTTTAACTTTATGTACATTCTACACTCGATTGTAGTCGTTGTCAAACAGATAATAGCTAACGTAAGAGTTTTCAGATAATTCCATCACATTTTGCTAAGCTGATTTTCGTAAACGCACAATTTTTTATTAGATCAACCTGCTGAATTCTCATAAAAAAGAAGCTATAATGATTTCAGAACAAGAACCATAAGGGGGACAAGTAATGGATTTATTAAACCAGACAAAGGACATGTGTGACCTGATTGAGAAGAACAAAGTCATAAAGCAGCCACTGTCCGTCTCTTTGTTTGAGCTGCAGAAACAGGCATTTTTAAACTTCGTACTTTATCTTGCACTTGCTGACGGTGCATATGATCCATGTGACCAGGACTTCATTCAGAACAATCTCGGAATGACCGTCACAAAAGCGGATGCATTGCAGTTTCAAAAGGCCAGGAATCTTGATGAAGCTCATTTTAATACAATTCCTCAAACGTTAAAGTATTTCGTACTCGCTGACGCCGGAAGAAAGATTCCATCTGACCCATATCACCATGGAAAGGCCAGAAATCTGACACTTCAGTATCGAAAACTTGGGGAGAATTATCTGGCGCAGACTGATCACCCCGGAGATAAAGCTGTTGGTCTGCTGACCGAATATCTCATTATGATGGATCGCTTCTTAAAGGATTACGGACTTCTTCGCCCGGATGCCAAAACAGCGCCTGTAGATGCCGGTCAGCCATCAGAGCCTGAGGCAACTCCTGAAGAGCTTTTAGCGGAACTGAACTCCATGGTTGGACTGCGCTCCGTTAAGGAAGACGTAAACCGCCTGGTCAACCTGCTTAAAGTTCAGAAAATGCGTCAGGATCTTGGCTTAAAGAGCGCATCTGTCAACAAGCATATGGTGTTCTCTGGAAATCCGGGCTCAGGAAAGACAACCGTCGCAAGAATTCTTGCTAAAATCTACCGCGGAATCGGTGTTTTACAGAAAGGTCAGCTGGTGGAAGTTGACCGAAGCGGTCTCGTCAGCGGTTATGTCGGACAGACTGCACTGAAAACTCAGGATGTAATTGATTCTGCCATTGGAGGTGTCCTCTTTATTGATGAAGCTTACACGCTCACTAATGAAGGTGGGGAAAACGATTTCGGTCAGGAAGCCGTCGATACTCTTTTGAAGGCGATGGAGGATCACCGCGATGACCTGATTGTAATTGTTGCCGGCTACACCGAGCAGATGGAGCAATTTTTAAACTCCAATCCGGGTCTGAAATCACGTTTTAACAAAATGATTGTATTTGAAGATTACACGGCCGAAGAAGAACTCCAGATTCTTAAAAACATGGCCAAATCTCAGGATTACAATTTTACTTTCGATGCTCTGACGACTGCACGCTACTTCTTTGAAGAGCGATGCGAAAACAAGCCGGCTTCATTTGCCAATGCAAGAGATGTCCGTAATTTCTTGGAAAAAGCAATTACGAATCAGGCTGAGCGTATCATGAAAAATCCGGACGTGCAGGCAGAAAAGGAGCTTCTGACGCTGATTGAAGCCGAGGATGTTATCCCGATTAAACTTTAAGTAAAAAACACCGTTGCATCGGGCCTCAGCCTGAATACAGCGGTGTTTTGTGTATGGACTTACACTTTAACGTGATCAAATCCTGCGAGTTCAGGATGTTCGCGCTTTTCGATTGTATAGTTCTCGTAAGAAGGCTTCTTATGCTTCTGTTTTCCCCAGACTTCATCTGCAACAGGTCCCCATTCAGCCGCATAGGAATCGCACTTTGCACACAGGTGTTCTACCGATTCAGCAGACTCCTGATTCGTCTGATGTGCCCCTGTCTTTGCAACCATCTCTCTTAAATACTTAGGATTCTCAAGCATTGGACATGGGCGCAGGTGATTTCTGTTAAACGGCTGACCTTCATGATAAGCCTTAAACAGAGGACTCTGAAGCATCTCTAAAATAGAATTCTCATGGATGTTTGAATCAGAGAAATGTATGAATACACAAGGCTCTGCATCACCATTTGCATTGATATGGAAATAGTTACGTCCGCCTGCAATACATCCACCAACGAATTCACCATCATTCTGGAAATCCATCGGGAAGAATTCGATATCACAGTCCTTTGAACGGATATATCGAATCTGCTCAATCATTTTCTTTCTCTGCTCTACTGTCGGCATCAGATCGACAACTGCGTTATTTCCAACAGGCATATAGTGGAAGTAGAATCCGAAGCGTGCACCTTTTTCTGAAATAAAGCGCAGGAACTTCTCATCCGATACAGCTTCGATATTTGCTCTTGTATAGCAGATTGATGTACCAAAAACAATTCCATGCTTATGAAGAAGATCCATTGCCTTCATAACAGCTTCATAATGGCCATCTCCTCTTCTTGCATCATTTGTTTCAGGTGTTCCTTCTATAGAAAGCATGAATGTAAGGTTTCCAAGCTTTGCAACCTTTTCACACAGCTCTTCATCAATCAGTGTGGAATTGGAATACGCGGCAAACATGCAATCCTGGTGTTTCTCACAGAGCTTGAGGATGTCATTCTTTCTGACTGTTGGCTCGCCACCGGTCATCATATAAAGATGAACACCAAGCGCTTTTCCCTGCGTTACGATTTTATCCATGTCTTCATAGGATAAATTAGCCTTATGTCCGTATGTTCCGGACCAGCATCCTTCACAATGCATATTGCATGCCATTGTTGGATCAAACAGAATCAGCCATGGAATATTACAATCATATTTTTCTCTGTTTTCACGAATCTGCTTTGTACCACGTAAGAATGCCTCATATCCAAGATTCAGCATCAACATTTTTGCATAATGAGGATCTGTCTCGTCAATCATTCTGCTCATCATTTTGACCCAGCGATTGTTCGGGTCCTTGAATGCCGCTCTGACCTTCGTAAACGTATCTTCATTCTCTTTATTTCCAATAAACTTTTGCGCCAGGTCAACAATCTTCAGATAATCCTTCGTCTTATCAGCCTGTCTGTTCAATTTCTTCAGCATCCCGTCAAGCATCAGCCCAACAGCCTGTCGTTCTGCCGCATGAGTTAAGTTTGCCATTAAACTACCTCCAAATTACGTCATATATATTTCACTCTAAAAGCATTTTACACCTTTAGTTTCCGTCAAACAATTAACGGAATTCAAAAATTGTGTAAATATCTTTTCTATATCAACTGTCATAGAAAGAATGACCAACCGTTCAGTCTTTTATTATTGACAACGGCGTTTCCAAGGTGTAACGTATTTAGCAGAGTGTTGACTATCAAGGGCAGCGCAAAGGGGCACACCACCTCGGGTGTGGGTTCCTTTGTGTTGCCCTTTTTTCGCGTTCATTAAAGCGATGCGTTCTGCCGCAGGGCAAACGTGGGCGCTTGCATCGCTGCGACTTGCATGGGGAGTGCATCGCAACACTCAATCAAACAAGGAGGAAAACATATATGCCAACAATCTGCGGTAAGCACGATTCCACGGCCGCAGGACTTTCCATCAGCGAATACCTGACCCGCGAAGGAATCAACGCCAAAACAATCGTCGCCGAGCTCAATCTCGACATCGTTCCAAAGACTGACTACGAAACCACTATTCTAAAAGAAGAAGATGAACTGGAAATCGTAACATTCATGAGCGGCGGCCAGTAACAGACCTCACCATCCTCGCAGACAGATGCGGGCTAAAACAAAAAAGAAAGAAGGAATAAAAATGAACACAGATGTATTCACACTTGGGGGTAAAACATTTGACAGCCGTTTTATCTTAGGCTCTGGCAAATACTCATTAGACTTAATCAAGGCTGCAATCGAACAGGGAGGTGCACAGATTATCACTGTCGCTGTTCGTCGTGCCAACACAGAGAAAAAAGAAAATATTCTTGACTATATTCCGGACAACGTAACCTTACTTCCAAATACTTCCGGTGCCAGAAACGCAGATGAAGCTATTCGTATTGCACATCTTGCAAGAGAATTAGGTTGCGGTAATTTCGTAAAGGTAGAAATCATGCGCGACACCAAATACCTTCTTCCTGACAATCAGGAAACAGTAAAGGCAACGGAAGCACTTACTAAAGAAGGATTCGTCGTTCTTCCATATATGTTCCCAGACTTAAACACTGCAAGAGATCTCGTTAACGCCGGTGCTGCTGCCGTTATGCCACTTGCAGCTCCAATCGGAAGCAACCGCGGTCTCTCCACAAAAGAATTCATTCAGATTCTGATTGATGAAATCGATCTTCCAATCATCGTAGATGCCGGTATCGGCAAGCCAAGCCAGGCATGCGAAGCCATGGAAATGGGCGCTGCTGCCATCATGGCCAATACTGCTATCGCAACATCCGGAGATGTTCCAGGAATGGCAGAAGCTTTCCGTCTCGCTATCGAAGCCGGAAGAAAAGCATATCTTAACGGTATGGGCCGTGTACTCGCACGCGGTGCCTCTGCATCAGATCCATTAACCGGATTCATTCGCTGATAGGAGGACATCATGGATAACGAAAAAATGTTTGAAGAAAACCAGGTCTACTTCATCGACAGTAATGAACTTCCGGCCGCTGTCCTTGAAAGAAAACACAGGCTTGAACATGACCCAAAAGCCCGTACCAATCATATGGAATATTTGCCGGGAATGGATCGAATTGAATCCGACGTCATGAATAAAGTCATGACTGAAATGAATTCCTATGACTATGGTAAATACACAAAGCTTGATGTAATGCGTGCTTTAGAACATGAGCACTGCAGTATCGAAGATTTTAAGGCACTTCTCTCTCCTGCCGCAGCCGACTTCCTTGAGCCAATGGCACAGCGTGCAAGGAAAGAGACAATTAAGCACTTTGGTAATTCCTGTAACATCTTCACTCCGATCTATATTGCAAATTACTGCCAGAACTACTGTGTTTACTGCGGCTTCAACTGTTATAACAACATCAAAAGAAAGATGCTTACCTTAGAAGAAGTGGAACACGAAATGAAGGTCATCGCAGATACCGGAATGGAAGAGGTTCTGATTTTAACCGGCGAATCCAGAAAATACTCAGATATCCACTATATCGGAGAAGCCTGTAAAATCGCCAGCCGTTACTTCCGTAATGTTGCAGTTGAAATCTACCCTGTTAACGTTGACGAGTACAAATATCTTCACAGTTGTGGTGTGGACTTCGTTACCGTCTTCCAAGAGACCTACGACAGCGACAAATACGAAACTCTTCATCTCTTAGGACACAAGCGTGTTTGGCCTTACCGTTTTGAGGCGCAGGAACGAGCACTGATGGGCGGAATGCGTGGTGCAGGATTTTCAGCACTTCTCGGACTTTCTGACTACCATAAGGACGCTTTAGCCTCCGCTCTTCACGTTTACTACCTGAACCGTAAATACCCGGCAGCCGAGCTCTCACTCTCCTGCCCTCGCCTCAGACCAATTGTGAATAATGACAAAATCAACCCTCGCGATGTATCTGAGAAAGTTCTTACACAAATACTTTGTGCATACCGTATCTTTCTTCCATGGATTGGCATTACCGTTTCCTCACGCGAATCTGCAAGATTCAGAAATGGAATCACAAAAATCTGCGCAACAAAGGTATCTGCAGGTGTTTCCACAGGAATTGGCGATCATGAAGAGACTTATAAGCATTTGGATAAAACTGACAAAGGTGATGCCCAGTTTGAAATCAATGATGTACGCAATGTGAGCGAAATGTATACTGATTTGACCGATGAAGGGATACAACCTGTTATGAATGATTACCTGTTCCTTTAAATTTGATGAATATTTTGTATTTTCATTTCTTCTGAATACGTTTTCAGTTGTGCATTTTTACGAAAACGATTAACGAAAGCTATAATTTCTTGTTGACATTCAACAATAGAAACTATATTATAATTTCAGGTTTATTGGGAAATGTGCATGACTCATTCTCGAAATCAAAATTGATTTTGTGCGATATGACAGTCTGCACCAGGGGGGCTTTTGCAATCTCATATTTCAGGAGGAATGAAAAATGTTCAAAAAAACAGCAAAGGTAGCATCTGCTATCGCAGCAGTATGTATGGCATTCGGCCTCGTACTCGCTGGTTCTGCAACCGAAGTTAAGGCTGCAGGCACATCCACATCCTACAACTTCTCAAACACAGAGTTTAAAAGTTTAGGAACAATCAACTCCACAAAGACAGTTGGTGGTCTTACATTCGTTGCTACAAGCAGCAAGACCATGAAGGTTGCTTCAAACAAAGCTACTGTTGATGGCTATTCTTTCAAGTATGCACTGTCCCTTGGCGGTACCGGTGATAAGTATGGCAGAGCTGTTCGCGTTCCGGTAACAGGAGCTTCCACAATCAAGGTTACTTTAAAGAGTGGCGGTTCTGATACACGTAAGCTTACAGTTGCTACTTCCGGCGGTAACACTCTTACAACAATGGATGCTACATCTACAGCAGCTACAAAGAGCTACAACTATACAGGTAATTCAGGTTATATTCTTCTTTACTCTAAGAACAGCAATATCAACCTTTACAAGATTCAGGTAGATACAGCCAGCACTTCCGGTTCTGCTTCCGGCTCTGCTTCCGGCTCTACTTCCGGTTCTGCTTCCGGCTCTGCTTCCGGCTCTACTTCCGGTTCTGCTTCCGGTTCTGCTTCCGGTTCTTCAACAACAATTTCCGGAACAACAATTGAAGTTAAGGCTGGCGGCACTTCTTTAGCAGATGCAATCAAGAAGGCTAAAAGCGGTAACACAATCGTAATCAACGGTACAGTTAAGTCTGGTGCTATCAACGTTCCTGCAGGCGTAAACATCGCCGGTAAGAACAACGCAACAATTGACTTCTCTCAGACAAGCGGAAGCTCAGGCAGAGGTCTTACATTCGCCGGCAACGGTTCTAAGGTATCTGATATCACTGTCACAAAGGCATCTGATAACGGTATCTTTGTTTCCGGTTCCAACAACACATTCACAAACGTAACTTGCACAGCTAACGAAGATGCTGGTTTCCAGGTATCTAACGGCGGTGCTTACAACAAGTTCTACTCCTGCAACTCTCACCACAATGCAGATGCTAAGGGTGAAAATGCAGATGGTTTCGCTAACAAGCTTCATTCCGGTGAAGGCAACTACTACGAAAACTGCAGAGCTGAGTACAACTCAGATGACGGTTGGGATTGCTACGCTGCTCACGGCGCTGTAACACTCGTTAACTGCCACGCTAACTACAACGGTTACTGCAACGGCATCTACGGAGACGGTAACGGCTTCAAGATGGGTGGCGTTGATAACAAGACTCCTGGTGTTGCAGCTCATATGGATCCGTTAAAGCATCAGCTTATCGGCTGCGAAGCTAAGGGAAACTATGCTACAGGTTTCGACAGAAACAACCAGAACGGTGTTGTTACTATGAAGAATTGTGTTGCTGACAGCAACAAGAAGTACAACTATGGATGGCCAAAGGATGGCACTCCATCTGCTCTTGGTAAGAAAGTAA
This sequence comes from uncultured Lachnospiraceae bacterium, assembly GCA_902781505.1. Taxonomy (GTDB): domain Bacteria; phylum Bacillota; class Clostridia; order Lachnospirales; family Lachnospiraceae; genus UBA4285. The sequence continues at coordinate 177,537 of CACZJL010000002.1, read as the reverse complement.
CATTCGGTACAGCTCAGATTATCGACTGCACATCAAAGAATGGTAAGAACAACATCACAGGTGCTCAGTTAAGCGGCAACTGCGTAGGTTTCTAATAACACCCCAGATACGGATAGACTAAACTAGAGTCCAATCGAAGTAATTAACAATTAATTTTAAAACGAATATGGATGTAAAGTTTCTAATAAACCAGGAAGGACCGGTCTCCAAAGTATGGAGCCGGTCCTTTTCTTTATGCATCTTCCGAATCGAATCAAGAAATCACGAGTACGATTTCATTCTCTTCTTTCAGCATCTCTGCTTTAATATAATTATCCTTCATCATCTGTTCATTCACCGTCATACTGACAAATCCTGACTCTTTATGTCCCGGATTCTTAACCGTGATATGAAGTTTCTTATCTCTGAATACCTTATTCATCTCAAACTCTGCCCAATCAGACGGAATAGACGGGCTGATGCGAAGTCCGGTAAAGTCCGGTCGTAATCCTAGGATTCCTTCCACACAGCCAACCATCATAGTCGATGCCGTTCCTGTCAGCCAGTGCACATGAGAACGTCCAAAATGCGGACTTCTGCTGCCTTCTGTGAACTGTCCATAGGCGTACGGTTCAAGCTGTCTAATATCAGCAAGCTCATTTTGAGAAGCCGGAGAATTCTCCTTCCAGATTTTAAACGCCCTGTTTCCTTCTCCAAGCAGACTCTCAGCTAAAATTGCCCACCCCTGTGTCTGAGAAAAGATACCTGAATTCTCCTTGGTCCCCTGATTGTAAATAACAGCCAGCGCTCCATCAAATGCCTGATTCTTAAATGGAGGGTCCATCAAAACCACGCCATATTCTGTATTCAGTCGCTCAAACACAAGGTCAAAACAAGCTTTGCCGCGTGTCTCATCTGCTGCACCGCTGATAACAGCCCAGCTCTGCGGGTTAAGCCACATATTTGCCTCGGAAGCGTCTCTGTTACCGATACTGCCGCCCTCTTCCTTAAAGCCTCTGATATAGCGATCTACATTCCAGGTAACATCCTGAATTTTTTCCGCCAGAGCTTCTCTTTTCGCCTTAACTTCTTTTGCATATGCTTCATCAGAAAGTGCTTCCGCCATCTGTTCCATTAATGCATATGCATACAGGAACTGGAACGCTACAAAAGTGGATTCTCCGGAAGCTCCAAGACGCAGACAGTCATTCCAGTCTGCATAAAGCCCGGCTGGAAGTCCATGAGGTCCAAGATGATCCTCTGAGAAGTTCAGAGCGCGCTTCAGATGTTCATAAACGCTTGCAATGTCTCTGTCGGCAAATGGTAACATTTCATTCAAAAATTCGATATTTCCGGTCTCTGCGACGTATTTATACACGGTCGGGAAGAGCCAGAGTGCATCATCTGCGCGGTAAGCCGGATGTCCTGTAGATTTTCTGTAGGACTCATCCTCCGGCGTATCCTCGTGTCCCGGATTGTGCGTAAACTTAACCAGTGGAAGTCCTGCACCATGATGCACTTGTGCGGTTAACATAAAACGAATCTTCTCAGCTGCTTCCTCCGGCTTAAGATGAATCACACCCTGGATGTCCTGTACGGTATCACGGTAGCCATAGCCGTTACGAAGACCGCAATATACAAAAGATGCTGCTCTTGACCAGGTAAATGTCATAAAGCAGTTATATGCATTCCACACATTAATCATGGAGTTAAAGTCTGCATCCGGTGTCTTCACCTGAAGGCTTTCAAAACGATCTCTCCAGAGCGCCCTTATCTGCCCCATTTCGGAATTACAGGCTTCCAATGTATTCTCATAGTGCTTCAGAATACTCGAGGCTCTCTCGGTCGCAGAACCGCCAAGAACGAAGGCCATAGTCCTTTCTTCATCCGGATTTAAAACAATTTCTGTCGCAAGTGCTCCACAGCTGTACTCATTATAAGAGTCCGTATCATGAAGTCCGTCTGCAACGCCCACAGGATTCCCGTAACTTCTGTATCTGCCAAGGAAGTCCGTTCTGTCACCTGTATAATGGCTCACCTTACTTCCAGCAAGGCCAAAGAAGCGCTTATCTAATACATTATTTGCAGAACTTCCCCTCTCTGTTCCTTCGAGGTTTCCGTGCAAAACCTGAACAACGCGATTTCCTTCAAATCTGGTGCTGTTGATAAACCTGGAATATTGCAGATTCACCTGATCCTGTTCATAATTCCCATGGTTGGTGAATTCACAAAAGCCTGTAACAGTCAGTTTTCTGATACGTTCGGATGTATTCTTAACACGAAGAAACCAGACCTCTACCGGCTCATAATCTTTCGGTACATAAAAGCTGACCTCTGACTCAATTTGAGCATAGGTCGACGCAATGGTCGTAATTCCCGGAGTTACCCTTGTTTCTGTATGGTAATCCTTTAAGTCCTTTAATACAGGCTGCCAGGATGCGGACCAGTAGTCCTTACTTTCCTCATCCTTCAGATAGATGTATCTTCCCGGTGTATCAGAACCATTAAAAAGATAGCGGATCAATCTGCCATCCGCTCCGGATTTTTCAAAGCAATACCCTCCTGCATTGTTTGAAATAATAGAACCAAACTCCGGATTGCCAAGATAATTAGCCCATGGAGCCGGTGTGTCCGGATGTGTAATTACATACTCCAGGCTCTCATCGATGAAATAGCCGTATTTCATGCATTTCTCCCCTTATTTTTATTTTGTTATTTTATTCACGACTGATTGCTTCTCTATTATACGATGACTTTGTTAAAAAAGAAACACCCTTCAGTCATGGATTTGACCGAAGGGTGCTCTATATAGAATATAGGTTCTATGAAAATTATAAGATTTGACGATTTGATTCCTCAAATCCAATCTTATCAGTCTTTAGCGGCTCTCTTTCTCATTGCTGCAAGTACTGCTACAAGCAGTGCTACTAAGGAAAGTGTGCCGTAAGCCGCAACGTTTGTCTGAACGCCTGTTGCAGGAGTCTGAGCAGCTCCCTCTGACTTGTTTTCGGTGTTTCCACCTGTTACCGGTGTTTCAGGAACATCTGTCTTTGTATCAACAGCCTTAACATCTGTTGCAGGTGTTTCAACTGCAGGCTTCTCCTCTGCTGGAGTTTCTACAGCTGGCTTTTCTTCTGCCGGTGTTTCAGTTGCTGGCTTTTCCTCTGTTGCTGGAGCTTCTTCGCCTAAGTCTTCTTCAGCGATTGCATAATTTGAAAAGCTTGTAACCTTGAATGTTGCAGTCTTTCTGTCAGAGCTGAACTTTACAGGAATCAGCTCATAAGAACCTGCATGAAGTTCATGAACAATTACCATGTTCTTGGAAGAAGCAGCCTTTGTAAGGTTTAATGTAACTTCTGCTTCACCCTTGAGGTTTTCAAGATCAGCTGTCCATGCATTGCTGCCATCAGCCTGTCCCTTGTAATAAACCTGAGAAAGGCTTAAATCAAGAACGCTTAAAACCTTAGCTTTCTTGAAATCCTTCTTTGCTTCAGCGGCAAATGCATCTTTTGCATCAGCGCTTACTTCTACGTCCTTTACAGACAGGATAGCTGTTCCACCTGTAAGTTCGCCATCAGCAAGCTTAATGTGACCACTCTTAACAAGGGAAGAAGAAGATTCAACAACATCTTCCTTTGCTGCGAACTTTGCTTCAATTTTGGAATTGGCATCTGTCATAACAAACTGATAATGATTTGTATCAGCCTGGGCAACTAATGCTTTCCCATTTACAGTTGCGCTTGTGAGCTGATATCCATATTCAGGAACCAGTTCAATTTCAACAACACTGCCTGCAGGTGCCAAAACAGTACCTACACCGTTTTCTACGCAACCATTCTTATTTGTATCAACAGTCGCTGTGATATCCTTCTGCTCTGTTACGTTGTTTAATACCTTAACAACCTTGGCAGATCCGTTGGAAAGCTTTCCTTCTGTTGCAGTAGATGTGCTGTCAGCCCAGACAACAGAAGAAGTCTTTACCGGAGTTACAGCAGGCTGCTCACTCTGAGCAGCACCGCTTAAATTAACCTGAATCACCTGGCACTTATCTGTGAAGTGAGCGCCATATCCCTCATACGAACCTGTTGACTCAAATAAACCACCCATGTTGATTGAGCCATCAGCATTTCTAAGTGACTGAGCCATGGACTTTGATGTAGCTGGCACGTTCATTGAAACGAATGCGCCTTCCTTAGCAGGGTCATTTACCACTGTACCAACCTTCTGACCAGAAGAAACCTTCTGAGCAACAGAGAGCTGATAGAACTTCTTGCTGTTTGCGTAAATAGAGTTACCTAATTCACCGATAAACTTATCTGTCTGTGTTGTAGCAGCAGAGAGAAGACCTGTGAAGTTTCCACCTGCAGTTGTGCGGTAGAAGTTAAAGTTAGACTTTGCATTGTTGTAAGATGTGCAGTTTGTTAAGGATAATGCACCACCGTTACCATTGTCTGTGAAACCATCATGGCCATTGCCAAATGCAAGGCAGTTGATTACTACATGTGCTGTTGGCACCTTACCATTGCTTCCGCCGAGCTTAAAGCCATTCATATCGCCATTTGCCTCAGCAGAACCATCCGTTAACTTACCATTGTTGAATGCTACACAGTTTCTGATTGTAACAACACCGATAGAACCTGTAGCCGGCTTAGCATAGAGATCCCAACCGTCATCGCAGTTGCAGTAGGAAAGGCATCCATCAAATACGTTGCCTTCGCCGCATGTTAACTTGGAAGCGAAACCATCGGCATTCTCGCCTGTTGCAGGGTCTCTGTTATCTACTGCTGTGCAGTTTACAATATAGTTATATGCAGGCCAGTCTGCCATGTCAGAGAGGCTGCTGTTTCTGCGGCTGATCTGGAAACCGGAATCGCGGTTTGCATCTGCGATACAACCTTCGATTACGTTATGCTTACCAGCTACGAAGAAGCCGTTATCTGCTGCACCCTTAACTGTGATGCCGCCTACATACCAGTAGTTACCTTCCATCTGAAGACCGCGGGCATTTGTTGATGTTTCACCATATTCTTCTGCAGAGAAGTCAAGTACGACATCAGCGCCCTTAGCAGCCTTTAATACCTTGTAGTTGTTTTCTGCTCCATCATTGCCAAATGCAATTGTCAGCTGATGATCAAAGCTGTATGTGCCGGACTTAAGTAAAATGGCCTGACCTGCCTTGGCATTGTTGATTGCTGCTTCAAGCTCTTCTGCATTGCTTACATAAACCTTGGAAGCGAAAGAAGAATCTTCTGCATTGTAAAGGTTTGTGTATGCGCCACTGTAAGCTACACTGTTCTTATCATAAGCTGCTGTAGATACAGGATCTGCAGCCTTAGTTGGCTGTACTGCAGGCTGTGTAGCTTTTGTGGTCGCCTGTGTTGGAGCCTGTGTAGCCTTTGTTGTTGCAGTTGTCGTGCTCTGAGTTGCCTTTGTTGTTGCAGCTGTCGTTGCCTGAGTTGCCGGCTGTGTAGCAGCTGTTGTTGCCTGTGTTGGCTGTGTGGCGCCTTCTGGTACAAACTCTAAGTAATAGAGGTAAGAAGTGTCTCCCTTTGTAAGGGTGTGCGCACCTGCTGCTAAATCAACCGTAAGTAATGTGTCAGATGCTGAAAGCTTAGCACCATCCACCTTAATGTTGTTCTTCGTTGTGTTGGCCAGAACCAGAATCAGCTTGCCCTTAGAAGGAGCTGTGAATGTAACACTGGTTGCTGACTCCATCTTCAGACATTTTGTAAGGGTCTCTCCATTATAAGTAGCTGTACCCTTATCTTTTGCAAGATTACCTGTCACCTTAAAGAAATCACTGTTTAAGTCATCCTTTGTGATGTTTAATACATAGCCTGCTGCTGTTGAATCAGCTGGCTTTGAAGAATCTGTTGGCTTTGTTGCGGTTCCTGTTGTTCCCTGTGTAGCCTTTGTTGTTGCCTTTGTTGTAGCCTGTGTTGCTGGCTGTGTAGCAGGCTGAGGTTCAGGATCTGTCTTAGTATCTGTAGAAGCAACAGAGCCGCCACCTACCGAAACAAGGCTCGTCTTATAATTTGTAAGTGCTGACTTTAATCCCTCGTTTACAGTATAGGAAGCATCATCAACAGAATTATCAAATGTCCACTTGAAATCACCGCCGTCTACACGACCTGCGTAAGCTTCAACCTTCTCCTTAGCTACTTCTGGTGAATCGGCTGTGTATGTGTACATCTTTGAAGAAGTATCAAAGTTATTGTAAGAAGTTCCACCCTTATAAGATGTTACAGAAGAAGGAACTGTCTCAGTAGCACTCTTAACTTCATAAGCATCATACTCTGTGCTGTTTTCCTGGTAAGTTACATAAGTCTTAGCACCTTCAATGTAATTGTTATAAGACTTAATCACACCACCTGCTTCACCTGAGAATGTACCAAGATTCTTTTCGTCTCTTGTTAATGTATCCCAGTTGGAAATAATATCAGAACCCTGCATGGAAATAAGCATAGGGTACTTACAGTTACGGAAGTAGTTGTTCTCGACAAATGCTGATGCACCCATTGTTACACCAACACCATACTTTGCATTTCCGTCAAAGTAGTTATTGTAGCTGTGCACGGAGCATGTACGAATTCTTGGATGACGGGAATCAGAATGATCGTACCAGTTGTGATGATATGTGATCATCTCATCTGTGCTTTCACTCTTCATACCCTGAAGGTTACATTTTCCATTATCCCAGAAGTGGTTGTAGGAATGTGTGATGTTTGTAGATACCTTTGTATCTAACGCACCATCGCCCTTAACCTGGTCAGCATCAGATCCTGCATCACCATAAAAGAGATCATTATTATGAACCCATACATGGTCATTATCCTGCTGAAGGCCGATATCATCACCTTCAGAAGAATCGCAGTTCATAAATCCTAAATTTCTGACTTCTACATCAGAAGCATTCTTTACTCTGAGTCCCCAGCCATCAGCTGTCGCATCAGTGCCAACGCCTTCGAATGTAATTCCACAGCTAATTCTCTTATTTGCGCCGGAGCCGGAGATTACGATATCTCCACCATCCATAACTGCAAAGTCAGTAATCTGACCAACCAGACGGATGTCGAGTGGGCGGTTATCATAGCCCTTCTTGTAAGAATTCAAAATGTTCTGAAGTCCGGTACATGTAGTTGTAGCGCCCTTTGAGCTTGTTACAACATCCATTGTTACTGTATTCTTTGTTTCTTCTGTAATGTACAGAACAACGGCATTGCTCTTTAATGTACCATCATGGTTATAAGCACCGGAAGAATCCCCGTCTTCAAAAGCGAAGCCTGAACGGTCATGTGCCTTAACATCTAATGCAGCTGTCGTAGCACCTGACATTGTCTGCTCAGCACCTTTTTCTACGGGCACAACCTTAATGTTGTAAGAGCCTGCACTTAAGCCTAAAGCATCTGCTCTGAAGTACTGAGAACCATCTGCAGCCTTGTAGAGACGAACCAGTGAATCGTCAAGCTGTGTATAGTTCTTTCCATCCTTTCCTACATAAACGTTGTAGCCATCTGCACCTGCTACCGGCTTCCACTCTGCATATGCAGATTCAAGCCATCCTGAACTCACCTTAAGTACAGGCTTGTCAACAGATGCCAGAACCGGCTGAATACCTGCTCCTGAAAGGAGACTGCCGGCTGTCAGTACTGACGTAAATACTGCGGCAGTAGTCTTTTTAAGACGCATTTTTCTCATTTTCCCATTCCCTTTCTGTCGTGCCCCTTGCACGACAACGTATGATTCCCACATACGTATCTGATCATTTCGATCAATAGTTTTTGATAGTTTCCTCTCAAACGTACTTACAACCTGCATTTCACGTTCAGCTTATTGAAGCCCCGTATTTTTTGTTTCCAGCAGAAAGCATAGGAGTTGTTAATATCTTACAGTTAGAAAGGCATATATCATGTTATTTTAATAATAATTCACGAAAGTGTTTACGTCAATACGAAAATGTAAGTCCTTACACTTGTACACTTTCACTATCAGATTTTATCTGACTTCCCAGTTTTTGTTAATTTTTAATGGTGGGGTAAAACTGCACAACCACACCGGCATCATAGCAAAAATATATATTAAACAGTCCTTGCCACCACCTGCTTGTGCACCATAACAACTTTTCAATAAAAAGGGGCTGTCGCTTTAGATGATTAGTGCGACAGCCCCTTAAATCTTCTACCAGACAACAACCGGTCGTCCCTTTGCATCCTTGTAACTTCCTGTAAGAATCAGAACCAGATCAATCAACCAGCCAACTCCAAAGAATCCCCATGTAAAAATATAAAAAATTCCAAGAACGATTCTTCCATTGTAGAAATGGTGAATGCCCCACACGCCAAGAAAGAGCAAAAGAATTAACGTCAGTGTTCTACTCTTATCGCTGACTTCCTGTCCGTAGCCAGTCCTTTTCTGATTATACCAGGCATTCTGCGAGTTCTGAGCTTGCTGTTTAGCCTTATCAACCCATTCCTGTGTTGCCGGTCCCAGATTACTCTTCACATCTTCAGTGAATTCCTGTGCAAACCGCTTAACCCGTTCATAATCAGATGGCACCTCATAACCACAGTAGATGCAATGAAAATCCATTAATGGCGCTCCACAGTTCGGACATTTTTGATTTTTGCTGCTCATATAAATTTCCCCTTTTATATCGAACTTTGTACTTATTGTACTGCATCCAATATAAAAGGGGAAACAAAATTTTAATCACTTAATTGAATCTGTGTCGGCACAGTATCTGCCGTGCCACATCACGTTTTAGCGAACTCCTTCCGTGACATCATCCCACAGGCCTGCATCTGATACAGCTTTGTAGAACGTGGTCAGTGGTATAAAGCTCTGGGCAAATCTCTTTGCGGAGCCTGTTGTCACCACCGCATCTTCCTTAATCATTTTCGTTCCGACAGGTCCGGATAACTTAGAGTGGAGTGTTACATTGAACGTTTCAATGCCCGGAATCAGATATTTTGTATCGCCGGAGAGTTCATATGCAATGGCAAGAGCTTCTAAGAGGAGGGTATTTGTACCATAACGGCTTAAGGAAGGTAATTCCTTATACATGAACACACCGCAATCCATATAAGCAGTCTCAAGTAAATCATCTACTTCTGTAAGAATCATCTTTCTGATTCTCTCAGATGGGAACTGTCTGTAATAGCGCATCAGACTTCCGATTGCCACACTGGTCATGAATGGTACGCGAACCAGAACATTATCAAGATAAGTGCTCATCCAGTGACCGTACTTATTCTGCCAATCTTCAAATTCGTCGACAATACGCTCGCATGGCTCGATGAACTCCTCTTCGCCTGTCTCAATGTACATCGCTGTCAGTGAACGAAGTGCCCATCCCGTTTCTCTTGCTGTTGCTTCACCGGGAGTGTTGTACTCAGGAAGCTTTAAGAGATTGCGAACATTTACCGCGATTCCGTGAGCCGCCTCAAATGCGCGCTCGTCTCCGGACAGGTGATAATAGTCAAGCAGACCTTCCACCCACTCATGTGAACAGGCCATAATCCTAGGCTGGCAGTGGCCTGCTGTGTGCTCCCACATACCATTTAAGTACTTCGGATCTTCGGAATAGTGGCAAATATCAACGTCCATCCAGTGCTGGCTTGCGATAAAAGCAGCGTCCCGGTAACGACGAACGCCGGTTCTCACATACTGAAGGGCTGCCATATGAGGGAAATCGTACTCATTATTCAGCCATACAAGACGACCATTACCACGGCCCTGCTTTGTATAACCTTCATCCCAGGTATCACCCCAGTTCATCATTCCATAGCATCTTGCTCTTCCGTCGATATTCTGCATCATATATCCTTCAAAACGACGGGACAGCTTCTCAGGGAAGATATCAGGGAAGTTACCTGATTCCTTAAAGTAAGAAGGATCAATGCGAACCGCATCCGGCATCTGATAGATGGTAGAACGATTGTCAAGTTCTGTAATCGTTTCATCAGATTCGTGGAAGTTCAACTGGAAACGCTGAGCTCTTGCCATACCGGACTGCATCTTAACCTGACCGACGCCTGTCGGAATCAGAGAAATCACAATACCGGATGCACTTGCTCTGATTGCCTTCGGATAATTCTGCTGTGCCTGGTAAACTGTTGCGCAGATACCGCTTACAGAATCCGTATAGTCTGCCATGAAGGTTCCGTAGAACACTTCTGACATGTGCTCATTGGCATCCTTCATCAGATAGTCCTCATCAACCAGCCATCCGGTCTCGCGACCACCGCCTGCAAGACGGAATTTTGTCTTATAATTGGAAATTCCGGCAAATGTACGGATGCTCTCACCTGCGAGCTGCTTTTCAATTTCGGGCAGTTTCAGAACGCCTTCCACCTGCACATCTCCTTCCGGTGCGGAAGCTGGGGCAAAATCAAGGTGAACATTTTCCATTCCTGATGCCACATAAGCAAAGCCGATGGTATCAAGTTCGAGCTCGTCAAGGGAAGTATTTACCAGTCGGTATTCTACATCCATCCAGGACTTTCCTGCATCCAGGGTAACCCTGAGGGTGAATTCAAGGGTTCTGTCTCCTCCTGTATGGATTCCCTTTCCTTCGAGGATTGTCTGAACCGGGCCTTCTTCAACAATACGCCAGTCCTGAATAACAGAGGTATAAAGAATTCCATCTCGCGTTCTTAAAACAGGACCTGCGAAATTTTCTTTTCCATATGTTCTGCCATTCACTTCAATTCTGTTGAATGCAGACTCAGAATTTTTCTTTACAGTAAGCTTTAATGCGCCTGTATCTACAGTAATGAAATCGCCTGCCTCATCCACCTTATTTCCGGCAAAGCTCTCAGCTTTCTTTCCGGAGTAATCAAGTTCCAGCTCACATCCTGCATTGGCTGGAATGGTTGCCTGGAAACGGGCAAATGCGAAACGTATGGATCCGTCTGCATGTCGGGCAGTTACCTTAGCCTGCACCGGAAGTGCAGTTCCATTCTGGAATACAGCGATTTTATCCGGGTCAGTTAATTCACCTGGTCTCATTGAGAGTGGCGTAAATAAAGGCTCATCCTTTCTCTCATAGCGGTATAACCTGTCTACGTACAGTTTCATACTCGACCTCCTAAACACTTTTTTGATGAGCTAAGAATATCACGATTTTTCTGTATGTACTGTCGTTAAAGGGGTTAATTATCTTGATTTTACAGATTTATTCTCATGATTCTAGTATGGAAATCTTCACCGTGCGTAAATCTGTGGATTCGAGTATAATAGAGAAGAATTACGTAAAGGAGGTATCTTCTCATGAATTATGCAGAAATCAAGATGCCGGATATCGCGAACGGACCTGGCTGCAGGGTCTCATTGTTCGTCTCAGGATGTACACATCACTGCCCTGGCTGCTTTAATCAGGTGACCTGGGATTTTAATTATGGTTCCCCCTTCACTCAAGAAACAGAAGACGAACTGATTGAACACTTAAAAGCTCCTTATATTCAGGGGCTCACCCTGCTTGGCGGTGAACCGTTTGAGCATGAAAATCAGAAATGCCTGCTTCCGTTCTTAAAGAGAGTGAAAAAAGAAGTTCCAAATAAGAGCATCTGGGCATTTTCCGGATACGTAATAGAAGATATGCTGGAAGGCAAAATGAAGGAATGGCCGGAAACCAAAGAGATTCTTTCCATGATTGATGTCCTTGTAGATGGCGAGTTTAAAGAAGAATTAAAGGATATTACGCTGGAGTTCAAGGGTTCTTCTAACCAGAGAACAATTGACGTACAGGAAACATTAAAGCGCGGCGAAATCGTGCTTGTTGATGTTTCCCGGTTCAAGATGTAATCGCTGCATTTGCGCAGCAAAGATAAAGAAAGGATTTGTGATGATTACAAATATTCAGGTAAAATTTAAGAAATTGAACGAAGAGGCGCATGTACCAAGCTATGGCACTCCATTTGCCGCAGGAAGCGACCTCTATTCCATCACGGAAGATACCGTTCTCGCCCCGGGCGAAACTGCATTCTTCCATACCGGCCTCGCATTTGAGATTCCAAACGGCGTTGTCGGACTGGTCTATGCACGAAGCGGTTATGCCTGCAAGCATGGCATTGCTCCTGCTAACAAGGTTGGCGTCATCGATTCCGACTATCGGGGAGAAATCATGGTTGCACTTCACAACCATTCTTCTGAGAGCTTCACCGTTGCCAAGGGCGACCGCATTGCTCAGATTTGTTTTGCGCCTTACTTTACCGCTGAATTTGAAGAAGCTGATACTCTCGCAGAATCAGAACGTGGCGAAGGCGGCTTCGGAAGCACCGGCCGCAACTGATTTTGAAACGCTTATCCCCCGCTCGAAGGCCATTTTTAAACTTGTTTTAAAACATGCACTGGTATGTTACACTAAGCACACAAAAATTTAAAAAAGGAGGCTTTTATGCTTTTTGATATTCTGATTTCCGTACTTTACGGAATTGTTGAAGGTATCACGGAATGGCTCCCGGTCAGCTCAACAGGTCATATGATTTTGCTGAACAGTCTGCTGAATTTTGATAACGTTTCGTCCGGATTTTTCTCCATGTTCGAAGTTGTCATTCAGCTCGGTGCGATTCTTGCTGTTGTAGTTCTTTATTTCGGTCGTCTCTGGCCACTAACAAAAGACGAGGGAAAGGTAAAGCTTAAGAAAAGTACCTGTCGTCTCTGGCTGAAGATTATCATCGCCTGCGTCCCGGCTGCAATTATCGGCGTCCTGTTCGATGACAAGATTGACGAACTCTTCTATCATCCGCTGCCGGTTGCACTGGCACTCATCATTGTTGGTATTCTCTTCATCCTTGTTGAGAACCATGAAAAAGGAATGACACCTAAGATGACCAAGGTATCACAGATTACCTTTAAGACTGCATTCTACATCGGTCTGTTTCAGGTATGCGCTGCAGTATTCCCGGGAACTTCACGTTCCGGTGCCACTATCATCGGTGCGTTACTTATTGGAGTTTCAAGAAAGGCAGCTGCTGAATTCACGTTCTTCCTTGCAATTCCGGTCATGTTCGGTGCTTCTCTTCTTAAGATTGCGAAGTTCGGACTTGCCTTCACCGGTGCAGAACTTGCCATCCTTCTTGTTGGATGCATTGTTTCCTTTGTAGTCAGCGTCTTCATCATCAAATTCCTGATGGCCTACATCAAGAGTCATGACTTTAAGATTTTCGGCTACTACCGTATCGCACTCGGAATCGTTGTAATTCTTGCAAGCTTCATCATTCAGATGTAACCTGCACATACAAAAAGTAATAAAAAAGGATTCGCTTATGTGTAGACATAAGGGAATCCTTTTTTAGTGCCTTAGGACAGATGTCCGTATCCATGCTAAACAGCCGGGATACCGTGACATTTGCCAGAAAGACATTTTATTTTATATTGTATACTGCAGAGTCTAATACAAGCTGCTGAGCCTTATTATTGATCATCTGCTTTACGATATAGTCCTTATCGTATTTCTTCAGCATATCATCCTTGCTTCCGAATCCAACCTGGCTTGCGAAGTCATCAAGGTCACCCTTGTACTCGTACTCAGTAACCTTCAGGCCTTCCTTCACGGCAATTGCTTCCAAAATCAGCTCCTGATTAACGCTGTTTAAAACATAGTCGTCAAAAGACATGCCAAATACTCTCTGACAGTAAGTTTCGTTATCCTCATCATAGAGTGTTGAGTAGAACAGAATAGACGTAGATAAATCGCTGCTTCTCTGATCATACAGACTCTGAGGATAGCCATTTACCTTGTTATTCTCAGAAAGCTGCTTAAGTACAGCTTCTTTCTTCGCCTTTGTGATACGCTCCTGAATCTGAGAATCATACTTTTCCTTAATTGCTGTATGGTAAGCATCTACTGAATCGTAGCCTAAATTCTCCTTGACAAATGCATCGGTTACCATCGGCACGATCGGCTGTCCAACCGCATCCATTGTGATATCAAATACAATTCTCTCGCCAGAATACTCAGGCGCCGCCTGATAATTGTCAGGAACCTTTAATATTACGGACTTGAAATCACCCTTTTTCATTCCGATTAAGGCATCTGCAAATCCATCAATTGGAAACTGATCGGTTCCGATGATGAATTCGTAATCATCTGCCGAAAAACCTTCGTTGACAGATCCACCGACAGATCCGCGGAATGTAACCTTTACGCTATCCTCATTCTGTGCTGCTCTGTCTACCTCAGAATACGTTATATAATCCTTTAAATCAGCCTTTACACGCTCTTCAATTACAGCATTCACAATTCCTGTCTGATCAATATCAGCCGGAATTTCCTTATACTGTCCAAGTGTTACGTAAGAGGCCGGATCATAGCCATAATCGACCTTAATGTCTGTATTACATGCCACAAGTGTCGCCCCAAAAAGCACGGCAAACGCAATGGCACTGCACTTCTTTAACATTGCCTTCATAACAAATCCTCTATTTCCTAAAAATTGTCCCCGTGCCGTCTTCCATGCAAAAGAGCGGTTCCGACATCGAAGAATAAAGAAAAAAGGGCCTGGCGCAGGGCTCAGGTGACCCTGAGATTCCTGTGCACACGCCCCTAAACGTTTCAGTGTTTAATTATGCGAGCTGGGCCTTAGCTGCTTCTGCAAGCTTAGCAAAACCTTCAGCATCGTTAACTGCCATATCAGCAAGTACCTTTCTGTTGAGGTCGATGTTAGCCTTCTTTAAGCCGAACATGAACTTGCTGTAAGAAAGTCCGTTGATTCTAGCTGCGGCATTGATACGAGCGATCCAGAGGCTTCTGAACTGTCTCTTCTTCTGCTTACGGCCAGCGAAAGACTCTGTAAGAGCTCTCATTACGGACTGCTTAGCAACTCTGTACTGCTTAGAACGAGCGCCTCTGTAACCCTTAGCCAACTTTAATACTCTATTGTGCTTCTTCTTTGCGTTTAATCCGCCTTTAATTCTTGCCATTTTAAAAAATCCTCCTAAAAATCAACTGTTCACGTGTCAAATCTCAAATTAGAGATATGGCATGATCTTCTTCATTGTCTTTACGTTTGTAGCATCTGTCATAGCTGCATGACGTAAGTTTCTCTTTCTCTTAGTTGTCTTCTTTGTGAGGATATGGCTCTTGTAAGCCTTCATTCTCTTAAGCTTTCCTGTTCCTGTGATCTTAAAGCGCTTTGCTGCTGCTCTTTTTGTCTTAACCTTTGGCATAATAAATCCTCCTTAAACTCTTTCGATTGTTTGTTGAATTCCGATTACCGCTTAACAGCTAAGAATATGGACATAGAACGTCCTTCCATCTTAGGTGCCTTATCAATAACAGCGATGTCTGCAAGCTTCTCCGCAAAATCTGTAAGAATATGACGGCTTGCATCGATACGTGTCATCTCACGGCCACGGAAACGAAGAGTGACCTTGACCTTATTTCCCTTTTCAAGGAATTTCCTTGCGGCATTACTTTTGGTGTTAAGATCGTTGACATCGATGTTTGGTGACAGACGAACTTCCTTCACATCAAGTGATTTCTGCTTCTTCTTCTGTTCCTTGGCCTTACGGTCCATCTCGTAACGGTACTTACCATAATCGATCAGCTTACATACTGGTGGCTTAGCGGATGGTGAAACCTTTACAAGGTCTACTCCTGCTTCTCTTGCCATATCAAGTGCCTCTCTTGAAGACATAACTCCAAGCTGCTGTCCCTGTTCCCCAATGACTCTTACCTCACGGTCACGAATCATTTCGTTGATCTGCATTTCGTTACTAATTGTCTTGTCCTCCCAAAGTTACCTTAAAAAAAAAAATAAGTGGATGAATCAGATCATCCACTTAGTAAAGTCAATAAAGATGCGGTAAGCAAATGCTTATCACTGTCATATTGAACCCGAGTCACTGTAATTAAGTGCTGAGGTGAGAGTGGAATCTCTGCTTCGTTTTTACAACAGTGCAATTCTATCAGACCCACCATACTCTGTCAATACTTCTTTGCATTTTTTCTTTCATAATGTACGAATTCGTAAATCAGGTTAAAATACGTCTTCTCATCACTCACCTGAGTCACCGACCATTCCGGATCTTCATCGAGATTCTGCATATATGTATCTGCATCATACTCAAAATCAATCTTTGTAATATGCGCCTCATCGCAGTACTCGGCAAATGTTCTGTAGATGCTCGCACCGCCTGCTACTACGACCTGGTCCGTCGGTGTCATGCTGATTAAATCGAGCACTTCTTCCACGCTGTGGGCCACTTCTGCACCACGCGCCTCATAATCTTCCTTTGAAGTCAGAACAATGGTGCGTCTTAATGGAAGCGCCATTCCACCCGGAAGAGACTCGAAGGTCTTTCTTCCCATAATCAGAGTCTTGCCTTCTGTCTCCATTCGAAACAGCTTCTGATCCTCAGGAATTGCGACCAACAGGCCGTTATTCTTTCCAATTGCCCAGTTTCTGTCAACCGCTGCAATAATAATCATACCATTCTCCTTCCTTGTCGCGACGTCGTCCGAACGCCTTGCATACTACAAGTACTTTGGCGCGCGCCGGCGCCTTCAGTTCTTCTTCAGCTCAGCGAGCACCTTCTGATACACTTCATTCGCTACAGAAGCCTTCAACGCAATACCGTCTTCCCTGTAATCCTCGGAAATGAGCTGTCCACCTGCACGAAGCAGCTGCAGCAGTCCCGTCTTCGGATACGGGATCACCAGTTCAATATCAATTCTCTGCTCTTTAATAAACTGCTCTAACACATGCAGAAACTCTTCGACATTTTCCCCGGAAAGTGCAGAAATTTCGCAGCACTCATCCGCATGGAAATCACGAAGAACCGGAGGTTCAGAAAGCAGGCGAACTTGATCACACTTGTTAAACAGTGTCACAATTTTCTTTCCTTCGACGCCAAGCTCTTTTAATGTCGAATAAACGACCTCCATCTGGTGCAGATAATCCGGATTTGAAGCATCGACCACATGAACCAGAATGTCCGCATATTTCGCCTCTTCAAGGGTGCTCTTAAACGCCTCAATCAGGTTATGAGGAAGCTTATCAATAAATCCAACCGTATCAGTCAGAAGAATCTTCTCGCCATTTGGCAAAGTCAGCGCGCGGGTCGTCGGATCAAGCGTTGCAAAGAGCTCATCTTCTGAGAGCACCTGCGCATCCGTAAGATAATTAAGAAGCGTCGATTTGCCCGCATTTGTGTAGCCTACAATCGCCGCAACAATTTCAGAGTTTCGACTTCTTTGTTTTCTTGTCACATCGCGGTGGCCCTGCATTTCCTTAAGTTCTTTTGAGAGCCTGCTGATTTGATTTCTGATAATTCTTCTGTCCGTCTCGAGTTTCTTTTCACCCGGACCACGCGTTCCGATACCACCGCCCAAACGGCTCATATCCTTACCGAAGCCGGAAAGACGCGTCATGCGGTACTTCAACTGCGCCATCTCAACCTGCACCTTGCCCTCTTTGGAATTCGCTCTGCCGGCGAAAATGTCGAGGATAACCATGGTGCGATCCATAACCTTAGTATTCAGTGCGTCTTCGAGGTTTCTAAGCTGTGCCGGTGACAATTCATCATCACAGATAATGCCGGTCGCTCCAAGTTCTGCAATCATCGCCGCAACTTCCAGAATCTTACCGGAACCGATATAGGTTCCCGGATCCTGTCTGTCGCGTACCTGAATGCAGGTACCAAGAGTCTCCGCTCCTGCTGTTTTTGCAAGTTCTTTTAATTCAGAAAGAGAGCGTGCCGTACTCTCTTCGGAGTCTGTTGCGACTCCGATCAGTATGACACGCTCCTTTGCTTCGCTTGTAGTATATTCCATAAATTACTTTAACAGACCTTCAAGTGTAGTTTTGATGCACTGAATGAAATTCTCTGTATTCTCAGCTACAGGGTTCTCCATCTTTGTAATCAGTGCGAGATCCTTTGTCATGTGTCCGCCTTCGATTGTGTCGATGCAGGCCTTTTCTAACTTATCGGCAAATTCTCTAAGTTCAGGAAGTTCATCTAACTCACCTCTCTTACGAAGTGCGCCGCTCCATGCAAAGATTGTTGCAAGTGGGTTCGTGGATGTCTCTTCGCCCTTAAGATACTTGTAGTAGTGTCTCTGAACCGTTCCGTGAGCTGCTTCGTACTCATAATTTCCCTCTGGGGAAACCAGCACAGAAGTCATCATGGAAAGGGAACCGAATGCAGTAGCTACCATGTCAGACATAACGTCTCCGTCGTAGTTCTTGCATGCCCAGATAAATCCGCCGTTAGAACGGATAACTCTTGCTACAGCGTCATCAATCAGTGTGTAGAAGTATGTAATACCAGCCTTTTCAAACTTCTCCTTATATTCGTTGTCAAATACTTCCTGGAAAATGTCCTTGAATGTGTGGTCATATTTCTTTGAAATTGTGTCCTTCGTTGCAAACCACAGATCCTGCTTCGTGTCGAGTGCATAGTTAAAGCAGCTGTGTGCGAAAGAATCGATAGACTTGTCAAGGTTGTGCATTCCCTGAAGAACGCCTGCTCCCTTGAACTCATGAATCAGTTCTCTTGTCTCTGTTCCGTCTTCTGCGGTAAATACCAGTTCAGCCTTACCGGCGCCTGGAATCTTTAACTCAGAAGCCTTATATACGTCGCCATATGCGTGACGTGCAATTGTAATAGGCTGAGTCCAGTTCTGAACATATGGTTCAATTCCCTTTACAATGATTGGTGCACGGAATACAGTTCCGTCAAGAATAGCACGGAGTGTACCATTAGGGCTCTTATACATCTTCTTTAAACCATATTCTGTTACGCGAGCTGCGTTTGGTGTAATTGTAGCACACTTAACGCCTACGCCATACTTCTTGATTGCAAGAGCTGCATCGGTTGTTACCTGATCGTCCGTTTCATCACGGTACTTCAGTCCTAAATCATAGTATTCTGTCTTCAGATCGATATATGGCTCAAGAAGCTCCTCTTTAATCAGCTTCCAGAGAATTCTTGTCATCTCGTCGCCATCCATCTCAACAAGTGGTGTCTTCATCTGAATCTTGCTCATGCTGTTCCTCTCCTTTTTCATACAAATCTGCCGGACGTGACATTCCCTTCACGCTGCTCACAGCTCACCGGCATGGTCTCATAAACATCAACATCATACACTTTTGCACACTAAATTGCAACGGGTGTGCACGAGCCCCTTCTTTCCAGCCTTCAGATTTTGAGATCATTTTCCGAAATATTATTTATGACAATTCGAATCATTTGCGCTATAATATTTTGGTGTATGTAAGTGCTTTCAATCAGACGGTTACTGCATATTAGTATATTAGATGGAATGGATTATCAGGAGGATCACATGGGTCAGAAAGTCATCACATTCGGAGAGCTTCTTCTCCGTCTCTCACCACAGAACAATCTGCGTTTCACACAGACTGAGGAATACGAAGCAGTATACGGCGGCGGTGAAGCCAACACAGCTGTTTCCCTTTCAAATTTTGGCGTAGACGTTTCTTACGTAACTAAGTTACCAGCTCACCCAATCGGACAGGCTGGCGTCAACTCACTTCGCAAGTTTGGCGTTGACACATCAAACATCGTTCGCGGTGGTCAGCAGATTGGCATCTACTTCCTCGAGAAGAAGACAAGCCAGCGCCCTACTTCTGTTATTTATAACCGTGCCGGAAGTGCATTTGCCCTTTCCAAGTGCGCAGAATATGACTGGAATAAGATTTTTGAAGGTGTGACCTGGTTCCACTTCTCCGGAATCACTCCGGCAGTCAGCCCTGAACTCGCTGACGCCTGCATCGCAGCTTGTAAGGAAGCTAAGAAGCGCGGAATCACAGTATCCTGCGACCTTAACTACAGAAGCAAGCTCTGGGACGGCGCAACAGCTAACAAGGTCATGTCTGAAATCTGTCCTTACGTAGACATCTGCGTAGCTAACGAAGATGACGCAATCGGCATCTTCCAGCTTGACACAACAGGCCAGGAGCACCCACAGGAATACGTAGCTCAGGAACTTATGAAGATGTTCCCATTCAAGTGCGTAGCTTCCGTTTGGAGAACTGAAACATCTATCACAACATTCAAGCTTCAGTCCATGATTTACACAGACAAGGCTTA
Organism: uncultured Lachnospiraceae bacterium; assembly: GCA_902781505.1. Classification (GTDB taxonomy): domain Bacteria; phylum Bacillota; class Clostridia; order Lachnospirales; family Lachnospiraceae; genus UBA4285. The sequence goes on along the minus strand of CACZJL010000002.1, from coordinate 157,500 downwards.
CTACTCCAAGGAATTCTACATGTCTATTCTTGACTACATCGGTGCCGGCGACGCATACTGCGCAGGCCTCATCTATGCATATATCAACAACTACGACACACAGAAGGCTGTTGAATTTGCAAACGCAGCATCCTGCTTAAAGCACACAGTAAGCGGCGACTTCAACCTTGTAACAGTTGACGAAGTAAACAAGCTTGCATTTGCCGCTGCCGGAAACGAAGTTTCAAGATAAGCACGCAGGTTAACCTAAGATTTCAAATCAATATGCAAAGCCCCGCAGCTACTTTTTTGAGGTGGCTCCGAAAAGTTAGAATTTATCAGCGAGACAGCTACGGCTGCCTCGCTATTTTTATACTACTCCTGTGGATAAACTCATTTTACGCCGACAAAAACATGAAAAACCGGCCCGTGAGTCGGGTCATCTACAAGCTGACCAAAGTCATCAATCTCTCTGATTTCACCTTGTTTCGTCTTAATTCTGTAATAAATATGATCATGTTCCTCATCTGAACCACTTTTCAGTTGCTCTTCAATCTCAGCTTTCACTCGCTTATAATCATCCGGAAGAACCATTCCTTTGAATGTTCCACCGGTATGCTGCTTAAATTCAGGCATCGATTTACACCCAAACAGCTTTAAAAGCTTGCTGTTAGCATAAATGATCTCTTCCGACTCATCCGCCCGGTAGACCAAAACTCCAACCGGAAGATTCTCCATACTCATAAACGAGTATTCACGGAAGATTTCAGCCTTTTCAATCTCACCACGAATCTTGGCAAGGATAATTTCAGGCTTCTCAAATGGCTTCTGAAGGAATCTTGCCGCACCTTCTGTTAAGATTTCTTTTTCTAGCTCTAACGCAGAAGTCATCGCAAGAATCGGGATAAACTTTAATTTCTCATCCGCATGAAGTTCGCGCAAAACCTCTATTCCGCTCTTCTCAGGCATAACCATATCCAGAAGAATCGCAGAAATCCGGCCCTGATTCTCCTTGGCCAGTTCCACTGCCTTTGCTCCATTTTCCGCGTAAAGAATATTGTAATACGGTTTCAGAATCTGACTTAAAATCATGAAATCAATCTCCTCATCATCTGCAATCAGAATCGTTTTCTTCTCACCCTTATTAGCAGAACGCTCCTCTTTCCTTCCATCATCCTTTGGCGTATCCAGGCCAATAATCGTATTCGACATGGACATCTTCAAAATATAATTTTCGCCTTCTTCTGCGAGAATCTCAATCGAAGCAGTCAGATAATTGCTCTTATACGGGAAAGCAAAGTGAATAAATCCGCCCTGCTCCCTTGCCTGGCTGATTCGGTACAGGAAACCGTCATGCAGATACTCATCGGAGCGAATAATCTCAAGCGAATGCTCCTCAGACTTTACTCCAACCTTAGTAAGAATCTGCTGATATTCCTTACTGATGTACATAAATCTGAAGGAACCGTCTTTATATTCTATGATGGAAAATGCTTCGCCGTCCACGATTTTGGTCATGCCTGCCTTACCGACATAGCACGCCTCTTCCTGGGTTTCCGGTGTTACGTGCTTAGAATATACCTGCTCCCTGCTCTCCTTCATCGGAAGCGGCCTGCCATAATAGTAACCCTGTACCTTTTCACAGCCGATTCCTCGTAAAAACTCAAACTGCTCTTCGGTTTCAACACCTTCCGCAAGGGTGTGAATTCCGATATTTTTCGCCATCTGCACGATAGACGTAATAATCTGCTTTGATCTCTCGGTAAAGGACGAAAGGAATACCATATCAATCTTTAACTGATCAAACGAATAGTCCTTTAATGAATTTAAAGAAGAATAGCCGCTTCCGAAATCGTCCATCCAGACCTGATATCCGGCCTCATGGAAACGTTCGATTTCCTTAGCAATCAGACCATCATCTTCTGATAGAATACTCTCGGTAATCTCAATATTCAGCATGGAATGAGGCACTCCATACTTTTCAGCCGTTTCCTGCACGAAGTTAAACATATCACACATCTGAAAATCGAGAACACTTAAATTAAAGGAAACAGGAAGCGGAATAATATCATTTTCCACGTCCGAAACATACTGGCGACAGATTTCCTCAATGACATAACAGTCAATCTTATGAATCTGATGTGACATTTCAAGCGCAGTAATAAATCGATATGGCGCTAAAAATCCAAGTTCCGGGCTATCCCATCTTGCAAGCGCTTCAAAGCCTGCAAGCTTGTTGTTCAGCGTTCTGACAACCGGCTGGTAGTAGACCTGAATCTCTCGATTCTTAATCGCATCATCGATATGATCATTTACAAATTTTAAATCCTGAAGTTGCTTTTCAATATCTGAATCGTAGAAACGATAGAATTTTTCTGCATCAGAATGAATGGTATCACAGGCCATCTTCGCCTGATCTACCACTTCAGAAATATTCAGATGTTTCCCGGTTTCAATCACTCTGACACCGGCATTGATTTCAATCTTTGCAATGTCACGCAAAGCTTCGATAGCTTCATTCGCTCTCTCGATCTTTGAAATCACATCATCCGCAATTGTCAGAACACAGAAATGATCCGCATCAAAGCGGGCAATCAGGGCATTGTCATAAATCATCTTCAGACAAGTTGAAACCTGTTTTAAAACCCTGTCGCCGACCTCATACCCGTTCTGAGCATTAATCAGCTTCATTCCTGCAATATCATAAAAGATGCAGACAGCATCCTTACTTTTCTTTTGGAACTTCTTAATCCAGTCCGATGCACGAAGCTCAAAATAGGTCTGATTTATCAGTCCGGTAAGTTTGTCCATATATACATCATCAACCGCTTCCGCCTGGACAATCAGTGCCTCTTCTCCAGACCAGGTCGTCTCACGTACTTCAACTACCAGAGAGTGATTCGAATCAATTACATCGAGAATCACCTGACCCTTACCTGCAATCGATTCAAAATACCCTTCCACTTCCTTTGGATGGGAACTATGAAAATACTCCCAATACGTAATTGCACTGTCATAAGCCTTAACCGGCGGCATCAGCTTTGTAAATGCATGGTTTGCATACAAAACACGCTCCCTGTCCTTAGCAAGGATACATGTAGCCACTCTGTCTTCCATGTAAAACTGACCAACGGCAGACTCAAATGCAAGCTTTGACAGCTTATTCGAGACAAGCGCCACTGTTACATTTTCATAACGAACAATCGCAATTCGGCTTCCGTCACGCATTGTAACATGCTTACCGACCGCATGTACGGTCTGATAGTCCTGATCTGGCCCAAACCGCTCGCGGTACATCACATCATACGGTTCATCGTCTGTTGCAAAGCGCAAAGCTGCCTGAGCTACAGAATATGCATCCTGTGGCTCAACATTTTCATACATATTATCCTGAAAGCGCGCCAATAAGACCTCCCTTGAGGTCTTCATCAAATCGCAAAGTCCATTCGTCACCAGTATCACATGAATCTTTTCATCCACATACTGGTAGACCGCAAACGGAATCACGTTTTCTTCAAATACTCGCCTGATACTCTGATCAAACTGAAAAATTTCTCCCATTACAATCCAATCCTAAATCCGATATCACTTTACCAGTTCTTTCAACTTTGCATACTCTGACTTAATCACTTCCATCTGTGCGTTATAGTCAAAGTCTGCATCCTTCACACGCAATGGTTCCACAATCTGGCAAATAGCATCAAACAACGGTGTCAATGCCAGGTTTCCAGTCGTGCCCTTCAATCCATGCGCCTTCTGGAAGGCCTGTTCAAGGTCATTTGCCCTTAACGCTTCCTCTAAAGCAGTAAAATTGCTATCATCCAAAATCATTCCAATGAGCTTTTCATAAAGCCCCGCATTTCCGGCACATCTTGTCAGTCCTGTATCCGGATCTGCTCCCCATTGTCTCATTTCACCAAAATCAATCATCGCTAATATCCTTAATTCCTGTCTCAAATCTCTTAAATTACCAATTTTAGCAGGTCTGTCTCTGTATTTTGTCACAATTGTCCAAAAAACTAACACCCTATTACTTCTAGTATACCACCGAAATAATATTTGTCACCTGTAAAATTCACAAAAAAGGCCGGGAACACACCTTTCGATGTGGTCCCAGCCACATTTCACGCAAACACCATCTGCACCAGAATCATATATGTAATCGTTCCGCCTGCCATCGGCAGAATAAATCCTTTCTTCCAGAAATACAGCGCACTCGTCACTAAAAGTGCAATCGCCTCCGGAATTCCGTGGCTTCCAGCAGTAATCTGAACATTTTTAAGACAATACACCACGAGCAGTCCAAACACCGCCGGTGCGAGGTACCGCCCTAAAAACTTCACAAATCCCGGAACTTCCTTTCCTTCCGGAAACAGAATGTACGGCAGGAATCTCGTTGTCATCGTCGCAAGCACCACAACCGCAATCGTAATCACCTTCTGAAGAACCGTCATTCCTGCTCACCGCCTTCCTCTTTCTCAAGCCATCCTCTCATCACAGCAAGACTCAAAAGAATCAGCACCATCGCCGGCACAATAAACTTCTCCGGTCCGAAAATCATGAGTGCCATAACCGAGCAGATTACGCCAATCAGCTCGCTGACATGATCTTTCACAATTCTCTTAAGATCCGTTCCGTCCTTCACCCACTGATTCAGGAAAATCGTCATAAACATCGCGGTCATAACGAAATCCAGTCCCTTCGTGTTAAACGAAATCTGAGCCCCCAAAACACCGCCAAGTCCCGCGCCAAACACCCAGTAAAACTGGTCAAGCGCAGACACAATCAGGTAAACAAGCCCCTTGTCCATTCCCTCCGGAATCTCTTCTGAATAGTTCACGGCAAATGTCTCATCCGATGTCGCAAAGATGAGATAGAACTTCTTCGTGCCGGTCCCACTGTATTTATGAAGCATACTGATTCCATAAAACAAGTGTCTTGCACCGACCATCAATGCCGTAACAAACGCAGAGACCGGATTAAAGGAAGATAACAAAATATCCGTCATCAAAAACTCCATCGAACCGGTGTAAATCACAAGTGCCGTAACAATCGGCAGCCACCATGGCAGTCCTTTGGTCGACATTAATATTCCATATGTAATTCCCAAAAACACATATCCCGCCATCACGGGAATCGTCTTCGGGAATGCAAATTCAAGCGCTTTACGCCTCACACAAGCCTCCTTTTCCCATACTCCGCCATTTTATCTTAAAACCCGCCACCGACGCAACCCCCGCGCCTGGCCTTCAGCTTATCCTTGCGCGGGGCGGCATATAGCACAAGCGAGGCAACCGGTGCCTGCCCTGCAGCACAAAAAAAGTGGATCCCCAGAAAGTCCTGAAGATCCACTCATTATAATTCTTTTTGCCGTCAGCCTGCGGCAGCGCCGCATCAATCTGCAGCAACCACTGCGCCGGCACTCAATTACTTGAAGTACTTTACACCACTCTCGAAGATTCTCATATCGCCCTCACCGAAGATGTTGATTGCAACACCATTGCCGCGACGCTCAACGTGAGCCATCTTACCAAGAACACGACCATCAGCAGATGTAATACCTTCGATAGCTGCGTAAGAACCATTTACATTCCACTCGCCATCCATAGATACATTGCCTTCTGGGTCACAGTACTGAGTAGCAACCTGACCGTTTGCGAAGAGCTGATCGATTACTTCCTGAGGAGCAACGAAACGTCCCTCACCATGAGAGGCTGGAGTTACATAAGCTTTGCCAAGCTCAGCTTCTGCAAGCCATGGACTCTTGTTTGTAACAACCTTAGTGTAAACCATCTTGGAGATGTGACGGTTAATTGTGTTAAATGTAAGTGTAGGTGCCATAGCATCCTGACCTGTTACCTTGCCGTTTGGAACAAGACCTAACTTGATCAGAGCCTGAAAACCATTACAGATACCAAGTACAAGACCATCTCTGTTATCAAGAAGATTCTCAATAGCTTCCTTCATCTTTGCATTACGGAATGCAGTTGCGAAGAACTTAGCAGAACCATCCGGTTCGTCACCGGCAGAGAAACCACCTGGGAACATAACAATCTGAGACTGGTCAATTGCTGCTGCGAACTCATTAACAGAATCGCGGATATCCTCTGCATCAAGGTTTCTGAAGACCTTAACAATTGGTTCAGCTCCTGCTCTCTTCCATGCCTTTGCGGAATCGTACTCACAGTTTGTACCTGGGAATACAGGAATAAATACCTTAGGAACAGCAACCTTATTCTTGCATACGTAGATGTCCTTTGTATCAAATAACTTACTCTCAACAGGAGACTTATCGGAAGCTGCTGTGCTTGGGAATACCTTATCTAAAGTACCCTTCCATGCATTCAGAGCATCCTCATGAGCAACTGTAACATCACCGTAAACAAAGTCAGACTCGGTAACCTTACCGATTGTCTCATAAGCTACGCCGGAAGCCTCAAGCTCAGATACCTTGTCAGCCGGAACTGTTGCGATAATGCAACCGTAAGCTGGGCTGAAGAGCTGCTTGGAATCAACATCCGCATTAATTTCACAGCCAAGTCTGTTACCGAACGCCATCTTAGAAACAGCAGGAACAAGACCATGAGCATCAAGAACGTAAGCTGCGTTGATTACATGAGACTTAGTTAACTTGTGAACACCGTCATACAGAGCAATAATCTGCTCGAAATCTGGCTGCTTATACTCATCAGCCTTGATGTCGAAACGAACTAAAACGTCACCAGCCTGCTTGAATTCAGGGCTTACGATATCGTCAAGCTTTGCTACGTCAACGGCAAATGAACAGAGTGTTGGTGGTACATCGATATGCTCGAACGTGCCGGACATGGAATCCTTACCACCGATGGAAGCAAGGCCGAAACCAAGCTGAGCACGGTATGCACCAAGAAGTGCGGCAAATGGCTGGCTCCAGCGCTTTGGATCCTCAGTCATTCTGCGGAAGTACTCCTGGTATGTGAAGTGAATCTTATGAAGATCACCACCTGCAGCAACAATCTTAGCTACAGAGTCAACGATTGCATACTGAGCACCATGGTATGGGCTCCAGCTCATAAGATATGGATCAAGACCATAAGACATCATTGTTACAGTCTTTGTTTCTCCGTCTGTTACAGGAACCTTGGCAACCATAGCCTGAGTTTCTGTTAACTGGTACTTACCACCAAATGGCATAAGTACTGTATTAGCACCGATAGAGCTGTCGAAACGCTCTACAAGGCCCTTCTGAGAGCACTCATTTAAGTCAGCAAGAGTATCAAGCCACTGCTTCTTAACATCTGTAGCTTCCACAGGAGCAAGAGCTTCTGCTGCTTCAGATGGAGCTTCAACCTGAACAGTTGTCTCCTGATGAGCACCGTTTGTATCAAGGAAAGCACGGGAGATATTAACAATATCCTTGCCTCTCCAGTTAAGAACAAGTCTAGGCTCTTCCGTTACAACAGCAACCTTAACAGCCTCTAAGTTCTCTTCCTTAGCATACTTTAAGAATTCATCTGCATCCTTAGGATCAACGACAACAGCCATTCTCTCCTGGGATTCAGAAATAGCAAGTTCTGTACCATCAAGACCTTCGTACTTCTTAGGAACCTTATCAAGGTCTACTTTAAGTCCGTCAGCAAGCTCACCGATAGCTACAGATACACCGCCGGCGCCAAAGTCGTTACACTTCTTAACAAGCTTTGTAACTTCCGGACGACGGAACATACGCTGCATCTTACGCTCTGTAGGAGCATTACCCTTCTGAACCTCAGCACCACACTCGTCGATGGACTCGATTGTGTGAACCTTAGAAGAACCTGTAGCACCGCCACAGCCATCACGACCGGTACGGCCGCCAAGAAGGATGATGATATCGCCCGGATCAGAATTCTCTCTCTTAACCGCTCTTCTAGGAGCAGCAGCGATAACCGCACCAATCTCCATACGCTTTGCAACGTAATTTGGATGGTAGAGTTCCTTTACGTAGCCAGTTGCAAGACCAATCTGGTTACCGTAGGAAGAATATCCGTGAGCAGCTTCTGTAACAATCTTTCTCTGAGGAAGCTTGCCCTTAAGAGTATCCTCAACCGGAATAGTAGGATCAGCAGCACCTGTGATACGCATAGCCTGATATACATAAGTACGTCCGGACAGTGGATCACGGATTGCGCCACCAAGACAGGTAGCAGCGCCACCGAAAGGCTCAATTTCAGTTGGGTGGTTATGTGTTTCATTCTTGAAGTTGATGAGCCACTCTTCTTCTACGCCGTTAACGTCAACCGGAACAACGATAGAACAAGCATTGATTTCATCAGATTCTTCCTGATCTGTCAGCTTGCCTTCAGCCTTTAACTTCTTAGCACCAAGAAGAGCAAGGTCCATTAAGCAGACAAATTTATCGGAGCGGCCCTTGTATAAAACGTCACGGTCAGAAAGATAAGCCTTGAACGTATCTTCCATAGGCTTCTTAAAGAAACCGTCGTCGAACTGAACGTCAGTAAGTTCCGTGGCAAATGTAGTGTGACGGCAATGGTCAGACCAATATGTGTCGAGCACTCTGATTTCTGTCATGGAAGGATCACGCTTCTCATCATTCTTAAAATAATTCTGAATGAAAAGGAAATCCTTAAATGTCATAGCAAGAGCTAAAGAATCATAAAGTTCCTTAAGATCAGTTTCGGCCATATCCTTAAAGCCTGTAAAAATCTTTACATCTTCAGGAGCCTTATATTTTGTTTCAAGGGTTTCTGGAATTTCAGCAGAAGCTTCTCTTGAATCAACCGGATTGATGCAGAGTTCACGAATCTTGTTCTTCTCTTCATCGCTTAATGTACCACTGATACAATAAGTAACAGCGCACTTAATTTCCGGATTTTCCGTTGCCTCTAAGAACTTGACACACTGTACGGCAGAATCTGCTCTCTGATCGAACTGTCCCGGAAGATATTCAACAGAGAAGATGAAATCACTTTCCTTAGACGGGAAAGTTCCCTCATACACATCATCAACCGGAGGTTCAGAGAATACACATGTAAGAGCCTTCTTATAAGTCTCTTCTGATAAATCCTCAACATCGTAACGAATCAGTTCTCTGACTTCTGTTACAGTCTGGATTCCAAGGTATCCTGAAATTTCCTCATGGAGTTCCTTTGCACTTACTGCAAAGGGCTTCTTTTTCTCGACAAAAATACGCTTTACACCGCTCATCGAAATTACCATACCCTTTCAAAAACTTTTCTACATTCACAGTCTGCCTCTCATTCCTCTTTTAAATCAAATAAAGAAACACTTTGAAGCATACTGTCTTAAAATAATAGCACATAAAAAGCGCCATGAAAAGGATAAACCGATTCACAGCGCTAAAACGTTAAATTAACTCTCCCAGAACTTCCTCATCTCTTCCTCAACTCCATCGATTCTGACCGCCTTAATTCTGTCCCACTCACGCGGATATAGCTGACGATATTCCATATTTAAAAACCGATCGTCAAGAAGCAGAATCACGCCGCGGTCCTTCGTCGTTCGGATTACACGCCCTGCTGCCTGCATGACCTTGTTCATTCCAGGATAAACATAGGCATAGGTAAATCCATCCTTCCCATGCTCATTGTAATAATCCTTCAGAATATTATTCTCCCGGCAGATCATCGGAAGTCCCGTACCAACAACAGCCACGCCAATCAGCTTATCTTCTGTCAAATCAATACCTTCCGAGAAAATTCCACCATTCACGCAAAAACCGATTACATTCACATCGCCGGCCTCAAACGCGTTAAGAAAAGCTTCCTTCTCTTCTTCCGTCATATGCGTATTCTGCGCAAGAACCTTGTCGTGAGGATACTTTTTCTCATAGACCTCCTGCACATGCATCATAAACGAATACGACGGGAAGTAAGCCATATAATTGCCTTCCTTCACCTGCGACATCGTATGAATATAATCTGCAATTCGCTCGTACTCTGCCGGTCCACGCCTCGACATGCGGCTTGATACATCAGAAGCAATATAAACCTCTTTCGCATCTGATGAGAATACAGAAGTCGCATAAACCGCCGTCTCCTTTGTGTTGCCGCTTAGCATCTCCTTAAAGTAATTCACAGGAAGCAAGGTCGCTGAGAAAAAGATTGTCGAGCGCGCAAATTCCAGGCATTCCGAAAGCTGCATGGAAGGATCCACGCAGGCTAAATGAAGCTGAAAGTTCTGATTAATATCAAAATCCGAATAAATCACATATCCGGAACCGGCATATTCATACATGTTAATGAAATGTCTGACATCAAAATAAAAATTCAACAACTCATCGTGCCCTGCAAAACCACGATGTTTATCAAGGAATTCTGTCAGTGCGGGGGGCAGTTTATCAAGAGCCGGCAAGAGCTTCTCACAGTCGCCAAATCGATGAAAGCCCCCTTCTGTCATGCGCTTATATTCTAAAAGCACACGATTTGCCCGCTCTAACAAACCAACCAGCTTCTTAGCCCCCTGGTGACTTTTTAAAAGCTTCTTCATTCGTAAGAACTGCTCTTTTACTAACATTCCTGAGTACATGGTACGTGCTCTGTCCACAAGATTGTGGGCCTCATCCACAAGAAACAGGTACTCATCTGTAGGAACCCCCTCACCAAAGTATCTGGCAAGCTTCACATCCGGGTCAAATGCATAGTTATAATCACAAATCAGACCATCACACCAGGTCGAAATATCAAGTGCCAGTTCAAACGGACAGACCTGATGTTTCATGGAATAACTTTCCACCACCTCACGTGTAATCACCTGTTCATGCGTGATACAGTCATAGACCGCCTCATTAATCCGGTCATAATGACCTCTCGCATAGCGGCACGCAACAGGATTGCACTGCTTATCCTCCGTCGGACAAATCTTTTCCTTTGCCGTCAGCGTAATTGCCCTGAAATGCAGGCCCGCGTCACGAAGCAGCGCATACGTATCCTCTGCCACAGTTCTTGTAATCGTCTTCGATGTCAGATAAAAAATCTTATCTGCCTTCTCCTGCCCCATAATCTGCACGGCAGGGAAGATGGTAGAAATCGTCTTGCCCGTACCCGTCGGAGCCTGAATATAGAGATTCTTCTCCTTTTCCATGGAACGATACACAGACACCACGAGATTTTTCTGGCCCTCGCGGTATGGATAAGGAAATGCCAGGTTCTTTATCGATTCCTGCCGAAGGGCGCGTTCCGTAAAGAGAAAGCGCATCCACTTCTTCCATTCCTTCATCAGATTTCGAAACCAGTAATCAAGCTCTTCAAAGCTGTAAGGATAAGTAAAATAGTGCACCTTCTGCGTGTCCGGATTCGCATATGTTAAACGCACCGTCACAGAAGACAGATTGTTCTGCACGGAATAAATATAGGCGTAGACTAATGCCTGCGCCTTATGAACATAATCCGCATCCTTGATTTTATCGACATCTCGCGTCATGGTTTTGATTTCATCCACCGTAACGCCAAGATCAGTCGTAATAATGCCGTCAGCACGGCCTTCCAAAAGCAGAAGCTTACAGTCGTCAAGAAACAGCGGTACGGTCATCTTCAAGGCAACTTCGGGCTGATATGCACTGCCCGCTGCCTTCTGCAGCTGACGATGCATCTTAGCACCTATTAACATTTGCCTTGTTGTCCTGACTCCGCCACCGGAGCGATTGTCGATGTCTCCTGACCGGCAGATAAACTCTACCAGTCCGCGTACCGAAATTCTCACGGTGTTTCCTGAAATCTTGTACATACTCTATCCTTATTACTTTCTTAAGTTACGATTCGCAATTCCGCGGTAGATATTAAAGCCGGAATTGACGATAAAGAACGCTCCCGCAATACGGACTCCCAGTTCTGCTCCATGGAACGGATCAAGCATCAGAAACAGTCCCAAGAGGAGTGTAATCACAGCGATGATGAATTCCATCTTAAACTGACCGGCTCCGGCTGCTTTTAACAGCATTCCATCCTGCAGTGCACTGATTGCAGAAACCACAAAAATCAATCCCAAGATAAATGGAAGGATGGAGATAATGAACTTAGAATTCACAATTACAAACAGGCCCATAATACCTGCAGCAACCGGGATAATCAGTTCCGGGGCAAATCCATCGCGTCTCTCGGAAAAGTGCTTAATCAGCACCATCGTGCAGTACGCAATCATAATGCCACCGATGACATAGCAGATACTCTGCATGAACTGTCCGGGGAAGAGAACCAGAAGAATTCCTAAGAGCAGGAATGCACCTGCGCCAAAGAACGGGCTTGCTACCGGTTTTCTGTCAATTGGGTTTTTATCTTTATCTAAAATTTCGATATCGTCGTCTTTCATAAAACGCCTCCTGTTTTCAGTCACTCATTGCATTGGCTACTGCCTTCATGGCCCAGCCTTGCGAATATTATAGCACATTCAGATTCACTCGTCTCCAACCTCGTACAGATAGGAATTTCCTCTCTTCCCGACACGCTGCACGGCCCCCATGTAGTAAAGTAGTCCTAAGACATTGGTTGCCTTTGCCTTTGGAATCTTCGCCGCCTTGGCGAAATCTGCACTGGTCCACTGCCCTTCTAACTCAACCGGCACGAACTGCAGATAGTCCTCCGGCTGATCGATCGTTACTATTTTCCGAATACCAAGTGGAATGCGGTCGTAGCGCCACGCGCCGTGCTTCTTTGTTTTATCCCACCCGTTGAGGAGCTTATATTCCTCCATATCCATCAGATACAGGTGGATTCGCAGGTTCGGGTTCTTCAGATGCATCTTGATTTTGTAAAGCTCAAAAAACGCATCATATTCATTCATGTGGCGCGGAGACAGTCTCGCCTCGCTCATTTCGCCACTCTTTTCATCAATCCAGGACAGCCATTTGTAATACGGAATCGGATAGATTACTGTCACAGGATAGTGATTTAAAAACACGGCGAGCTTCTCGCGAAGCTTGTTAAACTGCCGCGTCTGAATCTCAACCACTTCTCCATTATGATAAATATCGGCAAAGTACCCATCCAGGGCGACTTCCTGCTGGTCCAAATCCGGCTCCACGAAGTTTTTCAAAACCGCGTGAACCGTCTTTTCGGACAGCGTGCCGATACCCTGGGTATTGTGTGCTTTGCCGATAATCTTATCTTTAGCGACGAGAAAATCTTCCTGATGAATGTACTCTGGAACTTCTCTTCTCTTAGCCATATTCAGTTTTATCTTCTCTTTCCTCTGAAGATATTGCTTCGTGTTTCTGTATCCACAACATCTAAGATGTCATCGTCGTCTGCTAACTGTGGTTTAACTGGCGCCTTAGGCTGACTGTAAATCTTTCTCTCAGTTGCCGCTGAGGATGTGCGAGCCTGACTTGCTGCAGGCTTCTGCATCTGAGCACGCTTCATGCTCTTTTCAGCCTCTCTTGCCACGCGCTTCTCTTCCTCTTCCTGACGCATGATTTCGGAGATGTTATTTCCAAGTAATGTTTCATCCGAAACGAGGTGTCCATGCTGAATCGTGCGATTCACAGTCTGCTGCTTTGCACGTGTCTGCGGAGCTGAAACAGTTCGAGTCTGAGTGCCTGCCTGACGATTATTCACACCGGACTGATAGGTTGCCGCATTATACTTCTCAACGCCTGCAGCTGCATATGGCTTCTGTCCTGCAGGAGTCACCTTTGTCTGGTTATTTACTGCATTGTTAGTCAGCTGCTTAGCAACTGCCGCTCTTGCTTCTTCTACAGAAAGCTTCTGTGTGAGATCCGCAAGTACGTCGTCTTCCCCGGCAAATGGGTCTGTTTCGTCAAACTCATCGTCGAGCTTGTCGCCACTCGTGCCGAATCCGTCGAAATCGTCATCCTCATTGTCATCGTCGTCATTCTTTCCACCCTTTACATAAAGGACTGCAAGAACGATTAAACCAATCAGTAAAACAGCTGCTACAATACCAAGAATGAGTGCGATTACTTTCCAGATGTCGGAGAAAAGGCCATTGTCCTCGGTAGTAGCTGTAGAAGCTGCTGCCTTTGTTGTTGTCTGGCCGACACCTGCGAACAACTGAACGGAGCCGTCACTTGAATCATAACGATACCAGCCTTCATTGTTATGAGCCTTGTCGCGGCCATAGAAAAGCACAATGTTGCTGCTGTTTGTAAGACCAGGTGCACTTACATCACCAATCTTTACATTGCTTTGTGTAAAGCCATCAGGAATCTGAACTCCGTTCGGGAAGCCAAGAACTTCGACGGTTGCGGCTGTTGCTGTGTATTCACCATAAACAGTTTCTGCCGGTTCTGTCGGAGCCTGTGTTGTCTTCTGTGCTCCCTTTGTAACATTGATGGTATAAACCTTCTGCGCACCATTTGGAGCGGTTACAGTTACGTTAATACTGTTATCGCCATCCACCAGCTTAGTGTTTGAAACAGAAACCTGTGCATCGCCATCTGCCGGAGTTGCTGAAACAACAAGACGATCTACATCGGCACCTACAGATACGCTGTAAATTGTAGTTTCTGATGAGAATGCAGGGCTTAAAGAACCACTGCCAACATCAAGACTTCCAAGGTTTGCATTGCTGCTTAACTTGCCGTCCTCAGACTTGCTGTCGCTTCCGGAATCACTTCCGGAACCGGTGTCCTTACTGCCTGAGTCAATGCCCGAATCGCTGCCGCTGCCTGAGCCACTGCCTGAACCGCTGTCTCCGGAATCGCCGCCACCTGCAACTAAGCCTGTAACCGTGCCGGCTGAAACAGAAAGCTCCATCGGATCAGCTGATTCATCTGAAATTGTTGAACCGGCTGAAACAGAAACAGTATGTGCACCAGTTGAATTAATTGTAAATGTCGCAGAAAAGCTCGTGTTACCGTCGTAATCGACAATCGTCTTTTCACTTTCAAGTGTCAGTCCTGAACTCTCGTTAATTACAAGTTCTACACCCGCAATTTCCTGACTTCCGGAAACGCTGATTGGAACAGTAACCGATTCGCCTACCTCACCGGAGACACTACCGACCGAAACCGTAGCACTTCCCGCTGCATGTGCGTCCATTGGAAATGCCATTACGGACACTGCCAATACTGACGCAACTAAAAATCCTCTAATCTTCTTAAAGCTCATTTTTCATCCTCTTTACTGGGTTATTGATGCTTTTCCCTGAATATCGTTCTTGATTTTAATAATATCTAAGATATTCGCTTTACCGTCACGGTTAACATCAGCCGCCCCGGCAAATGCACCTTCAAGTTTCACCTTATCCAGAATATCATTCTTAATCTTAATAATATCAAGAATACTCAGCTTGCCATCACCATTCGTATCTCCATAAATTACAACGTCGTAGCTTGCCTGCTGATTTCCGTTGTTATCAAAAAGTACAACCTTATCGCCTGTAACTGCAGCACCGGACTTTTCATTGCCGTCTTTATCCTCATAGACAGCACGTCCGTTAGTAACCTGAATCTTAGCTAACACATCAGAAGCAGAACTTCCAACTTCAATTCCTGAAACGAATGAGTTATTTACATTCAGCCCAATCTGTACTGAATATGGCTTCTGTTCATTTGAATTAGAATTATTCTGATTTGATTCTGGTGAAGGAGCAGATGCCGGATTATCCTTACGAACAATCGTTACCGTGTAAACCAAAGAATCCCCATTTTCTGCTGTTACTGTAAGAGGAACAACATTCTCACCGACATTTAATGCAATATCGCCGTAACCTGAGCACTCTGAAGAGTAATCATAACGGAAGTAATCAACATAAACAGAAGTTGTCTCGTAAGGTACGATAACATCATACTCTGTTGTCCACTTATCAAAGGTTGGTGTCAGACTGAAGTCATCTACCGTAATGTTACGAAGCAGACAGTTAGGACTTCCATCACCCGTTGGCTGAGCCTGTACTTCACCTGGCATATTTTCATACACAGGAATTGTGAATACAAATGCTGTATCCTGCTTCATCTCATCTGAATAAGCTCTTGATGAAGTCTGAGATTCACTTCTTGGCGCCATGATATTGGTCATGTACTGATGCCAGAAGCCTTCTAAATCAAACTTTTCATAGTAAAGAGTATCCTGTCCCTTGTTGATGTACTTGGAACCGATATTCTTAGCTCCGCCAATGATGGAACGCATTCTCGTATTCCAAGGTCTGAGATCAAATTCATTTTCCTTTGATGCATAAACCAGACCGTTCTGAATAGCACTTCTGCCGCCTCCGGTTACGGCACCCTGATTGTAATAATTGTATAATCCCTCATAACCGGGTTCTGTTCCTGAAACGGAACCGGATCCATTCACGCCAACTTCCTGACGAATACGGGAAGCGAGGTGATATGGAGAAACACCGGAAATACGTCCTGCTGCCATTAATGCAGAGGCATAATCATACTGAGTTCCATCGTAGGAAAGATCATGATTGGAATTTGCCATGAATGTTCCCGCGATAATATTTCTTACCCCGCTCGTACTCTGTGAATCCTGATAGCTTAAGTCTTCAAATGCAAAAACATGTGTAGAATCCAGATAGTTTCTAGGATCCATTACATAGTTTACAAGTGCAGGTGATGCCTGAACCCAGCCGGAACCATCAAGACCGTACCAGCTTGAAGTTTCCCAATTATAAGCATTATCGTCTGTGGATTTCCATGAACTGATAGCGGAGTTATAAATCAGGCTTCGGCCGAGGACATTCTCCTCTGACACTGCCTGATTCCAGTCCACGCCTGTATGATCCGCCTGGAAAATCCAGTTTGGGTACTCAGAATGAATCTGACGAAGGTAAGACTTGTAACTCTCAGGGAATCCCTGTTCGTTTAACGCATTCTCAAAATCCTCATCAGAATCATAGGTCGGAACCGGATCCGAATCACCGGAATCCCCGTCTGATAACACATCCACGTAATCCTTTACGATATAACCATAGCGATAATCGCCATTGTAGTAGAAACCGATATAAAACCAGTCATATCCATTCTGATAGCCGGCATCTCTTAAAATGTCGACATTTGTGTTGTAATAAAGGCCTGTGATGATATTGGAATCATCGGATGTGTCCGCTGCGGTACGCACGCGAACCGAACGTGACTTCGCCTTTTCATTTACCATGCCCTTGCTTGTGGAAGCAGAGACACTTACTGAACTTTGATGAAAGTACGCACCTGCGCCAATTCCGGCACATGCAATGCCAATCACCGCTGATGTAACAATCATTCTTATATATTTACTGCGTCGCATAATTGCTCCTTAAAAGCCATTTTCCCTAATACTGATTCCTATAATAGCAGGAAAACACTGCTGTTTCACCCTTCACGGATTCCATTTTGGAAAATGACAAAGTAACGCACCCTTGTTCTAACAGCGTTGTTCCATCTGTATCATCTCTTAATGTGCCCATCCAGTCCGGCTTATGTACATCCCTTTTTGCTGTTTTATTCAGTTTTTAAATGCTTCTTAAAGAATCTCACCTGCATCGGCACTGAGATGGCAAATGTCAGTATATCCGCTGCCGGCTGTAGCATTTCAATTCCGGTCACTCCTAACAGCGGAGGCAGAATGAATGCCAGTGGAATAAAACAGATTCCCTGGCGGCAGCAGGCAAGGAAGGTTGCCCCCTTCGCAAAGCCAAGACACTGATAAGTCTGATTTACATAAGTAGAATACGCAAGCACCGGCATGGAAACACACATAAAAATCAGCATGTGGCTTCCCGTTACGATAACTTCCGGATCATCTCTGAACCACGCCATTACCGAACTATGAGCAATTCCCATTCCGACTGAAAATATCAGACACACGACAGTTCCTGCTGCAGTCGCCATCCAGAACAGCTTCTTAACTCGCTCCTTCTTTCCTGCACCGAAGCAGAATCCCGCAATCGGCTGATATCCCTGCCCGATACCAAGCACAATATTGCGTGCCAGCATATAAAGCTTATTTGCAATGGACACCGCTGCAACCGTTGCATCACCATACATTGAAGCCTGTACATTTAAGACAGCAGATGACAGGCTGCCCAGTCCCTGTCGGCAAATGGTAGGGAATCCGGTTTTTAAGATTTCTCCATACACGTACCATTCTTTACTGATGTACTTCGGACTTAAGCGGGTGATGGATTTTTTACGCGCAAAGAACGAACCTAAAATGCAGAAGGAAAGCAGCTGTGACAGAGCCGTTGCTGCTGCCGCTCCGCCGATTCCCATTCCAAAGCCAAAGATAAAGATTGGATCTAAGAAGCAGTTTAAGATTCCTCCAGCCGTCATGCCCATCATGGCAAGGAAGGTCTGACCTTCTGAACGCAGGATATTATTGAACACAAAGGACATGCACATCACCGGTGCCGCCCACAAAATGTAAGAGCCATAAGATACTGCGTAAGGAAGGACGTTCTCACTTGCACCAATCAGGCTGAACATAGCCCGTACATTTAACAGGCCAAACATAAGAAGGAAAAGACCGCAAAGAAAAGCCGCCGCCAGCGCCGAGCTTCCGAATGTATTTGCTTCCTTTTCTTTCTTAGCTCCCAGTTTTCTTGAAATAATGCTTCCGCTACCCATGCCGATTCCAAAGCCAAATGCCTGGATAATCGCCATCAGCGAGAATACGACACCTACGGCTGCACTCGCCTCCGTGCTGATTTTCGCTACAAAATAGGTATCTGCTGTGTTATAGATTACAGTAATCAGCTGAATGATAACCGTCGGAAATGCCTTCTGAAAGAGAAGCCCGCCAATCGACCGATTTAACATCTGCTCACGCATCTCGTCATTGCTGATTTTCTTAAGATTTTTGCTGAACATATTTGATTACTTCCGTAAATGACATTTTAAAGCCTCCTTCAAATCGTCGCCGTGCCGCCCTGTGCAACCGAATCGTTGCGTAGCCTTACTTCTTCATCCATCTTAATTTTGCCGAGCGGGCACGCGGATTCGTAAAGCACTCTTCTTTTGACGGACGGATGACGTCATCTGCAATTTCAGACACCCAGCCCTCTTTCTTAAAGAACTTAAATTCCTTCTTTACGATTCTATCTTCACCTGAATGGAAGGTCAGAATCGCCACACGTGCGCCGTCGTTTAAAACTTCCGGCAACTTATTTAGCATATTATATAACACTTCGTACTCGTGATTAATATCAATTCTTAACGCCTGGAAGGTTCTTGTACAGGATTTTTTCACTGCCTCATCAATCTCAGCGCGCTTCATATCCTGATTCATCGCTTCGTGCTCTACAACCTTGCGAATAATCTCAGCAAGCTGAGTAGTCGTTTCAACCGGCTGCTTCTTTCTGATTGCGCCCGTGACCGCTTTCGCAATCTCTTCGGCGTAAGGCTCATCGGCATTTTCCATAAGCATACCTGCAAGTTCGTCCCAATCGAGCTCCTTTAAGCGCTCAGATGCTGGTTCTCCGGAATTCTGGTCGAGTCTTAAATCAAGCGGGCCCTCATGTTTCCAGGAAAATCCTCTCTCCGGCTCATCAATCTGCATGGAAGACACCCCGAGGTCTGCCAGAACGAAATCGAACTTTCCGTGCGCCTTTGCCGCCTCGTCAAGATTCTGGAAATTGATGTGCATGATGGAAAGCCGGTCTTCTGTATAGCCTTCCGCGCGCAACATCGCTTCCGTTCGCTTGATATTCTCAGAATCCACATCCAGAGAGGTCAGATGGCCGGTACCATTTAACTTCTTTAACATCTGTCTGGTGTGACCGCCGTAACCAAGCGTGCAGTCCAGTCCATTCTCACCTTCCTTAATATCAAGGACCTCTAAGATTTCCTTAACCGCAATCGAAATGTGCATTCCGGCCGGTGTGCTGCCCTTTGAAATGACCTTCTTTACAGTTTCTGGGTACTGATTCGGATTGAGCTCCTTGTATTTTTCTTCAAATCTTCTTGGATGCGTGCCACTGTAGTGCGGACGACGCACATGCTTCTTTTCTTCCATGATTATCCTTCTAAAAAAACCCAGAAATTTCAACGTGCAAAATTTCTGGGTTAACATAGTCTGTTAGTCGTTATTATTTCCAAACTCAGAGAGCTTCAGGCCTTCGTTACGCTCCTCAACCATGCCGACGCTCCATGCGTTACCAAAAAGAAGAAGCGGACGGCCCTTCAGATCTTCAACAAGCTTCATATCTGTTGTACCAACGATATCCTCCGGCTTGTGCTCAAGCGGATTCTCGATCCAGCGGATGTACTCGTAAGGCAGCTGATCTAAGCGAATCTC
This sequence comes from uncultured Lachnospiraceae bacterium, assembly GCA_902781505.1. Taxonomy (GTDB): domain Bacteria; phylum Bacillota; class Clostridia; order Lachnospirales; family Lachnospiraceae; genus UBA4285. The sequence continues at coordinate 137,347 of CACZJL010000002.1, read as the reverse complement.
AACATTGTACTCATTCTTCAGACGGTACTGCAGAACTTCAAACTGCAGAACACCAACTACGCCGACGATAATCTCTTCCATGCCGGAGTTCACCTCACGGAAGATCTGAATCGCACCTTCCTGCGCAATCTGGTTGATACCCTTGACGAACTGCTTTCTCTTCATCGTATCAAGCTGGCGCACTCTCGCAAAGTGTTCCGGGGCAAATGTCGGGATGCCTTCAAACTTGAATTTCACATCCGACGTGCAGAGTGTATCACCGATTGAGAAAATACCCGGATCAAATACACCGATAATATCGCCAGAATAAGCCTCTTCAACGATATGACGCTCATCCGCCATCATTTCCGTAGACTTGGAAAGCTTAATCTTTCTGCCCCCCTGAACGTGCCACGCCTCCATGCCGGCATTGTATTTGCCAGAGGTAATGCGCATGAACGCAATACGGTCGCGGTGGGCCTTATTCATGTTCGCCTGAATCTTAAAGACAAAGGCAGAGAAATCCTTATCATAAGGATCAATCATGCCATGGTCGGACTTTCTTGGAGTTGGTGGAAGGGACATCTTAAGGAAATGCTTAAGGAAGGTCTCAACACCAAAGTTGGTCAGCGCAGAACCAAAGAATACAGGAGTTAACTCGCCCGCACGAACGCGGTCAAGGTCAAACTCGTCAGAAGCGCCATCTAAAAGCTCGATATCATCGTGGAGATGTTCAAAGAAATACTCAGAAATGTGCTCCTTGCACTCCTCTGCATCAGCGTCATAGATCGCTGTTTCAAGCTCCTTCTGACCATTCATTGCTGCGGTGAAGAGCTCAACAGTATTCTCATTACGATCATACACGCCCTTAAAGTCCTTACCGGAACCGATTGGCCAGTTTACAGGACAGGTGGAAATTCCAAGAACACTCTCGATATCATCTAGAAGATCAAACGGATCCTTCGCCTCACGGTCGAATTTATTGATAAATGTGAAAATAGGGATGTGGCGCATGACACAAACCTTGAACAGCTTGATGGTCTGCTTCTCAACACCCTTATTACCGTCGATTACCATGACCGCACAGTCGGCAGCCATCAGCGTACGATACGTATCCTCGGAGAAGTCCTGATGTCCAGGAGTATCGAGGATATTGACGCAATAACCGTCATAATTAAACTGCAGAACGGAAGAAGTTACGGAAATACCTCTCTCCTTCTCGATTTCCATCCAGTCAGAAACCGCATGCTTTGCAGTCTTTCTGCCCTTAACCGATCCTGCCAGGTTAATTGCGCCTCCGTAGAGAAGGAACTTCTCTGTCAGAGTTGTCTTACCGGCATCCGGATGCGAGATAATGGCAAATGTTCTTCTTTTCTTGATTTCATCTGCTAAATCAGCCACTTGTTATTCTCCAAATCCAGGCAGCATTCACCGTGCCACCCACTTTTCTTCACCGACATTTTAAGACTCTTCGCCACGCAAAGACCATCGACCTTGTCGGAACCCTATACAACATGAAAGCCCATGACGCTAAAGGTCACAGGCTTTCGACAAATCATTTAAGTCAGATCAATCTGCAAAGTTAATTGCGAAATCGTAAGTAACCTCAGACTTACCATCCTGACGACGGAATACGTTAACAACGGCATCCATGATTGGAATCAGATTAGCTTCATCTTCAGTTGTGATTGTTAAGATTGTTCCATCTTCGCTAAGAGCGGCATCGTCTACAAGATTTACGTTCTTGATTTCTTCAACAAGCGCTGTTAAAGCCTCGTCCTTAGGTGCCTTACTCTTGCTGCTATATTTAATTAAATACTTTCTTGTCATCGTATAACTCCTCCAATCAAAATAAGCAGTTGCATTATAACGCATTTAGCCGGAATCAGCAAGGTGATAAAATAATTTCACCCATGTGATAAAGTCCCTTACATCAACCTCGTCACAATCAGCGCGCCGCAAATGGCGAAGGTTGCCACCTGCTGTCCCACATGAAACCAGTTAAACTTAAGTTCCTTCTTCTTCACGATGCCGATGATGCTGTTGACGAAGATAATTAGATTCAAATACACAATCAGCCAAAAAATGCTGACTGTTGCTAAATAAAACCAATACATGGAGGAACCATTATGTGGAACATATTCAAACAGATAAACCGGAACTTCACTCTTGAACCAACAAATGCAGATCATAATCACATCACAGAACAAAAAGAGACTTTTACAAGCAAGCCCCTGCAGGTGAATACTGCTTACCTTCCGTTCTCTGGCCGCGTGGAATAAGCACCAATAATATGCCATCGATAATAGGATAAATAGCATAATCAGACATCGCCATCTCCAATCGAAAGTCATTTCCTCATGAGCTACTTGTGAAAAAAACAACGTCGGAACTGCAGGTTTGTCTCTCGCTCCAAATTGTACAGCCAAAATTATAACAATGAGATAATTGAAAATCCCAAGCACTGCTGTTATGAACTGTTCTTTTCTCGACTCAATCTCTTTCATGTTCATTATCATCGTCAGTATGTATACTGTAATAATTAATCCAATTCTAAAAAACAAGTACTGATTCGTTAAAATCAAACTCATCATTTTTGTTGTCATCAACACGCTGACACAAATCCACCTGATGAAAGCCGACAAAAGTGACCGGTTCAGGCCGTTCGAGAGAATTAATCCGCACCCACACAGTAAATATGCTATAAGAAAAATCAGAACAAGTGTAACATTGTCATAAAAAGACAGAACAACACCTAAAACACTTGACACTTCTAACAAAATCCATCTGTCTTTCATTCTATCTTCCTTTCATTTGTTGGATTAATCTCCCCTTAAACGTTTCAAACATAATTTTACCTGTTTTCGTTACCCTCTTTGATAAAAGGATAATAAATACAGAAAAATTTATCAAGTTTCCTTAAGTTTTATTTCCTTACCAAGAGCGAAGGAATAGATACAGGTTCCGGCCACGCTCTTTCCAGTCACCTGTTCAAGTGCTTCAGCATAGTAATCGAGCTGAACGGAATAGCGTTTCTTTAACAGGTCCTCGCCTTCAGCCGAATGTCGAACACGGTCTGTCTTGTAATCAAGAATCACATACCTGCCATTCTCCTCAAAATAAAGGTCGATGACACCCTGAATCAGCTGCATCTGTCCCGGATCCTCGGCAAATGGCACTCCAAACATGAATTGCTGTTCTCTGTGCAGCGTTCCGTCCACCTGCGCCTTTGCTACTCTCTGACCGATTTCAGAGGTTACAAACTGCAGAATATCTTTGCTGTAAACGCAATCCGCCTGCACTAAAGTCAGCTTTTCCTCTGCTGCCATCTTCTCGATCTGTGCCTGAATCGCAGCCTCGTCTGCTGCATCGGTGAAATCAAGAAGCTCCATCACTCTGTGATAAGCAGTACCACGCTCATTACCTGCAAGCACCTTCTCCTCACCTGAGATAAAATCAGGAACAAAATCCTCTTCTTCAAGGTCGGCTGCCTCTGCATTCACAGCGTCCGACAGGTCACCTTCCACCTCTTCAAGCACCTTCGTAAAGTCTGCCTGATACACGGAATCGTGATTTAACGCTTCCTCTTCCTCAATTCTCTGACGCTTCAATTCCGTAACTGTAATCTTCGGATGCTTTCCACGAATTACCGGATATGGATACTTCATATCCACATAAGAGGCCGCGCCTTCCACATGCTCCGATACCTCGGTCAGCACTTCCTCCTGTGACGCGGTCTGAATCTCCGGTGCCTTCGGCAATAGCATCACGTCGTCTGCTGCTTCGCTTTCTGTCCCTGAATTTTTCTGTGTCGCCGCATCAATTTCCGCTGCTTCTTTTTCATCGAGTGACAGAGCTTTGAACGTTTCAAAGAGGTCCGCATACTCCGGCATCTTCACTTCCGGCATTGCGAAATCAAAGTAATTCTTAGCACTGTCAAGCTCCGCGAAATTCTGCGGACGCGAACCGACACCCGGCGCATAATCTGATGAACTGCCTGGCTCCCCGCTTGCAACTCCACTCAGCTTCTTCGCAGTGTTTTCCCAGGCTTCATCAGCCCCCTGTCCTGAGACTGTACCAACTAAAATCAGCTTTTCTCTGGCACGGGTCATCGCAACATAAAGCAGACGCTGCTCTTCAGAAATAGAGTCCATCTTAATTCGCTGTCCAATGGCAGTTTTAATGAATGTTTTCTGCATGATGCGCTTCTCAAGGTCTACATTTTTCATGCCAATTCCGAGATTTTCATCTAAGACAATGGACGCATTAACATCCTGCATGTTCATCTGCTTTCCCATACCTGCAACAAACACAACCGGGAATTCCAGGCCCTTACTCTTATGAATCGTCATAATGCGGACCAGATCCTGATTCTCACTTAAAACAGAAACCTCACCAAATTCCACCTCATATTCCTTCATCTGATCGATATAGCGAAGGAACTGAAACAATCCGGAATAGCTGGTTGCACCAAACTCCTCAGCCTTAGTGATCAACAGCTCCAAATTCGCCTGACGACGGGTGCCAGATGGCATTTGCCCTGCATAATCATAAAAACTGCAATCATAAATCAGCTCCCAGAGCAGATCGTGAATGGATAACAGCTTTACATCGCGCTGGTAACGCTTAATCTTCTCAAGGAATTTGCTCACCTTTTCAGACTCGAGCGCCTCCTCCTGAAGAGACAGATACAGAAGCTGCTTTGGATGACGGGCCTTAAAGCCTGCTAACTCTTCCGTTGTAAATCCACCAAAATAGCCAAGCATCACTCCTGCCATCGGAATATCCTGAAGCGGATTGTCAATCACTCGCAGGAAATCAAGTACTGTTCTGATTTCTCTGGCTTCAAAGTAGCCATTTGACGACTCTGAATAGGCATCAATGCCGAAATTCATCAGCACTTCTGTCATCGTCTCTGCCCAGCCTTTACTTGCACGGGTCAGAACGACGATATCAGAAAGCCTGAGTCTGCGATAACAATCCTTCTTCGGATTGTAGACATAATAAGGCTTCTCGCCGTGCATCATCTCGAGAATGCGGCTTGCAATCGTTACAGCCTCAAGCTCAATCGCACTGCCTTCGTTTGGATCACCTTTCAGCTTTTCCGGCGGCTCTTCTCCCTTCAGGCGATAGATTTCAGCCTTTTTCGCTGCACCGGTCAGAACCGTGATTACCTCGGTCCTGCCGTTTGCGCCCTCAAAGGCACGCGCCGGAAGACCGGAAGTCCCTGCTTCACCGGCCGGTACGGTCTGCGCAAGGTCAACCACATCCACGAGCTCACCATCTTCATTTTCCACCTTCGCTGTGGCAAAGTCCGGGAAGGTAAGGCCCGGCACGAGGCGCTCCGCCTCACCGTATCCGACGCCGCCGTAGAACTTATTCATCGCGTGGTTAAACACCGCATTTGCCGAAAACAGGACAGATGCACGGGAACGGAAGTTCTGCTTTAAAAGGACTTTCTGCTCCGGGCTGTCATCCATCGTATAGCGGTCATACTTGTCCATAAACAGCTCCGGACATGCCTTACGGAATCGGTAAATACTCTGCTTCAGGTCACCTACCATGTAGATGTTATTCTGTGCAGGATCGAAGCGACCACGGGAGATGGCATTTAAGATGACATCCTGCAGCTTGTTCGAATCCTGATACTCGTCGGTTAAGATTTCCTGATAGTAATTGGCAAGAGAGTCCGCAGCCTGCGTATAATGAGTTTCTCCGTTCTCACGGCGAATCAGAATATCCAGGGCAAAGTGTTCCATATCACTGAATTCAATGATGTTGCGGTCACGCTTCGCTGCCTGACACGCATCATAAAATTCATCAGCCAGATGAATCAGCTCTTTGGCAAATGGCGCGGTGGCCTTAAGTATATCTAAATGGCCTGATACTCCGGCAGCCAAATCCTTCTTAATATTTCTTATACTTTCTTTCACCTTGTTTCTTGACTTGCTCGCAATTTCCTTCTTCTTAGGATTTACCTGATCAATCTTTTTAACAGACGGCATTCTTGGCGTCGGCACGAACTCGCAGACAGCCTCGATGAAATCTTCATCTGTCTTTTGAAGGAGCATATTTTTCACTGCCGAAAGTTCATACTCAAACGGTTCAACATAAGCAGACGGGCCATCCGGCTCATTTGCAATGTTCAGACAATCCTGCAGCTCTGAAGCAAAGCACTCTATCTTACCCTTAAGCAGGTTAATGTAATCTTTGTAAACCAGAGTTGCCTTGAAATCATCTTCCGTCTCGCACTCATAAATGCGTCCGCACTCAGAAAGCCATTCCTTCGGCCATGGGTTACTCAAAGAGAAATCGTAAAGCTTCATGATGGCCTTCGTTACAAGCCCATCATCTCTTCCCGTCGCATAGGCACTGACAAAGTTCATAAACGCAGGCTCTGCCTTTGTGTATTCCTCTTCCATCAGGCGTTCCATCACATCCGCCTTTAATAGCTCAATTTCTGCGGTGTCCGCCGTTCTGAAGCCCGGATTTAAATCGATTTCTGAAAAATAGTTTCGTACAATCTTAAGACAGAAGCTGTCGATTGTAGTAATCGGCGCATCATCCACAAGCGCTAACTGCATCTGAAGGCGCATATTTTCCGGATTCTCAAGTACCTTCTTCTCAATCGCCTCGCGGATTCTCTGCTTCATCTCGCCTGCTGCCGCCTTGGTAAATGTCACGACGACGCAGCGGTCTAAGTCAAGCGGATGCTCTTCATCCATGATGCGTTCAATAATTCGTTCTACCAGAACTGCGGTCTTACCGGAGCCCGCAGCCGCTGAAACGAGAAGGTTTCTGCCTGTCGTTTCAATTGCTTTTTTCTGATCTAAAGTCCACTGTGGCATCACTCTTCTCCTTTCTCTTTGTTAAATGCATCAATATGCTCCCAGATTTCTTCGTCTGACATGCCCTTAATCTCGCGGAAATCCCGCTGACCAAGGTCTTTTGAGAACGCACAGACACCGTTAAACTTACAGTACTTACATGCCGTATTGTCCTTCTTCTTCACTTCGCTGTAAGGATTAATCTTAATCTCACCCCGGTACAGACCTTCGCACATATCCTTGCTCAGGTTCTCCACATAGTCATTCAGACTCACGAAATGCTCCGGTGACATGACTTTTGCGTAGGCACTAAATTCGCCCTTCTGCGTGCGATCCATATTGATAACGACAGACCCCTTGCTCTGCGCTTCGGTGTGATCCATCAGATTCAGAACGCGCTCATCCGTATTCACCGCACCTTCCATTCGGAGTTTATTCAGCATTTTGGCGTCGATTGCTTCCTGACTATCCACATCTACATCGCCGATGGATTCATCCGTCAGATCAAGAATCGGATCCTTCACATTAAAGTACAGGACACCAGCCGGAACCGCCGTCTTGCCCGGATGTCTCTTCTCGGCCTTTTCAAGAGCCGCCTTCATATAAAACATCAGCTGAAGCTGAAGTCCATAAAACGTTTTCGCGAGGTCAAACTTACTCTTTCCGGTCTTGTAATCGACCACTCTAACGTACACGTTTTCGTCATCCTCTGCTACATCCATGCGATCGATTCGACCGATAAAATGCAGATTATTGCCGTTCTTTAAAGAGAAGTCCATCTGGAAATCTTCCTCAAACGATTCCGGAGTAAAATCGCCGACGGCAAGCTGCTTTCCAATCGCCCAGACAGTGCGTTCTGCCATCTCTTCAATTCTTTGAATGGCAAATTGTCCGCGCTCTGTGTCATGCAGCACGGAGTTCATCTCTAAATTAGTAATCTGTACCGTTGCCTCGTGCACGGCCTGCTTTCTTACCTCGTCTGACATATCGGCAAGAGAAATTCCGGCCTTCTTAGCATTTTCCGAGACAACCTGTAAGACATTATGCAAAGCAGAACCGAATTCCGGTGCATTAAATGTAAGCTCTTCTCTCTCTTCAAGTCCCAGTCCATGGCTTAAAAAGTAAGCAAATTCACACTCAGCGTACTGTTCAAACGAGGACACCGATCCCTGAATGCTGTTACCAAAAAGCTCTGCTGCCATCTGCATGGAAATCAGGTCTCTTGCCCGTTCCTCGTCCCACTTTAGCTTTGATTTTGGAATCATCCAGTACATGCGCTTAGCATCGCGCTCAGAGATACCTTTCACCTCTAACCCCGGGAACATGCGCGAAACGCTGCGAATGAGGTAGGACGGCGAAAGCGCGCCACCTGCCGGGTCTTTTCTTGCATAAGACAGAATCAATCTGTCCTGCGGCTTTGTCAACATCTGATAAAGATAGAATCTCTGCTGGAACGATTTTTCTCTCGAGGACGGAGCCAGCTCTATTTTATTTTCCGTAAGATACGTGCGGTCCGTTTCAGATAACACGGAGGTATTCTCGTTGTGCTTTGGAATCACACCGTCGTTAACGCCGATAAAGAACAGCACCTTTACGTCTGACAGTCTTGAACGCGTAATATCTCCGACCGTTACGTAATCGGTCGTAGCAGGAAGCACTCCGACACTGATTTCATCAAGTCCAGCCTCTAAGATTTCCGTGAATTCGCGAAGTGTTACTTTCTCACCACCTAAGAGTTCCGCCATCTCGTTTAAGAGATTCATAAACATCTTATATAACTGGCTATACTCCTCGCCCGCCTTCTCATCCTTCTCAAACGTGCGCAGCTTCTTCGCCGAGTGGTTCTCCGTCACAAACCGGTACATCGCCTTACACTGCTCAAGCACAGTCGCGTCCCTTTCCCGAAGCACTTCTTCGAGTTTCAGGAGCGGTGTTGCGACGTACTCACGCAGGCTGTTAATTTCCGCAAGCTCCGGCTTGAAAATGGCGCGTCTGCATGTTCTTGTCCACTCCGTGCTCCATTTTTTTCTTCCCCGAACACCGGTCGCGAGGCAGTAATTCTCAAGTCTTGCAATCTCATCGTCAGAAAGCGTAATCATGCCGGACTTCAGATACCGGAAGACGGAATCATAGGAATACTGCTGATTGAACACATCGAGTGCCGCGCGGATATACTCAACAAAAGGATTATCCTTAATCGAACGGTTGAAATCGATAAATGCCGGAATCCCAGTCTGGCGGAAGATCTGATTCGCAGCCGTCGCATAAGACGCAAGGTCGCCCGTAATCACCGCAATGTCCTTATATTGATACCCTTCCTCGCGGGTCAGGCGCATAATCTCATCAACGACTGCCTTCAGTTCCTCACTGTACGACGCCGCCTCCACAATCTGCACCTGTCCTCTTCCCCGGCAAATGCCCCTGCCGGGTCTGAGCAGATGTTGCTCTAAGAAGTGCAGTTCTTCGTTATTTTTAAAGCGATAGTTTTCTTCAAGCACGATATCGCGCTCAAGTTGTCCATGTACATCATCCACAGCACGGCACAGATGCGCAACCATATCACGGCTCATGTAGAACAGATCATTCTGTTCTTTTAAGACGCGCGTATTCTCTCCTGCAGGGATGGTAACAGTTGCATAGATTTTCTCTGTCGCAGCAAGCAGTAACGTAATTAACTTGTACTGAATCGGGGTAAATCCCGTGAATCCGTCTAAGAAAATGACGGAATGCTTTAAGATCTCAGACTTTCCGACATACTCACAGAACACGTCAAGAATTTCTTCAGATGTAATAAAACGGTCACTTAAATATTCTTTGAATGCGTTGTAGATCAGCAAAATGTCGTGCATTTTATTCTTCAGCTGTCTTGCAACCGGACTATCTTCTTCGTTTTTCTCGATTCCCTCTAAGAGTTCCGGTGACACATCATATTGCAGGAACTCAGAAATCAAAGATTTTAATTCCGAAACAAAGCCCTGACGATTGACATTTCCACCAAAGTACGTCAGTTCTTTTTCATGCTCTGCGAGCACCTTTCTTACAATCAGGTTCTTTCCGGTATCATCAAGAACAGGCTTTCTGCCGCCTCCGGTCTCATCCAGGATTTTATAGGCCAGGCGGTTGAAGCTTACGACATCGATATTTAAAATTCCGTGGTTCGGATGAAGTGCCACGACCTTACGCTGCATCTGCATGGTCTCCTGCTCCGGAACGAGGATAATGATATTTTTCTTTTCATCTTCAGAGAGGCGGATGGCTTCTTCTAAGACAAATCTGGTCTTGCCAGTTCCGCTTCCTCCTGTAATCAGCTGTAACCCCATAATTCACGTCCTTTCTGTGTTTGATTTTATTATAAAGCCTGCCCCATCCCTTCGCAATACATGCCTGCCCTCGCCATGTCTGCTGTTTCATAAATCGCCCGGCCGCGCACAGACCAATCTGCCGGATGACCAACGCGCAATTTGCACGAAACTTAATCATAATTTTTGGTTAAAAAATTATCAATTGCCATATTGAATTTTTATACTGAATGGATATAATAAATTTAGATTGATAAGAACTTGTAAATGAATGCGCCGTCTTGAGGCGCACAGCAACTTGATAACGAGACTCGGGATTTTCACGTAAATCTCAGACTCACATTCGATATGAAAGGGGAAATTTTTATGTTGAAAGCATCTGCTTCGGGGAACGGATCCTTCTTTTCACCCGGTATGACTACATTTTTAACGATTCTTTGCATCGCCATTGCTGCGTTGTTCCTTGTTTTTCTGCTGAAGAACCTGTTTCTGGCGCTGACAGAAAAGGAACAGGTCGTAACGGCTACACTGATTTCAAAATCCAAAGAGGCCTATTCGACAAGCCGCGTCTATGTGACCAGCTCTGGAAGAGGCGGTGTTGCCGCAGCTCCTGCTGAGCGCGGAATCGGTTATTACTTTACTTTTGAGTTTGAGGACGGAACGCAAAAGACTCTTCGCGGAGATTCTGTTCTCTACAATGTCGCAGTGGAAGGCGGTAGCGGAACCTTAGATTACAAGGGCACTGAGCTGATTTCCTTCACAGGACCGACCGAAGGCACAAAGCCTTCACAGGAGAAGAATTCCTACGAATTCGTTGGCGTAAACAACGAGAGCTGGTTCTCCTCCAAGCGTCATTAAAAGCGGCGGTTTGCAGGTCCCTCCTTAATGAATCCTGCAAACCGCTTATTTCTTACTGTTAAATTAAGATTCCCATCAGATGATCACATTCATGCTGAATGATCTGTGCGACGAAATCTTCAAATGTCTCAGTTTTGTGCTCCCACTCCGGTGTATCGTACTCGACCTCAATCTTTTTGTATCGGGTACATGGGCGAACACCTTTTAAAGAAAGGCATCCTTCCTCCGCATCATATTCGCCTTCTTTTCTGATAATCCGAGGATTCAGCATCACAATCTGATACGGCCCGTCCGCAACGATAATCGCTGCCTTGTTAACACTAATCATATTTGCCGCCATACCGACACAATTCTCTCTGTTCGCAGAGAGCGTGTCCATCAGATCCTTCACTAGCTCTGCCGTACTGTTATCGGACTGCCGCACCGGAAGAGCCCGGCGCTTTAAAAACATCGTGTTGTGATTAATCATCTTAACCATAATTTCCCCTGTTACCTTTTCAGGCTCTGCACCAACTGGTCAGGCGCCCTTATTTTAATCAGTCTACCTTTGGAAGGTCGGCTAAAGACTTTGCGATTTCTTCATCTGTTGGGATGTAATCGCCCATTGTTCCGTTGTTGTAAGCTTCGTAAGCGTACATATCAAAGTATCCTGTGCCTGTGAGGCCGAATACGATATTCTTCGCTTCGCCTGTTTCTTTGCACTTGAGCGCTTCGTCAATTGCAACCTTAATTGCATGAGAGCTCTCAGGCGCTGGTAAGATACCTTCGACTCTGGCAAATTCTTCCGCAGCCTTGAATACTTCTGTCTGCTCTACGCTTCGTGCCTCAATTAAGCCCTGATCATAAAGCTCGGACACGATAGCGCTCATACCGTGGTAACGAAGTCCGCCCGCATGGTTTGGAGAAGGCATGAAGCCGCTTCCTAAGGTGTACATCTTCTGTAATGGGCATACCTTACCGGTGTCGCAGAAATCATATGCATAAGTTCCGCGTGTCAGGGATGGGCAGGACTTTGGCTCAACTGCAATAATCTTGTAGTCTGCTTCTCCTCTTAGCATTTCCCCGGCAAATGGAGAGATTAAACCGCCCAGGTTTGAACCGCCACCTGCGCAACCGATGATCACATCAGCCTTCACGCCGTATTTATCAAGTGCAGCCTTTGTCTCAAGTCCGATGACAGACTGATGAAGAAGAACCTGTCCTAAAACAGAACCAAGTACATAGCGGTAGCCTTCCTGAGATGTAGCAGCCTCAACTGCCTCAGAAATAGCGCATCCTAAGGAACCGTTTGTTCCAGGGAACTCTTCGTTGATCTTGCGACCTACGTTTGTTGACATGGATGGAGATGGAGTAACAGAAGCTCCGTAGGTTCTCATAACCTCGCGGCGGAAAGGCTTCTGCTCATAGGAAACCTTAACCATGTATACCTGGCAATCCAGATCAAAGTAGGAACAAGCCATGGAAAGTGCTGTTCCCCACTGACCAGCGCCGGTTTCTGTGGTAACACCCTTCAGGCCTTCCTTCTTGGCATAGTAAGCCTGCGCAATCGCAGAATTCAGCTTGTGGCTGCCTGATGTGTTGTTACCTTCAAATTTATAGTAAATGTGAGCTGGTGTTCCAAGCTTCTTCTCAAGACAGTAAGCACGAACCAGCGGAGCCGGTCTGTACATGCGGTAGAAATTTCTTACCTCTTCAGGAATCGGGATATATGCATCCGTCTCATTTAATTCCTGCTCTGCAAGCTCTCTGCAGAATACATGGGATAAATCATCCACGGTAACCGGTTCTAACGTAGCCGGATTCAGCAGTGGTGCCGGCTTCTTCTTCATGTCAGCACGCACATTATACCATTCCTTCGGCATTTCACTTTCTTCAAGATAAATCTTATAAGGAATCTCGCTCATAATCATTCTCCTCTAAATATAGATTTCGCATTTTACCCCGTCAGTATCCTGCGATTCACCGTCCTGTTACATATATTTCATATACAAGACTGCTCTTATTGTAGCATAACCAACTAATAAGAAAAACCTTTTTCACGTTACCACGCGAAAATCTATAATCCATTTTCCAAAAAACGCGGCCCGCAAACTGCGGACCGCCATAAATTCCTTATTCAAAATAAGATACTTCTTCGTCTCTTCCAACAAAGAAAGAACCGTCAAAGCCGTGATCCTGAAGTCTAGATAAGAACTTACCAACCTTCTTAGGCTTAACATAAATGGATGCTGTGAAGCCTTCTGCACGAAGCTTGTCAGCTGCCTGAATCGCTGCGAGAACCTCGCCTTCATCATACATCACAGCAACCTTCTTCTTAGCCTCAGGAATCTGAATTCCGTGATCCATCAGGATAGAATAGATTCTCTCAAAGCCGATGGAGAAGCCAACAGCTGGAATTGACTGATTTAAGAACTTGCCAATCAGGTTGTCATAACGACCACCACCTGCAATTGCACCCTTGAAGTCAATGGATTCAACTTCAAATACAGTGCCCGTGTAATAGCCCTGACCACGAACCAAGGAAAGGTCAAAGACAAGATCAAACTTGCCGCCATTTAAGGCATTTACCGTGTTAATGATGTGCTCAATGGAAAGAGCCGGTTCCGGATCATCAAGCATATTCTTTAAGGACTCTAAGGTAAACTCCTTCTTCTCAAGGAAGTTCTTGAAGTTCTCAACTGCAGAAACGTCAAATTCCTTCTCTGTAAGCTCAGCAACAACGCCTTCTAAGCCAATCTTGTCGAGCTTATCGAAAGTGATGCACACAGAATCAAGCTGCTCGTCAGCAAAGCCAAGCTTCTTTAAAACAGCGCGGAGTAAGCGGCGATCGTTAATCTTCACACGGAAGTTCTTCATGCCGATTGCGAAAAGAGCTTCTGTTGTTGTCATGATTAATTCAACTTCAGAATCGCTGGATTCAGATCCGATGATGTCGATATCACACTGAGTGAATTCTCTTAAACGACCCTTCTGTGGACGCTCAGCGCGGTATACGCGATCCATCTGAATACACTTCATAGGAAGTGGCAGCTTGTCCTTGTTATTTGCAAAATATCTGGAAAGAGGAAGTGTTAAGTCATAACGAAGACCCATATCTACGAGATCATTGTCCTTCTTAACGCCGGCTTCTAAAGCCTTTGTTAACTTATCGCCTCTCTTTAAAATCTTGAAGATCAGATTTAAGTTATCGCCGCCCTCAGACTTGTCGAGATTTTCAATATCCTCAACAGCAGGTGTGATGATGTGCTCAAAGCCGTTCTTCTTATAAACGTCTAAAATCTTGCTCTGAAGGTAATCTCTGACTTCCGCCTCATTTGGGAGGTAGTCATTGGTACCCTTAACTGATGTTGTTTTCATAAAAACTCCTAATCAAAACATTTGTAAGTCAAGCCTGGTGCCGCTTCTAAGCCCTTTCACCTCGCACTGACCCAACCTTAAAGAAAAGCGGCCCGCAAAGGCGACCCGCTCTCCCATTTCTTTTTAATTACTGCGTATCAAAGTGTCGCAACGCGCGTATTACTGTGCATCATCAATCGCCTTACCGATGTCGTGGCGCATATACTTGTTATCGAAGTTCACCCACTCAGTCGCCTCGTAAGCCTTTGCTCTGGCTTCCTTTAAGTCCTTACCAAGTGCTGTAACATCAAGAACACGTCCACCGTTTGTAACAACGTTGCCTTCTGCGTCAAACTTTGTACCTGCGTGGAATAAGAAGTAATCGTTCTTACCTTCAAAATTCTCCTTGCCGGTAATCTTAAAACCCTTCTCATAGTGCTCCGGATAGCCGTCTGATGCAAGAACAACAGTTACACAAGCTTCATCAGAGAACTTAAGATCAATCTGATCAAGAGTTCCGTCGATACAAGCGTTAAATACATCGATGATATCATTCTGAAGTCTTGGAAGAACAACCTGTGCTTCAGGATCGCCGAAACGAGCGTTGTACTCAAGAACCTTAGGGCCTTCCGGTGTAAGCATAAGGCCGAAGAAGATAACACCCTTGAAAGGTCTTCCCTCTGCCTTCATGGCATCAACGGTAGCCTGGAATATATGCTTCTGACAGAAATCATCAACATCTGCAGTGTAGAAAGGAGATGGAGAGAAGTTACCCATACCACCGGTATTGAGTCCCTGGTCGCCGTCCTTTGCTCTCTTGTGGTCCTGTGCAGAAGACATAATCTTCACAACGTTACCGTCAACGAAGGAAAGAACAGAAACCTCGCGGCCTGTCATAAACTCCTCGATAACGATACGGTTGCCGGATGCACCGAACTTCTTATCTTCCATTAACTCCTTAACGCCGGCATCTGCGTCCTCGAAAGACTCACAGATTAAAACGCCCTTACCAAGTGCAAGACCGTCCGCCTTTAAAACGATAGGGAACTTTGCTGTCTTTAAGTACTCTCTTGCGTCCTCAGGACTCTCAAAAGTCTCATATCCAGCTGTTGGAATGTTGTACTTCTTCATCAAATCCTTAGAAAATGCCTTGGAACCTTCAAGGATTGCAGCATTCTTTCTAGGGCCGAATACTCTTAAGCCTGCAGCTTCGAACTCATCAACAAGGCCGCCAACTAATGGATCGTCCATACCTACAACAGTGAGGTCGATTGCATTTTCCTTGGCAAATGCTACAAGCTTGTCGAACTCCATTGGCTTAATATCAACACACTCAGCAACCTCAGCGATACCTGCGTTGCCCGGTGCACAATAAATCTTATCTACCTGCTTTGACTGAGCGATCTTCCAGCAAAGTACATGCTCACGACCGCCGCCGCCCACTACTAATACTTTCATCTTCGTTTCCTTTTTGAATCAAAGTTCATTGTTCGCGATCATGTCAATGGCCTTAGGCAGAATCTTCCATTCAGCCTGTTCCATAACACGTTTCTGCAGAACTTCCGGTGTATCGCCTTTTTCAACCATAACCGGCTTCTGCAGGATGATTTCTCCTGTATCCATACCCTCATCAACAAAATGAACCGTAGCACCTGTAACCTTAACGCCCTTCTCAAGAGCTGCCTCATGAACGTGAAGCCCATAGAAGCCCGTTCCACAGAAGGAAGGAATCAGGGATGGATGAATGTTGATGATTCTATGGTTGTATTCATGCACAAACGCCTCCGGAATCTTAACTAAGAAACCTGCGAGGACAACGAGGTCAGGATTTAACTCCTTTACCTTGTTAAGAAGTGCATCATTAAACTCTGCGCGGTCTGCATACTGCTTTGGAGAAACGACGAAGCTGGGAATGCCCGCCTTCTTCGCTCTCTCAAGTGCATATGCGCCTTCGTTGTTTGCAATAACTCCAATAATCTCTGTATTGCGGATTGTACCGTTATCTACAGCATCAATGATGGCCTGAAGATTCGTACCGCCGCCAGAAACCATAACAACTACTTTTAGCAAAGAGTTACTCCCTTCTCACCGGCTTCGATTTCACCGATTACGAATGGAGTCTCACCGGCTGCCTTAGCTGCTGCTACTGTCTTCTCTACGTCTGCAGAATCAACAGCGAGTACCATACCGATACCCATGTTGTATGTGTTATACATCATCTGCTCTTCAATCTTTCCTTCTTCCTGAAGCATCTTGAAGATAGGTGGTACTTCATAAGAATTCTTCTTGATTACAGCGCGAACGCCATCATGAAGCATTCTTGGGATGTTCTCATAGAAACCGCCGCCTGTTACATGGCTGCAGCCCTTAACCGTAACGCCAGCTTCGCGTATAGCCTTCATAGCCTTAACGTAAATCTTAGTTGGAGCAAGTAAAGCTTCGCCAAGAGTCTTACCAAGGCTGTCATAGTATGTATTTAAGGATTCCGGTGTGATTGTGAATACCTTCCTTACAAGAGAAAAACCATTGGAGTGAACACCGGAGGAAGCAAGACCAACTAAAACGTCGCCTGGCTTAATGTTCTCACCTGTTATGAGGTTCTTCTTATCAACAACACCTACTGCGAAACCAGCAAGATCGTACTCGTCAACCGGGTAGAATCCTGGCATTTCTGCTGTTTCACCACCAATTAAGGAAGCTTCAGACTGAAGGCAGCCTTCAGAAACACCCTTAACGATATCTGCAATCTTTTCAGGCTCGTTCTTACCACATGCGATATAGTCGAGGAAGAAAAGAGGTTCACCACCTGCACAAGCTACGTCGTTAACACACATAGCTACACAGTCGATACCTACTGTATCATGCTTATCCATTGTGAAAGCAATCTTTAACTTTGTACCAACACCGTCTGTACCGGAAAGAAGGATTGGCTCCTCCATATCCTTGAATGCAGCTGCGGAAAATGCTCCAGAAAAGCCTCCAAGGCCTCCAAGTACTTCTGGGCGCATTGTCTTTGCGACATGCTGCTTAATCAGTTCTACTGACTTGTATCCTGCTTCAATATCAACACCTGCCGACTTGTAATCCATAATAAGGCTCCTTTTTACTTTGTATAGTTCTTGTATCCTACCTGCTGTAATTTCTCGTCCTTCGCTTCAACTTCGGACTTCATATCAGCAATATAGTTCTTGATTTTGTTAAGAAGTTCAGCATCTGAAGTAGCTAAAATCTTAGCTGCTAAGATACCTGCGTTCTTACCACCGTCGATTGCAACAGTTGCAACCGGAATGCCTGAAGGCATCTGAACGATTGAATATAAAGAATCACGGCCTCCGAGTGACTTGGTATGCATTGGAATACCAATGACTGGCATTGGGAAGATTGCTGCGCACATTCCCGGAAGATGTGCTGCCATTCCTGCTCCGGCAATAATTACCTTAAAGCCCTTCTCCTCTGCTGACTTAGCCCAATCAAAGAAAACATCTGGTTCTCTGTGTGCGGAAATGATCTTCATTTCGTAAGAGATTCCAAATAAATCAAGGATTTCTGCTGCTTTTGACATAACGGGCATATCTGAATCAGAGCCCATTACGATACCAACTTGTGCCATGTTTGTTCCTCCTTTATTCATGGTTTAATGATAACCTTCAATATTGTATATTTTTTTCAAAAGAGCGTCAACCTTTAACGCTTCATTCCAATAAAATCCAGGCACAAGCAGACGGTCCCACGCGTGCGAGTCACGCCTCTAACGGACGGTTCAGCTCTTCTGTGCCATCAAGAACGAATCGGCCGTCGCGAATCAGGTCAACACGAGTGCCATCTGCCTTAACCGCAGTAATCACACCGATTTCTTCGTATGGAATCGTAATGTCCGTGTGGCAGTTAAAATAGGCCTTTGATGGATCCGTCTTTCTTAACAGGCTGACTTCATTGTCCGTGCAGATAATCTTCTTTCCGTCCGGATTAAACGTAGCCACCTCTTCGCTTCGTGAATAGCAGGTATCCCCGAGCGCAAAATGCGGTCCCATCTTCTCAACAATCAAAATCGGAAGCTTATAGACGATGTCATACTTCTTGCCCATCGCATATGCCGTGGTATTCGTTCCAATGGCAAATTCACCGATTGGCAGAGTTTCGTGGCCAAATAATACGTTCTCTTTAAAATACGCCTTTGACTTTTCCTCATCCTCAAAGTTGTCGTTCGAATAATCGCAAACCATGCCATCCTTTAATGTTACCTTTAAGTTCTTAAACTGCAGATCATTTAAGTACACGCTTGATACGTGGATGGTTCCGGTTGTGCCCGCAAGCACAGGAGACGTAAACACCTCACCAAGTGGGATATTAACGTCTGCAAGACAATTTTCAAAGACCGTTTCATTTGCCGGGTTCTGTACTTTCTGAATCTTCACCGTGATATCCGTCTGATTCGTTCCTGCGCCCTTCACCTCTACGTGATCCGCCTCATCAAGTACGTCGATGAGTGCCTGCTGAATGTCCTTATACTTCTCATAATCAAGCGAATTGATGTCGGCTGTCTCTTTGAACACCTGCTCAAACAAATCGCCAATCTGAGGCTTCGGATAGGCAATAATCGTAAAGGAACGCTCCTCGCCCTTAATATACTGATTCACAATCGCGTTGGACTCGTTACTGTAGCTGACATTTAACGCCTGCTGCGCCGGAGTTCTGTGATAAACCTCTTCGAAATCTTCCGGTTCAAACGGAACCTCGCCAAATGTATCCATGCACGCCGGTCCGCCGAACACATCAGCTTCCTTCGCATATTTTTCATATGCGAGCTTTACTGCGCCAATCTTACGCTCCACGAACTTAGAATCGAGGAAAAGCGCGTCATCAAAGCGGTGATCGTACTCCATCTGCTCGTCAGGACTTGCACCAAAGAAGCCAATCTTAATATTCTGACGGCGATTCACTGCATTTGCCGCGGCCCTGTAGATTGTCGTCTCAAGCCCCATTGCCTTAAACTGCTTCATCTCCTCGCGCACGAGTCGCTCAAAACCAAGCTCGTAGCGAATGCTGACCGTTTTCTTCTTCTCAAAAGGCTTTCCGCCGAGGATAAATCCTCTTTTATATCCTTCGGTAAATGTCGCTGCCATGCGGCTGATTTCTTCTTCCGGCAACGTGCCAAGATAGGCCGCTAATCTTTCTTCATCCTCTGTTACATACTCACCGATTTTGTAGAGATAATCAGGTTTAGACAAATCCGATTCCGCAATCCACTGTGTGATTCCGGAATGGCCGACAATAAGCTGATCTGCCGTTCTGTCTTCCATGAAATCATCGCTCGTATCCGATACGAACCAGTAGAGAATTTCCTTCAGGCTCGCAGCATTCAGGCTTCCGCTCTCTGCCTCGCACGCAGCCTGTAAGTAAAGCTCAAGCATCGTCACAAAAAACGTATCTTTCTTTTCAAACACATGCACAATCACGCTACGAAGCTCGTAGGCAAGAAACGCCAGCTCTCTAGCAAGGTCTTTTGCACAGCTTTCCGGTGCGATTTCCATCTCTTCAAATGTTCCCGCAATGTAGCGCGGATTCGTAAAGCTACTCTCGTACATGCCGTCAGCAACGTCGCTGTAGAGCGCCTTGTTACACTTTTTCAGATCTTCGTAAGAAAGCTTCTCAAACTCACCACTAATTCTCTTCTCTCTGACCTTATTTACGTAAAGCAAAAAAGCTGCCTGCTCGCCAAAGTATTCATTTAAGAATCCGCGATATTCCTCGTTGTCGGCATATGCTTCATCCGAAAGGAAGCAACCTTCACTGCTCGCCGATTCAAGCTCTGCAATGCGCCCGAGCGCAAGCTCTAAGCGCTCCTTTAAATTATCATCAAACATTCTTTCACCTCAATTTCTTACATCCGCGCGCCGCTTCGCGGCCGGCAACAGTCTGTGTTTGCGACCGGCGCAGATTCCGTAAAGGGCGTATTCCCCGGCATGCAGAGAATACGCCCCAAAATTTTTATATTCCCGTTAAGATCAGCATAATCATAAAGATGACTTCGATTCCGCAAAGTATTGTTCCTATGACACTTAAGGTATAGAATTTGTCTTCTTCCTTAAAGCTCATGAACCCAAAGACAGTGCCTAAAACCGCCATCAAAAGACTTAACAGGCCGATTCCGCCAACGGTCATTCCTGCGTGTCCGCCGGAAATGAAGGAGCGGTGAACTCCGTAAATCAGAAGCCCTAAAGACGCCAGTCCCATCAGGCTGGCTAAAACGCCACCAACTGTCGGGCTCTTATCGGAGAATTTATATCTTGCTCCAAACCATTTCATGTCAGACTCCAATCCAAAACTTTTGTTTCACTTTGCGCGCCGCGATGCATGCTCTCTCCGCGAAAGCTCGTCGGCACGAAACCGCGATGTCTCGCTCTTAAATTAAAACAGTGTCTCAGACTTATGTCCTAAGAGTCTTCCACCGTTTACAATCATTAATGTTCCGCAGGTTACACCAAACACGAGGGTGAGGATTCCAAGAATCAGATCACCAGCTCCGATTGATTTCATCTTCTTATAAAGCTTTTCATCCATATTTACGCCTCTTTCTTTACACCGTACTCTGCATAATAAGCGTCAAGAGCTGCCTTGATTGTGTCATCAATGAGAACACGGCCGTCAATTTCCTTGTTGTAGAGAACCTCTGTTACTTCTTCCATGCTGACAATCGCACGTGCCGGGAAGCCGTACTGCTCTTCAATTTCCTGGAGAGCGGATTTGCCAGTCTGAGACAGTCCCTGTTCACAACGATTTAAGGATACCATAAGGCCCTTGATTTCCACATCACCCTGAGCCCTGATGATTGGGAAAGTCTCCTGAATGGACTTACCGGATGTTGTAACATCCTCGATCATAACAACCCGGTCGCCGTCTTTAAGAGGGCTTCCGAGAAGAATGCCTGCATCGCCGTGGTCCTTAGCTTCCTTACGGTTGCTGCAATAACGGATATCCTTGTTGTAGAGCTTTTTGTAAGCGATAACGGTTGCAACGGAAAGTGGAATTCCCTTGTAAGCCGGTCCGAATAATACATCGAAATCATCGCCGAAGTTTGTATGAATAGCCTGTGCATAGTACTCACCAAGCTGCATGAGCTGGGAGCCTGTTACATAAAGACCTGCATTCATGAAGAACGGGCTCTTTCTTCCGCTCTTTAATGTAAATTCGCCAAAACGAAGTACATCTGAGTCTACCATAAAGTGAATAAAATCCTGCTTATACTGTTCCATTGTCTTCTCCTTTACTGTACGCAGCCAATCAGCTCTGTGATATCGCTTACGTTGTTTCTCTTCATATAGTCTTCCATTCCATCAATTACCTTAACGGTTGTGGAAGGATCGTGGAAGTTTGCTGTGCCAACCGCTACCATTGTAGCACCTGCCATCATCATCTCAAGGGCATCTTCTGCTGTTGCAACACCGCCCATACCAAGAATCGGAATCTTAACAGCCTGTGCAACCTGGTACACCATGCGCACGGCAACCGGATGGATTGCAGGACCGGAAAGGCCGCCGGTCTTATTTGCCAGGACGAACTTTCTGCGGTTTACATCAATCTTCATACCAGTCAGTGTGTTGATTAAGGATACACCATCTGCGCCGCCGGCTTCTACCGCGCGCGCCATTTCTGTGATATCCGTAACATTCGGTGTCAGCTTCATGATAACCGGCTGCCTGGCAACCTTTTTCACTGCCTTTGTTACAGCCTCTGCAACTTCAGGAACTGTACCAAAGGTGATACCGCCTGCCTTGACATTCGGACAGGAAATATTGATTTCAAGCATATCGACATCTGCATCGGCAAGGCGCTCTACAGCGCTTACATACTCTTCTTCTAAGTGACCGCAGACATTGACGATAATCTTTGTATCGAACTTCTTAAGGAAAGGGATGTCCCTTTCTAAAAACGTATCAAGACCCGGGTTCTGAAGACCAATCGCATTTAACATGCCGCTTGGCGTCTCTGCAACTCGAATCGTCCTATTTCCACTCCATGGAACCACTGCAACACCCTTGGTTGTAACGGCACCCAGTCGGTTTAAATCCACATATTCTGCGAACTCCATACCGGAACCAAATGTTCCGGATGCTGTTGTAATCGGATTTTTAAAGGTTACACCAGCGAAGTTCACTTCCATTCCTGCCATCAGATTTCTACCTCCTCAGCGTCAAATACAGGGCCTTCTACGCAAACTCGTGCGTTGTTGACCTTAGAGTGTTCATCCTTGTGAACGGTCTTTGTTACACAGCCTAAGCACGCGCCGATTCCGCACGCCATGCGCTCCTCTAATGAGATGTAAGCCTTCATGCCCTGTTCAGCGGCGTATGCCTTAACGGCCTTAAGCATTGGCATCGGGCCACAGGCATAGATCACATCACCTGTAACACCCTGTTCCTTAATGGCATCGATAACCGTGCCATGTGTACCTAGACTTCCGTCATCCGTTGCAATCACGAAATCTGAATACTTCTTAAAATCATCCACCAGGAAAGTGTCTGAATTGCGATATCCGCATACAACCGTATGAGGAACGGTTAACTGCTTGCTGAGCTCGAGCATTGGAGGAACACCGATTCCGCCGCCTACGAGAATTGCCTTAGAACCTGCATTTAACACGGCTTCATAGCCATTTCCAAGAGGTCCCTGAGCCACAAGCGTATCCCCTGCCTTCATCTTTGAAAATTCGGTTGTTCCTGCACCAACGGCACGGTAAACAAAACGAATTCCGTCTTCTAAGACCTCACAGATACTGATAGGTCTCGGAAGCAGATGAGCGGCATCATTACTGTATAAACTTACGAACTGGCCCGGCTTTGCAAGTTCAGCCATCTTCGGTGACTCAATCACCATCTCGAAGATGCCTTCTGCGAGCTGTCCGGCCTTAACAACTTTTACGCATTCACGTACTGCCATGATTCTTTCCTCTATTCCTTAATTTGCCGGGAAGGGAAAAGCCCCTGCCCTGACACAATCGCAAAAAACGACATTAATTATTTGCGTTTGGACGATATGCGTTGATATCAGCAATCATATCAAGAGCAGCCTGACGAGCTGCCTTTGCGTAACCTTCCTCACCGAAGGATGCGTACTGCTCCTTCTGGTAAGCTGCGATGATGCCTCTGGAGCTGTTCACGATTGCGCCAAGTCCATCTTCGTTAAAAAATACGGCCAGGTCCTCTGCCTTACCACCCTGAGCGCCGTAGCCAGGAACAAGGATAAATGCCTTAGGCATCACCTTACGAAGAACCTTACCCATTTCAGGATATGTAGCACCTACAACGGCACCAACTTCAGAATAACCGTAGGCACCAACAACGTCGGAGCCCCATTCATCAACCTTTTCACCAACTAATTCATAAAGAGGTCTGCCGTCTACTTCTCTGTCCTGGAATTCGCCGGAAGATGGATTACTTGTCTTTACTAAAACGAAGATACCCTTCTTCTCTTCCTTGCAGACATCAACGAAAGGCTTGATGCCATCGCTTCCAAGATATGGATTTACTGTTGCGAAATCCTCGTCAAATGGAGAATAGAACTTGCTTCCAACCTGGATTCTTCCGATATGTGCAAGCGCATAGGAAGTCGATGTGGAACCGATATCACCTCTCTTAACATCTCCGATGACAACCATTCCCTTTTCGTGGCAATAATCTACTGTCCTCTTGAATGCTTCAAGGCCCGGAAGACCAAACTGCTCATACATGGCAATCTGTGGCTTCACTGCAGGAACGATATCTACAATCTGGTCGATAATTCCCTTGTTGAACTGCCAGATTGCTTCTGCTGCTCCCTCTAAAGTTTCACCAAACTCAGCATATGCCTTGTCCTGGATAAACTTCGGAACAAACCTTAAATTAGGATCTAAACCTACAACTACAGGTGCATTTGTCTTCTTAATCTTTTCAATCAGTGTATCTACTGCCATCTTTCTTTTCCTCATTTCTTTTTCTTACTGCCGCCTCGTTTCACATTGCAAGTCCTTCATGCCATGCAACCGCAGCCGTCTGGCGAAACGCCCTTTATCAGAAGTCGCGAACTTCCTTATCGATAATGCTTTCGTTACCGTTAGCATAAGAGTAAACCGTCTTACCATCAGACATCGTAAGCACAACTCTGCCCTTAACCTTCTTACCGGCAAATGGTGTATTCTTGCCCTTTGACGCAAAGAGGTCCGGATTGATTACGTATTCGTCTTCCGGATCAATAACTGTAATATCAGCCGCTCTGCCAACCTTTAATGTACCCTTGTCACATCCAAGCACCTGAGCAGGATTGTAGCTCATCTTCTCAGCCATCTGCATTGGTGTAAGAACCCCTGTATGTACAAGCTCTGTCATCGTGATAGCTACAGAAGTCTCAAGTCCTGTAATTCCATTAGGTGCCTCGGCAAATGGCTTTGCCTTCTCTGTTGCATGGTGCGGTGCATGATCCGTGCTGATGACATCCATGATGTTATCTTTAAGACCCTGCTTTAAGGTATCTACATCCTTCTGTGCACGAAGTGGTGGATTCATCTTGAAGTTTGCATCCGTTCCATCAATCGCATCTTCTGTCAGACCGAAATGATGAGGTGTAACCTCAGCAGTTACCTTAAGGCCTACTTCCTTCGCCCACTTTGTCATCTTAACAGAATCCTCTGTGGAGCAATGGCATAGATGAAGCTGAGCGCCTGTATCCTTAGCAAGTAAGATATCTCTTGCAACAATTACGTCCTCAACCGCATTCATAATGCCGTAAAGTCCAAGGCTCTTTGCTCTCTCGCCTGCGTTCATAACACCTCTTGCAGCAAGGTTCTTGTCCTCGCAATGGGCAAATACAGGGATTCCGACAACAGCAGCGAGTCTCATTGCCTGACGTGCAACTCTTGCGTTCATAACGGACTTACCATCTTCTGAAACCGCAACAGCACCGGCTTCCTTTAACTTTTCAAAATCAGTGATATACTCACCATCCTGATTTGCTGTAATTGCAGCAATTGGAAGAACATGAATATCTGTAACCTTTTCTGCTGCCTCTTTGATGTAATTCACCATCTCAACAGAATCGATGACAGGCTTTGTGTTAGGCATCGGGCAAACGCTTGTGAAACCGCCTCTTGCAGCAGCTCTTGCACCTGTACGAATTGTCTCCTTATGTTCAAATCCTGGCTCACGGAAGTGCACATGTAAATCAATCAGTCCAGGGAGAACCCATTTGCCAGTAGCATCAACGACTGAATCTGCTTCTTCTGTGATTTCTTTCTCAACCTTCGCAATCTTTCCATCTTCCACAAGAACATCTAAGATTTCATCTGTCTTTGTAGCCGGATCAATCACGCGTCCATTCTTAATTAACGTCTTCATGCGTTTCCTCCTTCAGGATTGTGTATGCATTTGGAGTTATTATACCGTATTTTTCTTCATTAGTGAAGTTGCACCGCGTTTTTTTACTGTTCTTCGCGTTCCCTTCCTGTTCTCATTCCGCACTTTACGCAAAACTAAAAAACTGATACCATAAGAGAAATCGCGTCCGGCTTACTTAGACGCACACACGCCTGCCACATTTAGACACGGCGAGCACTTCTTGGAGGTAAAACAATGGATACTCTTACGTTTAAAAGCCAGTTAAAGGCATCTGGTACGGACTATAAAAACATCGTGTTCTGGAACCGCTTTTTTAAGAACCCTACGGAGCTGATTCTTACCTGGGTTCCGGCCGTTCTTACCATCGTGGCACTTGTTAACGGATTCCTGTCCGGCTTCCTTGCGATTGTCTACGCCATCTGCTGGTTCTATCCGATTTTCATTTTCGCTTATCAGTTCCCGACAAGCATAAAATATCATCTGGAGCACCGACCAAAGACAGAAGACATGCTCTGCACGTTTGAGCTCTCAGAAGAAGGCGTTAAAATCACCTCGGATGAAACAGACGAGAACGGCGCACCTGCTGTCAATGAGTACTTCGAATGGAAGACATTTACCGCATCCTACCTGAAATCCGGCTACTACATGTTCTTTGAGGGCAATAAAATGCTCGTCATGATGAAGGAAGCCGACTTTCCTGCAGGAAAGAAAGCAGATTTCATAAAGTTCTTCCGCGACCACGCAGACGGAAACAAGTGCAGATTCTACTATTGATTCTGAAAGCTCAGGGTTGGACACGGTATGCATCATCTGTCCGACCACCATGCACGTTCCATAAATAAAATCCAGATTTACGCCCCCGTTCAGGGACTGCGTAAATCTGGATTTTTTAATTAAGCAACAACTTTTTCCCTATACTGCGCAGCAGTTACTGATTATGCCCAGAACACTCTGTTTTCTTTTCTTGGTGCTGCATTTGGTGTATCGCCTGATGCATAACCTACGACGCAGTTAGCGATTCCTTCATACTCACCTTCAAGACCAAGGTCTTTTAAGAACTGTTTCCATTCGTCCATCTCAAAGGTCTCTTTTGCTCTGTGAACCCAGATACTTCCAAGACCTAATGAATGTGCGGCAAGCATCATATTGCCCATGACAAGTGAGCCATCATAGATACCGGTTCTTATATCCTTCGGAACCAAAACAATCAGGTCAACCGGAGCACCGTAAAACGGATTAAAACCTTCATCCCAGCCACCAATTTCACAATTCACTTTAGAGAGCTTATCAACTACAGACTTGTCCGTAACAGCAACAATAACAGGTGCCTGCTGGCCACGACCATTTGCCGCGTAAAGTCCTGCTTCAATAATCTGCTCTAAGTCTTCCTTCTTTGGCATGTCTGCTTTAAAGTTTCGAATACTTCTGCGATTCACCATCGCCTGAATAATATCATTCATATCAATACCTCATTTCTTCTGCAACTGATTAACGTGAGATTCTAATACAATCATATTCTTCTTCTGATTATTTTGCCACAATTTTCTCTATTGTTTCTCTGCATATTTTATTATTCAAAAAATCATACTGCCCTTGCGGCGCAGCGTCTTTAAATATGTCTTTCGCTCCTCCGGAACGCGGTAGCTCTCCACGGCCTTTTGGATGGACTTATTATGCGTCCAGACATCCAGTCTCTGCGCTTCAAGTAAAGGCAGCGCCGCCTCCCACTGCTTCGCGAGGGCGGTCGCAAAGAACCATGCAATCATCATGTTTACATAGTATTCTTCAGACCTTAAATCCGCGACTTCATTCAGATACTTTACATCAAAATCCTCATCCAGAAAATGCTGCATCAGCATTCTGATGCCAAAACGAATGGTATAGGTCTGATCCGACTTCATCCATTCTAAGGCTTTCGGGGCCAGTCGCTCCTTTGTCTTTTTAAACACCTTCGGGTTCAGCTGATCACAGGTGGCCCAGGTTTCAACAAAAGGAAGAAATTCCTCAATCCTTTCCACACATTCATCATAATCCTTCATCAAAGAGAGGATAAATGCATGCAGCTGATTCTCTTCAAAATATTCATGCGGCAACTCATCAAGAAATAGTGCGATATCCTCACGCTTTACAAACTCCTTCGCAAGTGTCCTTAAAGCCGGCGTTCTGACGCCGATAAAGCACTCCTTAGGAAGTACCGGGTTCAGACTGCTTTCAAAGTCACGGTACTTCAAATCCTGCAGGTGAAACAAACGAGTCCGAATTTCTTCTGTCAGTTCATTTTGCGCCATATGGTAATCCTTTCATGTATCCTGATTCTTGCCTTTCCATTCCTCTCTTGTCTGCTGTATTCAACATCTTTGTGTACCGACCGGCTCAAAATAAATCCAGTGTATTATCAAGATACAGCTCTTCTCTCACGTTGATTTGGTACTCCGGCCTTACCATGTAGTACAGCAGGAATTCAAGAAGCAAGGCGCTTCCAAGGCTTCGTCCTTCAATTTTAAAATTGTTGAATCCAAGAGGAAGATATTTCTCCTGAATATCTGAAACACTGATAAATCCTGGATTTTTTATAGCTTTTGAGAACCTGTAGCCACCTTCCGCGTCCGGTGCCGCACATTTGTGGTCCGTCGGAAGCGAAAGGTTCATGCGGCTGACTGCCTCATAGCACGCCTTCCTGTCCTTACAGCCAAAATAACAGCATTCATTTGCCAAAAACTCGGTCTTATTTTTCTCGGCATCTGAAAGGGTTGAAAGCTTTTCAAATGACTTATTCAGACGAAAATCGGGAACAACAAAGCGAAACTCCTCGCGCTTCAATTCTGCCCGAAGTTCTTCAAAGTCTGTCAGAACCTTCGTCGTCGACGAAACCAGGTAGAGGTTCGGGTATTCTCGGCGCAAAAATGACGCAAGAAGATCGGAGTGCACAATCACCCCGTTTCCCTCACGTTCTGACAGTTTTTTACATAAAGAATTACATTTCTTATCCGACAGGTGCTCTTCTTTCAGCAGGGAATTGGAGAACGTCAGCCTCGCCGAAATGCCGAACTCATTCATCAATTCCATCACTTCGTCCGCATACGCTTCACCGAATCCTGCTCGCCCGCCGCCCCAGAGACAATCCGCCGGAGCGCCGTAAATCGAGCCAATTTCACACCAGTCATAAAACCATTGACCATGATTCTTAAACAGCGGCAGGAACTCCTTGTAAAACTCGTAGAACTCAAAGAGACCTGGCAAATGATATGCTGCTGTTTTCTTACTCATTATTTACACTCTTTCCAAAACTGGTTTACGTGTTTAAGTATGCTTTGACCTCGTCAAGTCTCTTTAATGCAACCTCTCGTCCGAGGTCATACACTCTCTGAAGCTCTGCCGGATCATTTTCCGTATGCCCGATTCCAAGCGATTCCTCAGGACGAATCACAAGCGCTGTGCCCGCCTTCTCCCGTTGATCAATGTCGACCATCTGACGATTGTACATAACCGGTCTTGCCTCAATTGCACGAGCCACAGCCGGATATTTGCGAAGCATCACGCGCATCGCCGTCTTGTGCTTACCCGGATGCTTGCGGTACCCCTTCGGCTGCGTCAATACAATCACGTTTCTATCAAATCCAATGCTTTCCATAAAGGCAAATGGTACTGAGTCCGAGATTCCGCCATCTAAGTAAGCGTGCCCGTCAATTTCAACCGGCTTACTTACGACCGGCATCGATGCAGACGCCTGAATCCAGCGTATGTCCTCTCTCCTGCCATCCGTGCACTTGTGATAGACGCATTTGCCAGTTTCCACATCCGTTGTACCCACGTAAAAGTCCATCGGATTGCTCTCAAACGTCTCGCAGTCAAACGGATCTAATTCGTACGGAAGCGTGTCATAACAGAACTTCGCATCAAACAGGTCTCCCGTCTTCAGCCAGTTTTTCAGGCTTCCGTATCTCGGATCCTTACTGTATTTTAAATTATAACGTAATGTTCTTCCAATCTGCTTTGATTTGATATTGCAGCCAAAGCTTGCACCCGCTGAAATACCGCAGGCTGCCGCAAACTCAATTCCCTGCTCCATAAACACGTCAAGAACGCCCGCCGTAAACAGGCCTCTCATTGCTCCGCCTTCTAAAACTAATCCAGTCTTCATAGTCTATTCTTTTCTCTGCTTTCATCACGGCCGCTGCCTCATTCTCCGAGCGCGTCCGCGACGACGCTCCACGCCTCGATCAGCCGATCCACCGACCACGCCGCGTTCGCCGGCGATGTCGACGGCAGCCCCGTCGTCTCTATTCCTGTCACGGGGAAAATGTACTTCTGATACAGATTCCTCGCTGTATTTCCGTTTGTAAAAACCGGCAGTTTCCTGCCTCTTAATATCGGCGACAAATCCGACGCCACCGCATTTCTGATACTTGCATCCGACGAGCCAACGATGTCGCACTCATGAATCACGTCATACATCGCGATTCCGTGCTTTAACATCAGCGCCCGCTTCTCTTCAACAGTCACCGGCACCGACTCGTGTAGCACAGCCGCAATCACCTTCCAGTAGCGATTCTGCGGATGCCCGTAAAAGAAGGCCTGCTCTCTTGACTTCACCGACGGGAAGCTTCCAAGCACCAGCACCTTCGAGTTCTCATCGAAAAGCGGGGCAAATGGATGCACCACATGTGTATATTCCATCAAATTCTCCTCACTCGCGATTAAGCATTCCAATCAACACTTCCTTGGAAGCTGAATAGTAGCTCGGATACGTATCCTTCAAGTATCTCGCATTGCTCACCCAGTTCACCAGAATTAACGCCACATTATGCCCACACAAACCAGCAGAACAGGTATCCGCCAATTACGGCAGCAAGTGTGAATGGCACGCCGATGCGCATGAAGTCTCCGAAGGAAACCTCGTAGCCCTCTTTACGAAGAAGGCCCGTGCAGGCGATATTTGCCGAGGCGCCAATTGGAGTGATATTACCACCGAGGGTTGCGCCTAATAAAAGTCCATAGTAGAGAAGGTAAGGCTCAACGCCCATTGCCGCTGTTACCGCAGTGATAACAGGAAGCATGGTCGCTACATATGGAATGTTATCGATAAATGCAGAAATCAGAACAGAACCCCAGACGATGATTGTAAACAGCAGGAAGTAGTTGTTTCCGCCAACCTTAACAATGATTTCTGAGATATCAGCGATAATGCCTTGATTTGTGATACCACCAATGACAGTAAAGAGACCTGCAAGAAGGAAGATGGTTGCATAATCCACGTTCTTGAGATTCTCAATCATGTTGTCCTTATCCTTTGTCTTGATGTACTCAGCCACGATGCAGCCAACGCCCCATACCAGGCAGATCCATCCATTTGTTGTCTCTGGCTTGTTTGGAATAAAGGATGCAAGAATAAGGAACAGGATGTGACCTCCCATTGCAATGGTTGGAATGTAATCCTCTACAACCGTGTGTTCATCCGATGAAACCGGTTCCTTGTCCTTGCGGAATAAAAACATCATAATCGGAACGGTAAGAAGTGCGCCAAGCTCTACGGAAAAGAAGATACCGGCTCTTCCCTGGAACCAGAAGAAATCATTAAAGTCCATGCCGGCAGCACCTGCAAGCATGATGGAGGTTGTATCACCAACTAAAGTTGCAGCACCCTGAAGATTTGAAGAAACCGCAATTGAAATGATCATTGCAACCGGTGAAATCTTAAGCTTCTTGCAGATAGCAAGACCGACCGGCGCAATCATGTAAACCGTTGCTACGTTATCGATAAATGCTGATACAATACCGGCGAACAGAGACATAAAAATCGTAACCCACATGACATTGGGAGCCAGATTTAAGATGTGATCTGCAATCAGGTTTGGCATCTTAGACTCGATAAAGTAATCGACAATAACAACCGTACCAAATATCATCATCAGAATGTTCCAGTCAATCGCTTCCCCAAGTTCAGACCATGGAAGAACACCGGCAATCAGAAAAACAAGTGCTGTGCCACAGGCTACAAATGGTCTGCGCTTCGCAGGAAGGGCAACCATCAGCGCGTACATCAGTACAAACAAAACAATCGCAAAAATCTTCATTTTCCAAAACTCCCTCTTAAAATCCTGATACCAGGACGATACTAAACTCTGTGCCATCGGAACTGATACTAATTCCTAAGGACAGATACTAAAAAGCCCAGATGTACTTGCCTGAGGCAGCACATCAGGGCTTGATCTATCAGTTAAAACCGACCACCTTATTGGCAAGGTGATATAAATCAACAGACATTCTGCGTCCAACTCTTCCGGGAAGGTTGGCAACAATGCCCATTGTACTTCTGCGGATGATTCCATAAACCTTTGGATCCGCTTCCTTTAAGTACTTCCAGAGCTCCTGCTTCTTCTCGAAATTATCCTTTGTACCGGAAACAATCAGAAGAATAGAGGAAACCTCCATCATAATGCGAAGATACTTAATCATGTAGCTTCTGCACTTCTTATTATCAATCTCAGCATTTTTGAAGTAATCAATCATGTGCTTTGTAACGAAAATCTGCTGGTCGATACGGCCAATCATAATCTTCTCGTTGACGGACTGATCCTCACGGCCGATGAAATAACGATAGAAGTTAGTATTGATGTAATACAGCTTCTTAACCGTTGGCAGCGGCTCAAATACATAAATGTTATCAACGTAGAATGTGTGCTCAGGAAGCTTAATTCCACACTCCTTTAACATCTGAGTACGATAGATAACCGAATGCATTAAAATATACTGATCCATTCTGAAATGGCCGATTTCATCCCATGTGAACATCTTCTCAACAGGGAGTGCATTTTCATAATGCACAACCTTCTTGTGGCGGGCGCCATCCTTCTCGTAAACATAGTTTGCAAGAACGGCATCCGGCAGATCATCCACCTTGAAATCCTTTAGAGACTTTAAGATCTTCTTATAGCTCTTCTCGTCAACCCAGTCATCAGAATCGACGACCTTAAAGAACAGGCCGGTTGCGTTCGCAAGACCTGTATTAACGGCCTGACCGTGTCCGCCATTTTCCTGGTGAACCGCCTTCACGATGCCAGGATACTTTGCCTCATACTCCTTCGCAATCTCCAGTGTATTATCCTTTGTTGAGCCATCATCAACAACAATGATTTCTACGTCATCACCTCCAACAAGGCAGGATTCAATCGCATGGCTCATATATGCTGCAGAGTTGTAGCATGGAATGGCAAATGATAATAACTTCATATTTTTCCTCTCTGAATTACATGCGGTCCGGGCATTCAATGCCTAAGAGATCCGTGCAGATAAGGAGAACATCGAGTGTTTCCTTAAGAAGTGCGATGTAGCCCTTCTTCTTTGCTTCGTCTTCCTGACCGAGAATTCTTGTATTGTGATAGAAACTGTTGAATACATCAGCAATTTCGTACATATAAGCACAAACCTTGTGTGGTGCAAGTTCGGCATAAACAGTGTTCATAACCTCAGGGAACTTTACAAGCGCAAGGCCTAACTTCTTGAAGGAATCGGAATCAGCTTCTGGAATCACGAGATTCTCTAAGTTTCCGCCCTGTTCCTTA
Source organism: uncultured Lachnospiraceae bacterium (assembly GCA_902781505.1). Lineage (GTDB taxonomy): Bacteria > Bacillota > Clostridia > Lachnospirales > Lachnospiraceae > UBA4285. The sequence goes on along the minus strand of CACZJL010000002.1, from coordinate 104,120 downwards.
TACTTTTCCAAGATAGACTTGATACGAACGATTGTGTAGAGGATATATGGACCTGTATTTCCTTCGAAAGAAGCGAAACGCTCTACATCAAAGACATAGTCCTTGGCAGCCTGGTTGCTTAAATCACCATACTTAAGCGCTGCGAGACCTACCATCTTGGCTGTAGCCTTTGCTTCTTCTTCCGGCATGGACTTGTTGTCCTTAATCTTCTCATAAACTGCATCTGCGATGTCCTGAATCAGGAACTCAAGACGCATAACGCCGCCATCTCTTGTCTTGAATGGCTTGCCGTCCTTGCCGTTCATTGTACCAAAACCGATATGAGTCAGTTCTGTTTCATCTGTAACAAAGCCTGCCTTACGCGCTGTACGGAATACCTGTGTGAAATGAAGGGACTGACGCTTATCCGTTACATAAATAATTGCCTTTGGAGCGTAAGTCTTCTCACGGTCAATGATCGTAGCAAGATCTGAAGTTGCGTAAAGTGCCGCACCATCGGACTTCTGAATGATACATGGAGGAAGTTCCTTGGAATCAGACTCTTCCTGTACGTCAACAACCAACGCACCCTGGCTCTCGTGAGCAATACCGCGGTTCTTTAAATCTTCAATCATGTCAGGAATCAGCGGCTGTGCGTCACTTTCGCCCTTCCACAGTTCGAAATGAACATTTAAGTTATCGTAATTCTTCTTTAAGTCAACCTTGGAAACGCCCATGATATGCTTCCAAATTGCTGTGCAGGCCTTATCGCCGCTCTGAAGCTTTCTTGTAGCCTCATGTGCACGGTTGAGGAACTCTCTGCCCTCGTCTGTATCTTCCTTAGACTTCTTGCTTGCTGCAGGATAGATTTCCTCGAGCTCTGAAATGGTAAATGGAGCTTCGCTTGGATACACACCCGTAAAGCTTTCGTCAAAGTAAGGAAGTTCCGGCTTTCTGTCGCGCAGTTCTTCGATGATCAGACCCATCTGAAGTCCCCAGTCACCTAAATGAACGTCGCCGATTGCCTTGTTTCCGGCATAGCTTTCAATTCTCTTTACGCTCTCGCCAATAACAGCGGAACGAAGATGTCCGACGTGGAGTGGCTTGGCTGCATTGGCACCGCCGTAGTCAACCACAACAATATGAGGATTTGGGTCACCCTCATAGCCTAATTTTTCGTCCTCTTCCATTGCATTCATGTAATCACTGAGTGCTTTGCGGGACAGTGTCATATTGATAAATCCCGGTTTAACGCTCTCGATTTTCTCAAAGAACGCATCGCCTTCAAGCTTTGCTACAACTTCGTCAGCAATCATGAATGGTGCCTTATGGAACTTCTTCGCTCCGGCCATCGCACCGTTACACTGATATTCACAGAGGTCAGGACGGTTTGATAATGTAACCATCGCAAGACTCTCGTCATATCCTGCTTCAACGAACGCATTGCTTAACTTTTCGCCGATTAACTTAAGGATCGTCTGCATAATTTTTCCCTTCTCTCTCTCGAATTGCGGATGCGGCCTCACGCCTTAGGGCAGAACTCGCATTTCTGGCGGCCTCACGCCGCCCACTACAAAAAAGAAAGCTCACCATACACATGATGAGCTTTCATAATGCCTAATAATTTTACAGGATAAGCCCCTGATATTCAAGTCCTTTAGCCTTCTGCAGAGTAGTTAGGTGCTTCCCAAAAAGAGGCTCCTGTCGTAAAAGATTAGCCCTCAACGCTGTAGTTAGGAGCCTCTTTTGTGATCTGAATATCATGTGGATGTGATTCCTTTAATGATGCGGAAGAAATCTTCACGAACTGAGATGTCTTCTGAAGTGTTGGGATATCAGGAGCACCACAGTAACCCATACCTGCACGGAGTCCACCGACAAACTGGAAGATTGTATCTTCAACTTTGCCCTTATATGCTACACGTCCTTCAACGCCTTCTGGTACAAGCTTCTTAGCATTTGCCTGGAAGTAACGGTCAGCAGAACCATTCTTCTGCTTCATAGCGCCCATAGAACCCATGCCGCGGTATACCTTGTACTTTCTGCCCTGGAAGAGTTCGAATTCACCTGGAGCTTCGTCACAACCAGCGAATACGGAACCCATCATTACAGTAGAACCACCGGCTGCAATAGCCTTAACAACGTCACCAGAGTACTGGATACCACCATCAGCGATAAGTGGAATACCGTACTTGTCAGCAACTTCAAATGCATTCATAACAGCGGATACCTGAGGAACACCGATACCTGCAACGACACGTGTTGTGCAGATAGAACCAGGTCCAATACCGATCTTAACACAGTCAGCGCCAGCCTTGATCAGATCTTCTACAGCTGCGCCTGTTGCACAGTTACCAGCGATGATCTGAAGGTCCGGGAACTTATCCTTTAACATGGATACGCACTTCAGTACGTTTCCGGAATGTCCATGAGCGGAGTCAAGAACGACAACGTCAACATGAGCCTTGATTAATTCAGAAGCTCTGTCTACAACGTTAGCTGTGATACCTAAAGCAGCACCGCAGAGAAGTCTTCCCTGGGAATCCTTCGCAGCGTTTGGATACTGCATCTGCTTTTCGATATCCTTGATTGTGATGAGGCCCTTTAAAGCGCCCTCTTCGTCAACGATTGGAAGCTTCTCGACCTTAGCTTCAGCAAGAATCTTTCTTGCCTCTTCAAGAGTTGTGCCTTCCTTAGCTGTAACAAGATTTTCGCTTGTCATGCACTCCTTGATCTTTCTGTCGAAGTTCTCTTCGAATACAAGGTCACGGTTTGTGATGATACCTACAAGTTTCTTGCCTTCAGTAATAGGAACACCAGAAATCTTGAACTTAGCCATAAGCTCGTCAGCATCTCTTAATGTATTTTCAGGAGAAAGGAAGAAAGGATCGGTGATAACGCCATTCTCTGATCTCTTAACCATGTCTACTTCTTCAGCCTGCTGTTCGATCGTCATATTCTTGTGAATGACACCGATTCCTCCGCAACGAGCCATAGCGATTGCCATCTGATGCTCTGTTACAGTATCCATACCTGCGGACAGGAATGGAATGTTTAACTTGATTGACTTCGTAAGGTGTGTAGATACATCTACCTGGTTAGGAACTACCTCTGAGTACTGAGGTACTAATAAGACATCGTCAAATGTAATGCCATCTCCAATGATTGTAGCCATTTTTCTTCTTTTTCCTCACTTTCTTGGTATTGCTAAAAATTATTTTTGATTATTAGATTAGAATATAGCAAATGAGCCGTGAAAAGTCAACGGCAAATATACTCTTAATCCAGTTTATATGCGGTTCTTGGTACAGCGCGCTGAAGTGCTGCAGTGAGTTTCTCGTTCGGTTCAAAGAAAACTCTCTCCATCTCATTGTTCTCGTTATACGCGTAAAGAACCACGATTTCAGAGTCCTCAGTCTCGCCGTGACTCGTAAAATCCACTGTATTCAGCTTCTTTCTCTCTAAGCGAAGTGCTTCCTGAGAATTTTTCTTAGCAATCAGTTCTGTCTTGCTGACATCGAACTTCGCCATATCTCTTCTGTTTGATTTACTCGCGATTCTGGCAAATGTCAGCTGATTCTCATAGTAATCATATTCATATTCTGCATTAAAGTAGCGGAACGCCACAACAGCGGCTACGATAAAGAGCACGCTGACAATCATCCCCAGGGCAAATGTCGACGGTATGGTGATTGCGGCAATCACTGCCCCTGCAATCATTGCGCCCTTAAACACCTTCGCTCCAGCCGTCTGGCGGATCTTAATAATCTGTTCTACGGATTCGTCCATGGTTCCTCCTTAAAATCTGTAGCACCGCCACAGTTTAAAATATTCTAACACTTATTCATCAGTTGTGCCACTGATGACTGGCACGTTCTCCCAAAAAGAAAAAAAGCCGGCACGAGGGGCTTAAAACAGGCCCCCCGGCCGACTTAATATTTGCCATTTAAATTACATCATTCCTGCCGGAGCAGCTGGCATTGCAGGAGCATCTTCCTTGATATCAGCAACTGCAGCTTCTGTTGTAAGAAGTGTAGAGGATACGGAGCAAGCGTTCTGAAGAGCTGTTCTAGTAACCTTAACAGGATCAAGGATACCAGCTTCGATCATGTTTACATACTTTTCGTTGTAAGCATCGAAACCATTTCCTGACTCGGACTCTCTTACCTTGTTGATGATAACAGCGCCTTCAAGACCAGCGTTGGAAGCAATGTGAGAAAGTGGAGCTTCAAGAGCCTTTAAGATGATCTTAGCACCTGTCTTCTCGTCGCCTTCAAGTGTATCAACGAGCTTCTGAACGTCCTTGGAAGCGTGGATGTAAGCAGAACCGCCGCCTGCGATTACGCCTTCTTCAACAGCTGCCTTTGTAGCTGCTAAAGCATCTTCCATACGGAGCTTAGCTTCCTTCATTTCAGCTTCTGTAGCAGCACCTACGCGGATAACTGCAACACCACCTGCAAGCTTTGCAAGTCTTTCCTGAAGCTTTTCCTTATCGAATTCAGATGTTGTTTCAGCGAGCTGAGACTTAATCTGAGCGATTCTGGATTCGATTTCTTCCTTCTTGCCTTCGCCGTCAACGATTGTTGTGTTCTCCTTGAGAACCTTAACAGACTTAGCACGGCCGAGCATATCAAGTGTAGCATCCTTTAATTCAAGGCCAAGATCAGAAGAGATTACCTGACCACCTGTAAGAATTGCGATATCCTGAAGCATTTCCTTTCTTCTGTCGCCGTAGCCAGGAGCCTTAACAGCAACAACATTGAAAGTACCTCTTAACTTGTTAACGATTAATGTTGTAAGAGCTTCACCCTCAACATCCTCAGCGATGATGAGAAGCTTAGAACCATTCTGAACAATCTGCTCAAGGAGTGGAAGGATTTCCTGAATGTTGCTGATCTTCTTGTCTGTGATCAGAACGTATGGGTTGTCAAGAACTGCTTCCATCTTGTCTGTATCTGTAACCATGTAAGAAGAGATGTAACCTCTGTCGAACTGCATACCTTCAACAAGAGCTAACTCTGTCTTCATTGTCTTGGACTCTTCAATTGTGATAACGCCGTTGTTTGTAACCTTTTCCATAGCGTCAGCAACCATCTGGCCTACTTCATCATCTGCTGCGGAAATAGCTGCAACCTTAGCAATCTGCTCCTTACCTGTAACCGGAGCGGACATCTTCTTGATGGACTCAACAGCAACCTCTGTTGCCTTCTTCATACCCTTTCTTAAGACGATTGGGTTAGCGCCTGCAGCGAGGTTCTTCATACCGGCGTTAATCATTGCCTGAGCAAGAACTGTAGCTGTTGTTGTACCATCACCGGCAACATCATTTGTCTTTGTAGCAACTTCCTTAACAAGCTGAGCGCCCATGTTTTCGAACTTATCTTCAAGCTCGATTTCCTTAGCAATTGTAACACCATCGTTTGTGATGAGTGGTGCACCGTAAGACTTATCTAAGATTACGTTACGTCCCTTAGGACCAAGTGTAACACTTACTGTATCAGCAAGCTTGTTAACACCAGCTTCAAGTGCCTTTGTAGCTTCAATACCAAACTTTAATTCCTTAGCCATTTTAAATTTGCCTCCTATAAACTTTCTTTCCTGACACCGCACCCTCAGGCGTGATGCTCTGCGACTTCCGCCGCAATGTTTTTTATTCGATTACTGCAAGAATATCGGACTGCTTAACGATTGTATACTTATCACCGTCAAGTGTAACTTCTGTACCTGCGTACTTAGAATAGATTACCTTGTCGCCAGCCTTAACCTGCATCTGAACTTCCTTACCGTCAATAACGCCGCCAGGTCCGACAGCAACAACTTCAGCCTGCTGTGGCTTTTCCTTTTCAGCTCCAGGAAGAACGATTCCTGACTTTGTAGTCTCCTCAGCGAGGATGGCCTTGATAACAACTCTGTCTCCTAATGGTACTAACTTCATGATGGTATTCCTCCAATCCGTAATTTATGATAATTTGATTTGTTTAATTCTCTGTTAGCACTCTTTTATTTCGAGTGCTAATTTCAACAAACACTAATTTAACACTCAACCTATGAAATGTCAACTCTTTTAAAAGAATCTTCGGCCAATGAAAACTTTTTCTTTTCAATTTGCCCCACTTTCCTATAGAATATAATTAATTTAAAAAATGGAAACGAAGGATTTATTTATGAAACAGCACCTTGGAAAATGCTGTTTTTCTGTGACTGCCGCCGTGCTTCTTAGCTCTCTTTCACTGCAAGGATGTGCCGTGCCGGGTCTTGGCGTCTCAGAAAGCAGTTCATTTACCGGAAGATTTGAGTCTTCCGATTCTTCTAATGAAACAGAAATGAAATTGAGTCTGTTCCCGGCGAAAAAGAAAGCCAAAACATTTGCCGAGATTAACGAAATCATACAGGATGCCATGAATCAGGGTCAGGCGTCCGTTGAATTCTACACCGAAGACTATTCGTTGATTAATTTAAACCGGTGGATAACAGACTTCCCGGGCATCCAAAAACTGGACTGCCAGTACCGTCCAACAATGTCGGGCTATAATGTCGTCGTAAGCATGGATTACTGGGATGCTTTCCCTGTAACTTACGCTTACCAGACTGGCAACACCTCCAGCCTGTCCGCAAGACAGCTTGAACTCTACAACAAAGTAAAATCCATTGCTGACGAACTCCGTACCGGCACAGGTTCCGGTGCGAGTGGCTCTACAGATCAGGCCTACCGCCTCGAGCTTGCCGCACACGACTACCTGGTTAAGAACATCGCTTACAACGAGAGCTCCGAAACTGATGACGGAGCCTACGGCGCCCTCACTTCCGGACAGGCTGTCTGCAACGGTTACGCCGAAAGCTTCATGCTTTTATGCAACTTCCTCGGAATTGAAAACACTGCCATTTCAGGCTACGCCGGCGGTGAGCCTCATATCTGGAATGAAGTAAAGCTTGGAAATGACTGGTATCAGGTCGATGTTACCTGGGACGATCCGGTCCGCTCCAATTTCAAGTCAACAGACCACACCTACTTCAACATCAGCAGTGCTGATATGGACCTTGATCATTCATTTGAAACCACACAGGCACCTTACCGCGAAGCAACCGGATCTGCATACACGTATCTCAATCAGACCTTTGTCGAATCCATTGCTTCTAACAGTGCTCTGACCGCCCGCCTGAGAGCTCTGATCAGTTCGAAAGCCAGCAGCTTTGAATTCACAACGCCAGCAGAACTCGACATCAATTCTGCAGCTAACGCCGTCGGAATGAGCTATGCCTTCTCCTACAAGATGCATACCTACACCGACAGCACCTACTATCAGGTAAACTTCACATACTAAGCCATCCACGGCCGGTCCCCGGCTTACATAACTCAAAGAATATTTTAGCGATGACACACGAGAAAAGGAGAAATCATGGATAAGAAAATTACCATCGCCGTAAACACGTCACTCTCCCGTCAGATGCACGCTTGTGTAGTCGTGTCCTACCGCCGGCAGGAACTTTTCCAAAAGATCTGAAACTCTGATTTTCAGACTGGACGTATTCACACAAGGGTGGCACCCAAGAAACTCTGCATTCAGCACATCTTCATCAATCAGAAGACGCACCTTTCCTTCATGGTCATTCATCAATCCCATAATGCTGACCGCGCCAGGATGGATATCAAGATACTTTACCATTGCATCTTCATCGGCAAAGCTCAGTCTTGCAGAATTGATCTGACTTGAAAGCTCCTTCGTCTTGAAATTCTTATCACCGGGCATCAGAAGCAGATAAAAGTCTGTCTTCTGGCGGTTGCAAAGAAACAGATTCTTGCAGACAGCTGCATGTAAAATCGCGTCGACCTCTGCACAATCCTCCATCGTATATGCTTCCTTCTCGTGATCCGTCTGCCAGTATTCAATATTCAACTCATCGAGCTTATCGTAGGTACGAATCTCACGCTCTTTACGCCCTTCCATTGACTCCGGTCTTCCGTAATGTAATTCCATGTCCTTCACCTCAAGCATAAAAAAGTAAGCTTACCAGCTCATCACTTCATAACCATCTTCTGTTACAAGAACCATGATTTCCCACTGTGCGGAATCCTTGCCATCTTCTGTGTAGATAGTCCAGTCGTTGACATCATCCACATAGATTTCTGCAGTTCCTTCGTTGATCATTGGTTCAATAGTGAATGTCATGCCAGGTGCCATTACCATTCCTGTGCCTTTCTTAATTACGTAGGAAACAAATGGATCTTCATGGAATTCAAGACCGATTCCGTGACCACCGACATTACGAACAACAGAATAACCGTTCTTCATCGCATGATCGTTGATAGCCTGAGCTACATCACCTAAGTGACCCCATGGCTTAACCTGCTTTAATCCAAGTTCAACACATTCCTTAGCTACCTGAACAAGCTTCTTTCTGCTCTCAGATACTTCGCCGATGCAGAACATTCTGGAAGAATCAGAGAAATAACCGTTCTTGATAGTAGAACAGTCAACATTGATAATATCGCCTTCCACTAACTGAATCTTGTTGGAAGGAATGCCGTGGCATACCTCATCATTGATGGAAGTACAAACACTCTTTGGAAAGCCCTCATAGTTAAGTGGTGCAGGAATACCGCCCATCTTAGTTGTCTGCTGATAAACCATCTCATCAATTTCTTCGGTTGTGATGCCGGCATGAATGTGCTCAGCTACATAATCAAGAACAGCAATGTTAATCTTGGCACTTTCTCTCATGCCCTCAAGAGTCTTCTCATTCTTGATAATGTTACGTGGAGGAACCACGTTAAACTTCTTCTTAAATACTGTAATTTTACGATCCCAGTCCTGGTGGCACTCGCCGTACATCTTACCGCTTCCGCACCAGCATGGTTCATCTTTTCTTAAATGCTTCAATTGCTCATCCTCTTTTCCTAAATTCAAATCTCGATTGCGCGCCGTCTGGCGTGGATTGCCCGAAACAAATGCGCAGGTCACCGGGCCGCGCCACACTCAGTTCATCAATGTTTCAATGATGACCGGCACGAACTGCTTCTTACGAGATACAACACCCTTTAAATAAACGGCACCGTCAACACTCTCCGTGGAAAATGCATTTTCCAGGGTACGCAGTGCAGACGCAGGTGCAGCCAGAACTATACTAGATTCTTCGCTGATATCTGTCAATAAAAAGTATGCCTGGTCAATTTTGTTCTCTTCCACAGCGATGCGGATGTACTCCTTCATGCGCTCTGCTACAGTGTGGATTTCATCACTGTTGATGGAAGTAACCTGACCGACACCAATCGTAATCTGACCGGCATCGAAGGTCTTGTAATCCTGACGGAACAGAGCCTTCGGCTCCTTCTTTAACAGGTTGCTCCCCGCCTTAAACATCTGAGAAGCATACTCTTCCACGTTCAAACCTGCAATCTTTGCAAGCATCAGGCAAACGGACCTGTCCACCTCTGTACAGGTAGGTGAACGGAACAACAGCGTATCAGAGATAATAGCGGAACACAGAAGTCCGGCTGTTTCCGGATCAATCTCAATGCCACGCTCCTGATACATCTGCGTAATAATCGTCGCAGTACAGCCCAAAGGCTGATTTCTGAAATATACCGGCGCCATGGTCGTTAAAGAGCCAAGGCGATGGTGATCGATAATCTCTAAGATATCTGCTGAGTCAATACCGTCAACCGCCTGAGATTCCTCATTGTGATCAACCATAATAACCCTCTTCTTACCGGCACCGAGAAGATTTCTGCGGGAAATCAGTCCTGCGAATTCTCCCTTCTCATTAATAACCGGGAAATATCTGTGGCGCTTCTTCGCCATTACATCAGACACATCGTCGAGGAAGTCCGTATCAAGAAACGTAACCAGACCGGAATCCATCCGCTTCATAAAAAACGAAATCGGCATGCTCTGGTTAATCATACGGGAAACCGTATACGTATCGTATGGTGTTGAAATAATCAGCACTCCGGAAGACTCCGCCATCTTAACAATCGACTTCGTTACCTCGGATCCCTCGCACACAATAATGCACCGTGCGCCCGTCGCAATTGCTGAAAACTGGGACTCATAACGATTTCCGAGGATAATAAGATCCCCCTCATCGATATAATTTTCCATAAGCTCAGGATTCGCGGCAGAAATAATGACCTTGCCCGAATCAAACGTACCGTCCACATCACCTGTAATCACATGGCCATCGAGGGTATCCACGATGCTTGCAAACTCCGTGTGCGCCTCGGAAAGCACAGTGTTGTCGTAAATTTCAAAATACGACCGCGCGATGTCACCCATGGTCACAAGACCCATCAGCGTACTTCCTTCCGTCACAGGAAGAGTCACCACCTCTTCCTTCTTCATCAGCTGGTACGCCCTTCTTACACTTAAGTGCGCAGAAACGCCATCGATCTTCCTGATGTCCACATCCCTGATCTGAGGGCGAACATCCCAGAGAATCTGCGGCTTCTCCACATGAAAATAATCAAGGACAAACTGCGTCTCATCATTCACATGACCTGCGCGTCTTGCCTCAAACTTTTCCCCGCCAATCGCATTTTTCAGGCGTGCATAGCAAATTGCGGAACAGATAGAATCCGTATCCGGATTCTTGTGTCCAATAACAGAAATCGAATTCTTCATACGATTACCGTCTCTTTCTCTCCTTCTTAGGAGCCTCCTTGTACTGCAGTCTGTCAGCAAAAAGGTTAAAGGCAAATGCCCCTGCTGCCACAGTTACGATTACATCAATTACAAGTGCCACAATAATCTGTGCGACAGAACCGGAATCAACGAGCTGGATTGGGAGCAGGAATACGAAATACGCAACACCGCTTACAAAAATCCAGACCTTTCCGAGTTCTCCTCGAACTGCACCAAGAATCAGTGCCATAATCTCGCAGATAAAAACAAATTCAAGACCAATTACCACACCCAAGGCAATCCAGTAAAGAGGAACTGCATGAGACAGAGTCGTCACATTCTTCACCAGATCAATCACCTCAGACTCTGACGCATTTTCCGTCATCTGTCTGGCAAATTCTTCGATTCCGTTGGTCTTGATACCAAGCACCATTGTGTAGTTAAAGAAACTGCTGAAGCCAAAGAGTAACAGTGCGCCAAGAGAATATCCCCAGGCTGTGAAATACATATCACCCTTACGCTGAAAGCGCTCATTTAATCCCTTTAAAACAAACCACATGCCAAGCGTTCCAAACACTGCTTCAAGCAGAACGGAAGCAAAAGCCATCATCTGTGGACGTTCAGCCATCGCATAGGACGCATTTGCATTTCCACTCATCAGAGCTGTGAAGATGGAAGGAATTGCCATGGCAAATGCAAGATAAGCCACAAGACCTGCAAAGATTGGGAACACACGTCCACGGAATCTCTGCACATTTACAATTGCTGCTACAATAAACACAGACAGAGCAATCACTCCGCCCGTAGTGATATAAGAATCCACCGCTCCATTTAACGCAAAGGAGCTGTAATCAATCGTTGTTAAATCCATTCAAAACCTCTTTCTTAAATTTCAGGACAGGCCGCTTAAGTACACTCCCTCCCTGAAATGAAAAAAGCAGTCACCAAATGGCGACTGCTCTCTTCATAATCTTAGTTCATGTTACAATATATCTTTAATTCTAAAGTTCTTACGAAATCAGATAAAAGGCACATCGTGTGTACTTTGATTATAATTTTGCTACGTTAACAGCCTGAGGACCCTTAGGACCATCTGTTACATCAAATTCAACCTCTGCGCCTTCTTCAAGAGACTTGAAGCCATCGCCAGCGATTCCTGAGAAATGAACAAATACGTCGTTACCAGACTCATCAGAGATGAAGCCATAGCCCTTCTGATTGTTAAACCACTTTACTGTACCCTTCATGATAGTACCTCCGAATAAATATCGGTGTAAAACACCTAGATAATAGTATCATGCGGCAAGTTATGTGTCAATTTATATATTTGGTCAATCGCCAGTATTTATGCTGTTGGAAGCTTAAAAGAACTCTTTAAGGAAACGATTCTGTTAAATACAGGCTTTCCTTCTTCTGAATCCTTTAAGTCAGCAACAAAGTATCCGTTGCGGACGAACTGGAAACGGTCTTCCTTTTCTGCATGAAGAAGCTCCGGTTCAACCACTGCGCAAACCTCAGTAAGAGAAGTTGGGTTAACATTTACTTCACCTGTCTCCTCATCATAAACCGGCTTGCTCTCATCTACAATATTCTCATAGAGACGAGCCTTCACCTGCTTTCCTTCAGTAGCGGATACCCAGTGAATAGTTCCCTTAACCTTACGTGTATTACAGTTACCACCCCTTGTTTCAGGATCGTATGTACCGTGAATTACAGTAACATTGCCATTTTCATCCTTCTCACAGCCGGTGCAGGTTACAAAATAAGCACTCATGAGACGAACTTCATTACCTGGGAACATACGGAAATACTTCTTAACAGGTTCTTCCATAAAGTCTTCTCTCTCGATGTAGAGTTCCTTTGTGAAAGGTACCTTACGGCTTCCTAACTCCTCATTTTCCTGGTTATTCGGAACATCCATATATTCCACCTGATCTTCCGGATAGTTATCAATCACAAGCTTCACAGGATCAAGAACCGCCATCATTCTCTTAACCTTTGGCTTTAAATCCTCACGGATGCAGTACTCAAGCATTGGATACTCAACAGCACCCTGCGACTTTGTAACACCAACAAGCTCACAGAATTTCTTAATGGATTCCGGAGTAAAACCTCTTCTTCTTAAACCACTTAAGGAAACAAGACGAGGATCATCCCATCCATCAACAATGCCTGTTTCAACAAGTTTCTTGATGTAACGCTTACCTGTAACAACATGCTCTAAGTAAAGCTTGGAGAACTCAATCTGCTTTGGTGGATACTCATACTCAAGCTCTGTAACAACCCAGTTGTACAGAGGTCTGTGATCTTCAAACTCCAGAGTACAGATTGAATGAGAGATTCCCTCAATCGCATCCTCGATTGGATGAGCAAAGTCATACATAGGATAGATGCACCATGTATCACCTGTTCTGTGATGGGAAATATGTGCCACACGGTAGAGAATCGGATCACGCATGTTGATATTAGAGCTGCTCATATCAATTTTCGCACGAAGAACCATACTTCCGTCCTCATACTTACCAGCCTTCATATCTTCAAAAAGCTGAAGATTCTCTTCCACACTGCGATCGCGGTTCGGATCGTTCTTACCCGGCTCTGTCAGAGTACCACGGTATTCACGAATCTGCTCAGCATTTAAGTCAGAAACATAAGCCTTACCCTTTTTGATGAGCTTAACTGCTGCTTCATACATCTGTGGAAAATAATCTGACGCAAAGCGAACTTCGCCTTCCCATTTGGCACCGAGCCATTCTACATCCTTCTGAATAGAATCAACGAATTCATTCTTCTCCTTCGTTGGGTTCGTATCATCAAAACGAAGATGGAATGCACCATTATATTCTTCTGAAAGTCCATAGTTTAAAAGGATGGACTTGGCATGTCCGATGTGGAGATAACCGTTTGGTTCCGGTGGGAATCTCGTCACAACCTCTTTTGTATGTCCCTCTCTGATATCTTCATCAATAATATTTTCAATAAAATTCTTTGAAACTGTCTCGCCGTCCATTACATTAACCTCTCATGCATAGTATTAGTTATTATAAACAATTGAATAGATTTCTTCAACCGCATCCTTTAATTCAACGTGGTCTAAAGTTACCGTAATCTCAGCATATTTGCGGTACAGAGACAGACGCTCTTCAAAGATTTCCTTCACAGTTGTCTTACCGTTACATACGACTCCTCTGGCCTTTAAATTGCCAAGACGTCCATTTAATTCTTCTTCAGGAACATCTAAGTAGACAATGGTTCCAATCTCAGCTAAATGCGCCATGGCGCCTTCACCATAAACTGCACTTCCGCCGGTTGCGATTACCGTGTTCTTTACATCAAGCCCTGCTAAAACGTCATTCTCAATCTGAATGAATCCGGCATCTCCATGAATATCAATCAGCTCTTCGAGCGTCTTTCCATACTGGTTCTGAATCTCGATATCTCCATCCATAAAGTCAAAGCCGAGCTTCTTAGCTAAAACAACGCCAAGCGTACTCTTTCCGCTTCCAGGCATACCGATTAAAACTACATTGTCCTTCTTACTCATGATTACTCCCCTTTTCTTTCCAATCCCTGATACATCAGCTGTAAATCTTCATTCTCAAATGTATAACGTTCGCCGCAGAACTGACAGGTCACCTCAATTGGTTTCCCTGCATCAATCATAGACTTCAGTTCCTTCCTGCCAATGCTCATCAGTCCCTTCGTCATACGAGGTCTGGAGCAGTTGCACTTATAGGCAGCCGGCATCTGATCAAAGATTTCAAGACCTTCATCCCCTAAGATCTTAGTAAGCATTGCCTCAGGATTCAGTCCTGCTTCTAACATCTCAGAAACAGAAGGGAGCTCCTTAATCTTCTTCTCAATTCTGTCAACAAGCGCATCATCGGCACCCGGCATCATCTGAATGATGAAACCTCCTGCGCATTCAACTGTGTTGTCTTTGCGCATACGAACACCAAGACCTACGGAAGTTGGTACCTGCTCAGAAGAAGCAAAATAATAGGTTAAATCATCACCGATTTCAGACGTCACAAGAATCGTATCACCGATATATGGCTCACGAAGGCCGATATCCTTAATAACGCTTAATACGCCGATACCGACTGCACCTGCAATATCTAACTTGCCATCCTTAAGTGGAAGCATAACTTGAGGGTTGCCAACATAACCCTTAACTTCACCCTTTGCATTCGCTGTAACAGTCATACCCTTAATCGGACCATCTGCCTGAATCTTAATCGTCATCAGGTCTCTGTCATTCTTCATCATAGAACCCATCATAACCGCACCGGTTAAAAGTCTTCCGAGTGCAATCGCGCCGATTGGGCTCATATCGTGCTTTGCTCTTGCTGTTTCACAAATTTCCGTACTGTTCACCGCGAACGCTCTGACCTTACCGTCAGCTGCAATCGCTCTCGCAATATAATCTCCCATAATTATCCTTTCATCACGAAATAAATTCGCTCACTGTCTTCCTTTGGTTCCTCTTCGGTAAATGCGTCATACACCGCAACGGTCTTAAGTCCCGCCGCGTCTGCTGCCGCCTTCACCTCATCTATTGTAAATGCGTGCTGAATATGTGTCTCTTCAAATCTTTTAAAACTTCCATCCTTTGTTTTCACAAAGACCGCCAGATCATATTCATTGTCACGCGTCTCTTCGTCATAATAATTATCCCAGATAAACGCGGAATCTTCTCTGTTTTCGGCAAATGTATTGTCTGCGCAGAGGTCTCTAAACAGATGCTCGGTCTTACAGTCAAAGATAAACACACCGGTCTCCTTTAAAAATCTCTTCACACAGGTAAATACATCGGTCAGATCCTCTGTACTGGTAATGTAATTGATAGAATCAGCGATGGAATAGATACAGTCTGTCTCTTCTGCAAGCTCAAAGTCCCGCATATCCTGACAGGTGTACATAATATCCGTCCCTTCCTCAACCTGCTTCTGATATGCCATCGTCAGCATGTCAGAGGACAGATCAAGTCCCGTACACTGATATCCCTTCTTTGCAATTCGAGACAATGCAGAACCCGTTCCGCACCCAATCTCTGCAACCGTGCCGCCATCCGGCACCTCATACTTTTTCATCAATGAATGAAGATATTCCGTCCACTCGTCATACGGAATATTATCCATATATTCATCATACACTTCGGCAAATCCCGTATATTCGCGCATAATATCCTCCTTCGGTCGCGTGCCGGTCTGAATCGATTCCAAGCCCTGTTTACGCTCGCATCATTAAAAAGAAAGCGGTGCCTGTCAACCAAGCACCGCCCTTGTACTTACATTAATCAGAATTTCTTCTCTGCACCAGGTCTGCCGCAGCACTGCTTGTACTTCTTGCCGCTTCCGCATGGACATGGATCGTTTCTGCCAATCTTCTTTGGCTTTATAACAGTACCGGAAATCTTCTGTGCATGATAGAGCTCCTTACGCTTCTCTTCGTCAAGAAGTCCATCCCACTGAGGAAGTTCATACAGCCAGTTCGCCTTGTTAGCAACCATGTTGTAGTAAAGCTTCTCTGCATCAAAGTCTAAAGAAACCTCTGTGTTCTCATCCATTGTTTCAATTGGGTTAGCTTCCTTTAAGGAATCATTGATTCCATCGAGGTAACCTGTCATGATTTCAACGTTTGTGTTAAACTTCTCAGCAAGTTCCTTAACTGTGCCCTTTACAGGCTCCTTTGCTGCAAGAATCTGCTCGTAGATTCCCTTTTCGATTTCGAAATAGTTGTTCCAGAATGCTGCGAGCTGCTGCTGTGGCATTTCTGTTTCGTATGCGTCATTTCTCCACTGTTCTAATAATGTCATTACTTTTCTACCTTTTCTGATTAGTTATCCTGCAGACGCTGAACCATAGCCCACATAGCTTCTGCGGAGTTAAAATTATCTGGAATAATATCTACCGGTGTGATTTCGATGTCAAATGCATCATTTAATTCACCTACTAAAGATACGATGTCAAAAGAATCAAGGATTCCATCATCGATTAATGTATCGCAATCCTCGTAATCTACATCTGGGTTTACTTCATTTAAAATTTCAAGTAACTGTTCCATAAAATACAGTCCCTTCCTTTCTAATTTCTGAAACTAAAATACAACGCACGGCACATTTCGTCAAGCCGATTCTTTCTGCTCCGCCTCATTGCACATTTTCCATTGTTAAAGAGGATCATCAGAGCGTTGACTGGCGAGAATTAATGCGGTCTGCATCAACTACACCACGATATACCTGTACGCCGTCCTTAGAAGAATAGCTCAATACCTTAGGCATCTTTCTTGAAAGGAAGAGGTAAATCGCCTCTGTAATGGAATATGCGCCCACATTATAGAAAATCAGGGTATCTCCAAGTGCAGGTGTACCAATTGGAAGATTCTTAACGATTACGTCTGCAACCGTACACAGAGAACCTACAATTGTCCACTTTTCCTTTGAAGAAGCAGTCACATCATCCCCGTTAATCACGGTTCCATCCTCATGAATGTAGGTATAAGCCGGAATCTTCATCGCCATTGTCTGGCCATAATAGTTCACGTGATTGATACCACCATCTACCAGGCAGTAATTCTGGCCCTTGTTCACCTTGATATCTGCAACGCTTGTGACATACATACCGCATGTAGCAGCCATATAGCGGCCAATTTCAAGTGTAATGTGGTACTTTGCACGAATCGAATCAAGCTTCTTTGAAAGCTTCTTTAATTCATCGAAATTATTGTTGTAGGCATCCTTACCAAAGTAATCCACCTTAAGGCCCGGACCATACTCGAATTCCGTTGCAACAAAGCCGTACTTTTCCTTTAATTCATCGCAAAGTCCATCGAGCCAGTCGATTTCTTTCTCCACGATTTCAAACTTTTTCTTCTGTGTACCGGTGTAAGCCTGAAGTCCAAGGATGTGAACATATGGATAAGCTTCTCTCTTCTCCACGATTTCACGAATATTGTCTTCATCTAAACCAAACTGATTACCGCTTGTCACACGAAGCAACACATTAATATGCATCTTGCGCTCTGTTGCACAACGGTCAAGTAACAAAAACTGCTGAACAGACTCTACAGTATACGTACCAACGCCACCGCAGGCATCCATCGTATGCTCAATATCAGCCTTCTCTTTATTAACACCGGAAAGAATAATGCGCTTCATGTCGATGCGTTCTCTTTCGCAGATTGCAAATTCACCCGGAGAACAAACCTCAAACTTCACCGGAAGCTCGCTCGCAGCGTGCACAAGAAATGGATTAGCCTTCATAGCATAAGCTAGCTGAACATCCGCACCAAGGATTTCCTGCATATCACGCAGTCTCCCCTGGAATTCATCCAGATCAAAAATATAAAACGGACTCTGATTATTGCTTGCAAGATCACGGATTTTTACAAGATCTAACATAATTATTCACCTTTCTTAAGGCTCTCAGCCTCGAGGAAACTCTCCATTAATACCTTACGATCCACCTTGCCGTTCTTGGTTAAAGGAAGGACATCCTTAATCTCAAACTCCTGTGGAATCATAAACTTCGGAATTCTCTTTGTGAGGTCGTGTACGATTGCTTTCGCATCGACATTGATACCTTCTACAAATGCAACAATACGGTTGTTATCCTTATCAAAGATACAGCAGGAACGGCTGATTCCCTCAACTGCATTGATTGCAAGCTCTACTTCCGTAAGCTCAATACGGTGACCGTTTAACTTAATCTGGAAGTCTTTTCTCGTAGTATAAAATAAATCACCATTCTCATCAAACTCACCAAGATCGCCTGTGCGGTAGATGACTTCGTTGAAATGTGGATTTAACGGATTCTGCACGAATGCAATATTGGTACGTTCTTCGTTATTATAGTAGCCTAAGGTTACCGCTGTACCGGAAACACAGATTTCTCCAAGCTTTCCAGGAGTATTTGCCGTAACCGGCTTATCTTCCTCATCAAGAAGGAAGACTCTCTCATTCGGGAAGGTCTTTCCGAGTGGAAGCTTTTCATCCAGGGCAAATTCTCTGTCTACAATGTAGTATGTGCAGTTACATGTGATTTCTGTAGGTCCGTACACATTGACAAACATAGCGTTCGGGTATACCTCTCTCCATGCGTTCAGATGTTTGATTGGCATAACTTCGCCAGAGAAGATGACCTTATTGATTGCATGTGGTCTCTTATAATCAAAGCCCTTTAAGGTCGTTACGATACAAAGCGCAGAAACAGCCCAAACAAGAGTTGTTACATTGCGCTCATCCAGATAGTCAAGTAACTTCGTCGGGAAGGAGAAGTAAGACTTTGGAATCACCTGCAGTGTTGCACCCTTATAAAGGGAAGAGTAGATATCCTTAACAGAGACATCAAAATCGAATGGAGCCTGATTTCCAATGACATCATCCTCCGTGATACTAAAAATCTCTGTGAAATTCGTAATGAAATCAATTGTAGAACGGTGATTAACCACAACGCCCTTTGGAACACCTGTAGAACCGGATGTAAAGATGGCATAGAGCGGATCAATATCGATTGCCTGCTCTCTTCTTTTCGCCATGGCAAGTCGGTCCCCTTCATCAATCACATCGTCTATGTGTGATTCAACAGGGATAACCATTCCTGTGAAATCAAGCTTAGCCTGCTTTTTGGCAGACTTCTCATTGATTATCATAACCTTGGCCTCAAGGGTTGCAAGGATGTGATTTAAACGATCTGCAGGCTGGGAAGTATCCATCATGCAATAGAAACATCCTGCCTTCACTACGCCTAAAAATACAGCAAGCGCCATACAGCTCTTATCCATAAACACAGGGACAGGAGAATTCTGCTCGACATAAGGAATCAGGGCCGCGCCAATCTTATCAGAAAGGTCTGAAAGCTCTTTATAGGTAAGCTGCTGCTTATCATCTGCAACAGCGATTTTATCCGGATAACGGGCACAGGATGCCTCTAAAAACTCCAGAACATTGGTAATCATACATGTACCTCCTGGCAGCAGCTCATCTCTCACACATTTCCCCGTGAGTTTTTAAGTTGCGCGTTTAAAATAAATCTTCTAAAATATGGTTCAAACAGTATTTACGAAAGGAGCTCCTCACATGAAAAGCTTAAAACGCATTGGAGCCATCATTGCCCTGATTCTCTGGGCGGTGCTTCTGATCATGACTCTTGTCACAGCTATCTCAACCAACGAAACACTGCATTCCTGGTTTTTCGGACTGCTGTTCACCGATATCGTACTTCCGGTCGTTTTATACGCCATGATTTTAGCATATCGCGTGCTTCACAGAGAATCCTAAAAGTTCCAATCCTGCACGTTTTTTCTTTCAATAAACACAACGAAAACCGCACGGTCTTTAATCATAAAGCCGTGCGGTTCTTATTATACTTTTCCAATAATTATTTAGCAAGTGAAGACTCTCTGAAGATTATATCATGTCTCTTAGGACCATTACTTACCATTGTGATTGGTACGTTTAATTCTGCTTCAATTGCTTCTACGTAATCACGGCACTCCTGTGGAAGTTCATCATAATTCTTGATACCGCCGATATCGCACTTCCAGCCCTTGAATACCTTAAGTACAGGCTTAGCCTTCTTAAGTTCTCTTGTACATGGGAAGTCCTTACGAACAACACCGTCGATTTCGTAACCTACACACATAGGAATTTCATCTAAGTAACCAAGTGCATCAACAACAGTCAGTGCTACTTCTGTAGCGCCCTGCATACGAACACCGTAACGGGATGCAACTGCATCGAACCATCCCATTCTTCTAGGACGGCCTGTTGTAGCACCGTACTCACCGCCGTCACCGCCGTGGTTTCTTAACTGATCAGCTTCTTCTCCGAAGATTTCGGAAACGAACTCACCTGCACCAACTGCAGAAGAATATGCCTTAACAACTGTTACAACATTCTTGATTTCAGCAGCCGGAATACCTGCGCCGATTGCTCCGTAAGAAGCAAGTGTGGAAGAAGATGTAACCATTGGGTAGATACCGTGATCCGGATCCTTTAAGGTACCAAGCTGTCCCTCTAAGAGAACTCTCTTGCCTTCCTTTAATGCATTCTGAAGGTAGAGAGCTGTGTCCTTAACGTAAGGAGCAACCATTTCCTTGTACTCCATGAGAGTATTGAAGATATCGTTTGGATCAAGGAGTGGCTTGTGATAGAGATGCTCAAGCATTACATTCTTAAGCTCTGCTACACGCTCACACTTGTCACGAAGTGCTTCTTCATCATCAAAGAGTTCAGAAACCTGGAAACCAATCTTTGCGTACTTGTCAGAATAGAAAGGAGCAATACCGGACTTGGTAGAGCCAAAGGACTTACCTGCAAGTCTTGCTTCTTCGTATGTATCAAAATCAATATGGTAAGGCATCAGAATCTGCGCACGGTCGGAAACGATGATGTTTGGCATCGGTACGTTCTGATCTGTCAGGCTCTTTAACTCCTTTACAAGATAAGGAATATTGAGTGCTACACCATTTCCAATCACGCTTGTGATGTGATTGTAAAACACACCGGATGGAAGAAGGTGAAGAGCAAACTTACCATAATCATTGATGATTGTATGACCTGCGTTTGCTCCGCCCTGGAAACGTACTACGATGTCTGACTTTTCAGCCAGCATATCTGTAATCTTACCTTTTCCTTCGTCGCCCCAGTTAGCGCCTACAATAGCTGTAACCATAATTGATTGCCTCCTAAAATTAAATGCAATATTTATCTGCTACGCACAGGGGTTCGCCCATGCCTGTTTATGATACCACAAAGTCAGGTTAACTTCCAACACTTTATTTTAATAAAGCGATCATATTTATACCCTATCACATCAGAAAGTTGTACGATTACCCGATTCCACCAAGGATCATGCCCAGCACAAGGACAATAAAACAAATTGGGGTGAAGAAGTATTTGCCAAGCGGGAAGAACCACTTTCCGATTGGCGATTTGCGGCCTTTGTTTACGGCTGCTTCTACTTTCTTCTTACCGCCAACCCAGAAGAACATGATGGCAGCTAAGCCTGCGCCAAGTGGGCAGATGTAGATGCTTAAAATGTCCATCCAGTCTGAGACGATTCCCTGAATCAGGATGCTGACTACACAACTTACTGCTGCAATCAGGATAACCGCTACTCTTCTTGAGAGATGGAATTTCTCCTGCATGGTTGCGATTGGCGCTTCATACAGATTGATTAATGATGTCATACCAGCGAAGAACACTGCTACAAAGAAGACGATGATGATCACTCTTGCGCCAGGCATTCCTGCGATTAAGTTCGGCAGGTAGATGAACAGAAGTCCAGGTCCGCCGGAATTCAGCTGTGCACCGGTTGTTGCCATGGCCGGGATGATTACCAGACCTGCAAGCAGTGCCGCAATGGTATCAAACAGTGCTACGTTTCTTGCTGAGGAAGGAATATCCTCGTCATCTGAGAGATAAGAGCCATAGATTACGGTTCCGTTACCAGCGACGGAAAGAGAGAAGAATGCCTGTCCCAGGGCAAATACCCACACCTGTGGATCGCGGATAAATACCGGATCGACTTTAAAAATGTAGGAATATCCTGCTGCCGCACCTGGCTGGAATGCTACATAAACAGCAAGTCCAAGGAACAGCACAAAGAAAATCGGCATCATGATTTTGTTCGCTTTTTCAATGCCGGCGGATACGCCGAACACCAGAATCATTGTTACAAGAAGCAGAGCACCAATCTGCCAGCCGTTATTACCAAATGTAGTTGCCATTCCACCAAAGGAAGCT
Organism: uncultured Lachnospiraceae bacterium; assembly: GCA_902781505.1. GTDB lineage: Bacteria > Bacillota > Clostridia > Lachnospirales > Lachnospiraceae > UBA4285. The sequence goes on along the minus strand of CACZJL010000002.1, from coordinate 81,773 downwards.
GCATAATCGCCGGCCTCTGTATAGGAAATGGTCTTACCGGTGAACGCTCCGATAGTGTACTTAAAAATCCAGCCGACAACAACGGTGTAGCCGATTGCCATGGCAAGTGAGCCTAAAACAGGAATGACGCCGATTACCTCACCTAAACGCTTCTTCCCTTTACTCTCAAGTGCTTTTCCAAACGCGCCAATTGGTCCTGACCTGGCCGCACGACCGAAGCTCATTTCTCCGATGATACCTGTGCAGCCAATTAAAACTACAAAGATGATGTACGGAATGATAAAAGAGCAGCCTCCATTCACGGATGCACGGGTTGGGAACATCCAGATGTTTCCCATTCCAACTGCAGAGCCGATGCAGGCTAAAGTAAATCCCCATCTTGATTTAAACGAATCTCTTTTGTCCATAATAACTCCTAAATTTAATCTTTCTTTACATGAAGATTCCAGATTTCTGCACCGAAGACACTCTTGTGCTTGCAGATTACAAGCTGCTTGCCGTCATTTGCCGCTTCATAAACTTCTTTGGTTGTGTTCATATCGATCAGAATCTCATGCCCGTCAAATACATATACGTAGTAATCTTTGGATGAGCCACCGGTTGTTTTTGTACTTAAGACCTGTACCTCAACATGCTCTGCCTTCTCTTTCTGAAGAGCAAGATTGCACTGATAGGAACCTACAAAGCCTGCGAAACAGGCAAAGATGAAAATCCAGAGGATTTCCGGCAATCTGATCTTTTTGTTTCGAATCAGAACAATCGGAATGACAATTACTGCAATAATTGCGAGGCCGCTGTATAATGCCTGTTTGAAATCTGGAAATGTGTAGATTTCAGTATAAATTAATCCAGGGAAGAAAGCCAGTATAAGAGAGCAATACGCGAATAAAACCACCGGGATTTTAATTCCATATTTCTTTCGGTTTTCGGTTGCTTCCTTTTCATCAAGTAACTTTGTTCCGATTCTCTGATTGAAGGAAAGCAGATTCATGTAGTTTACCGCATCACCACAGATTGCAAAGTAGAGAATATAAACAAAAATGAATGCTGTCGTTGTTACAGGCACCCAGCTGGCTTTATAAAGACCTGCGAAGAATGTAATCAGATAAAACACAACAAAGGCGATGATGACAAGACCGAAAACAAAAGAGAACTTTATAAGACCCTCAGATGGTCTGATTATCTTATCCACGCGTTTCTGAAGTCTCTTCTCCTGCTGCTTTTTCTTTTCTTCAAACTTTGCATTTGTTTTTTCCAAAAGGCCTGAATCTTTTAATGCCTTAAGCATATCTAAGTAGCCTGTCATGTTCATTTCAACAGATGCCCACTTTTTTGTGTTCTCATCAAAAATGGTAAGACAAGGTGTTCCAAAATTCAGTGTCTTTGTATCTACTCCGGACACCTGTGCATAACTTAAGGTTTTCTTTTTTCCTAAAAATGGAACATACGTGAAGTCTGAACCGTCAAACTCCAGACGTCTTCTGGCTCCATCAAGAATCAATCCGATTCCCATCAGCGTGAACAGTCCAAAAATGGTGCCGCAGATGATCATGATAATCGGGTCTGAATTTTCGTCAGTTGCCAGTGCCCAGATGCTGAACGCTGCACCGGCGCCGAATACGACGGTTACAATCCAGCCAAGGATTTTTATAATCCAGGGCTCTTTTACGATTACTTTATCGTTTTGCATTGCAAAAATCTCCTTCTTATATCTATTTTTTTAAAAATTTTATAATTTTATTACAAAATGTAGCATTTGGAAGGCTAGTATATCAGTGCATTACCACACTATAACTTTAGTGCATAGTTTATTATGCAAATTAGGTTTTTTACATTTGGTCAATCGCCCAATATAATATAATTAAGCCATAAGATAATACAGTTTTTCATTCCCCTTCTTTTAATTTTTGCTGTATTTATCTATATACATTCCCTCTATTTCCAGGATGCACTCCCCCTCGCATCCTGGATGTTTTTATGTTCAGAAGGTTCCGGCGCAGTGCGCCATCCACAGTTTGAGGTATTTCATTCGCGGTCCGGTCTCAGCCGCAAGATCAGAAGTCCGGCTTCTGATCTTTATGAGAATAGCCCTGCAGTTTTGCAGCGAATCTCATCAGGACTGCGGAATAATAATACTTCTGCTTCGTATCCAGCTTTCCAGCCTGTTCTAACTTGTTGTATTTCTCTTCAAGTTTCTTAAAGGTTCTCTGTGCTTCATCCTTGTAATTATTTCCCATATCCATCTCTAAAAGATGAATCAGATTTTCAAGTTCTTCCTGCTTTTTACGCCTGAAAAACATATTTCTACCTTCTTTCTTCAAGTTGTTTTTTATTATACATCCGAATACTCTGTGTCAGCGTGCTTTCTTTTGAATTTCTGACACAAGGAATGGAATGGCGGCTTCAAAGTCTACGCCATACCAGACAGGATCTGTTGATTCCAGTGTCTTCTTTATGGATTCAGAAACCATTTCCGCGGCCAGCTCTATGCTCTCCTGCCAGGAGAGACCTCGCATTCTTGCGCCGACAAGAGTGGACGAGAACAAATCGCCGGTGCCATGGAAAGAGGCGCTCTGCGCGGGCGCGGCAGACAAGTCGGACGCGGGTGCCGCGGCGGCTTCAGTTACCGAAGGTGCAACGATGATTGGGGTCTGGTAGCTAAAATAGTTCTGATTGTCTGCATCCCAGCCATAGACGCCGGTCATGCCATCAGACAGTGAAACTCCGGTGAGAAGGATGGTTGCATCCGTGATTGCCCTCAGGCGTTCCATCAGATGAATAATGTAAGTTTCGTCATATTCTTCCCGGTACTCGAAGTCTGTCATCAGGCAGGCTTCTGTAATATTTGGAAGGATGACATCTGCCGACGCGCAAAGTTCGGCATTTCGCTTTGCGTAGTGCATATCAAAGCCTGAATACAGCCTGCCGCGGTCGCCGAACGCGGGGTCGACGATGCGAAGCGGGTCGCCGGACCGCGCCGGCATATCACTGGCAGCGGAGGCAGTGAATTCTTTAAATATCTCAAGTACGGCGTCGATTTCGGACTCTGTGCCGAGGTATCCGGTGGCGATGGCGTCAAACCGGATTTTTTCTTTCTTCCAGTGCTCTGTAATTGGCTTCATCTGATCAGACAGTTCTTTAAAGGTAAAGTCCTTAAAGACAGAATGCGTGGAGAGAAGAGCCGTTGGCAGAACCACGGTCTCAACCCCGCACGCAGAAATCACAGGAAGTGCAATCGTAAGAGAACATTTGCCAAGGCAGGAAATATCCTGAATGGATAATACTCGTTTCATGCAGGCTCCTTTGTTTTATTGCTGACAAGATACGTCAGATAAACAACATTCCCACACAGTGTATGAGAAATGCGATAATCCAGGCAATGACACACTGAAAAATCACGACGATGAATGCCCACTTCATTCCAAGTTCTCTGCGGACCGATGCAATTGCAGCTACGCATGGGGTATACAGGAGGCAGAATACCAGCAGAACAAACGCCGCAAATGGTGTCAGTGCCGCCTGTAGGCCTTCCGTTCCGCCAAACAGGATTATCAATGTGGATACAACGCTTTCCTTGGCCATAAAGCCGGAAATGAGTGCTGTCGAGAATCTCCAGTCGCCAAATCCAAGTGGCGCAAAAACAGGTGCAATCAGTCCTGCAGCACCTGCTAAAAGGCTGTCCTTAGAGTCTGTAACCATCTGTAAGTGTCCATTAAAGTTCTGTAAGAACCAAATGACAATAGTTGCTACAAAGATTACGGTGAAGGCCTTTGTAATGAAGTCCTTGGCCTTCTCCCAGAGGAGCTGGCACACGCTCTTTGCACTTGGCATACGGTAGTTTGGGAGTTCCATGACAAATGGAACCGCTTCCCCCTTAAACACCGTGCTCTTTGAAATCAGTGCCGTTAAAATACCTGTTAAGATTCCAGTGAAATACAGGATCACCATCACAAGTCCGCCGCGTCTTGGATAGAACGCGGACGCAAAGAATGCATAAATCGGAACCTTGGCCGAGCAGCTCATGAACGGAATCATGGAAATGGTGAGTTTACGGTCTCTTGCAGATGGCAGTGTGCGGCTCGCCATAACGGCAGGGACCGAACATCCAAAGCCAATCAGCATCGGAACGATACTTCGACCGGAAAGACCGATTTTACGAAGCAGCTTATCCATGACAAAGGCGATTCTTGCCATATATCCTGTATCTTCAAGAAGGGACAGGAAGAAGAATAACACCACGATAATCGGAAGGAAGCTTAAGACACTTCCAACACCGGAGAAGATACCGTCAATGACCAGCGATTGAATCGCTTCATTGACATCTGCTGCTGCCATTGCTTCACTCACAACATCCCCAAGAGCCGTTATTCCTGCATCTAGCACATCCTGTAAGAATGCACCGATTACATTAAAGGTCAGGAAGAACACGAGCGCCATAATACCGACAAAAACAGGGAGAGCCGTGTATTTTCCGGTCAGAATCTTATCGATCTTCTGCGAACGCGCATGCTCTTTCGATTCCTTCGGCTTCACAACCGTTTCATCCACAACACGTTCAATAAACGAAAAGCGCATTTCAGCAATCGCCGCGTTGCGGTCAAGACCGCCCTCGGCCTCCATCTGCTTTACAATGTGCTCTAAGGTCTCCTGTTCGTTCTGATCAAGTCCAAGTGCCTTAATCGCACGCTCATCTCCTTCAATCAGCTTGGTCGCGGCAAATCGAATTGGCAGCACGCTCCGTTCTACGTGATCTTCGATCAGGGCCATGACAGCATGAATCGCACGGTGAACCGCACCACCACGCTCTGTTGCAGAGCAGAAGTCCTGCTCAGCCGGGCGTTCCTGATATTTGGCCACATGAAGAGCATGATGAACCAGCTCATCAATACCCTCATTTTTCGCGGCTGAGATTGGGACAACCGGCACGCCTAAGGCCTCCTCCATCTCATTAACATGGACAGAACCGCCATTTTCCTGGACCTCATCCATCATGTTCAGTGCCACAACCATCGGTACATCAAGCTCTAAAAGCTGAAGCGTAAGATACAGGTTGCGCTCGATATTCGTCGCATCGACAATGTTGATAATGCCCTTCGGCTTCTCGCCTAAAATAAACTGACGGGAGACAATTTCCTCCGACGTATATGGCGACATCGAATAAATGCCGGGAAGGTCCGTTACTTCCGTATTTTTATGACCGCGGATAACACCTGTCTTTCGATCTACCGTAACACCCGGGAAGTTACCGACATGCTGATTCGAGCCGGTCAGCTGATTAAACAACGTGGTCTTTCCGGAATTCTGATTTCCAGCCAGGGCAAAGGTCAGCATCGTACCATCCGGCAGTGCATGCTCATGCTTCTTATCATGATATCTGCCCTCTTCTCCAAAGCCCGGATGGTGCATCTTGCGACGAGTATCACTATTGTCCCGCGCCTTTGTACTCTCCTGTTGTACTTCTTCGTTCACCTTCTCAACCACAATCTGCTCCGCTTCAGAAAGCCTGAGCGTCAGCTCATAATCATGGATGCGAAGCTCCATAGGATCGCCCATCGGAGCAAATTTCACCAGCTTCACCGACACACCGGGTATCAATCCCATATCAAGGAAATGCTGGCGGAGCGCCCCCTCTCCTCCAACCGAGGAGACCTTCGCCGACTCACCAATCTTCAAATCTCTCAAATTCATAAGTTAATTAGCCTTTCTTGTGAAATATCCGTAGGAATCGCCGCCGATTTCAAAGGTCTCGACCAGATTCCAGTCATTTAAATCATATACCACATCATCCGGCCACATCTGTGTTGCCAGATCGTCCAGACTTGCAAAGAACGAGTCATGCTTTTTAAGCTCGTCGCGGATGTAGTCATCATTCATCTGATTCATGTCCGGGAAGTCGATGGCGACAATGCCTGTATCCCAGCCTAAGGAATAGTAGATTTCAGCCGTTCCGACGCCCACGGCAAATGTATCTTTTGGCACCACAGCATTAACATTGGCAAGGAGTGCATCGTAATTCTCCTTGTACCAGCCGGTTCCGCTTCTCTTATCAAACGAACCTGGAATATTAATGACACTCTCAAGACCAAGGATTCCAAGTCCGATAAGAAGTGCAATTCGAAAGCCCCGAATGAGTCCTGCTTTGCTGCCTCGTAAGAAATCCGCCGCCAGCGCAGCTGCAATAATGAAATATGGCCAGGTCACGGAAATGTTGCTGTAGGCGGCACGGTTCATAAAATACGTCAGACCGCAAAGACCACAAACCGCATTTGCCACGCGAATCACGTCCAGGCTGAATAGCTCGTCGTCGGTGCGTGCCTTTTTATAATGCATCACATAAGCGACAACGGCGAGACAGTACAGAATCGCAGACAAAACGTAGACGCTCCACGCTGTCGGCAGGATCATGCGGAGCTTGTTGATGCTGTACACGCCGGAAGCCATCGGGTAGATGAATTCCTTGATACCAATCAGTGTTCTTCTGCCGCTTATAAAATTATAAAAATCGACCACGGTAAATGCAAGTACGACGGATACTACGCCAAACAGAATACACTCGCCCACTGCTTTGAAGAACTGTTTCACGTTCAGGTTTTCGCGGATCTGACGCATAAAAAGGTAAACGGCATAGGTCAGGATACAGAATACGCCGGTCTCCGTGTTCCAGACAAAGGAAAGGCCGGTCACGATGATACCAAGGACAACTGTGCTTTTCATGCCCATCTGTCGTTTAACAGACAACGTGATTGCAGCAAGAGTCAGGGCGCCAAACAGTAATCTGTGCGGATTAGCCTGATAATACTGACCAAAGCTGTACAGCAGGGTTACCATGCCAAGTGCGGAAGCGCAGGATACGTAATAGAGCACATCTGTACGAATCCAGACGGCAAGAACCCAGGTAATTGCAAGGAATGTCAGGAATGTGAAGAACGCCAGCGCGATGGCAACAGCCTGATAGTCTCCTCCGAACAGCTTGACAAATGGTCGGAAAATGATGCCGTAATGACCGTAAACACTCAAATTGTAGTAGGTGTACGGCTGGCCATTGGCCACGTGGATGATGGAGTTTACGTAGGCATCAATATGAAAGATGGTGCCTGAGATATCGAGCTGCGGATTCGGGCAGTATGCAAGCACGCCTGCCACTGCTGCGGTTGCACATCCAGCCACGTAGCGAATCTTCTGAAATCTATGACCAATATAGTAGTTGAGTGCAGCTAAAACTGCGGCCGCTGCAAGTAATTCGAGGAAGTATTGATAATGCATACCGGAATTTCGGTAGAAATCCTTTCCGGACGCCGGCTCAATGGAGTTCTCACTGTCATAAATGTTAAATACGAAGAACAGACCTGCAAGTAAGGCTACAACCTCTGCGGCAATTCTTATGCCCCGCGGTGCAAGGGTCTCATCCTTACTGATTCTCTTTTCTACGACCAGCCAGAAAACCAGAAATGCGCCAAGGCTCCCCGCTACAATCAAGGCATAGGACGACAGATTATAATTCATTCCAAACAGCGTTCCACCTTCATTCAACGACGATTTCACAGCCAGATAAAACAGGGTAAACAGCAGTCCTGCAACCCCCGCATACACAAGACTCTCAAACGTCTTCCTTCTCATAACAAACTGTCCTCACTTTTCGCATTCTGTCGGCCGGCGCGGCCGCTCCATGCATTCTATCTCAGATTATACCATATCTTGTGCCCGCAGGCGAGCACCGTGGTCCGGAGCGAAAAAAGGCGTGAGTTCTGCCCTCACGCCTGATTTTTGATTCTTCACTTTTCCTTATTCCAGAAATCCACTGGCTCGTAGTCCTGCAGTGCTGCAAGGAAGCCACGTTCCTTTAATCTGTCCTGGATGCGGTCAAGCACCTCTTCGTTCGGTGCTGTCACGGTATGGTAATGATATCCTGAGGTTGTGTTCATCAGAAGCTTGGACTTTCCGCCCTCAATCTCCTTAATGTAATTCTCAATATCATAGCGGGAGCGAATGTTCAGCTTTCCGCGAACCACTCCGTACACTCTGTGATAGATAAATACATCCTCAACAACTCCGCCAAGATCTACGATGATTGCGAGCTCGTCGCCCACTTCCTCATCCTTGTGAATCACCTTAAACACACGGGTTGCGTTCTGTTTATTTTCCATTACATAACCGCTGCTGGTTGAAATAATCGTATGGCCTGCTGCGCGGATCAATGCGATATCCTGCACAATCACCTGTCTTGAAACATCAAGTGCCGTTGCAAAGCGGCTTCCGGAGATTGGCTTAGTACTTTCGCGGAGGGCCTGAACGATTTTTTCTCTTCTTTCTTCACCATTCATAAAGTACACCCCTACGTTTCATCAAATCTACAGTTATTATAGCGGATAAAGGCTCCTGCCTGCAAGCGCGCTGGCGAGCAACGGGCGTCCGAACTCAGACAGCGTGCAGATTCTTTAAGGACAGGTCTAAGATTGGTGCGGAATGAGTCAGTGCGCCGCTCGATACGAAGTCTACCTTTAAATCCTTAATCTTTGCGATATTTTCCGCGGTCACGTTACCGGAAATCTCGATTTCTGCGCGACCGTCAATGATCTTGATTGCCTCTGCCATCGTGTCGTGATCCATGTTATCAAGCATGATGATGTCAGCACCTGCCTCAACCGCTTCGCGAACCATGTCAAGAGTCTCAACTTCGATTTCAATCTTGCGCACAAATGGAGCATATGCCTTCGCCATCTTCACAGCATTTGCCACGGAACCCGCAGCGCCGATGTGATTGTCCTTTAAAAGCACGCCGTCGGACAGATTGTAACGGTGATTGTTACCATTGCCGACGCGGACAGCATACTTCTCGAAAATTCTCATGTTCGGAGTCGTCTTTCTCGTATCAAGAAGGCGGATATTCGTTCCCTTAAGAAGCTCTGCAGTTCTGTTCGTGGTTGTGGCGATACCGCTCATGCGCTGAAGGTAGTTAAGCGCCGTTCTTTCGCCGCAAAGGAGCACGCGGATATCACCGTGAATCTTTGCTAAAAGCTCGCCCTTCTTCACCTCGTCGCCGTCCTTCACCTTGAGGTCAACAACTGTGTTTTCATCAAGCAGCGTAAAGGTTCTGGCAAATACCTGCAATCCGCAGATGATGCCGTTTTCCTTGCAGATTAAATCAACCTCGCCTGCCTGAGAAACTGGCATCACGCTGTTTGTGGAGACATCTTCGCTTGAGATATCTTCCTTTAATGCACTTAAAATCAGTGGTTCAACATTTAATTTCATCGTAATTGGATCGTACATAATATTCCCCTTTAATATTTTTTTGTATTCTACTTTAATATTTCCTATATTCTGCGCCGGTTGGTGTGCCGTTGTTGGCCGCATCAATCGCGTCTTCAACAAAGCAGTGGTAGGTTCGAAGCAATGCGTCAACATCCGTGTAATCCGCTAAATCAAACCTCTCTACGAACTCGCGATCTGCCTTCAGAGATTCATACTTTTCCGCAATATCCTTTGCCGCTCTCTTGGCAAATACAAGACTTTCAAGCAGCGAGTTGCTTGCTAAGCGGTTGCGACCGTGCACACCGTTGCAGGCCGTCTCACCGACTGCGTAGAGCTGGTCCATGCTGGTCTTGCTTACATAATCAACCTTGATTCCGCCCATGTAGTAATGCTGGGCCGGAACGACAGGAATCGGCTGAAGGAACGGATCATAGCCATTTTCCTTGCAGTGCGCAACAATGTTTGGAAAATGCTCCATTAATACGCTTTTCGGGATACTTCGTAAATCTTCCCAAACAAACTCTGTCTTGTCCTTCTTCATCTGCTTTCTGATTTCCTGGGTTAACAGGTCTCTTGGAAGCAACTCGTTTGTGAAGCGCTTGCCGTTCTTATCAAGAAGCAGCGCACCCTCGCCACGTACGGACTCAGAAATCAGGAAGCTTCTTTCCTCTGCCTTTCTGGCATAAAACGTGGTTGGATGAATCTGGATATAATTGATATTCTTTAAATCAATGCCGTGCTTTAAAGCGAGCGCTAACGAATCTCCCGTCAGATGGCGGAAATTCGTGGAGTGACGATATAGACCGCCAACACCGCCGGTTGCAAGAATTGTTGCATCCGCCTCAATCTTCTCAAGCGCACCGTTTTTCAATACAACCGCACCAAAGCAGGTATTGTCCTTCTCAATCAGGTCAATCATCGTCGTGTACTCAAACAGATCAACATTCTTCAGCGTCTTAACCTGCGCCAGAAGATGACTCGTAATTTCCTTACCTGTCACATCCTCATGATACAGAATTCGCTTGTCGGAATGTGCGCCTTCCCTGGTAAATGCCAGTGTTCCATCTTCATTTCGAGCAAAATCCGTACCGTAACTGATTAAGTCCTCAATCGTTTCCTTTGAGGAACGAATCATAATCTCGACGGAACCTCTGTCATTCTCATAATGTCCGGCCTTTAAGGTATCTTCAAAAAAGCTTTCGTAATCGTTCTCATCCTTGAGCATACAGATTCCACCCTGTGCGAGGAAAGAATCATTTGATTCAAGATCTGACTTTGTAATGATGGTAATTTTCTTGTCACGTGGAAGCTGTAAAGCCGCATACAGGCCCGAACATCCGCTTCCGACGATCAAAATATCAGTCTTCATCTTCCCATCTCCTTTACATTTCGCTCCGCCTGTGCCTTGCCTTTTGCCCACGCCTTGCGGAACAATTTAGTTGCATTATACGGTTGTAAAGTTTAGGTGTCAAGACACCTGTAAATAAACTTTGTGGCATCTGTCTTGACATATTTCAAGACACTGTTTATAATGCCAACTAATTTAAGACTTTAAGCGGGGGCACCCACCACAGTTAAGAGAAAAGAAAGGATATTTGCCATGACTACCAGAGAGTTACAGGACAAGATCATTGAATTGAAAAAGAAAAATGACGTATGCATCTTAGCACACGCCTATGTAAGTCACGATATCTGGGAGGTCGCCGACTACGTCGGAGATTCCTACGGTTTAAGTGTTCAGGCGGCAAAGGCCCCTCAGAAGAATGTAATTATGGCAGGTGTTCGTTTCATGGCTGAAACTTGCAAGACACTTTCTCCGGACAAGACTGTATACCTCGCCAATTCCGTTGCCGGATGTCCAATGGCAGCGCAGATTGATAAAAAGACCATTGAGCAGATGAAGGCCGGCAACCCGGGCTACGCTGTTGTTGCCTACATCAACACTACAGCTGAGACAAAGACGGCCGTTGACGTTGTTGTAACTTCTTCTTCCGCAGTAAAGATTTTAAACAACATGGAAGAAAAGAACATCCTCTTCGTTCCTGACTGCAACTTAGGCGGATGGGTTCAGAAGCAGTGTCCTGACAAGAACTTCAAGTTCTTCTCCGGCGGCTGCCCAACTCACCTTCGCATGACTGCTTCTCATGTAAAAGAAGCGAAAAAGGCTCATCCAAATGCCCTTCTTCTCGTACATCCGGAGTGTCGCGCAGAGGTTACAGAACAAGCTGATTACGTTGGTTCCACAACAGGAATCATGAAATTTGCAAAGGAAAGCGATGCAAAGGAATTCATCATCGGTACAGAATCCACCATCGTTGAGCACCTTCAGTTTGAGTGCCCTGACAAGAAGTTCTATCTCCTGTCCAAGGAATGTGTCTGTCACAACATGAAGATGACAACTTTAGTTGACGTTTACAACGCAGTTAAGGGCGATGCAGAAGAAATCGTGCTTCCAGCCGATGTCATCGAGCAGAGCCGCAAGCCAATTGACCGCATGATCGAGCTCGGCGGCTGATCTTCAAAAGATACAAAACAGCCTCAAAAGCCTACTTTTTATTTCTCGCAACATGCCTGGCACAAATCGCAACCTGCCGGGCACACGCCGGCTCACTTCTCAATAAACAGCACACCGAGAGTTCCCGGTCCACAGTGGGACGAAATGACGCCGCCAGCTCTGGTTTCCAGGATTTCTGCAAATACGCCTGTAGATGCAACGGCTTCTCTGACCTGCTCAACAAGCTCCGGCGCACAGCCGGAATGTGTGATAAACACGCGGTCCTTCATCGCCCTGTCCATAGATTCACGTAAATCCTCAACATACTTCAAAATCACCCGATCCATCGTACCGCGATACTTGCCTCCAACGCCCATCGCACCATCCACAACCTCAATCTTCGGATGAAGCTTCAGGACAGAACCTGCAAGAGCCGCAACCGTACTGCAGCGGCCGCCGCGCTGAAGGAAGGTAAGTGTATCAACAACAAAGCTTGCACGCACCTTCGGAATCAGCGTATTAATATACTCCACAATCGCCTCGCGGGAATCCCCTGCTTCCGCGCGCTCTGCAGCGGCAAGAACCAGAAGACCAATACCCGTAGAAAGATTCTTCGAATCAATTACAGACACATACTCAGAAGCATCCAAATCATCTGCTGCCAGACGGAACACATTATTTGTCGTCGACATCGACGCAGAAATCGAAAAACAGATGATTTCATCACGATTTCTGACAATCGGCTTCATAGCATCCACCGCATCGCCAAATGCAACCGCCGATGTCTTCGGCGTCGTGTGATTCTTTTCGCTCCAGGCGTAAATCTCCTCCGGCGTAATCTCCACACGGTCGCGAAACTCCTCATCTCCAAGGCAGATGTGAAGTGGCACCTGCACAATATTGTATTTTTCTAACAGTTCATCAGATAAATCAGATGTGCTGTCTGTAAGAATTCTGATCATTACTCCACCAACCTATTTTATAAAAACTTATCCAGCTCCTGATCAAGCACAGGATTCCTTCTGACCTTCGGCTTCCTAATCAATCGACCGCGCCCATCACCATCTTCACAGTTCGAAGCGTCGTCAGATCCTCCGGCTCCGGCACGAACCCGACACTTTTTTCATCGTCAACAAGAACTGCTCTTTCTGATAGAATGGCGCAATCGTTCGTAACATCCACGATATTACCGTGTACAAATGCATATTTCATCCCTTGTACCTCCAAAATTCAATTGTTCACATTCCGCTTCTCTTCAGATATTTTATCAAAAGAACCGCAATTAACACAAGGTATGAATTCACGGTAATGTGTCAAGACGTCCGCTATTCGCAATGCTTCAACACCCAACTCTCTGCGATGCTTCAGCGCTCGGCGGCCAGGCTCCGGCTCGCTCTCCCCACAAAAAAGCACCCGCCAGTAACGCTGACGGGCACCCTCTCTCCATATGCTCTTGTGTAATCTTATCGATAACGATCAGTAACAAGCTAATTCATGTTCTGAAACCTCAGAACTTCACAACAACCTTCATGTAATTGCCAGGATTCTTCTCGATATCAATAATTGTATCCGGTGTCTCCTCGATGGAAATCGTCTTTGTAAGCACCTTCATCATATCGACCTTCTTCGTGCGAATCAGCTCCATCGCCTCCTCGAACTCGCCGGCACTGGTTCTTGCACCACGGATATCAATCTCCTTCTTCGTAATCATGTCAGTTGGAAGGCTTGTTTCCTTCTTTGGCCAGCCAGTCAGCGTAATACGTCCAGCATGAGAAACGAGGTCTAACGCCTGTCTAATTGCAGGGTTCGCACCGGAACACTCGCACACAAGCTGAGCCATCTCTCCATCTGTAATCTCCGCAATTTTGGCCACAGCATCTTCCTTACCGGAATTGATCACATGCTCGATGCCAAGTTCTTTGGCAAATGCCAGTCTCTCATCGACCAGATCTAACAGAATCGCATGTGCACCATACGCCTGCGCTACCATGCCTGCTACCAGTCCAATCGGACCTGCACCAATGATTGCACAATACTCGCCAGCTTTCAGCGCACCTCTGTGGATGCCGTGAAGACTGATGGTTAAAGGCTCTGCCATAGCAGCTTCAACATCTGTTAAATCATCCGGAACCTTAATTAACATATCAGCCGGATGACAGTAATACTCTGCCATACCGCCGTCGATATGCACACCGAGAACCTTTAAGTTATTACAGCAGTTTGTTCTGCCGATGCTGCATGGGTAGCAATGACCGCAATAAAGGTATGGATCCACAACAACACGGTCACCAACCTTAATGTTATTCTTATTATTCTCAGGAATTGCTTCTACAATACCTGTCAGCTCATGACCGATAATTCTTGGATAGGAAACCAGTCCGTTTATACCTCTGAAGGCGCCGATATCACTGCCGCAGATACCTGCTGCTGTAATTCTAATCAATGCCTCATTCTTCTTTGGAACCGGCTTCTCCATTTCAACGCAGGCCACATTCCATGGCTCTGCCAATCTGATTGCTTTCATCTATTCTTCTCCTGTTCAACATTCTGCTCAATCCATCGTCAGAACGATTTTGCGGATGGATGGATCTCTTGTATCATTAAAGTCAAATGCAGCCTGTGCATCGGTGAACTTAAAGGTATGGGAAATCTGATGGTCGATATTCACCTTGCCTTCCGCTATCAGATCAATTACCTGCTGGAACTTTCTGTTCTGCAGTCTGGAGCCTCTTACATCAAGCTCCTTTGCTGTGATTCCGAAGTTTGTAACCTCCGTAGGAGCTACAGAGAAGCCCATTGTAATAACACGTCCTGCATTTCCGGTAACCTTGATGGCATTGCCTAAAGAATCCTTTGTGCATGCACAGTCAATTGTGACCGTCGGACCATACTCATCCGTTGTATATTCTTTGCACTTCGCCTCTAAATCCTCTGTTAAAAGATTGATTGTGTAGTCGGCACCATTTGCCTTAGCTTCTGCAAGCTTTTCATCAACGACGTCAGCTACGATAATCTTGCATCCATGGAGCTTGGCAATGCTTAACATTCTGGTTCCTAACGCACCGCAACCAATAATTAAAAGCTCATCTTCTTCTGTCAGCTCCGCTCTTGAGCAGGCCTGAACCGCAATCGTTGTAGGTTCGATTAAAACAGCATCTTCGTATCTTACACTGTCTGGCAGGATATAGCAGTCCGTATCAGGAACTGCGATATATTCACGGTAACCGCCATCAATATGTACACCTCTTACCTGCAGGTTCTGACATACGTTTGGTCTTCCGTGACGGCAGGCATAACAATGACCGCAGGCTGTAACCTGATCAATAATGACACGGTCGCCCTTCTTCACCTTCTTAGCAGAATCGCCGGTCTCAACAACTTCACCTACGATTTCATGTCCGATAACTCTTGGATAAGTCGCAGCAGCGTTGCTTCCCTTATAGATTCCCACATCAGAACCACAGATTCCTGCTGCCTTAATCTTAACTAAGACATTATTCTTCTCATCGATTGTTGGAACTTCCATATCGATAATCTTTAATTCTCCTGGCTTAACAATTTGAACCGCTTTCATTGTGCTCATAACGTCCTCCCAAAAAAGAAACTCTCATATTTTATAATTCTATATGAATTATTTTCTTATTTTCAAATGGTATAAATGTATACCAGTTTGGCTACATGTACATAATACGCCCTTATTTACTAGAATACAAGCGATTTCCGCGAAAAACTTGTATTGAAAATAATACAAAAATGGACTAAAATACTTTTATCTAATGAATACTAGAAAGTTGGTTAAAATATGGCTGAATCACAAAATTTAACACTCGCTGATAATATTTATCACTACTTATGGACTCAAATCGGAAATCTCGAGCTTGAACCTGGCTTCCGCTTAAGTGAAGTAAGTCTCGCCAGACAGTTCAATTGCAGCCGTATTCCGGTGCGCGAAGCAGTCAGCCGTCTTGCAGTTGAAGGGGCACTTGATATCCTCCCACAGCGTGGCAGTTTTGTTACCCAAATTGACCGCGAACAAATCGAGCGTGTCAGATATTTAAGAGACGTATTGGAAACTCGCATTGTTTTAGACGACTTTGACAAGGACATTTTGATGCCCATTCTTCCCATTTTAAAATCTATTGTCGCCAGACAGGAACAACTCATTGCTGTGAACGACTTCGTACAGGTTTTCACCCTTGATACCGATTTTCATCTTACCTTTTATTCTATCGATGACAAGGACTTTGTCTTCCCTCATGCCGGAATGACAGAGATCAACTACTATCGTGCGCGACTCCTCACTTTAAAGAGTGAAGCCAAAGAGAATATGGTAAATCAGCACAAGGCGATTGTAGAAGCAATCGAAACAAGAGACCGTGCCAAGCTTGAAGCAGCTCTGACCAAGCACTTCCACAACTTGAATGATGTAATCGCTGAGCATGAGTTAAAGACCCGTGCAGGTAAACCATATTTTAAGTAAGACTTGAAAAGACAAACGACCTCCAACCATCGAGTTTGATGATTGGAGGTCGTTTTATTTAAGTTAGTGAACATTTCTGCCTTCTAACGCATGAATTGTATTAACGACAAATACATGTGTTGGAACAGGAACTCCAACCTTTTCTGCTGCACGAACAACAGAACCACTGATGGTATCAACCTCTGTTCTTCTGCCATTACGTACATCTGCACAAATGGATGTAACACCTTCCGGTGACATTTCACTTGTCTTCTTAACCTTTTCTGTAATTGCTTCTTCATCTGCTTCAAGGCCAAGTGCATGTGCTACTTCAACTGCCTCATGAATGAGCGCTGTTGTCATCTTCCACGCATATTCATTAGCCGCGATATATCCCATGCTACACTGCAGTACACCTGTTACGGCACTTAAGGATACATTTGTGAAGAGCTTATCCCAGATTAACTGCTGGATCTTAGTCTGAATGTGTACCTTGAATCCGCAGCAATCAAATGCTTCCTTCACCTTACCAAGCATATCTTCCTTATCTTCGACAAGCATACCGATATTGGTATTGCCTTCACCACCGTGACGGATATAACCAAAGTCAAGGACTGCGCCGTTGTCTTCTGTTGTACCGATGATGATGCGGTCCTTATCTACGAACTCAGAAAGCAGGTCCTCATGACCGGAACCATTCTGAAGAGTCATTACGTAAGTATTTGGTCCAATTAAGTTTTTGTTGCCTGCTAAAGCTGGCTTGGAGAAAAGAGCCTTTACAAAGAGAATGATAAGATCTACCGGTTCTACACCCTCTGTGCTTGTTACGGCTGTTGGATGATACACATTATCTTCACCATTCTCCTGAAGCTTTAATCCTAAGGAATTTACTGTTGATACTACCTCTGGATTTGTGTCTACCAGATAAACCTCATTATGGAGTGAAAGATGTCCACCATAGATGGAACCCATCGCACCTGCGCCAATTACTGCTATTCTCATGTATGTTATTGCTCCTTTTTCTGATTGTTTGTATTTTTATCTATTTCAGCACTTAAGAGGGCCCCCTGAATTAATCCGAGGTCCCCCTGTGTTTTAATTATTCAGAAAATTCCTTGATTCCTTCGATTGCATATGCATGAACCGGTGAAGAATCAAGTCCAACAATTGGAAGTCCTGCAAATGACATGAAGAATACGTCCTTCTTTAATTCCTGAAGGTTCTTAAGAACCTCGATGAAGATGATGTTCTCAGCGAGGAGAATATCATGGAAAGGCTTAACATCTTCGTTGCAGTTTTCGATAGAAACACCATCACCGAAGCCTACTGCCTTAACCTTGTGATCCTTGAACCACTGAGCTGTTTCAGCATTAACTAAGAGGCGATGATCCTTCTCTGTGTTTGTAAGTGGTGTGAATGGATCGATTCTGTAAGAAGAATCGATGATTACGATATCGCCTTCCTTAACCTTGGATGCTTCTCTGTCAAGATCAGCTGCAGTGATATGTGTATAAGGAGCTACTGTCTCCTTGAAATCTACATATACGGCTCTTCCTACGAATGTTGTGAGTGGAAGTGCTGTTACATCCGGCCAGTTATCATCATGATGATAAGGGCACTCTGCATGAGTTCCTAAATGGCTCATGATATCAAAGTTTGTGTGGAAATCAGGGATTGGGCCGCCTGTGTTGAAGCGGTCAAGCTTACATCTTCTTGTCTCTGTTGCTGGATCTACTAACTTTGAGAGATCTACAAGTCTCATTCCGTTTCCTAAATCGTATACTGTCTGCATGGTTATCTTCCTCCTTGAAATTAAAGCGCTACTTTTACTACTACTTTTTTAACAGCTGCAGGTGTTCCTGCTGCACATCTTGGCTTATGAGCATCTTCTGGTGCTACAACGATTAAATCGCCTTCCTTTAAAAGAACCTCACCGGAAAGTGCTGGTTCCTCATAGAAGTACAGGTCCTTGTCATCGTGTGCTTCTGTCTCTTTTAAGCCTTCTTCTTTGCACACACCAAACATCTCATCACCAGTTACCATATACTGGATATCAAAGAACTTCTTGTGTGCTTCAAAGGATCTCTTCTCCTTTGGTTCAGTCTCATATTCCTGAACACTTGCGTATACCTGCTCACCAAGGATTGGGTATGTGCCAGGCTCTAAAGACTTAATATCTGTTTCGGCAAGCCACTTATAAGCTGCACGGAACTTCTCATCTAAATAGTCATACTTCTCTGCAATAGAAATATTTGCAAAAAACATGGTCTCTTCCTCCAAATTATAGAGTTCCCTGGCCCCGAAGGGCCGAGGGGATTATATGTTTTGTTACTTACTTGCGATATCAGTTACATTTAAATCACCAGCTGCAAGCTGCTGAATCTGTGCATAAATCTGCTCATCAACCGTTACGCCGTCTCTCATACTTGCTTCACGACGGGCAATAGTAGATTCGCCAGGGCACCTTACAGGATGCTTTGGATCCAGTGGATGAGCTGCATCTGCTGCTGCAACTCTTGCATCAAGCTTAGCCTGCGTCGCGTCCTTCTCACCGAACAAATATGGATTGATTGCAATAAAAATCTGACAGCAACCGCCGCAGGAACCTTCATTCGCCAGGTCCATATCAAGACCGGTGCGGCCATTTGCCAGCATTGCTGCTGCAAGGTCAAGTGCGATGGAAAGGGATGAACCCTTCCAGTAACCGGTTGGAAGAATGCGCTTGGATTCCTCGATTGCGCCTGGGTCAGAGGTCAAGTTACCATCCTTGTCAAAGCCACCCGGATAAGGTAATTCCTTACCTGCAAGGCGGTAAACGCCGAGCTTTCCGTATGCGTACTGGCTCATCGCCATATCAACAACGATTGGTCCCTTTTCTCTTGGAATTGCCATACAGAATGGATTGTTACCAACACTGGCTTCATCAGAACCCCACATTGGCATGCAGCTTTCTGTATTAATCCAGCTGATTCCGAAATATCCCTTGTATGCCATACGCCATGCATAGGCACCACCACGCATCCAGTGGGTTGTATTCTTTAATGCAACCAGTCCGATGCCGTGCTCTTTGGCAAGCTCAGCCGCTCTGTCTGCGCAGAATACAGCATTTACCACGCCAACGCCCATATGGCCATCGTAATTCTCGCAGGCACCCTTGGCACTCACGAGCTCTGGCTCTGCATTTACATCAATCAGTCCTTGCTGAACATACTCGGCAAATCTTGGGATACGGTTCATACCGTGGCTTTCAACTCCATCTGCCGAGGATTCTGTGTGAATTGTGGCACAAAGTTCTGCCTTCTCCTCACTCAAACCTAAATTTAAAAACGCCTTCTTTGCTGTCTCTTTTAACTCGCTAAATGGCACTTTAATACTCACGCCTGTAACCCCTCCTTGTCAAAATATCCACATATTTCTTCATAGAGTCCACTGGCTTCTTCCGGATCATAGCCGTAAACCATTAACACATCCAGGATATACGGGGAAAATGCCAACTCATTTATTTCCTCGGCAAATGCCATGGCAGCGATTTCGCTGATTGCAATCACTTTGGAATCATTATGTACCGGGCCGATGGACCAAAGTCTGGTCTTTTCCGTCTGTGTAAATATTTCTTTTGAATATTTCTCTTCAACATAGTGGAACACTTCATGCGCGAGAATTATTTTTGAAACCTTTGTATGCCCTTTCATAATAGCGGAAATACTCTCATCTTTCAGAAACTTATCCGCTTTCTTCATGGCATCCATATAGATTTCCACAATATTTGGTTCGTGAAACTCTGCAAAGAGGACACGGTCCGTCTTGTTCGGGAAATCCGGATATCTGACATCAAGTCCCAGCTTTTTTGCGATTGTCTGAATCTCGCTTGTGCTGTACTGTTGTCTGATTTTCTGTGCATATTCCTTACCGCACTTTACAGCTTCTTTAGCCCACGATTTTCTCTGTTCATCTGTGAACTTGCCATTAATCGGATCCCGCGAGAAGGCGTAACGGTAATAATCAACCGTTTCCACCTTCGCGAGCTCCTTAAGCATCTCATTCAATGGACGTACTGTATAATGTGGTTTCTCGTATCTTGGTCCCTGTTGCTTTCCGAATAATCCGTCTGCAATAGGTTTCATCAGTCTCTTAAATTCTTCTCTATCCATGCTGCCCATCCATGCTGAATCCAATACTCTTTTTTCTTTAGCCTACGTCGTTTAATGCACCGACAACGATGATTTCTTCATCTGGCTCGCGGTCTCCAAGGTCAAGGTCCATAAGAAGGTTAACCTGCTCAAGATCTACTGCGGAGTAGTCTGTTACACGAGGACCGAAGCATACGAAGTAATCAGGACGGATGATAGAGTCTGTCTTAAAGATTGCTCCCTCTTCCCACATCTGTGCTACAACGTCTTCATATTCACTGATCTTACACTTCTTAACTAATGCGTCAGAAGCCTGAACCTTGATAAAGCCCTTCTTATCTACGATACGGATTGGCTTCTTGCCATCCTTCTCGCCCTGATATACATAGAACTTATCAATCTTATCGCTGAGTGTGATGTTAGATACAGTTGGACCAAAGTCTTCCTTTGCTAACTGCTCAGCTTCAGATTCATCACATTCCTTTAAGAGGTCTGTTGTCTTAACTTCTGTAGAACCTGTTGCAATCGCTGTTACCTTAGAAGTCTGAGCGTTAATTTCAACGTGAACTTCTACAGTATCAGGTGCCGCACCGGAAGAAATAGCTGCATCTGTAGCTTCCTTCTTTAATTCGCGGATATCTTCCTGGGAAGGATTTGGAATAACTCGCTCTACTACGTCTCGAACCATGGAAAGAGCCACACCGATGGAGGAAATAACTTCGGCATTCTCAGGAATGGAGTACTGAAGTCCCATCTTCTTAGCGCAGTATGGAACTAAGGAAGCAGCGCCACCGCCGCAACCTACGAGCTTCATAGCGTCATGGTCTAACTGATATTTATCAGCAAGAGCATTAATACAAGCATTAACCTTCTCATAGTCCTTCTCAAGGATCTGAGTAGCAAGTTCTTCTACTGTAATGCCAAGCTTATCAGCAACTGGCTGCATTGCCTTTCTTGCTGCGTTTGCATTACCATGTGCGAAGTACTTTTCATCGATGAGGCCTAAAACGTTAGCCGCATCTGTATTTGTGAAGCAGATCTTCTTGCCGGAAGCAAGACGGATTACAACGTAATCGCCCGGATCGCCTGGCTTTGGACTTACCATTTCGATCTGTGGATCTACGATTTCTTCTTCCGGTGTGAAGCACGCGTATTCACATCCTGCAATATGAGCAGAACGAGGACCTACGTCTACTACTTCATGGTCGTTGATACGAACCATGGAACCACCGGCACAACCAAGAATACGTACATCAAGAGATGAGATGTATGTGTCATGTCCGCCGATCTGAGCATAGTCAACACCTGGACGGCCATTCTTGATAACACCGATATTTGTTGTTGTACCACCTACTTCGAAGTAAATAGCGTTGGAAGCACGAAGATACATCAGGGAACCCATTACGGAAGCTGCAGGACCGGAAAGAGCTGTAAGAATAGGTCTCTTTCTCATCTCATTAATTTCCATAACACCACCGTCACCTCTCATAATCATGAGAGGAACCTTAACGCCAGCATCTCTTACGGAATTCTCCGTAGCATTAGCTGTTGCAATCATCTTTGGAAGGATGGATGCGTTAATTGCAGCGGTACGTGTACGTCTTGTCAGACCGTACAGCTTTGTAATATCAGATGCCATTGTTACCGGAAGGCCATCCTTCGCAGCTACATCGTGAATCATCATTTCTTCATCCATGGAGTCTACACCGAATGCCATGGAAGCAACTAATACCTTTGCACCCTTGTTGCAGAGCTCTTCAACGGTAGAGTTGATTACATCTTCTGTAAGTTCTTTTTTCTTAATGTATGCGTTAAAGATCTTGATTACTTTGTCTGTCTTGGGATCAAGAACAATATCTTTCAAAGCTAACTGTCTCTTAGCGAGCAGTCCTTCTAAACCGCCACCGGCTACACCGATGACACCTACGTTCGCAACGTCACCTTCGATGAAAGCGTTTGTTGCCTGTGTTGTGGAATGCGCTACGAAGACAACGTCTTCAGGCCGGATTCCATTCTCTGCCATACAATTTTTAAAGCTCTGTACTACACCAGCTGCAACACCGTCTTTGTCATCATGTGTTGTCTTAACTTCATTTTTGCCGATAATTTCATGGGTGAGATTATCCATAGCCACGCACTTGGTATAAGTACCGCCTACGTCGATTCCCATGCGGACGGCTCTGCGTTCCTGTTCTGCCATGTTTATCAATTCCTTTCTGATTCAAGATTCGGTTCACTTCTTCCGAATCAACAATCGGTAGCAAAAAAAATGAGTAGAATGTACTAAAACGAAAAATGCTTTTTAAACTGATTTTAAGAGATTAGATAAACCTGTCAGGTGCTCTTCGCACCTGGCAGATCAGATTCAATTGAATTACTTGATGAACCATTCAGCTCCAAGACCACCAAGGAAGATTATGATGGCTGCATACTGTAAGATACCTGTAACATATGCATTAGGAATAGAGAGCTTAAGGAAGTCTTTAGACTCTACCTTAGAATAAGCAAGTCCCCATGCAACCCAGGACTGAGTGATACAAGAACCGATGTTTACAGTAATTGTTGGAATTGCGAATACTGCATAAAGGAACGGAACTGAGAAAGAAGCTACATTACTTAATACACCAAGTGTAGCAGCGCCACATCCTACAAGAGTCATAGGACCACGGAAGAGGCCCATGCCAAGAAGGAGTGCAAATACGATACATACAACAATTTCAGATCTTGGCATGATATCGCCAATTACTACTGAGAAGTAAGGAGATGCGTACTTAGCTACAGCGTTGAACATTGGAAGAGTTAAGAGGAAGCCTACCAGTGGAGCCGTATCTACAACACCATCGTAGTAAAGCTTGTTAACTAACTGGCAGTTCTCCTTGAATGTTCCTGTCATTCTTCCGCAAAGGAAGAGAGCAAGGAAACCAGCGATTACGAAACCACCGATTACGGAGAAGTTGAATGCGATGTTAAGAACTACAGGTACAACCGGAAGGATTAATGTGTAAAGCGGAGCATCCTTCTGCGCTGCCTGAGGTGTTCTGGACTGAGCAGCCCATGCATGTCTTGCCTTGTTTCTTGTGAGATAAATACCTGTAAAGACAGTTGTTACTACAAGCATGATACCGAATGCTGCATAACCCCACTTGGAAGCATACCAACCAAGTGTGAAGTCAGGCATTTCTTCTGGCTTGATGAAGAAAGCACGATACTGAGCGAAGTTAACTGGGTTAAGGTAAATACCAGCTGCAACGGAACCCATGAAGGAGAACAGTGCGATTGGCTTTGGTACACCAAGAGAGAACAGGATAGGAAGTACGATAACGCCGATAGCAATTACAGGACCAGCACCTGTCATAGATGTGAAGATGATAGCAGTTACAATGTTAAGAAGAGCAATTGTAATAATTGGCTTATCACCGCCAAGTTCTACTGTCTTACGAATAAGAGTAGAAGCAATACCTGTGTCCATAAGAACACGACCAAACCAAGCACCCCAACATACGTTTACGAGTGTTGTGCCCCATCCTTCTGGTGCACTCTGGTAGATACCGTTTAAAATCTTTACAAGTCCTTTCATGTCACTAAACTGAAGAACTTTGTTTGCTTCCAGGAAAGTCTGGTCTACGAACAGTGTTCCGATAAGTGGAAGTGCTGTCCAGATGATTGTGATTACAAGGAATCCAATCATTAAGTTATGACCTTTAATGCAATAATATGCGAGGCCAAAGAATGTTAATAATAAGATTACACCGATTACAAAACTCATATAATCCTCCTCGATTAAGAATAAAAATCTAGCCCTGAGGCTTGTCAGTAAGTTACTTTTTCTCTCTCTTTACATCAGTTCATATTCATTTGTTAATTCTCTTATTCTTTGCTTTAGTACTTCTCTACTCATCTCCTTTACAATTGTTTCTTTTTTATTTATCACTGACTGGCGTCAGCAAAATAACTTGGGTTAACCTGTTTCAAGTGTTCCATCTGAAGAATCATCGTGTTGTAAGATTCCTGCAGAAGCATCTTCGCCGCAACTGCATCTCCCTTCAACAGATAGTCGATCAACATCCGGTACATGATATCCGCTCTCTGCGAAAATGACATTGGATACGCAATTGCACTCGTGGAAAATGTCTCATATTGCAATTGCAAGGTTCTCCAATAATCACCGCTGATCACATCTAAGAATTCCTCAGCGACTTCGTGCCCTCCCATGCGGATCAGAAGATTTCGCAGTTCAAGAACTCTCTCAAGTCGTTCTTCACTTGTGACATTCGACTGTTCAATTCCAAGTGAAATCTGAGTCTGCAGTTCAATCATCCTGGCCCGTTCTTCGTCAGTCCAGATTCTTGAACAAACCTCATCAATCAGCTTACCCAGAATCGTAATCGAGGCAAATATCGTCTGCTCGACATATTCTGAACGGATTGGTGTTACGACCGTTCCGGATTGCGGAACTACGTAGAGAAGGTTTTCATCCTCAAGTCTTGCAATGGCCGATCGAAGCAGTGTTCTGCTCACATTTAGCTCTTTCGCAAGTTTGTTCTCGCTGATCTTCTCATACGGTACTGCTTCGAGTGATAAGATGCGCTGCTTTAAGATGTCATAGATGTCATCCTTATCCATCTTTAATCAACCTGTCCTTTTCACTTTTACGCGTTGGCGATGTAAAAACCTTCTTTTTGCTACATGCATACAAGCTGGTATTCGCATCTACTTCAGATGCATACAAGTTTCTGTGCTTCAGCTTGTGCACATCAACACTTGTGAACTAGTATACATTCATCACCTGAGATGAATATATCATGTCATGGACAAATGTACAATGCTTTTTTACATCAATTTTGCATTTTTCGACAGAAGTTTATAAAAGTTTTTGTTGCATTTTCACATACAAATGGATAAAATTTGATATAGAGGTGGGAACCCTAGTATTTTAGGGCACTTGCTATATGGTAATCGAAGGGGCATACAAGCCCTTTAAAACTGCATACAAGTTTTGAGACAGAAAGAGTGGTGACAACATGAATACAATTTCCGCAGAACTTTTTCCACCCAAAAGAGCTTCAGAAGATAACAGACAATATGCATACCGTGTTCTGCAGAGCGCTGTCATCCGATTCGACTTCGGTCCCGGAACCAGGCTCAGTGAATCGGAACTTGCAAGGCTGCTTGAAGTCAGCCGTACACCGGTTCACGATGCATTAGAACGCTTAGAACGCGAGCATCTTCTGGAATCCGCTCCATCTCGTGGATTTACAGTCCGAACCTTAAATAAACAGAGAATTCTTGATGGAATCTGGGTCTTTAACATTTTCTCCACCGAGATAATTCACCACTTTTATTTAAACCGAATTCCAAAAGAAGAAATCAAAATTCTTCTATATTTAACTGACACTGCTAATAAAGCACTCGACACCAATGATCAGAACAGATTCCTCCGTTCACTTAAGAATCTGTTCCTGCAGCTTTATTCCGCAGGTTCTGACTACAGACAGCTCTACAGCGCCCTGCGTCTGTCTCTGTCCGATGTTCAGAGACTCTGTGTTCTGGTTGCAGAAAACAAAGAATACGCAAGAAAACTGACCGGTGAATTAGAACACATCATCAACTGCCTGACAGAAAAAGATGATGACGGGGCCTGTGCTGCACTCAATCGTTTCTGTTCCTTCTTAACAGAAAGCATCGAACCGGTTCAGACAGCCCACCCGGAATATTTTGAATGATTCAAACCGGGATACTTCAAATACCGTCAGCCAAATATCTCGACCGACGCTGGTCCACGGTTTTGAGCAATCGACGCTGGTCCTCAGTTTTGAACAATCGGCATTGGTTTGCAATTTTGAAAGGAGTTTTACATGATTACAGGAAACGTAAAAGACAAATTCTTCGAACAGCAGGCATCCATGCTTCCAAAGCCACTTTGCGATGCTCTCCATTATCTTAAGGATACAGACCTCGCAAATCACGAGCCTGGCAAGTTCGAAATCAATCTCGGCGGAGTCGACATGATTCTCCAGGTTTTAGATCAGGTAACCGCACCTCGCGAAACCCTGAGACCGGAAATTCACAGAAAGAATATCGATGTGCAGTTCTTAGCTGCCGGTGGCCCTGAAGATGCAGGTTTTTACCCGGATGATGGCACCGGCATCGTGGAGGAAGATCTCTTAGAATCTCCAAGAGACATCCTCTTGTACAAGACAGACGACACTGTTCGCGAAGGCAGAATCCGTCTTGATGTTGGTACCTATGCCGTATATCTCCCATGGGACGTACACATTCCAGCCATTCAGGCCGGCAGCGAACCAGCCCCAATCCGTAAGATTGTACTTAAAGTTCCAATGGAGGCCTGCCTGCCATATGCAGAGCTCGCTTCTTATAAGAAGCTTCGCGAAGAAGAAATCGCGAAATCGACTGCAGACGCTGCAGTCCACTGCCCCCTAACCGGCGATACTTCGAGCGACGTAACAGCTCCGCTAAACGAAGACCCGACCGGCATTGCAAGACACCTTCTCACCCTGTCCCAGAAGACAAAGGAAGCGCGTCTTACTGCAGTGGAAGAAGTCTTAAAAGCGGAAGGTATCCCTTACCGGAAGCAGACAGCAGCCCCTGAGAAGGAACATCCACAGGGCGTTGTAAACTTCCTTTTTGAAACTGCCGGCAGTGATATCGATGCTCCAATCTTCCTCTTCTGCGCTCATCATGACGCCGTAGCAGGTTCTTTCGGGGCAAATGACAACGCTGCATCAATCTGCATCCTGATTGATCTTTTCAAACGGTTAAGTAAAGAAGGAACCCGTGCACAATTCGCCCTTTTAGATGGTGAAGAATCAGGCCACACCGGCGCCAGAGTCCTTTTAAAGGAGTTCTCTGACACCACTCAGATTCAGGGCATTATCAACTTAGACGTTTGCGGATATGGAGATACCATCGTGCTCTGTGGCAAAGGTCACGAAAAAAAGGCGCCATTAAGCAGATTTGCCAATGCGGACCTGCTCTCAGCTCACAATGCACAGGTTGTGAAATTCCTTCCGGAAAGTGACGATATCGTTTTAAGAAAGAAGTTCCCGACGCTCAATCTCGCAATTATTCCGCGCTGGGACGTACAGTATCTGAAGGCAATGGCTGCACAGGGCGAAGGATTGCTTGGCAGAACGCCGGAATTCCGAATGATGGAAGGTGACATGGAAGTCGCTTCCACAATGCACGGCGGTTACCGCGACAACCCGGACTGGGTGGAACCGCAGGCCATGCAAAAAGTGCTGGATTACCTGGCAGAGGGACTTAACTCTGCTGATAAAAAGAAGAAATTTTGGCCATTTTCCTGAAAAGTTGAACTTTAAGTTGAGACATCAGGAAACAACTAGAGGATTTTATGAACGAATACGAGAAGTTATTCTCTCTTGAAGAAAAAAAAGCCTTAATCACCGGTGGTACCGGCGGTTTAGGTTCTGAAATTGCAAGAGGATTCATGCTGATGGGCGCTGACGTGGCAATCATCGGCTCGGATGAGAAAAAGGCGGCCCCTGTGCTTACAGAAGCAAAAAGCCTGGGTCGGACCTGCCTCTTCCTCACCTGCAATATTCGAAAAGAAGGAGAAAT
This sequence comes from uncultured Lachnospiraceae bacterium, assembly GCA_902781505.1. GTDB lineage: Bacteria > Bacillota > Clostridia > Lachnospirales > Lachnospiraceae > UBA4285. The sequence goes on along the minus strand of CACZJL010000002.1, from coordinate 53,839 downwards.
CGAAGAAATGTGCGATACGCTCGAAAAAGAATTCGGGCAGGTCGACATTCTGGTCAACAGCGCAGGCAAGAACATACTTCTGCCAGCTGAAGAATACAAAAGGGAAGCATTTGACGATGTACTGGAACTCAATGTCACTGCTCTTCACATGGTGACCATTGCCATCGGACATCGCTTCATGATTCCTTCCCGAACCGGCAAGATTATCAACATATCATCTGTGAAGAGCTTTATCGGAACAGATAAAGATTATATCGCGTACTGCACCACCAAAGGCGCAGTCAACATGTACACGAAGCAGCTTGCCTGCGAATGGGGCAAATACGGAATCAATGTGAACGCCATCGCTCCTACCTTCGTGCGCACTCCAATTAATTCCTTCCAGCTCGACGATCCGGCCTTTTTTAAGAGCCTGACAGATCGTATCCCGCTTGGAAGAATCGGACAAAAGCCAGACATTGCATCCGCTGCAATCTACCTTGCAAGCGATGCCGCAGGATTTGTCAGTGGACAGATTCTCACCGTCGACGGCGGTCTGACTGCAAAGCAGTAAATGCCCGTATCAACGGCGCCATTAACAAAACACAAGCGAAAGGCCGCCATGGAGTTGACATTCCATGGCGGCCTTTCGCTTGATAAGTTGGGCATTGAGGGGATGCCCTGGTAAATTAAGAGGGAAATTCTCTTTTTATGACAAACATCACGCCTTGGTTTGTGGTTGCTTAAGGCACTCTGCTATCACTCTTGTGTTTTTCTTCCTGTCTGAAGTAGTAATCATCTTCAATGCGGAAAGATAATAATTCTGCAAGGTACAATCCCAACAGGATTAGTCCAGCCACAACAATGAGTACATAGAAAATCACCATGTGCGTACCTCCTTTTCAGGTGCAACATAGTTTTTTGTTTCACATGCCCTCGTTAAGGTTCGGCCCGGCTGACCTATACAAGTGCAGCCTGATCAGACAGATCAGTCGCGCCACCCCTAATCTTAAAAAACAAATCCAATATCAAAGTAGCCATATTCGGCAGCCTCGTTCACAGCACCCCTGCTGCATTGTTCGGCGTTTCTGATTCAATTCTTTCTGCCATTTCACTATAAGTGAAAAAGAAAGAACTCTGTCTGTACAAGCTATTGGTTTTCTCATCAGAAGCTCTCAAGTCTCACATAACCTTCACCCCGAATACTTAAGGTCATTGCTTGAACTTTTCTGATTTCTTAAGCCCCCATACGGCTTTTTAGAAACAACCCTTACGGCTTTCTCATTAAAAGTCCCCCATATGGACCTTAACTGGTCTGACTGATTTTTTAAATATCAGCCAGAACTTTTTCATTAAGTTTCTGTAATTATTATACAAATTCCTTTCAAAAAAAACATGGTGATTTCCATTTTGTCAATTGACAAAACGGAAAAACACCATGTTTTCGGGGACTAAAAGTCATATTTCAGTTTCCAGTCTGTCAAAATTCATAAAAATCATGAAAGATGAAAACTATATTTTTCAGAAATATTTGACACATCTGTTCCGAGATTCACTTCATATATCAGTCCTGAGACGTCATCTCTTCAATCGCTGCACGGAGCTTTGGATTGTCAATAATAAAATGAATGGCAGGAGCTGTATTCTTTGTAATCATTGCACCTTTTCCCTCATGAACCAAGATTCGAATGTTTCTGAAATCATATTTAGATGTACGTACCAGCGAAAGGTTCTTGATTTTACGCGCCATCTGACTGGTCTGTTTCAGATGCTCTTCATAGAATTCCCAGGTGTACGCGATTTCCTTGCCACAGAACGTACCCGCGCCGGTAAGTAATGGTGGGGTCGAATCAAATTCCTCCCTGGTTAATCTCGATAACTCAAGATACACCTTGCTGTGTCCAAGAATCTTCTCGAGATTCCGTCTCTGCATCTGCACGAAATGAAGCATACGGCTGATTCCGTCAGGCGAAACCGCATTTGCCTCTAAGAATTCCTGAAGTCTATCCGGATGAAGCGCAAACAATGGCGGCACGGAGTCAAGTACATACCTGGTTCCAGGTTCAGTCGAACCATTTGCCAATGACTGATTGAAATTCTTCATCTGATCCGCCCTGTAGATTTCCATCAGTGGCTTCGCGAATTCCAGAAGCTTTCTGGCCTTCATTTTAAAATACTCGGTCTGACTCTTCACCTGTGTCAGGCGGCAGAATCCGGGGGTTCCAACGACGGCGTCTCCGTAGAGTGCCGCGTCCCCGGAAACACGCAGTACATGGCGGAACACGTCTGTATCACGTTCAATAAAGTACGGCGTAACCTGCCCTGTCATATACAGCGGAATCCACACCTTTAAAATCAGCAGAAGTTCAGGAAAACTGCGGTCCAACGTGTGAATCATATCGATATGCACGCCCTTTTTAAACAAAAGGCTCACACCGGTCATCCACTTCTTACCAAACTCCAGATCGTTCGCAACATAAAGAATAGACATATCATTGTACATGATGACATTTTCCCTGGACTCAGACAGAATCGAAGCGCGCAGGAAATCAAGCTCCGCCTCCTTAATCTGCTCTTCGCCGACATACACGTGCGTCTGCGAAATCTTCATCGCAAGGTCATCAGAGAAATTCCAGTCCTCGAACTGCTCCCCGCTGAAATAATCATTCAAACTGTAATCGCCAAGCCTCACAAGTAAATCCGAAACCGGCTCTGAAATCTTTGTATTCACGCCATCTAAGCGCACCTTCTCACCAACAAGCCATGACCGGAGCATCCCTCTTCGAACCTCTTCATCCGAGAGATTTTCAAGCGGCACACCAAGGAGCCTCGATTCGGCAATCAGCTTATCCTCCGCATCCTCCTGCGCAGCAAATTCCGCAATTGCCTCGGCAAATTGTTCCATGTCAGACGGCTGTCTCTCGCCGCTCTTAAACCGGCTGATGGTGGAATTGTCGTAGTTCGTATACCGGCACAGCTCGGAAACACTCAGCTTCATCGTATTCAGCAGTTTCAGGAAATTTGAGCGAAGAACCGCCCAGTCAAGAGTCACGAAGTCACTGCACGCAAAAAAACGCTCATTCAGCGTCTTTTCCGTATAGCCCTTCACCCTTCTTTTTTTCGCTACCTGGATCAGACTTCGGCAAATGTTCCTGTACGCCTCTGATTTTTCTTCGGGCACTCGCTTACCGGACCGATATCGGCTGACTGTTGCAGCCGACAGGCCACTGACCTCGCCAAACTCCTTGGCTGACAGACCAAGTTCACTCAGGCACCCATTCAAACAATCGGAAAACTTCATACTTTGAGCCTCTCTATTTATACGAAAATATTTAGAATAATTATACTATATAAATATAAAACTGACCAGTCGTTTCCTCGTGCCACGCCCGGCAAAGCGCGCAAAAAAAACAGCGAAAGGTTTTCACCTTCCGCTGTTTCCCATACGGACCTCCGAATGAGAAGCATTTTCCCCTTTATCTTCTCAGACGGCGCGTGCTTTTTTCGCGCATCCGGCAACCAGAAGAGCAAGCACAGCGATAACTCCGATGCCGCCAAGCAAGCTGCCCGCACCATTATTCTACCCGAGCGGCGCCTCCTCATAAATCCGGAAATCACCAAATTTTCCTCCTCTATTTGGGGAAATTCCCGAACCCGGGCACTTCGACCGGAGTGCCCAAAACTTTATTCCGGTTTTCTTAAAAGATTCTGCGCAAGGGCCGTATCTACAACAGTTTTCGATGCGTCATCAAGCGGGAAGAAGGGGCGACGTGGTGAGCCTGCATCAAATCCCCATTCATTTAAGATGTACTTGATAGCCGGGAACAGGCCGACATTCACAAGCGCATTCATAATATTGTTCGCACGATGCTGCAATTCTCTTGCTTCCTCCACCTTTCCTGCATAGAAGGCTTCACGAATTGCCTCATAGTGGTAATACATAAAATTGAAGGTCGAACCGATGGAACCTTCGCAACCAAGTGCATACGCGGCAATCGACGTCTCATCAAAACCATTCATCATAATCAAATTCGGATTCAGCGCCTTGAAACGCTCTAACTGGTACACAATCTGGTTCGTATGCTTCACACCAAGAATAAAATCTGACGTAAACATTTTCCGATAAATCGGATTCTCAAGATCAAAGTTCTTACCGGTGTTGCCCGGGAAATTGTACACCAGAACCGGCTTTCCAGCTGCCTGTGCCAGATCATAATAATACTGGTAGATTTCCTTTGGCCCAAAGCCATAGTAAAATGGCGGAGTTGCGGCAATCGCATCATACCCTAAATCCACCGCATGCTTTGCGTAATCGATTGCGATATCAGTAGAAATCGCACCGACATGCGCGATTAAATACGCATCATCCTTCATCTGTGCGGCAATTTCCATCGCCTCAATACGCTCAGATGGCGTCATCAGAAAACATTCTGCCGAACTGCCTCCGATAAAAAACGAGACTGCGCCCTGCCCTAAGTTCCATTTCATCAGATCAATCAGCGCATTTCCATTTACCCTGCCAGACTCGGTAAATGGGGTGATCAGAGCAGGGATTACTCCTTCAAGTCGTTCCACTTTTCTCATGGCAAATTCTCCTTTATTCTTTTTTCGTCTCACGTTCCCCTTATCATTACTCTCATTATATGCCTGTCCCGTGCAGGATAACACTGATTTTCCATATTTTTCGACTCTGAAAAAAGGAAAGCCACCGAAAGAATTTTCTTTCGATGGCCTCATAATTATTCACCTGATGCAGGCTCCCTGTGATAGCTGTCTGTGGCCTCACCCACTGGCGCATCTGCGCCGTTGCTCTCACCGGAATCCGACTTAGTTGGTTCAACGAAGGTTACAATAACCTTCTTGTTTTTATCTTTTGCGTCTGCAATCTTCTGCAGTTTTGACTGCGCTCTGTCGCGCTCATGAATCACTCGCTCAATCAGCTTCTTCTGCTCCTCAACGATGCGGTTCAGCTGATGATTCTCAGCCTCCATCTCCGTCTGATTCTGCTCAAGCTCTGCCACATGTTTTTCTAGCTCTGCAACTTTCTGATTAGCAAGCGCCGCACTACGACGGGCTTCCATAATGATGCTTCTCTCATCTTCAGCCCCCTCTTCATCCTCCGAATCAGTTACATCAAGCGCATTTTCCACAGCAACGGCTTGATTTACCGTCTCTGCAGCTTTTCTTTCATCCAGCTTGGCAATACCGTCGCAAAGCAAGCTATAATGCTCACAAAAGTCATGTACAACACGGATGATACGAGAATTCCCGGCCGTAGCCAGAACCAGCTCAGCATAGTTGCTGATGTGATTCTCAATGAGCCAGCGGTCAATATCCTGCGCATCCGGCTCAGATGGTAATTGCGTGTACCCCATGAAGACTCCCTCCTTCAAACGACTACCATATAAAAACGACGGTTCCACCCCTCTGATAGAACCGCCACAGTAAACTCATCCATTCCCTCAATGAATTTAGATACATTATACCTAAATTCCACGGAAATTGGAAGTACTTTCATGCATTTTACTTGTTTTTTCTGTGCACATTGTACACAATCTCTTGATTGAAACTTAAAATCCGTCACGCGATGGACCAAATTACAGTCACCGTATCTTCCAAATCAATGCCGTAACGCATCGTGTAAAATTAAATTGCAATAAATTTATATTAGTGTTATAATGCGACTACTTAGAAAATTTTAAAGGAGAATCACATGAAACTCGCGTGGAAAGAACTGACCCACAGCTGGAAGAAATACACACTTATCACACTGATCGTGGTGCTGATGATGTTTATGGTGCTCTTCCTTTCCGGCCTCGTTGACGGGCTCGGCAGAGCCGTTTCATCCGGCATCGACAATATGCCGGCACAGTCCTTCGTCTTAAAAGATGATGCAGAAGGACTGATTACCGTTTCAAGCATCACGAAGGACCAGGCAAATGCCGTTTCTGCTCAGGCTCAGCACGAAACAGCTACAATCGACATCTCCCGCATGTACGTAAGTAAGAGCGGTTCAGATGAGAAAATCGACGTGACATACTTTGCCATTGACCCGGCAGGAACCCTTGCGCCTGGCGTACTTGAAGGTTCCTCTCTCGCTGATTCCGATTCGCAAAACGCCATCATTCTCGATGATGATTTCATGGCAAAAGGAATTTCTGTCGGCGATGTAATTCGCGACTCTTCAACCAGCCTTGAATTCACCGTTGTCGGCTTCACAAAAGACGCGATGTATAGCCACATTTCCATCGGCTACATCTCAACGGAAACCTATGCAAATCTCATGCACGAACTGAATCCGAACTATCATGAGAGCATTCATGCAATTGCCCTTTCTGACAGCACTGAAGCAATCAGCGTGGATGGCCTCACCGTGATGTCCAAAGCTGATGTTATCAACAAGATTCCTGGCTACGCCAGCGAGCAGATGACTATCAAGATGGTAGACTGGATGCTGGTTGTCATCACAGCCGTTATCCTCGCAATTTTCTTCTTTGTTATCAATCTGCAGAAGGAAAAGGAATTCGGTGTCATGAAGGCAATCGGCGTCAGTATGGGCCGACTCTCTCGTTTCGTAATTGCAGAAGTTGGCATCATCGCAACCAGCGGTGCGTGCGTCGCAGGCATCCTTGTATGGGGCATGGCACAGGGTCTTCCGGCAACCATGCCATTCTACCTTAAGACTCAGAATGTTCTGGTGATTCTCATCGCATTCATTCTGATTTCCCTCGCCGGCAGCCTGATTTCCATCATCAAGGTGGGCCGCATCGATCCTGCAGAAATTATCGGAGGTGACAACTGATGAATGAAAACAGAAATAACACACCTGCACAGCTTTCGGCTGGCACTACACAGGCAGTGCCTGCTTTAGAACTGAAAAACATTACGAAGTCTTATGCCGATGGCAAAGAAATGCGCACGGTTTTAAATGACGTATCCCTTTCCGTGTACCCTGGCGAACTTGCTGCCATTGTCGGTCCATCCGGTTGTGGCAAAAGTACGCTGCTTAATATTGCCGGCATGATGCAGTCTCCTGACTCAGGTTCCGTCATCCTTTCCGGTACAGATACAACTTCCGGCAAGAAGAGAATGGGTAAGGGATCAGCATCCAGCACTAAGAGAGCCTGGGCGAAGCTTCGCCGCGACCATATTGGCTTTATCTTTCAGTCCCACCAGCTTCTTCCTTACCTCCGCGGTGAGGATCAGCTCGATGTTGTAAAAAAGATTTCTTCTTCTGATAAAGAGAAGCTTTTAAAGGAACTCGACCTGACAGAAATCCGCAGACAATACCCGGGAGCCATGTCCGGTGGTGAAAGACAGAGATTCGCTGTTGCAAGAGCATTTGCCGCAAATCCGGATGTAATCCTTGCCGACGAGCCTACCGCTGCGCTTGATTCTGTCCGCGGTCGCAAGGTTGTCAGCATGATTGCCGATGAAGTCCACTCCCGAGGCAAAGCCGCAATTATGGTCACTCACGACTCCCGCGTGCTCGACCTTGCCGATACCGTCTACCGCATGGAAGACGGAAAGCTCGTGAAGGAGCGCTGACAGTGCTCGCGCACTACCTTCACAGCCTGAATAATCACGGTTGGAATCAGGGACAGCCCACCAATAATCGCGATGTCACACATAGTCAGCGTAGCCACAGAAAACAAGCTCTGGCCAAACGGCGTCACCGACACAAACACAACCAGCACGAGGCCTGTGACAAACGCGCCAAGGCTGTACCAGTTTCTCTTAAATCCAAGACGTATTATACTGTTTTCCCCGCGACAGTTAAAGCCGTGAAGGAGTCTCGAGACGGTCAGCGTCAGGAATGCTAAGGAACTGGCAAATGCCGGGCTTTCCTTGAGTCCGATTTCGTAAGCCGCAATAACAACGACAGAAATCAGGGCACCCTGTAACACCATACGGCGCACAAAGATGCGGTCCATGATGCCGGAATTCGGATCGCGCGGTGCGCGCTTTAACATATTGCCAGCCCCTGGTTCCATGCCGATTGCCAGCGCTGGAAGCGAGTCAGTAACAAGGTTGATAAACAGCAGCTGCACGGCTTGGAATGGAATCGGCAGTGCCAGAAGGGACGTGTAAAGAACTGCAATAATCGCAGACAGGTTGCCGGAAAGCAGGTACAGAACAGCGTTCTTGATGTTTTCGAAAATCGTTCTTCCATTCGCCACGGCCTTGATAATCGTGGCAAAGTTATCGTCGGTCAAAATCATGGAAGCCGCATCCTTGCTGACTTCCGTTCCTGTAATGCCCATCGCAACGCCGATATCCGCCTTCTTTAAGGCAGGCGCGTCGTTGACGCCGTCGCCGGTCATTGACACAATCTTGCCCTTGCGCTGCCACGCCTCCACGATGCGAATCTTATTTTCCGGAGACACGCGCGCGTAAACGCTGATGCGCTCCAACTTCTCGTCAAGCTCCGCGTCGCTCATCGCATCCAGCTCCAGCCCCGTCACCGCAATATCGCCATCCTCTGCAGAATCGACACCGTCACGGAAGATTCCGATTTCGCGCGCGATTGCCGTCGCGGTCACCTTGTGGTCGCCCGTAATCATAATCGTGCGGATGCCGGCCTCCGTCGCCTGTGCCACCGCCTCCTTCGACTCCACGCGCGGCGGATCCATCTCCGAAATCAGGCCTAAGAACGTGTAGTGGTACTCCGTCTCAACAGACAACGCCTCGTCCGTCTCCTTATAGGCAAATGCCAGCACGCGCAAGCCATTTGCCGAAAACGCCTCGTTCTGGTCTGCAATGCGGCCGCGGTCCTCGTCCGTAATCGGGCGAATCTCAGTATCGCTCACGCGAATCGAATCGCAACGGTTTAACAGCACGTCCACGGCGCCCTTGGTAAATACGGTCGGAACGCCATGTACGCTGTATTTCGTGCTCATCAGCTTTCGGTCGGAGTCAAACGGCACCTCCTCCACGCGCTCCATCATGTTGCGCATATCCTCGAACGGCAGCTTCTTATCCGCCATCTCTAAAAGCGCGTATTCCGTCGGATCGCCGATGCCTTTTCCCTCGGCAAATGTCGCGTCGTTCGTGAGTACTGCGTCATATAAAAGATAGCGATGTGTCTGATTGTGCAGGTCGAGTTTGTCCGCCGTCAGCACCTCGTCGCCGATGTAGATTTCCTGCACGGTCATGCGGTTCTGCGTCAGGGTTCCGGTCTTGTCGGAACAGATAACCTGCACGGAACCGAGCGATTCAACAGCCGCAAGCTTTTTGATAACCGCGTGTTCTCTCGCCATTTTCTGGGTTCCCATCGCCTGAACGATGGTAACGATCGAACTTAACGCCTCCGGAATCGCAGCAACCGCAAGGGCTACAGCGAACAGAAGCGAGTCAAGCACCTCCATTCCACGCCAGATTCCGAGCCCGAAAACGATTGCGGAAATAATGAGGATTCCGGTTGCAAGCTTGCCAGAGAAATCGTTTAAGCTGCGCTGCAGCGGCGTCTCTTTCTCCTTTGTCTGGTTCATCAGATTCGCAATCTTGCCGATTTCGGTATTCATTCCAGTCTCCGTCACCAGCACAACCGCACGGCCGTACGTCACGAGTGACCCGGAATATACCATATTCTTACGGTCCGCCAGCGGCAGCTCGCCCACCAGCACGTCCGCGTCCTTGTTCACATTGGTCGACTCGCCCGTCAATGAACTCTCGTTCACCTGCAGCGAGTAATTTTCCAGAATTCTGCCATCTGCAACGATTAAGTCGCCTGCTTCTGCAAGGAAAATGTCACCCGGCACAACGTCTTTTGAATCGATTTCGACGCGTTCACCGTTACGCATCACCTTCGCCACGGGGCTCGACATCGCCTTCAACGCGTCAAGCGACTTCTCCGCCTTGATGTGCTGCACGGTGCCAAGCACCGCATTCAAAAGCAGCACCGCAAAAATAACCAGCGTGCTTTCAACATCTCCCGTCAGCATCGACACCACCGCCGCAACCATCAGGATAATCACCATCAGATCCTTAAACTGACCTAAAAATACCGCCAGCGCCGACTCCTTCTCCTCATCCTTTATGGCATTCTCCCCGAACTTTTCTCTTCTCTTCACAACCTCCGCGCTAGCCAATCCGCTCTTTGCCGATTCCAGCTCTGATAAAGCATCTTTGGCTGACAACTGATACCAATTCTTCATAAAACTCCTTTCCATCCTTCACGAAGTGCAAGCCTGAACTTTGCGCACAAAACAAAAAGAGACTTTATGCAGGCAGTCGCGAACATCGCGATTGTCTGCATAAAGTCTCATCACCTAAATAAAGAGGTATAGCCAACCATCCAGAAAGCTTTCTGACGAGAATGTTGACGGGCTATTTCAATTACTCCCTTTATGCGAATATTTTGTTCTGTTTGAAAAGATTAACACGGCGCCCCGCAATGTGTCAAGTGTATTCCCGGTGTTTTGAAATTTTACCCTGACGGGAAACTCTTTCATGAAACATAAAAATCCCGGCTGAACTGAGACGCCAGGACCGCTATCGAACGTCTCGCGGCATCTATTTCCGCAAAACATCAAGCGTGTGACACCCCGCACCCAAAAGCTCCGACCGCTCGCAGACCGCCAACTGATACTGCTTAAACACCTCAAACTCATCCTCATCCATCGCATTTAACTCGCGGCGCATGTGATTTGCCGGGCCGTCCTGCGACAGAATCTTCACTCGCTCAAAACCTGCTGCCTCGCTCTGCGCATAAATATCCTCGAGACGAACGTAGTGATAGAGCGGATTAGCCAACTCTGTACACTTAAACGCTTCGTCCACCTGGCCACCCTTCATCGCCTCAAGAATGTGGCGGTCGCGGAATCCATAAAGCAGCACGCTGTACTCATTCATGATGTAACTGATAAAAAGCAGGCCGCCCGGCTTTAAAACTCGCTTTGCTTCAAGCATCGTCTGTTGCCTGTCCTTCTCGTCCTTCAGGTGATACATCGGCCCGAAGAGTAACACCACATCAAATGAATTATCGGCAAATCGCCTCAAACGCTGCGCTTTTCCTTCAAACGCCTTTAGCTTCGGCGCGTTCATTCGCATGATGCCAAGATTGTGGTGCACCGGCTCCACAGCTGTCACATCATATCCCGCCTCCGACAGTGGAATCGCGTAGCGGCCAGTGCCCGCGCCAACGTCGAGAATCTTAATCGCCGCGCGCGAATCGACGCGTGACTCAATCCCCTGCAGATACTGATTCAGATAATGCATCGTCACGAAAAATTCAACCTGCCCGTGCCTCGAATTCAGCCTCTTCTCCTCGTTAAATTTATTGTAATAAGCCTCTAACTCATTCATAGAAATCCTTACTCCTGTGCTCATTTATTTCGTATTTATTACTTCACTCAGCAATTCCCTGCTCACCCCTTATACTCCACAAGTTCGTACACGTATTCCGGCATCTTGCGCTTTCCCTGCTCCCAGTCGCGCATCGTTCATTGCCTGCGCAATTACATCTATCCAAGCCAAATTATACAGCACTGCTTTATCTTATTCCATATTAATACTGCATTGCTGTATAGTTAAGACAAAAGCAAAACCCTTCAAAGCGTCCAAATACCTTGGCGGCGACGAAACCAATGGTTCCGCCACGGATTCGGGCTGGTCGAAGAAGTCCACCAATCTCAAGGATCAGATCAAAGAACTTGAAAAGAATTCTGAAATAAACCACGCCTATCCGGCCGCAAGTAAAAAATCCTCCGGTTACGCCAATAGCCTTGCACAACTTTTGGTTGCACAAGGCCAGATATTACATATTATTATTTTTGAATTTCTGCATGAATATAAGAAACCTGATAGGAGTCAAAACCAACATCCTTATACTTGGAATCCTTAGGATAATCAACATTAATGTAAGTGCTGGCTCCTGCTGCTGTTGTTGAGTCTGCATATCCTGTATCAACGCCTACAATCTGGTTTCCCGCATAGTAAGCAACTGATACCTCGGTCGAACCAATTGTCTTATCACTTCCGTTCTTTACCGTTACCGCAATCTGCTTACCTGTATCGCTTGATTCAATTTCAATTCCCTCTGCAAGGAAATTATCCGAAATATTTGCCAGTTCACAGGAGAATTCATACGTTGGATACTGTGAAAAATCTTCACCATAACCGAAGTCATGAACAACGATGGACTGTCCTGCAGGAATAACCGCAAAACTTTCTTGTGCTGCTTTCTTTACTGCAAAGGCACCGTTCGCATCTTTAAACACAGTTGTAATGGTCGAAAGACATACAGATCCCTCATTGTTATTTGTCACCTTAATGACAAAATCACCCTTCGCAGTGATTCCAAGAGCTGACATTTCAACCTTATCAGTGGAGACCTTAACCGTCTTAGATTTACTGTCACCAGAGCTGTTTGTAATTCCTCTGCCTGTTGTTCTGTCAGATGATGTACTGCCAGAGGTACCAACTGCAATACCGAAACCTAACACGCACAAAACAATAGCAATAATAGCCATTACTTTAGCTTTTTTCTTAACTAGTGCGATAATGCCTAAAACCAGACCTAACACACACAGAATCAAGCTTAAATCCTTAAAAATTGTTACCGAAATCATAAATCCTAAGATTCCTAAAATCAAACTCGCTAATCCCATAGCTTTCCTCCTAAACGTAAACACACATTAATTCCCTGTACCAATCGGCGCCTGAATGGTAATTAAAAGTGAAATATACAGGATGAATTTCCGAATCTCTAAATCGTCTATAACTCTGTCTATTTCTCTTTCAACGTTATCATCATAATATATAACATGTCCTTATAATAGGACAGCAAGAAAAGCACAAAAAAAATCCACCAATCCTCTGACAGGATTGGCGGACGAAATTAAATCCTTAAACTTCTCAAAGCTCACGCGGCCGCCGGCTCAAAACCGACGCCTTACTTCAGCTTCATGCCGTCCTTGAACGCGGTTCCGACTCTCTTTCCGAGGCCAATGTAAGCGCTGTTGAACGGATCAAAGGTGATTGGCTTAAACTTCGCTAAGTCCACTTTGCCATCGGTTACAACGGATTCGTCTGCGGAGACGTTTACGATTTCGCCTGTAAGGATGCAGTCGTTGAAGCTTTTCACCTTGCACTCGAGGGCAACCGGAAGCTCATCGATTAATGGCGCATTGACAAATTCACTTTTTGTTGCATGCCAGCCGGTGCGCTCAAACTTGTCCGAAACCTTGCGGCCGGATTCGATGCCGACGTAGTCGGAAGCCACGACCTCATCCTCAGTTGCGAGGCTGACGGTGAAAGCACCTGTCTTTGCGAAATTATCTGTTGTCTTGTGGGAACCAAGGCTGATTGTGATCTCCTGGTAATCTGTTGTAATGCCCCATGCCGCATTCATGGCATTTGCCACGCCGTTCTCGTCGTAGGTTGCGATGATCAGCACTGGCTGTGGGTACATAAGTGGCTTTGCGCCAAAATTAACTCTGCTCATAAAATCTCCTTTCACTCGCGCCTTCCATGCGCGATGCGCCACGGGCGGGTTACGCCACCTGGCGAGTTGCGCTGCAATCAACTGCGCTTAAATTTTCGACCTATCCCTGTAGCGAAATCTCCGAGTACCTTTCATTCAGTTCTCAGAGCTACTTCACATCCAGCTTTCGAAAAGCCTACAATATGACGCCTCACGCAATCAGCGATTATTCACCATCTCCGGATTTAAGTCGTGTTGGGAAAGGCGATTCCACGCCACTTCTTCCCAACGAGTGCCCGGCTTACCGTAGTTGCAGTAAGGATCGATAGAAATTCCGCCACGAGGAAGGAATTTGCCCCAGACCTCGATGTACTTCGGATCCATGAGCTTAATCAGGTCTTCCATAATGATATTTACGCAATCCTCGTGGAAGTCGCCGCGGTTGCGGAACGAGAACAGATAGAGCTTCAGGCTCTTACTCTCGACCATCTTCACGTCAGGCACGTATGAAATGTAGATTGTGGCAAAGTCCGGCTGTCCTGTGATTGGACACAGTGACGTAAACTCCGGGCAGTTAAACTTAACAAAATAATCATGGTCCGGATGCTTGTTGACAAAAGTCTCTAAAACGTCCGGATTGTAGTCGTTATCGTACTTCACGTTCTTGTTTCCAAGAAGTGTTAAATTCTCATTTTCTCTCATAAAACTCCTCTTTCCTGTGACACTTCTTCTCTTACAGCGCCGGATCAGCAACTCCATTCGCTGCAAATGCAGCAGCACGGTCGATGCAGGTGCCGCAGCGACCACAAGGCTTCTCGCCGCCTTCATAACAACTCCAGGTCAGTTCGTACGGAACACCAAGCTCAAGGCCCATCTTCACGACGCCCGCCTTATTCATATTGACAAATGGCGCTTCGATGCGAAGCTGGTGGCCGGAGCCTTCGTAAATCGCTTCGTTCATGGCATTGTTAAATACCGGTGAGCAGTCAGGGTAGGCAAAACCAGCGGAATCGTCAGCATGCGCGCCATAGTAAATCACGCTGCAGCCTTTGCTGAGTGCGATGCTTGCTGCACTTGAAAGGAACAGACCATTTCTGAACGGAACGTAGGTAGAAACCGGTGCTTCGCCCTTTGTCTCTTTAATCTGCTCGGCATAAGATTCCTCCGGAATTTCCTCGGTGGACTGCTTTAAAAGCGAGCAGTTACTGTATTCGAAAATCTTGCTTAAATCCAGGAACAGCTGCTCGACGCCGTAATGCGCCGCAACTGCCTTCGCAGCCTGAATTTCTTTGTCATGCTTCTGTCCGTAACTCATGGAAAGCGCGATGACATTCTCTGCGCCGTACTTACTTACGGCAAGTCCAAGGGCTGTCGTGGAATCCACGCCGCCGCTACATAAAACTAAAGCCTTCATAACTTCTCCTTACTTCAGATACATCTGTAAAGTCGCGTCTGTCTTAAATGCTCCGCGCAGTTCCGCGGTAAATGTCTTTGATGGCTTTTTGATTCCTCTTGCGGACACGCAGGAGTGCCGACCTTCAAGCAGAACCGCAACATCACCGCTGCCTGTAATTTCAGAAATGATATCGGCAATGTCTTTGCCAATCTTCTCCTGCAGCTGCAGGCGGCGTCCAACCATGTCAGCCACACGCGCAATTTTCGAAAGTCCGATTACCTTGCCCTTTGGCACGTACGCAACCGTCGCCTTCATGTCATACATTAGCGCCATATGGTGCTCGCAGTAGGAGAACAGGTCGATATCCTTCATCACAACCACGCGGCCCGGAGTCGCCTTTGTCCCGGCGTTGCTCTTAATTGCGCCCTCTAACCCTTCAGTCTCTTCCACATCATCAAGATAGTCATCTGCTGAATCAAGGCCTTCCTCGAAGGTCTTGTCAAACATCTCCGCAATCTCGTGATTCGTATAATTCATACCCGCGAAAACCTCTTCGTACATTTTCGCAACACGCTTTGGCGTGTCCTTTAAGCCCTCACGCTCCGGATCGTCTCCAAGCGCCACCAAAATCCCACGAATATGCTCTTCAATCGCTTTCTTATCAATCATCTTAGCTCCTTCTCGATTGCCTAAAAATGTAAGTCCGCTCACACCCCACGCGCGTTCGGATCCCAGATGACCTTGTGCATCTGAATCTGCATCCGCGCCTCATTTAACTTATTCTCTATCATGAAATCAACGATTTCAACCGGCTCAATCTTTCCAAACACGGGACTGAAGTATACGTGGCAAATGCCCGTGAGCCTCCACTGATCTATAAGTTCTTTGGCCCGTGCCAGGTCTTCCCTGCTTCCGGCCACAAACTTCACTGTGTCCTCTTTGGTAAGCAGTCTGAAATTCTCCGGTTTCATTGCAGCTTCCCAGCCACTCGACGGAAGCTTGTAGTCCATCGTGAAGACTGGCCGTACGCGACGCGCAGTCGCATCGTCTTCCTGCCTGCCTGCGCCGGCCTGAGCCGGCAGATTGGTAAATGGTGCGAGGTCAACGGCCCCGTTTGTCTCGATTTCAACACGAAGCTCGTCTTCGCTGAGAATCAACCCGATTAATCTGTCGATATCCTTTTGAAGCAGCGGCTCGCCTCCCGTTAAAGTCACGTTCTTAATACCTGTTTTCCTGATGTATTCAAGGATTTCTTCCGGACTTTCTTCTGTGTATGGGCAATCTGCTTCATTTGCCCACATCGTGTCACAATAGCTGCAACGCAGGTTACAGCCCTGAAATCTTACAAATACTGCAAGCTCGCCGGCTCTTGTTCCTTCGCCGTTGATGCTTACAAACTTTTCAACAACTTTCATAAAACTCCTTCGCGGCGCGCGTTACGCCTCGTAGCTTGCGCAGTTATTTGGTGTTTCGTAAACATCAACCCTGCGGACATCGTATCCTTTCGCTGTTATTTCGTCGTAGAAATACTTTGAAAAATTCTCAGCCGTCGGACGAAATGGCACTTCGTTCATTCGGAAATCCTCTTCCTTCAAGGCTTCCACCGTCTTCTCCTTCAGCGATCCCGTCTCATAAATCAGGCTGTGATCAAGATCATCTGCCATGGCCTTTAAAACATCCTTCAGCTCGCTGAAATCAAACACCATACCTCGATTCTGCTCATCCTCGCACAGTTGCTCCTTCTGAGCGAAGACAACCACGCGCCAGCGATGACCATGGAGATTGTGGCATTTGCCATTATAACCTTTTAAAAAATGGGCAGCATCAAAGCTTGCTTCTGTGCTGATTGTGAACATGATATCTCCTTCTCCTGTGCCTCGGCGGCGCCATCATCTAAAGGTG
The DNA here is from genome assembly GCA_902781505.1 of uncultured Lachnospiraceae bacterium. Taxonomy (GTDB): domain Bacteria; phylum Bacillota; class Clostridia; order Lachnospirales; family Lachnospiraceae; genus UBA4285. The sequence goes on along the minus strand of CACZJL010000002.1, from coordinate 37,136 downwards.
GCGCCGCGACAGCCCAATTGTATAAAAAAAAGCCTTGTGTCCATACACAAGGCTACTGTTGAATCAAATCAATTGTGCGCAAAAAAGCGCCGGCAGTCCTGGTTTTGTTTATAGACAGGATGGTACAAACGAACTGTCTTATTTATTTTTGCTTTCCTAATTATAGATAGACGTTTGATGAATGTCAAGGAATCCACGCTGATTGGAACTTCCGGCGTGCCTCTCTCTTACGCGCGCTTTCTTCTTACTACGAAGAAGCCGCCAACTGCGATGACTACACATAAGATGACTGTTGCCACTGGCCATACTGCTTTGGAACCGGTGGAGCCGGCACCATTACCGGAAGAAGCCTTCTTCACGAGGCCGTTGCTTAATGCCGGAATTCTGGAAGTTGGATTCTTAACGGATGCGCCGAGGCCCTGAGGAGCCTTATCGGTCATCTCAAATAAACCGTTTAAGTTGATAGTTCCATCTGCGTTTCTTGCAGGCTGAACCTTAGCGTAATCGATTTCCTTAAACCAGGATGCTTCGGCACTCTTGTTCTCGGAATTCTTAGAAGAACGGGTAGAAGGATCATTTACCACGTAATTTGTAGCATCTACCACTTTTTCGAGTTGCTGGCTCTTTAACGTAAACGTATCACCTGACATCGTTCCCGGATTTGTGATAACCGGTGTGTAGAAACTGATTGTGTTCTTCACCTCGTAATCCGTAGTTCCAGCGAATTTGTCGCCATTCTTTGGAGACAGCTGGATGTTGTTTCTCTTTGTCTGTCCACCGTCAACTCTGGAAAATGCGCCATTATCCACAGATTCTGAGTTATATACCTTGCAGTCCGGGCCATTATTGGAAGTGATACCACAGCCTGCATTTGCCCATGCGATGGAGTTCTTCAGAACATGCTTGCCGGAAAGGCCCTCACCTCCAAGCTTGAAACCGTTTCCTGAGGCTTTAGAAAGTTTTCCTTCCGGCGTGTAGCCATTGTGGTACGCGAGACAATTCTCAATCGTTACCGCTCCGATTGGACCGTAGCCATCGCCGTTCTTTGCGTATAAATCATAGCCGTCATCCACGTTGTCGTGGGAAATACAGCCGTTAAACACATTGCCTTCACCGACAGACAGCTTGGCAGAGAAACCATCGGCGTCATTCTGCTTGGAATCTGCGTTAAAGTAAGATGTGCAGTTAATAATCTGATTGTTGTTTGGCCACCATACATTTGGCTCGCCTGATGCACGGCTGATCTGCAGGCCTGAGGATCCGTTGTTGTGGATGTTCAACATCTCGACGATATTGTTATTTCCCGCAACTGTCACAGCCTTGGCGCCGTCCTGAGAGTTAACGATTTCGATACCATAAACATGCCAGTAGTCGCCCTTCATGGCAAAGAGTGTTCCTGTGCCCTTCATCTGTGATCCGTCAAAGGTCACTTTTCCTTCGTTCTGAGGACGAAGTGTGATCATTCCCTGCTCTGTGCCTGAAACACCGTAAGGAATTTCAATCTGCTTGGAAGGCTTGTAAACGCCGTCCTGTAAGATGATGCACTGTCCAGGCTCGGCAAAGTTCAGTGCTGTCTGCAGCTGCATTGGGCTGTCCTCAGCACCCGTGCCGTTCGCTTTGGCTGTCGGAGAAACGTAAATGTTTGCCATGTCAGAGCTGCTCTTTGCAAGTACAGCATCTGACACGGTAATCGGTGAGTAATCCTTTAAGAGAAGGCGGTCATCATACTGCTTCTTTAAAGTAGTCTCATCGACACTGTTCTCTGCAGGTGTCACAGATGTAGTAAATGTCGTACTTCCGGTTGGAAGGTCATGAATCGTAAACGATATCGCGTCGCCGCCCTTTACATCATTTTCGTAATATACTTTTCCGCTTTCATCGGTGACCTTGTACTTACCTGTCACATTGGTTGTGCCGCGGTATGTGTACTCAGAACCTACGCAGGTTGCACCGTTGAAGGTGGAAACTTCTGCTTCGTCGTAATTAATCCATGTGGAAATGTCCTTCTTTGCAATCTCTTCAGCGGAAGGCGTATGCTTTTCAAAGGATGCATCGGTGACTTCCACAACGCCGATTCTTGAAGCAAAGAAACCAATGTACATGCCGTTTGGATCCTGTGCTAACAGCTTGTTCGGATTGGTTACTTCGATGGTGTTAGCAACCTTGCTCCAGTCGTCAGAATACCAGTTTAAGGTAATTCCGTTGCACGTTTTCACAAGTTCGAAATTGTAGTACAGCTTAGTCGCATTTTCCATGGTAAATGCAGCTGTTCCGGCATCGAATACGTTGTTCATATCTACAACGGTTTCGTCGGTCTTTTTCGTGCCGTTTTTGTCAGTATTTCCGCTGACGGTACGAACACCAGGAATCGTCTTGATGGAGAGTTCCGGATTTTCAACCTTGGTTGCTGCATAGCAGGCAACCTGATTTACGTAATCGGTTGAGGTGTCGTTCTTACCGAGTGTATCAAAAGCAATTAAGCCGAAGGAGGACTGGTTGTCGACCTTCTTCGCATCCTTTACGTGGAATCTTCCGCGAATGGTTGCATTCTCGTCCTTCGAAATTTTCGCAGCATAGGCCACGAAGCCGGACTGGCCTGTATTGGCCATCTTTCCGTAGGTGGATGTATCTAAAGTGATGTTTGTTCCTGTCTTTGAAGCTTTTGTGCTGTCTGACTGGGTTCCCAGTCTAATCATGGACATAGTGTCAAGACCCTCACCTGCCTTCGCTTTGGCGAGTTTGCTGGCCTGCGCAAGCGCTACACCGTCCTTTGGTGCTGTGACCTCTGTGACCTCTTCTGCATAAACGGCCGGCATCATCTGCACGGCGCACATGGACAGAACCATCAGGCCTGCTACAACAGACCTCCTGAATCCTTTGTTTTTCATTTTCCCTTATCTCCCTCTTAAAAAAGATAAGGCAACAGGTGATTCAAAATTCAGTGCGATAAGAATTTGATTTTTACACGTTGCCTTTAACAGAAAATAGTGTATCATAGAGGCAGCTATACAAACAGTATTTATTAAGTCTGTCAACCATAGGAGATTAATATGGATTTAAAACAACTTCAGTATTTCAAAACAATTGTTGAAGAGGGTAGTATTTCTGCCGCTGCAGATAAGCTTTTCATGTCGCAGCCGCCCCTTTCCTCACAGATGCAGCTCCTGGAAAAGGAGCTCGGATGCAGGTTGTTTAACCGTGGGCCCCGTCACATCGATGTGACGCCTGCCGGAGAGACACTCTATAACTATGCCTGCCATCTGCTTTCTTTAAGCGATCAGGCGAAAAAGGCGACAATGAAGAGTAATGAGCAGTTTTCTCATACGATTAAGTTCGGCGTTGTTTCCTCACTTGCTTCAAGTAATGCGACCCTGCTGGTTTCGAATTTCATCAAAGAGCACCCGGATGCCCGGTTTGACCTGGTTGAAAGCGACACCTACAATTTGCTGAAGAAACTGAACCATGGCGATATTCCTGTTGCCTTCATGCGCACGCCATTTACCGCGCGAGGAATCGACTGTACGATTCTTGCAACAGAAGAGCTTGTTGCCGTCGGCACACCTGAGATTCTGCCTGCAGAGTCAACGATTACGTTAAAGAAGCTGGCTTCCCTCCCGCTGATTACCTACCGCCGCTGGAAGGGGCCTCTGGATGTGGAATTTTCAAACCGTGGGCTGACCCCGCATTATTCCTGCATCAACGGTGACGCCAGAACCACGATTGCGCTGGTTGAATCTGGAATTGGCGTCGGAATCATGCCGGAATCCGCGCTGCACGCTGTCCCGGACTCCCTTTTAAGCCGCAGGATTCGCGGTTGTACGATTCGCTCTGATATCGTTCTCGCGCAGAATCCAGGCGCCATGCTGAGCGAATATACAAAGGAATTCATAGAGCTGCTACGTTCTAAAATTTAAGGCCGCGCGCCGCGCAAAAAAAGGGGGCTGGCTCCAGGTTCGTTACTTTTAAGGTAACGCCTGGGGCCAGCCCGCCTCTTTATTTATAGGATCTTTCGTAGATTCCGGTGAAGTCGTCGTTCGTCGTCTCGGCCGGATCGTTCTTAATCAGGCGCATGGTGGTTGCGCGGGCATTTTCCGCGAACTTGCGACAATCCTCGAATTTGATGCCGTAGTCGCTCATCCTGAGATCCGCAACGCCGCAATCTTCCTGTAGCTTCACGAGTGCCGTGATGAAATCCTCAGGCTTCACTGCGTCCTTAATGCCCATAAAGCGCGCCATCTCCACAAAGCGCTTATCGGCGACGTGGCGATTAATCCAATATGTGAAATACTCTTTTGAAATCATAATCAGGCCGGCGCCGTGCTGAAGCTTCGGATAGTACGCGCTCATTGCGTGCTCCATCGCATGCTCGGAAATGCAGCCTGCAAGCACCATGGAATAGCCGGACATCGTGTTTCCGTACGAAACAGCCTCGCGCGCCGCAAGGTTACTGCCGTCCTTCACTGCTGCCGCCAGGTTCGCGCTGATGTGCTCGATTGCCGAGCGCTGCACCATGTCACTCATCAGGTTGTGACGGTTGCTTAAGTAGCCTTCGAGGGAGTGGAACAGCGCGTCAAATCCCTGGAATGCCGTATATTTCGCCGGTACCGACACAGTCAGTTCCGGGTCGACGATTGCATACGTGGCAAATACATCTTCTCCACCACCGAGTGCTATTTTTTCATCCGTGCCAAGATTGGTTACCACTCCGGTTGCATCAACTTCAGAGCCCGTGCCAGCAGACGTTGTGATTGCAATCCATGGAAGTGCTTTTTTCTCAGGCGTCTTTTGCTTTCCGGTGAGTCCTCCTGCGTAATCCCACAAATCATCCGATTCTTGAGGGATAAACATGGCCATGACCTTGCCTGCGTCCAGGACGGAACCTCCGCCTAATGCAACGACAACATCAACCTGTTCTTTTCTTCCTAAAAATGCGCCTTCTTCTACGGCTTCCTTTAACGGATTGGCGCCAATACCGTCATACAGCACGACTTCCACGCCCGCTGCTTTTAATTCAGCTTCTGTTCGGTCAAGATAACCATTTGCCCTGGCAGAGCGTCCGTTACTGATGACTAAAAGGGCCTTCTTTCCTGGCATTTTAAGCGTGTGAAGCTGATTCAGCACGCCACAGCCAAATAATACACGAGCTGGTGAGAAAAAATTGTACATAATCCTTTGTCCTTCTTTCATGTAATAAAGGAGGACACGACTGACATGCCCTCCTTAATCACAATACCACAAACACCGCTTTTTATTTCACGGGAATGCAGTATTTATCATTAATTTCCTTAACCTTGTCCACGCGGCGGCGTAACAACCATTTACCTTGTTCGCAATCAGCCCTGCTTGATCAGGTACGCCTTAATCTCGTTCTTGAGAATCGTGCCCGCGTGATCATTTGCCAGGAACAAATTTACTTCTTATATCCAAATTCAGGAATCTTATTCCATCTTTCTCTGAAGAAGTGCGCAGCAAGCTTTGGCTTGCGATCGCGGGTGAAAAGGCCCTTCTTGTTGCCCTGAACTCTGAGCATGGACTGGCTTGTTGCAAAGTCAGCAAAGTTCCAGACCTGCTCTCCGCAGATGCATGGGTATTCATCAAATACACGGGTGTGCATCTTATAGTAATCAAGCTGATATTCTTCCGTGTACATGACAGGAGTGGTGTCATGAAGGCCCATGATTGTATCTGCACCAAACTCAGTAAACATGATTGGCTTGTCGATGGTTGCCCACTTGTCAAGCTCCTTTCTTAAAGGAATTTCACTGCCGGCGATATCCGGGCCACCTGCATACCAGCCAAAATAGCGGTTCAGGCAGATTACATCAGACAGCTTCGCAGAAATATCTGTGTCAGGACCGCCTGCCATAAATACAGAAGCAATTGTGCATGGACGTGTTTCCGGATCAAGGGCACGAGCAAGATCATATAAAGGCTTGAAATACTCATAAGCGCCCTCAGAGTAGGAATCTGGTTCATTTGCAATGGACCACATCACAACACAGGCATGGTTCTTATCTCTGCGGATTAAATCACGAATGACCTCCTTGTGGTGTTCAAAGGTCTGAATACCATGCTCCTTATCAAACGTCTTCACCTTCTGGCCGCCGAAGTTTGCTCCGCCGCCGAAGTCAAAGTTGATACCAACTGCTGTTGTTTCATCGATTACAATGATACCTTCCGCATCGCACTGACGCATCATTTCCTCGGAATATGGATAATGGCTGGTTCTGAAGCTGTTCGCGCCCTGCCACTTCATAATGGAAATATCACGGGTGTTCATTGGCAGGTTAATACCACGGCCGTTCGGGAATGTATCCTCGTGTTTGCCATAGCCCTTGAAATAAAATGGCTGCTCGTTAATCAGGAAATGCTTTCCCTGAACACGCACGGTACGGACGCCGTAAGGAAGTGTATAAACATCCTCACCTGCTGTTACACGGATGTTGTAAAGGTAGGCATCAAGCGGCTTCCAGAGAATTACATCAGGAACTGAAGCATGTACTTCGTATTGTCTGAAATCCTCATCTAAAGCCTTATCAACGGCACCTTCCGCAGTGCCGGTTGCAACGACTGTGCCCGCAGCATCGAGAACCTCAACCTGCACAGGAACATCGCCATTTGCCTCGACTAAAACAGTAAGCTCTGCTGTCTCTCCGTCCCTGACTTCCCCGGCAAATGCACTGGTTACGGTCACATCTTCGATGTGTGTCTTTGGCATTGTCACAATACGAACCGGTCTTGTGATGCCACAATAATTGAAGAAATCAAAGTTTGGATTATTCGACTTCTTCTTAGAAGCTGCGCTGTCACCGCCACCGATGGAAGAAAGCATTGGCGCTTCGCCACCGACAGGAAGTGTTGTGTAATCAATAATGTTGCTGACTGCAATCGTCAGGAGATCCTCTCCTCCTGTGATAGCGCCATCAAGATTCACCTCGAATGGCAGGAATCCACCCTTGTGCTCTGCAAGAAGTTCTCCGTTCAGATAAACTCTGGCTGCCTGAGTAACTGCATCACAGCGAAGAATTACATGCTGAGAGTCAGCCACAACCTTTGGTACACAAATTGTTCTCTGATAGAAAACCCAGCCATAGTGATCACGGAAATCAATTCCGTCCTTTAAATCATTGTAAGAAGCTGGAACCGGCATCGTCATTGGATTGCTTAAAGGCTGTGCTGCCCAGTTGCTGTCAAAACCTGTGCCGTCATCAAGCTTGAAATCCCAGATTCCTGAAAGATCACTGACAAAACGAGATGGGGTAAGAATTGGATATAACATAGATAGTCCTTTCTGTTAAATCATTCACTGCTTCTGCTTCTTATCTGCAAGAAATCTTGCATTTTCCTCAACCTTCTTCTTAGAAAGCGGATAAACAAAAATCAGCATGAGTGCAAGACCGATAAATCCGATTGCCGGTACCAGGCATGTAATGTTGTAGATGCCATTTACGACAGAAGGAGAAGTTGCTGTAATAGTTGTATAGCCAATTGCGGAAAGCAGAATTCCCGTAACGCCGGAGGAAGCTGCCTGTCCGAGCTTTCTTGCGAAGGAATAAACGGAATATACAGCACCGTCTCTTCTCTCACCGCGCTTAACTTCAATGTCATCAATTACGTCTGTAATCATAGCCCATACAATCAGGTTGAACATAGCCAGTCCGATGTAGCAGATGGAGTAAAGAATCAACCAGGTCTGTACGCTGCGTGTACGAAGCACAAAAGCAACAATCAGTGCAGCTGCGCCAATCAGAGAAGATACAATACCAACCTCACGGCGTCCAATCTTCATGGACAGCTGTGTGGCAAATACAGAAAGTACAAGTGTTACTACTGTATTGATCAGATTTGTAGAAGAAATAACTCCTGCATTATTGAAGTAGAATGGGTAAATGTAGTTCGCCATGGAGCCAAGTGTAAGCTGCGCAATGAGCAGGAACCAAGCTGCAAGGATGATGCCGATCATGGAACGATTGGCAACGGTAGTCTTAACCAAATCAACAAAGGAGAATTTGCCCTCGACGGCTTCAATTTTAACTCGTTCTGTTGTAAGGAAGTAGCAAAGCAGATAGCAAATGACTGCAAGTACGGAACAAACAGCGGCTGCGATCACCATCTTTTCGCCGTTGAATTTTGTTCTGCCAGCTGCATCTCTGTAGTAAACGATCATTGGAAGAATAACACCAACTGCCGTACCTGCAAGTGTTGCTCCGATGGATCTCCATGTAGAAAGAGAAGCTCTATCCTTTGGTTCCGCAGAAATTGCAGATGCCATGGAGCCGTAAGGAATGTTGATTCCTGTGTAGCATACGCTACCCCAGAGCAGATATGTTGCGAACATCCAGATTACCTTAACGGTCATTGGCATATTCTTTAACCAAATGGCATACATTAAAAAGGATGCGACTGCTACAGGTCCGCACATACGGCGAAGCCATGGAGCAAACTTTCCCTTAGCTGTTTCCGGTGAGCGATCCGCAATCTGTCCCATTGTGACATCTGTGATTGCATCAACGAATCTTGCTACCATCATCATGATACCGACAATTGCGGCGGAAACACCCATAATGTCTGTATAAAACTTCATCAAAAACATGGATGAAAGAATGAATGTAAAATCATTACCAAAATCTCCGAATGCATAGCCGATTCTATCAGCCCAGCCAAACGGTCTTTTCTTTTTTGTATCCATAAGAACCTCCTATAATTGTTCTACTGAGGTCGCGCCTCAGTAATTCATTTCATCTGAGATCAGTATACTTGAATGCTAGAGCAAAAAGTAGTATGATTTTTGTTAAATATAGAACTTTTTTTAATTTTTCTACTATCAGCACAAAAAAATTCGAAAGAAGGTAAAAATTATATGAGTGATTCTTCCGTGAACGCCATTTTTTCTTTCACAACTTCTTTTTTTCAGAATTCCCGTGTGCCGGTCACTAAAACGGCCTATCCACTGGACTTAGACGGCCCCTACGATCTTGGTCTTCGTAATGAACTCTATGGAACAAAGAAAAACAGGAAGCTTCCGATTACCTACGTACGTCTTTCTTCTGATATGCAAGAAAAAAAGATATCCTACTACGTGAAGGATATCTTTCATTGCTGTTATTTTGTTATGCCGATTCCAGACGAACCGGGAATGGCATACACCGTCGGTCCTTTTCTGACCGAACGGCCGACAGAAACTGCCCTGACGAGCATGCGGCAACACCTGAGGATTCCTTCTGCTTATACAGAATTCATCAATCGTTATTATGCGTCTCTCGCTCTGTTTCAGGATTACAATTACCTGGAAACCTACTTCCAGACGTTAATTTCTTCCATCTGGGGAGCAGATGCTTCTCCCCTTCAATATATTGACCGCCCCAAGAATCAACAGATTCTACCTGTTTCATCCGAGCCAAAGCAGTCTGAAGCAAGGGGAATTGATGCAATCGTAGAGCGCTATGAAATGGAGGAAAAGGGGCTTGCCGCCATCTGCGAAGGCAACTATCAGGTTGCCATGAAGATCTTCCTCAATTCGAAGTTTACAGGGTCTTTAGACAAGCGAACCTCAAATTCTCTTCGCGATGAGAAGAATTACACCATCGTAGCGAATACCATCTACCGTAAGGCAGTTCAGGAGGCACATGTGCACCCATTCTATCTGGATCAGATTTCCGGTAAATTCGCCGTACGAATCGAGTCCTGCACTTCGCTCCAGGAGCTTGATTCTCTGCGCCGTGAAATGATTCATCAATATTGTAATCTGGTAAATAATCACTCCGACCAGCTGTACTCCACGACTATCCGACACGTGGTAGACCAGATTAAGCTGCATCTTGACAGCGACCTGTCTTTGAATTCACTGGCTCAGATGGAGCATGTCAATCCGAGGTACCTCTCCACCCGCTTTAAGTCTGAGGTTGGGATGACTCTGACCGATTTTGTAAACCGCGAGCGCATCAATGCTGCGATTCATCTGATTAATCTTCAGTCCGGTTCAATGCAGGAAATCAGCAGCCATGTCGGCCTGCCGGATGCCACCTACTTCTGCAGATTATTTAAGCGTTATAAGGGTCTCACCCCGACTGAATATCGCAAGAAAATCTTTGGAAGGTGAATTTTCCTGACATTATTTCAAAAAAGTGGGCTACCAGATGGGAATTGCCATCAGATTCAGATTTCGTATGTCCGATACTGCCATCGATAAAAAGGCAACTTCTGCTGCCGGACCTAACACATAGCAAATATATGACGCAATCACACGCGGCATATTGGTTTCCGCAAACAAATTCCCATCACTAAAATATATGTCACAGGTTCTGTTGACACCTAAAATCAGGGAAATCACCATCAGGCTTCCCAGAGCATTTCTAATTCTGCCGTTCCAAACCTTTCCAATATTAAAATTATACAATACCGACCGCCAAATAAAAACCAGCTCCCCCATCTTTATACAATCTTTATACTCCTGCCCTTATGCTAATACTCCTTTTACGTAAAAAATGTGAAACTGTAGGCAGGAAGGAGGCTATTTATGTCTGCACGAGGAAAAAAACTACAACTGTCATCATTTCAGATTATATTATGTTCATTTGCCGGAGTCATATTGCTAGGCGCTATTCTTTTAAGCCTTCCGTTCGCTTCGGCAGAAAACTATACCCCCTCTTTCTCCGATGCACTGTTCACTTCAACCTCCGCGGTTTGTGTTACTGGCCTGGTTGTCCGTGATACCTTTCAGGGCTGGACTCTCTTTGGCAAGTGTGTAATTATCTCCCTGATTCAGATTGGAGGTATGGGCGTTATTACCATTGCTTTACTCATCTCCTGCTTTGCGGGCAGAAAGATTTCGCTCTTCCAGAGAAGTGTGATGAAAGAGGCCATTTCTGCGGAGAAGATTGGTGGTATCGTCCGACTGACCAAGAGGATTTTAAGGATCACGTTTGGGTGTGAACTTTTGGGCGCGCTCGCTCTGTATCCTGTGTTTCTTCCAGAATATGGTTCTCTGAATGCTTGTGGATATGCCCTTTTCCACTCCATTTCCGCCTTCTGTAATGCGGGATTTGATCTCTGTGGAGAAACAGCCGCATATTCTTCCCTCACCGCCTATATTTCCAATCCACTTGTGAATATCACAATTATGCTTCTGATTATCATTGGTGGTCTGGGATTCCGCACCTGGGATGATTTTTTTGCTTATAAAGGACATTTTCGCAGATATAGTCTACAGACAAAGGTAATTCTTTCCACAACGTTTGTGTTAATTATTACGGCTGCACTATATTTTTATTGTTTTGAATTTGGCGGGCTCACCGGTAAGGATCGAATTCTTGCTTCGCTGTTCCAATCGGTTACGCCTAGAACCGCAGGGTTTAACACGGTTGATCAGGATGCCCTTTCAGACTCCGGAAAGATGATTACCATTATTCTGATGCTGATTGGTGGCGCTCCTGGCTCGACTGCCGGAGGTATGAAAGTAACCACTGCGGCTATCCTTGTATTTGCCGCATTCAGTGTATTTCGACACGATGAAGATACCAACCTGTTTAAACGACGTCTGGAACATGAGATATTAAGAAAAGCGGCTGCCCTGCTTCTGATGTATTTGATTCTGTTTTTAGGATCTGCGATGATCATCAGTCGACTTGAGAATCTGCCGTTGCTTTCCTGTATGTATGAAACAGCCTCTGCCATCGGTACCGTAGGTCTCACTCTTGGTCTGACTCCTTCTCTTGGCAGGATTTCGCAAGGAATCCTCATCTTTTTGATGTTCTTCGGAAGAGTTGGCGGACTGACCATTATTTTTGCAACATTTAAATCCAGAATTTATGGAAGAAAATTCCCTCACGAAGATATTTCCGTAGGGTAAAAGGAGAGTATAATGAAATCAATCTTATTAATCGGTCTTGGAAGATTCGGACGCTATACAGCTAAAAAATGTCAGGAACTCGGTCATGAGGTTATGGCAATTGATAAAAATGAGGAACTGGTAGAGGATATCATTCCTTTCGTGACGAATGCGATTATCGGTGACTGTACCAGAGAAGAGTTCATGAAATCCATCGGTGTACGGGATTTTGACCTGTGTATCGTCGGAATTGGTGATAATTTTCAGAGTTCACTGGAGACAACAGCACTTCTTAAGGAACTGGGAGCGAGAAAGGTCATAGCTCGTGCATCTGATGATGTTCAGGCGAAATTCCTGCTTCGCAATGGCGCAGATGAAGTGGTATACCCTGAGAAGCAGATTGCTGAATGGACCGCAACAAGATACAGTGCCGACCACCTATTTGATTATTTTCCGATGGGGGACGGCTATTCGGTTATGGAAATTGAGACACCGCTTGCCTGGGTTGGAAAGACGGTTGGTGACCTCGATATCCGCAATCGTTTTTCTATTACGATTATGGCTTCAAGAACGGACGGAAAGCTTAACATGCAGATTTCGAATAATACGATGTTTACAGGAAAGGAAACACTGCTCGTTCTTGGAAAGGACAAGGATATACAGCGATGCTTTCACATCTGATTCGAAAACTTAAAACAATCCGGTTCTATCCGGATGCAAAGCAGACAGAATCCGGCTTCGGTGTTAAGGACATTCTGGTGATTGCGGGGATTATTGCCTTGACGACCGCCATCGGAAGTTTCTTCCACCTGGCTGGATTTTCCGATGCTACGGTGATTACGCTGTACATTCTCGCCGTTCAGATTATCGCGATTCAAAGTTCCGGCTGGAGAAGCAACACTATTGTTTCTCTGATTTGCGTAATTGTTTATAATTTCTTTTTCACAAACCCGAAATACACGTTTTTAGCGTATGATCCTGATTATCCGATTACGTTTGTTGTCATGTTTTTCGTATCTTTTCTGGCTGGTTCAATTGCTGACCGTTTAAAGACGCTTGCACAGGAATCTCGCTTAACGCTTTTCAAGACGCAGGTTCTTTTAGATACCAGCCAGCTCCTCTCCCGCGCGCATGAACAGGGAGAGGTTGCAGATGTTCTCGGTCTTCAGGCTCATAAACTTTTGGAGCGACATGTTTTCGTAGGGCTTGGCAGCGGCAGCAACCCCACAGGCACAAATGGCACACCATCTGCCGAAATCGTTTTTACAGTTTCAAAGTATTTTCCTGCAGGCTGTGATAACTCCTTTCAGTCTGCAATGGAAGAGGATGCGTCTCATTGGGCTCTGAAGAGTGGCAAGAAATCCGGCTCTCAGGCTTTTGTCTATCAGGGTGCGAATGCGACCTACTATCCGATTATGCAGAATCAGAAAGTTTATGGTGTGCTCGGCATTGTCATTGGTGATGACCCGCTTGATCATTTTACGGAAAACATCCTGCATTCGATTCTGAATCAATGTGGTCTGGCACTGGAGACGGTGGTCACGGCGAAGGAAAAGGAACAGGAGAAGCTCCGTGCACAGAACGAAAAACTGCGTGCCGACCTGCTCCGCGCCATTTCCCATGATTTACGTACTCCTCTGACTTCGATTTCCGGTAATGCGAGTATCCTGCTGAATTCCGGTGAAACGTTTGACAACGACACAAAGGAGCAGCTTTACACCGATATTTATGATGATTCCATCTGGCTTGTTAATCTGGTTGAAAATCTGCTTTCGGTCAGCCGCGCTATCAACGGAACCATGCAGTTGCATTGCACTATGGAGCTGTTAGACGACGTCATCGGCGAAGCTTTGAACCACATCGACCGACACGCAAAGGATTACGTAATTCGCTATGTCCCGGATGACGATATGATTCTCGCGAACATGGATGTTCATCTCGTCGAACAAGTCATCATCAATCTCGTCAACAACGCCATTAAATACACGCCTGCCGGCTCTACAATTGAGATTCATGCCCGGCAAATGGGTTCTTTCGCTCATGTTTCTGTCACAGACAGCGGTCCGGGCATTTTAGAGGAAGACCTCCCACATCTGTTTGAAATGTTTTATAATGGCAGAAAGACTGCTGCTGATGCGAGCAAGTCGCTCGGAATCGGCCTTGCGCTCTGCAAATCAATTGTGGAGGCGCACGGAGGCTCTATTTCCGTTGCCAACGTGCAACCGCATGGCGCACGCTTTACATTTACCCTGCCATCGCAGGAAATCAACATACCGCAGGGATAATGCACGCAGGCCGGATGGCTGACGCGGTCCGACAACACGACTGCAACCCGGTCGCCTTCTAATAGGAGAATGACATGAATTCAAAAATTAAGATTTTAATTGTGGAGGACGATCCGCAGATCAGAAAGCTGATGGTGACGTCCCTCACGGCTCAGAAATATGATTGTATCACCGCGGTAAATGGCGAGGAGGCGCTTCTTAGCGTGACGAGTCAGAATCCGGATATCTGTCTGTTAGACCTTGGGCTTCCGGACATGGATGGTGTCGAAATCATCAAGACCATCCGCGGCTGGAGCAATATGCCAATTATCGTGGTCTCTGCACGATGCGAAGATACTGATAAAATCGGGGCGCTCGATGCAGGAGCAGATGACTACCTCACAAAACCATTTTCCGTAGAAGAGCTGATGGCAAGAATCCGCGTGGCGATTCGACGCCTCTCAGCCTACGCGCAAAGCGAGACGGAATCTGTCTTTACAAACGGCAATCTCACAATCGATTACGCTGCAGGCTGCGCATTTTTCGCGGGGAACGAGCTGTCGCTGACCCCGATTGAATATAAGCTTTTGTGCCTGCTTGCGCAGAATGTCGGCAAAGTTCTGACGCACACGTTTATTACCGACAAGATCTGGGGCAATTCGCTTGACTCCGATGTGGCTTCGCTGCGCGTGTTCATGGCCTCTCTCCGAAAGAAGATTGAGGTCGACACCGCACATCCGAAGTACATTCAGACACACGTCGGCATCGGATATCGCATGATTCGCCAGTAAGGCGCCCGCCCTGTGCGACGAGCCCTGGCCAAAACCTGCGCCGCGCTCCAATCTTTTTACAATCTTTATACGTAAGCATCCAATCCTTACACTTGTTTTATGGAACTGGATGCATACTATACTTGTAAGGAGGTAAGGATCATGAACACATTTCTTATCATCGCATTTGTCATTGTTGTTTTTGTACTGGCCGAGCTGATGCTCCCAATTCTGATTGATCATGTGCTGGGTTTTGAACCGGACCCGAAGTCCGATTCAAAGCAGTTCCCGATGGCACATTACCGTGCTTTAAATGCACTTGGAAAGCTTGTTTATTCCAAGCGTCATGTTCAGTTTATCGAGCTTTCTGAGAAATCTTATGATTTCGGGGAAAATGTCTATGAGCTGGTCTATAAAAAGGATGGCGCGACCGATGTCGAGCACATCTGCTTCACAGAGTCAGAGTTTGAAAAAGTAGAACACGCATTAACCAAAATTAAAAATGAGCAGTAAGGGTGATTTCGTCCCTTAGTGCAGCTGCACGCGATCTGTCAGCTTTGCTATATATTCTATTTTATCATCCTTGTCGTATTCCGGGTAGCTCATAAATGCATAATACGCCCCGTAGAGCTGATAGGTCAGATGCAGGTTGACACTCATGTCGTCCTTGCGGTCCGGAATCACCTGCGCAATCAGCTTCTTTAAGCCCTCCTCGACCTTTCTTGGCAGCTTGTCAATCTGATTCCCGGCAAATAAGATCGCGATGAGTTCCGAGTCTGGCCTGCAGTCTCTGAGCACGTCTTTAACAAATGTCCCAGGATCCGTAAGAATTGCTTCCACGTGCTCGAAATTCTCTACAATCCTGTGAATCACCTCGGATTGCAGCTGGTCCGACAAGTCATATACGTCATGATAATAGTGGTAAAATGTCGATTTATTCACGTCTGCTAACTCGCACAGGCGCACTACTGTAATATCCTCAAGACTCTGTGTCTTCCTCATCTTCAAAAAAGCTTCTGCGAGACGGCGCATACTCTTAGGCACCTTCCCGGAGAAAATATCATTTGCCGAAATCGGCTTGTTCTCTTCACTCATTCCTACACTCCTCTTCTTATGCCTGAAAACTCCATACCTGGACTATGCGCAGACGGCGCCCGCTTGTCATCACCCTGCAGATACAACGCGGACGAAAATTCGACGCTTTGCCGCTTTTGTCTGTTTTTAGACGAAACAGCGCAATCGTTTGTCGAAATTACTTCAAAAGTTTTGTATAGTGTAACAGGAAATCAGACACATGTCTATTTTTAGTCAGTTGTCCTGTTTTTACAAATTCGCAAAACTGTTTCACCGCCGCGAGATAAGCGTGGCGTGCCTGAATTTACGAATCGAAACAGACGCAATCAAAGAGGGAATTCTATGAAGAACATCGCAATTGTTACCGATACAGGAAGTGGCATCATGCAGGAGGAAGGCAGAAAGCTCGGCATTTCCGTCATTGCAATGCCGTTTATGATTAACGGAGAAGAATATTTTGAGGGCTTAGATGAAGCCCATGATACACAGGGAAGAAAGAGACTCGCCCGCGACACATTTTTCGCAATGCAGAAGGCAGACGCAGAAGTATCTACCTCTCAGCCATCCATCACGGATATCACCGATGTCTGGGATGAACTTTTAAAGACTCACGATGAAATCGTCCACATTCCATTTTCCTGTGGACTTTCAGGAACATGCCAGACCGCAATGATGCTGTCTCACGAGGATGAGTACGAAGGCAAAGTCTTTGTCTGCAATAATTTCAAGGCAGCTGCCGCCCAGCGCCAGTCCTGTCTTGATGCGCAGAAACTTGTTAAGGAAGGCTACGAAGGCGCTGAAATTCAGAAAATTTTAGAGCGTGAAGCACACAATTGCTCCATTTATGCGACGGTTGGCACGCTGAAGTATTTAAAGAAAGGCGGACGTTGTACTCCCGCTGCCGCTGCAGTTGGTGCGCTTCTTCGCATCAAGCCGGTTCTTGAACTGAAGGACGGCGGAAAGCTCGACAAGTGTGTTGTTGCAAGAACAGAGCGTGCTGCAAGAGAGGCCATGATTGCCGCTCTCAGAAAAGATCTCATGGAAAAGCACGGTGACCCGACCTGCAAACATGGATATATAAGCGTGCTGTACTCTGACGATCCGAAGTGTTCCGATGAACTGAAGGCTATGCTTGAAGCTGAATTCCCGGGCCGCGTATCTAAGGAAATTTCCTATGATCCGCTTGCATTAAACGTCTGCTGCCACTCTGGCCCTGGCGTTATGGGTGTCGTTCTCTATGAAGAAATTGAAGAACTCCGCAGTGAGGCTCGACTCGCAGGCGCAATCTGACGCAATACCGGGGGCGGTTGCGTCCGGTTCGATCAAAAACACAAAAGGCCGCAGGTTTCAAACCTGAGGCCTTTTCGCGCGGTGCCCGTGCAAACACGCTTTACGCACCAAGGTATTCTTTTAATTCTTCCATCTGCTCGCAGGCATCGCGGTATCCCAGCCAGTAGAGGTCACCAAGCGCGTTCACATCGCGTTCGATACGACTGACAGTAACTGGCTTTGACGGGGCAAATGCCTTGAGGCGTCCTTCTGCCTCCAGTCGTTCAATTTCATCACATTGCTTATTGTAAGTGAAATTGCTGGTTGCCAGGTTCAGCGAAAACTCTGCATGATTTTTATACATTGTGAGCGCAGGAGCAATCATTTTCTCTGGCTTTCTGAAACCATTTTCTCTGGTCTTAATGACGACAATTTTCTTATATCCCTGCTCTAATGCCCACTCATATGGGATTTTGCAGGAACAGCCGCCATCTAGGTAGGCTTCGCCGTCAATCTCAACAGCCGGTGAGATGTATGGCATGGTTGCAGATGCACGAACGGCTGCCATAATATCGGAGCAATGTCCCTTTTCAAAATAGGTTGCCGCACCGGTCGTTACACTTGTTGCAACTGCAACAAAACGCTGTTCTTCACGGTCAAAGCGCTCCTGATTAAATGGCTTCTTAAAGATGCCTCGGTCTTCTGTTAAGAAGCCGACATCTAAGAAGCTGCCTGAATTCAAAAGAGCCTTCGTTCCAACGTATCGCCTGTCATGACGATACTTTAAGTTCACTCTTGCCGAACGGCCAATCTGGCCGGACACGTAATTCATGCCGCAGAGCGCACCGGCAGATACGCCGATTACGCGCAGCTTAAGTTCAAATCATGCTTCATCATTGCATCCGTGAAGCCCTGCGTATAAAGGCCTCGGAAAGCGCCGCCTTCTAAAACCAGACAGCCCTCAACTAATCTTTCACTCGCTATTCCGCCTGGAATCCTCTTTAATCTTATGTATTCTTTTTTCATAAATCCTCTTTTCTTACTTTCCGATATTGATGATTACGTACTCTGAGCGCGTTCCGGTCTTAAATTGCAGATTCCAGTCGGAGATGCCTGAAGTTACGATAAATTCTGTATTATTGCGCTTTTCATATCCATAGGTTTTATCATTTACTCCAAACCACTCACCAAAGTAGTTAAACGGCGCGAGCTGACCACCATGAGTGTGTCCGAACAGCACCAGATCCGCTTTCGATGCGGCTTCGTCCGCGTAATCGTTTGGCTCGTGATCTAAAACGACAATGTATTTGCCCTCATCAGCACCTTCAAGAAGCTCTGCCGTCTTCAAACGGTACGCTCCGCTGCCGCTGGTGGAATAATCATCCCTACCGGCAAGAACAAATTTGTCACTGACAACCGCCATCTCATCACTCAAAATATGTACGCCATTCTCCTCTAACGCACGCTCAAGGTCTGCTGCAGAGAAATCGCGGGAATTATAGAAGCCGACATCATGGTTTCCATATGCATACCAAACACCATATTTTAAATTCATCTTTCCAAGCGCTTCCGTCGCCGCAAGCATATCCTCTTTTTTTGACCAGTCGTCGACAAAGTCACCGGCAATTACGAGAATATCCGGCTGTTCTTCCTCGATGCGATCCATCTGTTTTTTAAACTTCTCGCCGTCTAACGTCACAGACAGGTGGCTGTCCGCAATCAGCGCGATTTTTAAGCTTACGTCCTTGTTTGTATGCAGGTTGTATTCCTTACGAAAGACGTGGTTGCACTGATAGAATCCGACCCCAAGGTAAATGAGTGAAAGCCCTACTGACACTAAGAACACCAGGTCATGTGCCAGTTGTTTCTTTCTGATTTTCTCTGCCAGCTTTGCAAGGAGTGCACACAGCACGTAGAAAGCAAAAAACGCAACAAACACAACCACGGCATTTTCCATGGTCCAGACCTCACTGGTCACAAAAATAACGGCTGCAATCACAAGAACCGCAACTATTCCGCGAATCCATTTATTTTTAATTTTCTGAAATAAAGCCAGTCGACTGATGGCTTTTGTCATCACGACAACGCCAACCAGCGCAGCTATAACTGCCGCTCCCGCGGCCAAAAGAAATGCAATCATACAACTCCTTTACTTTTCCCGCACGACGCGATGAGAAATTCTGCCTCGGCTCTTAACCCCACTATCCTACGAATTATAGAGGTTTCGTACGCAAAATGCAAATGGCCACACAGGGCGACCGCCTTGTGCAAAGGTGCGGCAACGGCCCTGCGGCGGTCGACGGCAATTGAGTAGGAGGAATTTCTCAATTAAGAGAAATTCCGACCCTCACACCTCCGAGCGTACCGTTCGGTACACGGCGGTTCAAACGACATGTAATTTCTTGCATTCTCTTCTTAAACTTCGCTACTGCTTTCGCATGTGGTTTTGCCTTAAACTGATGTGCTCTTGAGTCAAAACAGAACCCAAATCCAAGGTATTTAAGTCCTTGCGGCTTGGCGCACAACCAAAAAGCTCCCCACTTCGTAAAGTGGAGAGCTTTGTAAATCCCACAAGGAGAGCTTTTTGTACTTATCTCTTTGAGAACTTTTTCAATGTCCTAAGTGCTGTGTTTGTGGCATTTCTAGGACGAGTTGCTGTTTACCTGCTGCGTACGGTAGAAAGCTCAGGGCTACTGTATGCAACTGATGGCAACTTTAATAACTGCGATCAAAAATAATACTCTGATTTTACTTTCTACTCATTAAATCTTTGTCTGTCTTTTGTATGATTATCTTCGAATATATCTTTCTTAGCGGAGCACACGGGACTTAAACCAAAGGTTCACAATGTACCCACAGCTCTAATTAATCCGTTATTTCTCCTCCAGCCTCTCTAAGATCAAACAATGAAACGATCTTAAACTCTTTCTTTTCAGTATCCACATCCCTAAACCAGATGCTTCCACTATTGATACATGCGCCCTGCCAGTTCGCCCATAGATCTGATATGTCCCATGATGCAAGTGCGGTCATCTCTTCCTCATTAAATGCTTTTTTAAGAATAGGTATGCTTATCGTTATTCATTTTACTAAAATGTTTATGCCACCGGTAGGATTTCCTCACATATTGCACGGATCTCTTCACTGAAAACAGTATCTTTTGGCCAGATGAAGGTAAAATCATGTTTTACCCTAAAGTCGTCAAGGGGGATTGTTTTCAGATATCCGGACTGCAGTCCGGATGCAACCGCTGCTTTATATAAAAAGGTGATGCCACAGTCTTTTTCAATAAGGCTTATTATGGCATGCATGTTCTCCACCTGGATAAAATTCCTAAAATCACTTGTAGAGTAATTGTTCAAGGCAAGAGCTCTTTCTAATATATTGCGCGTTCCTGAACCGGGTTCTCTTATAAGAATTCGCTCGGGAAAGAGATCTTTTATCACGCGCGGTTTCTGAGTGAAAGAGTGCTTTGCCGAACAGACAGAAACGAACTCTTCTTTGCTAAAAAGCAGCGTTTCATAATCATTTTCAGGAAAATATCCTTCTACAAGTGTAAAATCTATAACCCCCTCGGAGAGTTTTTTAAGAAGCTCCGATGTGTTGCCAAATGTAATCTTAAGATTAGTATCCGGGTGATTTTTTATGTAATCACTGATCGGATCAGCAATTATGTATTCTCCTATGGTCATGGTGACACCAAAAGAGATGTCTTTTAAGCCATGGTTATTCTGTGAAAGTATTTCTTTGAGACTTTCATCATCATTTTTTATCTGATTCATTTTTTTATACAGGAGTTTTCCGTTGTCAGTTAGAAAAAGTTTTTTTCCATCCTGAGTAAACAGCTTTGTCCCGTATTCATTTTCAAGATGATGTATGTGTTGAGAAACAGCGGGCTGAGTAATATTCAGCTCCTTAGCCGCCTTGGTGAAATTGAGGTGTCTGCAAACGCAGAGGAAAGTATCTATTCTGAAATCCAGCATAATCAGTTCTCCATAACGATAAAAAATATTTATGGTTACATAATAATATATAATTTTATCTTTTTCAAAAGACAGAATAGAATAAGACCTGCGAAATAACAGATTAGAAAGTGAGAGAGGTCTTGAGATGGATTTTTTGAAAAAGAATTATTTGGGAATAATCGTATGCTTCACTATTGCAGTTCCTTCATGGCTCCTGGGAAAGCGCTTCCCTGTCGTTGGCGGAGCGGTGATTGCAATCATTCTGGGCATGATAATAGCCCTGTTCTGGAATGACAAGGGGAAGGCGGCTGATGGAATAAAGTTTACATCAAAGATAATTCTGCAGGCGGCTGTTGTCCTCCTTGGATTTGGTATGAATCTTTCGGTCGTTCTTCAGACCGGAAAACAGTCACTTCCTATAATTATCTGCACGATTTCAACATCGCTTATCCTATCATGGATTCTTCATAAGGTTATGAATATCAAAGGAAACACAGCTACTCTTATCGGAGTTGGCTCATCAATATGCGGCGGCTCAGCAATAGCAGCTACGGCTCCTGTCATTGATGCGGATGATGATGAAGTGGCACAGGCAATTTCTGTGATATTTTTCTTTAACGTGCTGGCTTTTCCTTCGCTGGGAAAGCTTATAGGTTTTGATATCACAACAGGAGAGGCTTTCGGTATTTTTGCGGGAACTGCAGTTAATGATACTTCTTCCGTCACTGCAGCTGCATCAACCTGGGACAGCATGTGGAACCTGGGTAGTCAGACTTTGGACAAGGCAGTTACAGTGAAGCTTACAAGGACATTAGCAATCATTCCGATTACACTGGTTCTTGCTTATCTGAGAGCAAAGGAAGCAAAAAAGGATGGAAGCACCACCAACGGTTTTAGCTTCAGGAGAGCATTCCCGATGTTCATAGTGTTCTTTGTTCTTGCTTCAATTATCACAACACTTTGCTTGGGAATGGGAGTACCTTCGGATATTTTTAAACCTCTTAACAGCAACGTGGTCAAGCTCATTAAATCCGGTGGAAAGCCGATACTGCTTGGTGGCTGTTGCTGGGGCGGAATAACAGTTGTAAGCCTTGTGATGCAACATGTAATGGGGATATGGTAAAGACCTGAGTCTGAATAAAGTTCCACATTACGGTTCTCCCTTACAGCACTTGCCGGTGGTTTCATTACAGAGAGTTTTTATAAAACCACAGAATTCCTTCATGATGTCCGTGTTTATTGAATAGTAGTGCCACTTACCTTCTTTCCTGTCTTTAACCAAGCCCGAATCCACAAGTATCTTCATGTGATGAGAGAGAGTCGGCTGTGTAATATCAAACTTTTCAAGAAGCTTACATCCGCATTTCTCCTGATCAGAAAGCATCTTAACTATTTCCATTCTGTTGGGATCTCCAAGAGCCTTACATATCAGCACTTCGTCTAATTTGGCCATAATCTATGTGTTGATAAAGCATATACATAGATATTCGTCAATGTATTATTTCAAAAAGGAGACAGAGCTTTTAAAACTCTGTCTCCTCCGTGGCAATTTATCTTGATACGTAAACAATCGGTGTAAGCCCAAACAAAAAACAGACTTCATATATCCAAAATCTGTCCTTTTGTTTGGGCTTCAGACCGATTTTTATCTAATTGAACTAAGTCGCGTCAAAGAAACCACTACCTATGGAATTTCAATAGCATACACCTGATCTTAATTGTGCATAATGAACATAATCTTAGGATACTTCATAGAATAATGATGGTAAATGTCTACAGCTTATTCTGCATGAAAGGTATAAAAAGAAAAGCTGATATGATAATCATCAACAACATACCGCATTTTCAATTCATACTTTTCGGTCTATGGTAGTATGGCTAGATAGACACCTGTTAATCGCTATCCCTTAGTGTGCATTTTTCGGCTCACCTCAATTTTAGGATACAATAGATGTACATTTTTGAAAAGGCTTAAAATGTTGCGCCACAGCCTTGGCAGGCCGTCGCGCAGCGACTTAGTTCTATTCGAATATATCTTACTATCATATATTTCTACAATTGCGAACTCAGGCAAGACTTTTTATCCAATCCCCTATGGGCCCCAAAATGCAGAAGATGATCTGATCATTCGTTGCTACAAAATTTCTTCGCATTTATCCTGCATATCCTGCGTGATTTTGTCAAAAGCTGCGGCTCTGGGTGCAAGGTACCCTCCGAGAGATATACCTATGATCGTCACATCCTTCAATTTGAAATAGTCAATGCAAATATCACTGACCAGGATACTATAATGATACCTAAAACCAACTTGATGCCCACTTCCGGCCTGAGGTCATAGAATTCCATTTTGCCAAATCCAATCAGAGACATCAGGACTCCAATTATGATCATGATCAATGGTAGCAGCGTCGCAAACAAAAGAAGGAAAATAGCTGCTGCGAAAAAAGCTTCTACTCGTAAGCAATCACTGATCATTGAGCTATTCAAAAATCCCACTAGCAAAAAAATGCCTACGAATAGAAAAATAATACCGGCAATGCGAAACAAAAATCCCTCTTCCCAGCTTAAGCGTTTGTGATTCCATATTCCCGGGAGATATGCAAAACCGTGATCTCTCAGATAATATTCAATGATGGAAAGGAGTTTGTCCTCATCAAATCCAATATTCGCCCAATCCTTATGATCGATTCTTTTTCTCCAAGGCAAATTCTTCGGTGTAGAGAGTGAAAAAACAGCTCTGGTCTCCGTGGACAATGGCGGCTTATAAGTATCTTTGACAAGCAAGGTTTCACCGCCGCAAAACGTTTTGTCTCTGCTAAGTATATATGTCACATAAAAGGAACCGGTGTCCCTGTTGTCAGTTTCTTCCGAGATTTGCTGCGTTTTCCACCTGGCAACAATTTTATTTTTTTGAACAGTTACAACAAAGGGATATTCATCCGAGTTTAGATCCCTTTGTATTAAAGCTTTAAAATCATTAAATTCTTTTCTATTAATCCTTTTCTTCATGTTTTACTTAGTCCATTATCCTGGAAGTTAATCTATTCAGAAATACTTAAATTTTTACTTTATAGCAACTGTTTATAATTATACCTATATCTACCATCCTGTTCAATATTATGTGCATAAAACAAGGGCGTTTTCACGCCCCTGCCTATTGCACTATCAGTTATTCATCTCTCCGGACTGAGATTATTCCTTTTGAGATTTGGACTTTGCTGCTCCTTCCTCTGATCAACTATCGCCTAGTATAACTGTTTTTAATAACCTGGACTAAACACTAACGATGTAAACTCTCATCAGCAAAGAATTTACATCGTTAGTATAATTTCAGCTAATTAAAAACAGCAATACTAGCTTTCTCTTAGCTTTTGTAAAATGCTCGTTTTAGCCTTTTCAGCTATCTCAGGCTTCTTAGTCCTGTCCCACCATTCCTTGAATGTTTTAAAGGCTTTCGGCACACAAAAAAAGACCCGGTACATTGTACCGAGTCTTTTGAAATCTGCCGAAGCAGTGATTATCTCTTTGTTAACGCTTGCCTATCTTTAGCCCCAGTAAATAGGCACTTTTAAGACACTTTGGGTGCTGTACGGGTGCTACGCAACAAGTCTTACCTGCACTCACACGTTCTTTTGAATCATTCACATAGCTTCAGATATGCCTTCTTAACAATACTAGCCAATCAGTTTTCTACGTTGTTCAATGCAGTAAGGACGTTAATGTAAAAGCAATCTGTGAACAGATAGGAAGATCCCTAGACTGAATGCCGGACATTTTTCTACGAGCAGACGAATATGAGACCATGTTTTAACGAAAAGACTAACAAGAAAATAGCTACTTCCGGTTCACTACCGGAGGTCGCTGAACATCATCGAACGACTACTTGTCCATTCATTAATGCAGGTAATAATATTTCTTTTGTCTTTGTCCATTTATCCATATCTTTCTTTGCTTCTAACATCCTATTAAACATTGGCGTTATAAGCTTAATAAACTCTTTATAGATCTTTTCATCGTAGGCAATGAAAAGATTATTTATAGATTCCGATGAGTGTAGAATATTAGACCCAGTAGCGAATTTATTAATTACAAACTGTGCATAGTCCGATGTAAAAAATGTATACATGAAAGCATTATTCAGAACGCCTTTTTTATCTTCGACTTTTCGGATTCCAGAGGAATAACCGCCCTCTATTCCAAAAGACACTTTCCCTACCGTTCCATCGAACGATACACAAACATCTTCCTTCTTCAGCAAAGTATTGTCCAATAATGTTTCATCAACAAACGTTGAGCAGTCTGTATCCATATCACTTACTCGATAGTATAATACATAACCATCTGTACATTCGTCTGAATAGTTATCTGCCCCAACTTCAATTCCTCTATCAAAACTGAAACGCTCATTCAATGGGAGAACTTTCCATCCTGCCGGTATTCTGCGTTTTATTGTAGAGTCCCACACTAATTCGCCCCCTGCCGATCTATAAGTCGAGTCTCCATTTTCCCCTATCGGGAACTCATATTCCATAAACCATCTTTCGTACATAAGGTGAAGAAGATCCGATATCTGTTCAATTAGCCTTCTATCTGTAGCAATTTTGTCATCTATTGTTGTTAATACTCTTTCGATTTTATCCTGCTCTTCTCTCTCATGAACGTATATTTCAATGCCACGAACATCATCTTTAGTTATTGTCTTCGTTGTTGTTCCATGTGAGAAAGATTTAATATATGATTCAACGTTTTTCATGTTGTAATACATATATCGTTGATTAACATCATCGTCAAATCTTAATAGGAAAAGATTCATCCCACATGTTACTGGGTAATTCAAATCTGGCATGATATATACGTTTCCGGGATTAGCTATCTTATTCATCAATATATCATTGGGTAGGACATAACTCTTTCCAAGGAAGTCATACGCCTCCTTATCAACGTATAGCAAGTCTTTTGTGAAATCATTTCTTTCAAAATTAAGTGTTCTGATGATGATAGCATAATCTTTCTCATCCAGTAATGTTACATGATCCTTCAAGTTTTCATAAGAACCATTTGAATGATAATCCGTGATGAGGGATAGGTGAGTACCTATAGTTTCTTTCTTTAATTTCCCCATTTTATTCCCCCCATAATATCACGTAATTCTTTATCCAAATTTGTACATGTGCTCAAAGAAGCTTCAATACCATCTAAAATCGTATTAACCTTTTCTCCAAATTCTTCTTCTGTCATTACGACCTCTGGTAATTTGAATGCAAAATACTGACTTGCACTAAAGGAATTCTTATTCCCTTTTATTCGATCGTATGAAACATATACCGAAAAATCTTCCATTTCCTTTTCATTGTTGAAAGCATCGATGATTGTAGTAATTTCAGTGTCACTTAATACCGTCCTCTGATTCTTGCCATCAACCTTTATCTTTTCTCCCAGGTTGGAGGCATCAATTAAGATAGCTTTTTCATATTCTTTCGAGGAATCCAAAAACAAAATTGACACATTTGTTCCAGTATTCGCAAAGATATTTGACGGCATCGAAATAACCCCTCTCAACATTTTATGCTCAATTATATATTCACGAATTTTCTTATGAATACCAGTGCTTGTAGTTAAAAATCCCGTAGGAACAACAACACCAGCCTTGCCCTCATCTTTCATAGAAAATAAAATATGTTGTAAAAAGAGAAGGTATATATCCATACTGTCTTTCTTTTTCTTCGGAATCTTAGGGACTCCCGCCCAAAAGCGTTCCTTATAATTTTTACCTGCCAAAGTATCTCTATCATCAGAAAAATCCATATTAAATGGCGGATTAGAAACAATAAAATCAAATTTCATAAGCCCATCTTTTTTCTTGTTCAGATGCTCCGGCTGTAAAAGTGTATTCCCGTGAACTACATTACTCAAGGAATGAACAAGATTATTCAAGATTAGATTGAGTCTTAAAAACTCATTCGACTTCTGAGAAATATCCTGGGTATAAATAGTACAATTATCCTCACCTATTTCGTGTGCAAGCGCTAAAACAAGAGTGCCTGAACCGGCAGCTGGATCATATGCTGTAACGTTTTTAGCTCCGTTGGGAACCATTATTTTCGCAATAATACTTGCTATCGAATGAGGTGTATAGTATTCAGCATATTTGCCAAAATCCTTGTTATAATCCTTAATCAAATACTCGAAAATAACCGCAAAAAAATCATATTTCTGTGCAAATGCATCCTCAAAGCTGAAATCAACAATCTTATCAATCATCGTTTTGCAGAAATCTGCTCTTTTGTTACGTTCTGTAACATACACGGATAATGCATCAAAAAGACGAATCTTGTCCTCTGAACCAGTCTTAACAGAGAATACATCTATGTTATAGTTTCCGATATCTACAAGAGTATTGTCAAAGAGCTCGTCGAATTTCTCTATGTTCTTATGATTGAAAAGGTACGATATAAAGTGTTCTTTTTTCAACTGTGCTGTAGCTGGAGGCAAGGATGCCAGAAGTAACTCGTAATCATCCTCCGACAGCTTAGACAAATCCTCTTCAAGATTCTTGCTATCCTTGTATCGTTCCTCCGATTCTCGCACCTCGTGTAGGAACTTATCGTTCAGAAATTTGTATAGAAAAACCTCTGTGATAATCTTATACTCACTGCTTGCATTACCCAATCCAAAATTGGCACAAACAGTCTTAAGATCATCAATCATAGTTTTTGTTTTTGACATTATTTGTTCTGTAGTCATTTAAGATACCCATTTCCTTTCCGCAAAGTATTCTTGCGACAGACAATTATCGATAAACTTTACCTGTGGCATACTAACCTTTGCCCCTTCCTGCTTGCAGGCCGTGATAATGAATGGCTGCAAAGACTTCATGAAGAATGCTTCATTATCCAGCACACTCTCATTATGTGCTATTTGGTCATCCGCCTTCGACTTAACAAACATAAGGATCTTATGAATAGTCATAGCATCTGCTAACGGAGGCGGTGTTCCCATAATTCTCTTATGTGTACGCATATACTTAACATCGCCACCATACTTTGCAGCAAGCATCTGATCAGCATGATTATGCTGTTCTGCCTTCTTACGCAAAGCATCCAATTCTGCCGTCATCTGCTTCATCTCATCAGCAGATAGTTCTTCTATATTTTTCTTCTTAAAGATACGCTTTAGTTCATCCAGTAATGAAATATATTCCGGATCCTGCGGATCTAAGCAACGCTCAACAATTTCCCTTCGTGTCTTTTCCAATGAGCTGCGAAAAGCATCAGCAATAACCAGTTCTTCTTCTCCAATTTTTCTGAATTGGAAGTCAATCTGATCAAGTGCCATATTAAGAACACCGGACATATCCTCAGAGTTCTGCACATTCTGCTTAAAATTGATAATGCTGATTCTGTTATTCACTTCATTCAGAAGCTGAATTGCTTTTTGAATATCGAAGTTTTGAGCCAGCTCATCATAGCCAAACATACGGATAAGGTTGTTCAGTATTTTATAGTCTTCTAAAGCTTTTTTTAGATCCAACAGCTGTTTCTTATCATCTATACCGTTGATCTGCTCTATGAATGATACAACATTCTCTGTATCATACAGGAAAAGCTGGTTCTTTACATTCTTGAGATCCTCTTCTATATCTTCCTTGCTCTTGAAGATATTGCTGTAATTCTGAACCTCATCGCCCAATTCAGCCTGAAGTTCTTCAAAATACGCCTGATTTGTCTTATCGAATTCCTCTTTTATATTTGCGAAGTCAACAACATAACCGTAGTGATAATCTTTGTATGGCCTGTTTACTCTTGTCAGTGTTTGAAGTAGATTATGAGCTTTTATCATGCGTGCCAAATATTGCTTCTTCAGTCTCGGTGCATCAAAACCCGTGAGAAGCATATTATATACGACAAGAATATCTATTTTCCCTTTTTTAAAATCCTCCTGAATATCTTTCCTATCCTGTTTGGATCCTTCATCATGAAGGACAAGAGCGTGGGTATATGCAGTAAGGCGATTAAGCTGTTCTTCTACCTGTCTTGCCTGTGGTGCAGAATCACACACAATCATTGCACCGACAGAATCATCCAAAGTCTTTCTGCCTTTTTCATAATCATGGATGATGTATTCGACCATCCTCTCAACAAACTTAGGATGCGAATATACGTCAGACTTTTTAAAGGATCCCATTTGAACTTCAAGCTGTTCCAATGTTTCCTGCATCTTTGCCTTATATGATGTCTCAATCTCTTCGCGTATCAGCCTCAATGTATATCCGTCTGAAATAGACTGATTGTAATAATACTTGTGGATGTATTCTCCAAATATGTCTTTAGTATTATATCCATCTCCTATCAGTGGCGTACCGGTCAATGCAATCATAATTGCATTACGATCCGATGCCATAAGGTTGGCAAGGAAAGAACCATTCGGGTTATAACTTCTATGCGCTTCGTCAAGGAAATATACCCTCTGTACATTCACATTATAGTCAGCTTGCTTCGTAACAGATTCTGTTGAGAATTTCTGTATATTTACAACAGTAATTATCCTTTTTCCACTCTTGTCCTGTTCGCCTACAGCAGCAATATTGTTCTTGAACTCCTCCTTGGAATCCACAAGGATAGCTTTAAGTCCTCTCGCCTCAAATTCTTCTTTTGCCTGTGTTGCCAGATCAATGCGGTCAACAATAAAGTAGAACTTCGCTATTTTCCCCTGCTCTTGAAAATAATCCGTTATGTAATGAACATTGGAAAAAGCAAGTGCAGTTTTTCCACTGCCTTGTGTATGCCAGATGATACCCTTCTTCACACCGGCAGTCAGCTTATCCTCGATTGCAAGTGTTGCAAACAACTGTGGATATCTCATAATATGTTTCTCAATATGCCGGATGCCGTTTTTATCTGTTGTAACTTTGTAACACAAACCATAATTCAGAATGAACTTTATTCTTTCCGGTACAAACAACGATGTTACTATTCTGTTTGTCGGTGAATCCGGACTAATAGATGAACTATATTCCGGAGTACCTTTTATAGATACAAGATTAGTATCCTGCAAAATGAACTTCTCAACATCGGGATCAATCGATTTTACTTTTGTCTGAAGTTCCCCTTTCCGCTGCTCACGGAATTTGCTGAAGAACATCTTTCCATAATTGCTCGATGCATAAAATGCCCCCTGAATAGGCTCTATGTCCGTATCATCGTATTCATTGTTATTTGAAAAAACCGTAAACTGTGTAATGTTCACATATCTTCTATAAATCGGATTCGAGAACCTACGAGTCATTCTCTCTCGTTCGACAAGGATACCTTCACGATTGTTCTGTCTCTTGACTTCAACGAATGATAATGGCATGCCATTTACAAGTATTGTTATGTCCGGTCTGAAATTATCATCACCATTTTCATAGGGAAGCTCTGTAACCACGACATAGCTATTCTTATCGTCTTTCGAGAAGTCTATAAGCCTTATATCCTCATAACCCTTCTTCAAAAGAGTAAAGAAAGCCATTCCAAGATCTTCATTATCAAGCTTGATCTTCAATTCGCCAATAATCTTTTTTGCATCATCCATCGACAGATCCATATCGTTGATCCGATTGATAGCATCCAAAAACTCAGCGTAAAAGATATTGGTATCAGGATCATAATCAACGCCCCGTACCTTATCCTTTATGGACATATACCTATATCCAATTCTGGTGAAATGTACAAGAGCAGGTATCTTGACCCTTGAATCTTCCGGTCTACTCATAAACAACACACCCCTTCGTTGCTTACTATCTCAATTTAAGCACTTGCTTAATCTATGATGTTAGACAAATTTGTCCCCTTTCATTCTTTTCATCCTCATGAAAAAAATGAATTATTAAACATCTTCCGTCATTTCCATTATGTCGCTCACGTCACACTGAAGCGCCACACAGATTTTTTCGATAATTTCTGTATTTACATTCTCGTTCTTAGCCAGCTTGGTTATAGAAGCTGAGCTGATTCCTGCAAGCTGCTGCAAATCCTTTTTCTTCATATCTTTGTCTATCAGGAGCTTCCAAAGTTTTTTATAGCTTATGGCCATAGTTTTCCTCGCTTTCTGCTATCAAATATGCCATTAAAAGAATCTTTATATACATTATAGCACATAAAAGATGAAAAATCAAGATTTATTCCTGTATTCGCTTGATTTTCTCCATGTTTCGCTTGAATTTTAGCACATTTTGTGTTATAATGATAATAGTTATTATAGTTGTTGTGGTTTTGACAGGATCAGGCAAGCAGATACTCACTTTTGAATCCTCTGACTATTCTATCAAAAGTGACCTGTTCTGATTTTATATCAAAAGCAGTCTTTGAATCGGTCATATGGCGTTCGTTACTTTTGATAGATTCGTGTTCTGCTTTCTTGTTGCCGCCGGTAAAAGAGGTGGGTTCTCTCCCATCGGCAGACTAATAACGCACCACGGCAATGGTACATGGTCAAAAACTTTTTCGTCGATAATAAATTTCATAGCTATATCTTGATAGAGCTATGGTATGTTAGGAGGCAAAAAAATGATTTACGGTTATTGCCGAATCAGCACAAAAAAGCAATCGATCGACAGACAGATCCGCAATATCAAGACTGCCTTCCCTGAAGCAGTCATCATAGAGGAAAGCTATACTGGAACTTCAGTCAATCGTCCTGAATGGAATAAGCTGCATCGGCAGCTCAGAGAAAATGATATTATTATATTTGACAGCGTCAGCAGAATGAGCCGAAATGCATCTGATGGCTTCCTATTATATAAGGAGCTTTTTGAGCGCAATGTCAGTCTTGTATTTCTGAAAGAGCGACACATTGATACAGAAGCCTATCGTGAGGCTATGAAGGGAATCATCTCTCAGACCTTTGCCTCCGGAGATGTCGCTACTGATGAACTGGTTAATTCCATAATGGCTGCTATCAATAAGTTTATGATGAATAAGGTGGAGCAAGATATCTATAAAGCCTTTGAACAGTCTGAGAAGGAAGTACAGGATCTCCGCCAGCGTACTCGTGAAGGTATAGAAACTGCTCGTTTAAACGGCAAGCAGATTGGCACAGCAAAAGGGACGATCTTTGAAACAAAAAAGAGCCATGTCGTGAAGCCTATGATATTAAAGTACAGTAAAGACTTTGATGGTACTCTCTCAGATAAAGAATGCATGAAGTTGATAGGTCTTGCCAACAATACCTATTATAAATATAAGCGTGAGCTGAAGGAGGCGAATGGTCTTGTCGCAGGATAATATATCTTCAGTATTACAAATAATCACCGGTGATGTTTTTGATCTGAAAGCTGACGCTTTGGTCTTTCCTGCCAATCACAAGCCTATCATCGGGGGACTTCTTGATGGACAGGTATATGAGAAAGCGGATAAAAACCTTTTACGTGCTGACAGAGAGAAAATTGGATATCTTCACGGTGGAGAGACTGCTATTACATCAAGCCATGGTGTTCCTGGATATAAATATCTGATTCATGCAGCAGTACCTATATACAAATCCGTCAATTCTTCCGATAAGCTGAAAAGCTGCTACGTAAAGGCGCTTACAGAGGCCGATTCCAACGGGTTGAAAAGCGTTGTTTTTTGCCTGCTTGGCACAGGGTATTCGCATTTCCCTGCTGATTATGCTGAGAAATGTGCCCTGAAGGCTATCACGTCATTCCTTGATCACCATCCGGACACATGCGTTAAGAGCATACAGCTGGTGAAATACCTGGATCACAAAAAATATAAGAATGAAATAAAAAACATCAATAATATAAAGAAAGTTAATGCAGGCATATTGGCAGATACAGCTATCAATCCTGATTCTGCAGTTGCAGCACGAATGAAAGAGATCGATGTGCAGATTAAGAAAAAACTGGATGAGCGAAAGCTTGTTCTGACAGATAGATATCTTGCAGAACGTGATGAATATGCGAAAAAAAACGCTAAACCTTACGGGCTCATCAATGTTTATGATGATTTTAACAATCAGCAATATTACAAGATCGTACATAAGTATATCGATGAGTATCCATCAAAGACGGATACGGGAGAGGAATTCGACAGGGCAAAGTTCGCGGCTGATATCAGGCTTGAGGATATTTCCAATATTTCCAGATATCTGAACCTATATCGGACAAGAGGTAAAAAGAAAGGCAAAGTGTACGATATAGCCAAGACGTTTTTGAACAAGAAGGCAAATGTCCTCAGAATCGGTCTTGGATTAAAGGTAAGCGTTGATGACATGATTCTTTTGATGTTGAGCCGAGGGCATGTATTTCCAAGTTCAACGGATGATTACATTATTGCGAATGACTATATCGAAAAAGCAAAATGGGATAAGGTGTTTACAGAATACTCAGAACTTATCCCAAACACGATCAAAAGAAAACGACAAAGGAAAACCAAAATGCCTGACATAGAGCAGGAAATGGATTGATAATTGAAAAGAAGTAAAACCGCAAAAGGGAATTGGTATCCAACACCAATTCCCTTTTTATTATTATTGTTATTATTATAGTTAGTTCGAGACAATATTATTTTTCAATATGAAAGGAGCAGAGAATTTATGAGTCTTGCAAAAAACATTTTGATTTATGATTCTACCGGCAACAGTGAGAAAACACTGCTTGCATGTCACGCTGCGGAGGGGCGGCTTTTCCTTACGGAGTCAATCTGCATGGATACTGCCACACAGTTCATGGCGCTGATGCAGTACATGGAATCAGAAAAGAAAACTGTACAGCTGTTCATCAACTGCTGCGGCGGCGAGGTCAATGCCGGACTTCTTATGTACGATCTCATCCGTACATATCCCTATGATATGGAGATCTATTGCACAGGACTGGCGGCAAGCATGGCAGCCATCCTTCTTGCAGGCGGTAGGAAGGGAAAACGCTTTATTTTGCCCCATTCCCATGTGCTGATACATGAACCAAGAGTCCCGGAAGGCTTCGGCGGCACGGCTACAACAATCGAGAAACAGGCACAGAGCATACTCGAAATCAAGACGACAGTAAATAGTCTGCTTGCAGAAGCAACCGGCAAATCACTTGATGAAATCAACGAGGCTACTGCCTACGACAATTTTATGACCGCAGAGGAAGCTGTTGCTTTCGGTATCTGCGATGAGATTAAGGCCATCTATTAAGGAGGAATAACGATGCTGATCCAAAATGCCAAGGGGAAGATCTCTCCTGCAAGGAACACGGATCCGGCAAAAGAATTGGAAAATGCCAAATACATACTTGCCAGAAATGTGATCCGTGATCTGGATGAACGAAAAACGCTGATCAACAATAACATTATCGTTGCGGGTTCAAGCGGGAGTTTCAAAACATCACGATTTGTAGAGCCAAATTTACAGAGGGCTGAAGGCAATTATGTGATCTCAGATCCAAAAGGCTCTCTCATAAAGAAGTATTACTG
Source organism: uncultured Lachnospiraceae bacterium (assembly GCA_902781505.1). Lineage (GTDB taxonomy): Bacteria > Bacillota > Clostridia > Lachnospirales > Lachnospiraceae > UBA4285. Next base: position 2,531 of record CACZJL010000002.1, on the reverse strand, counting down.
GCTATTCAAGGAAAAAGGGTACGATGTCATTCAGGTAGATTTTCAGGATCCTGCAACATCAATGCACTGGAATCCGCTGACGCAGATAACATGCACGCAAGATATTATGAAGATAGCAAGTGCACTGTGTCTTGATAAAACAAGCAGAAAAGCAACAATAGATCCTTATTGGGACAGCATGGCATTGCTTTTTACCTGCGCATTGATTGGATATATGTTCGAGACAGGCTATAAGCCATGCAGTTTCCGTGGAATTCTTAATCTGCTGCGGGAAGGCGACCGACATGAACGTGTTAGTGGTTCTGGCAGTTATCGAACACGGAATCCCAAGGCCTCTGCTCTTTCAGATCGTTTTGAAGAGCTTTACAGGAAACATCCTGACAGCTGGGCTTATGAACAGTTCAAGAACGTTGATGCAGCTCCTGATAAAACATTCGATACCATCCGCAGTGTTTTGGTTTCCAAGTTTTCAAATTACAGCACGAAGGAAATAGACGAAATGACATCTTCCAATGATATTGATTTTTCAGAGCTTTCAGGGAAGAAAACCATCATCTTTGTGATTCAGAGCGACCATGACAGAGCTATGGACGGACTTGTAAATCTCTTCTTCTCTCAGGCAATAGACGGATTTATTAAAAGCGCAGATACTTACCCTAACCAGCGTCTTCCGATACCTGTAAGATTCTTTCTGGATGATTACGGCGCTACTACTGTGATCGATAACCTTGATGCAATGATCTCAACGATCCGTTCTCGCGGGATCTCGGTAGTCCTCATTCTTCAATCGGAAGCGCAGCTGTTAAAGGCTGGTTATGGTGAAAACAAGACAATCATTTCAAATTGCGATACTTATATTTATACCGGCGGCAACGATATTGAAACAGCACGCGCAGTAAGCACCCGCTGCAACAAACCGCTACAACAGGTGCTTTACATGCCGGTTGGTTATTGTTGGGTATTCACCAGAGGAAGCAAGCCGGTATTTACACAGCTTGCAGACAGACAGGAAGTACCGGAGCGCTATGAAATGATTTCCGTTCCTGCTACGAAAAAACCTGAAATGAAGCCTTATGCTTCAGAAGATCCATTGGAGGAGTTTATGGAACTATTAGAGTTTGCAGATATCACGTAAGGATCCATAAGGCTTACCATACCCTGAACCACTTGATTGATTGCATCAAAATTATATTCCAAATATTTTTGATCTGCAAAAACAAGTGGTTTCAGTTTAGCCTTTTCTTTACGCCCGAGGCGATTCCAATACACCGCTTTTTCAGAATTATACTGTAACAATTCAAGAAGAACCTTTTCAGTATCGTTAAGCTGAATATCTTGTGAGATCGAACCCTTCGGATTGAAAACTGTTACTTTAGGTAGCCAGTTATTGTAAAGCTTTTGTCCCCAATCCGGCAACGATGGATCTCCAACGGTAATTTCAATTCGAGTCCACGGAGTAGACAAACTACTTTCCCGACTCTTATTGTAAAGCTTCACATGTCCGGGATCATTCCGCTTCTTGCCAAGATATTCTGTTGAGCAATCTTTAGATGCCTTATATATAAGCTGTGCACGTTTATCTTTAAGCAAATGCACTAACATCTTATTGATTGGAATATCAATAGCAAAATCAAGGGATTCAAAATGATAACTCTCCGTGAGGGACAAAATTGTCCTTACTTCATCAATAATATGCTCATGTTCATGGCATTTATTGGGGTTGAACTCTATAATGCCGCATCTCAGCCTCTCCTTGGAGTTGTTGATGAATTTCATTGAAACCGTAGCAATCTTATTGCCGAAGGAATCATAGTAGCTCTTCTCGCAGGGAAAGCGATATCGATAAGAATGCTCTTCCGGTTCTTTTAGAGTTATTCCCGGAATCATTTCCGATAAGTATCGATAGTCAGACAATATATTGTCTACTAATTCATCAGGCAGTACGACAGACAGCTTAACCTTATCAATAGAATAGGTCTGATTGTCTACAGTGACCGGATTTAGGTAAGGAATTTTATCCATGTTTACGCACCACCTTTTCATATCCGTCTTGTTCAAGCATAAACTCGACGAATTTCTTACCTTTTTCAGTCCACCTTAGATATTTCATAGTAGGGATATCTACAACTAAGCCTTTACCACGAAATTTACCGTAAAGATGATACTTGTTCTTATCGAAATACTGAACGTTTCTATATTCCAAGTACTTGTTAAGAGACCAGATGTCCATGCGATAATCTTTTGCAATGTCCGTCGTGCTATACACTTTATCAGCAAGTACAGTAACACTTGACATCTGGCCGTTTTCTTCAAAAGGAGGTTCAACAGATATAACTGCCGTCAGTTTGTCTTTTTCGATATTCTTCAAAGGAATATCAGAAGTATAAAGTTTTATATCAGTAGGATTAACATTATTGCCAAAAGCGATTAGTTGATAGCGTAAAATATCTTGTGTAAATAGAATTAGTCATAGAAAAAGGAACGAACTTCTTTTAAGATTTTAAGTGACCAAACAAAAAAACTTAAAGGAG
>CACZJL010000001.1 GCA_902781505.1 uncultured Lachnospiraceae bacterium | reverse complement strand
AACTGCATCTGATTGCTGAAGAACAAGCCGCTCTTCTGGCAGCATAGTTATCAACAGTTATACCTGAAGGCAATTTACACACAAATATGGACTTGACTAGATAAAGTTCTGTTCAATGAAAGTAGAAGATTTGGAAATGTTCTATATAACAATTTAAAAGGTAGCATACTATCAATTGATAAAAAAAAGGATGAAATCGTATTTCAAATATTGGTTGATAAGATTATTTCTGAAAGAGATGTGCTTTTTCCAGATATAAAACTCATTGATTGCGATTGTGAAGGGAAGTCTATTGTTGAATTTAGTGTAAAAAGACGAGTAGAACGAGATTCGGACTCAGATTATTTGGAACAGGTTGTACCATTTCAGATCGCTTATGCAGTATCTATACATAAAGCTCAGGGTTTAGAATATAAATCTGTAAAGGTGGTAATTACAGAGGATATTGATGAAAAAATATCCCACAATATTTTTTATACAGCGATTACTAGAACGACAGACAAACTTAAAATCTACATGAGTAAAGAAACACAGAAGAAACTTGCGGAAAAATTTGTGAAGAGTAATGTAGGATTAAAACAGGCGCAATTATTTGCAGGACATGCTGGATTGAAATTGAAAAATAAATTGTCCTCATAGGAAGGAATCTTCCGGTAATACAGGGCGGTTTTCTTGTATTTGGATGTATTTTTGTTTTACAGAACTTACTGTCTCACGATATAATGACATTAGCTTAGTGTGATTAAAATATTGAGGTGGGCAGAATTTATGGAATCAATCAGTGCATTTTTGGAATGGCTTGATGGAGTGCTCTGGGGCGCACCGATGACGGTGCTTGTGTTTGTTACCGGTGTATTACTTTCGATTCGATTCGGATTTCGATATCAGAGAAAGATTGGATTTAACTTTAAGAATACGTTTGGAAAGATGTTTTCCGGTGGAAGCGGAGTTGGAACAGTCTCCGGTTTCAAGGCAGCGTGTACGGCACTTGCTAATACGGTTGGAACCGGTAATATCAGCGGTGTTGCAACCGCTATTGTCAGTGGTGGTCCTGGTGCCTTAATCTGGATGTGGGTGTCTGCGTTCTTCGGAATGTCAACCAAGGCATGTGAGATTATCATTGGCCAAAGGTACCGTGAACATTATAAGAAGTCGATGGATGAATATGTCTGTGATCGTTCCTTTGTTTTAAAAAATGCATTTGGCTGGAAGAGGGGAGCGGTTGTGTTTGCGGTATTCTGCTTCCTGTTTGGACCATGGACGTGCTCTGTTCAGACAGAAGCGGTGACAAGTTCCATGAAAGAGGCATTTGGTACGGATCCACTGATTGTTGATATCGTGATAGGCCTTACCTGTCTTGTAACAATCTGGGGCGGGTTGAAAAGAATTTCTGATGTGATGTCTAAGGCGGTTCCGATTATGGCAAGTCTTTATCTTCTGATGGGACTGGGGGTTATTGTCTTGAATTTGCAGAGAATTCCTGAGGTTGTTGCGCTTATCGTTAAGAGTGCATTTAATCCGGTCGCTGCTGCAGGTGGATTCGCAGGTGCGACGGTCAGAGATGCCATTCAGTACGGTGTTGCGCGAGGAATTTATTCTAATGATGCTGGTACCGGTTACGGTATGATTGCACACGCACCGGCACAGACGGACCATCCGGTAAGACAGTCTGTATGGGGCTGGGGAGAAATTACGCTCGATACCATGATTATCTGTTCTGTCACAGCATTTACCATTATTATTACAGGTGCTTATACGACCAGTGATGCAACTTCCGGTGCACTGACAACCATCGCATTTCGGGAGGCTTATGGAGCGTTTGGCGGAAAGATGACTGCCATTGCAATTGCAATATTTGCCTGGACGACAATCATTGGTATGTATTATACCTGTGAGAAGTCGGTGAATTACACCTTTGGTGACACGGAGCTGAATCGCAGACTGCGTCCGGTTTATATGATTTATTATATGATTCCGTGTGTTGTGTTTTATAACATTCAGGCAGATACACTGTGGGCATTTACCGATATTCTGTCAGCGGTTTATGTTTTGATTACGATTTTTATTATTGCTGCGAAGAGGAAGGAAATCTTCCGCCTGTTCGACGATTTCTGGGAGAGATATGTGCCGGCACAGGAACGTAAAGAAAAACCGGAAGTGGTCAGCTATGACTGTGCTGTTGACACGGAGAATCCGGTGACTGGTACTTTTCATGAGTAACAGATAAGTTTTTTGAGGTGAATACATTTATGAGTAAATTTGACAAGTTAAAAAAAGCAAAATCTCTGATTGTGCTGGATGGACCAATGGGAACGGAGCTTGAAAGAAGAGGTTTTAATGTCTCAGACGCTCTTTGGAGTGCAAAGCTTTTAAAGGAGAATCCTGATGCAATTCGTCAGATTCATTATGATTATTTTAAGGCAGGTGCTGATATTGTAACCTGTGCAAGCTATCAGGCGAGTATTCCGGGATTTCTGGCTGCCGGTTACAGTGAGGAAGAAGCTGTTGAGCTGATCAAAAAGTCTATGGAACTTGCTAAGGAAGCAAGAGAGCGGTGGCGGAACGAGGACGGAAAGGCTCACAATCGCCCGTATCCGATGGTTGCCGGAGATATCGGCCCTTACGGAGCTTTTCTCGCGGATGGAAGTGAGTATACCGGCAATTATTATCTAACGAAAGAGGAGTATCGTGAGTTTCATCAGAGAAGAATGCAGATTCTCCTTGAAGCCGGAGCTGAGATTTTTGCTGTTGAAACTATGCCAAAGCTAGATGAAGCAAGAGCCTGTGCTGAATTGTTAGAAGAACTTGGGGCAGATTACTGGATTAGCTTCACCTTTCGAAATGCAAGAGAAATTTCTGATGGAACAGCATTGGAAGAGGTAGCAGAAGGACTGAAAGGACTTTCACATCTTAAGGCGATTGGAGTAAACTGCACTCCACCGGAATATGTGCAGGAGATTATTACCAGACTGCGCTCTGTCTGGGACGGGGATATATGTGTGTACCCGAATTCAGGAGAGACCTACGATGGCATCAGAAAAATCTGGCTTGGGGCAAAGGATGGCATGACATTTGCCGAGAGACTTCGTGGCTGGAAGGATGCCGGAGCAGGTATGATTGGCGGATGCTGCAGAACGAAGCCGGAAGATATTCAAAAGATATCTGAGTTGAGTCAGAATCTGTAAGAAGGTTGAACTGATTGAAGCGGGGCGTGACCCGCTTTTTGCATTTAATGAAATCCATGGTATAATAGCGAACCAAAGGCTGGGTGATAACGTGAAATGTTAAGTTTTGGAGGTTTTTGTGCTTAAAACAATTGCAAAATATGTGTCCCAGAGCGTATTTGGCATGATTGGTGTGTCGTTGTATATTCTTGCCGATACGTTTTTCATTGCGAAGGGATTTGGTGCTGACGGACTGGCTGTTTTAAATCTTACAATTCCGGTATATGGTCTGATTTATGCAATCGGACAGATGCTGGGACTCGGATTTGCTGTTGTGTATTCGCTTCGTAAGAGTACCGGAAGTGACGTTGAGTATTATTTCTTTCAGGCTGTGACCTGGGGGCTTATCCTGTCGCTGCCATTTATTCTGATTGGAATTTTTAGCCCGGATGGGGTGCTTAAGCTACTCGGTGCGGATGCGGTACTGGCTGAAATGGGTAAGGATTATCTGAGATTGGTGTTTATCGGCTCGCCGCTTTTTATGTGCAATTACGTATTCACTGCATTTGCCAGAAATGATCATGCGACAGGAATTGCGATGGTTGGAGCACTCGTCGGAAGTTTTTATAATATCGTGTTTGACTATGTGTTTATGTTTCCGCTTGGACTTGGATTTAAGGGAGCTGCGCTGGCAACCGTTACGTGTCCTCTGATTTCGATGCTGATTTGTCTGATCCATTTTCTGGGTAAAAAGAATACCGTCGGATTTCGTATTAAGCCTCCGGAAGTACGTCTTCTGCTGAAAAGCTGCAGTCTCGGTGTCTCCGGTTTTATCGGAGAGTTCTCAAACGCCGTGACTTCCGGCGTTTTTAACTTCCTGATGCTGTATTTGGGCGGGAATGTGGCAGTCGCGGCGTATGGAATTATTACGAATATCGCTCTGGTTTGTATCTGTATATTCAATGGAATTGCGCAGGGCCTGCAGCCGCTGATGTCACGGTCTTTTGCTCAGGGAAAGAAGCAGGAGGCGGAAAAGATTTTAAAAGTGGGGCTTGTGATAGCCTTTTCTGCGGCATTGGTCTTTGTTGCCATTAGCTTCCTGTTTACAGATCCTTTGGTATCTGTATTTAACAGTGAAAAGGATGCTGCTATGGCGCAACTTGCCGGCAATGGTATGAGACTGTATTTCACAGGTTTTCCGGTTGCGGGTATCAATATTGTTTTAATTGGCTATTATTCTGCAACAGGTAAGGATTTGCCCGTGTTCGTCGGCTCTATGTTAAGAGGAGTATTGCTTATCTCGGCATTTGCCGTGGGCTTTGGACTTACTTTCGGAATGAATGGGGTATGGTTGTCGTTTCTTGCATCGGAAGCGGTAACGATTATGGTTTTGGGTTTGTTAATGGAGAAGACATGGAATTCAAAAGGTTGTCGAAGTCTGAGGTGAGCAGACTTTATGACGAGAGAATGGTCAGGGATTTTGTGAAGGAAGAGCGAAAGCCGCTTGGAATGATCTTAGATTTGTGCGAGGCGGGAAAATATGACCCGCTTGGTGTATTTGATGATGATGTTTTTGTGGGATATACCTTCTTTCAGAAGGCAGGAGCGGACTATTTACTTGATTATTTCTCCGTTCTTCCCGAAAAACGCAATGCAGGGATTGGATCCCGCGTTCTTTCATCACTTCGTGAATTCTACAAGGACGCGGAGAGTATTATCTTAGAGGTTGAGGACCCGGAAAGAGCGGTGTCTTTGGATTCCAGGGAATTACAGGAGAGGCGGCTTTGCTTTTATCTTCGAAACGAGGTGCGAGACAGTGATGTGAAGACGGTTACGTTTACGGTGCCATTTAAATTGCTTGAGATTCCTGTTGGGGGTATGGTGCACAGCCGGGAAGAGGTTGCGAAACTTTACGAAATGCATTATCGTGATGTATTAAGCGATGCGCAGTATGCTAGAAATGTTTGTATTATGGAGTAACAAAATGAAGCGTATCTTAAATAATCTGGATGACAGAAAAAGAGAAATTATCAAGGTTGGCTCAGTAGCCGCGGGGGCGAGTATCGCACTGGCTTTACTGGAGGCAATTGAGGGTGTGATTGTTGGTTCGGTAACGATGATTATCGATGGTCTTTCTCATGTAACGGAAGCCGGAAATGCCGTAATTACTGTGCTTGGTACGTATCTGGCAGGAAAACCTGCGACTAAAAAGCATCCGTTCGGTTTTGGAAGAGTGGAATACTTAGCGGAGCTACTTGTAGCGCTGTTTGTGACTCAGGCCGGTATCACCGGTGTAGCGGAAGGGGTTAAGGAAATCGCAGATCCGTCCCATCCGCATATCACAGTACTTTCGCTTATCATTGTCGGTATCAGTATGGTGACCCGTATTTTGGTTGGCCGGCATGATATTCACACCGGTACTCATTATAATTCAAGAGCGTTAAAGCAGGTTGGTAAGACCGAGGTGAAGCATGCGATTCTTTCAGCTGCAACCCTTGTTTCTGCGCTGACATATCTCATTCTTCACATTAATATCAATGGCTACATTGCTACCATTGTTTCAGTAACGATTGTAATCGGCGGTGTTCTTCTGCTTAAGAACATTTTTTCTTCCATGCTTGGTGAGCGTATGGATGAGCAGCTTGCAATCGATATTAAGAAAGCAATCAGACAGGAGCCGGGAATTCATGGTGTATATGATCTTGTACTTCATAACTATGGTCCTGATTCGTACACAGGTTCGGTTCATATTGCTGTCGATGAGACACTTTCCATTGATGAGTTAGACCGAAAGACAAGACATATCACGGACCGGGTGAAGAGTGAATTCGATGTTTCTCTTACGGGAGTTGGTATTTACTCGGTAAATGGTCATGATGAGACTGTGATTGCATGCAGAAATCAGGTTTTGGAGATTGCGTTATCTGAGCCGCATGTGGAACAGGTGCACGGTTTTTACTTAAACCAGGGCGAGAAGGAAATTCGATTTGACGTCGTGGTTGACTTTGAGGCAGAAGATCGTCTTGCTGTAACAGAACGAGTCGTTAATAAGCTTAAGGAAATATATCCGGACTTCACATTTCAGGTTAAGACGGATACTGATTTTGGAATGCTTACGGGAAATGAGTAAGAGATCGATTCAAATTGCTTTTATTGATAAAAGGGGAAGGAAAACAGGGAAAGGGAGGCACGACATATGTCAGCTTTAGATTATAACGAGGCGTTAAAACAGGGGAAAAAGGAGTATCATGCCTGCACGTATAAGGGCAGATATCCGTATCTTCCTGTGTTAGATCAGATTATTTCAAACTCTAAGATTGAAATCAGAAATGAGCAGGATCTTGGCACCTATAGTATTCCGTTAAGACTTGTAGTTGGTACGGCACATGAAGGAAGAACACAGGCATTTGCCGCGAACTTTATGCCAATTATGGAGACGGGTTCGGAGTTTTCCGCGAAGTGGACAGCTCTGTCAAACAGCCAGGTAAATGAAGGAATTCATGACCCGATTAAGGTGTTTGAATTTATGAACCGTTTTTATGTCATCGAGGGAAATAAGCGTGTTTCTGTGATGAAGTATTTCGGCGCGGTGACGATTCGTGCGGAAGTTATTCGAAAAGTTCCGGTTATGAGCAGTAATCCGGATGTGCAGATTTATTATGAATTCATGGAATTCTTTGAATGCACGCATATGAATGATATCTATTTCTCTAAGCCAGGGTCTTTTAAGAGTCTGATGAACCTCGTCGGAATTAAGCCGGGAGAGGAGATGGATGAGATTGCAAGAGAAAATCTTGTTTCAAGCTTCCTTCGTTTCGCGAATGCCTTTAAGGCAAGAGGTGGCGACAGATTTAGCTATCCTACGGCAGATGCGTACCTGCGCCTGATTCATATTCAGAACTATGATGAGGTGGTGCATTATTCGCCGAAGGAGATGGCGAAGTACGTGGCAAAGTACTGGTCGGAGTTCGAACTTCTCGATGAAGCTGCGGACACGGCAGTAGAGCTGAAGCTGAATCCGGAGAAGGTGACCAAAAAGAATCTCTTAAGTTATCTGATTCCGGGCGGTTTAAGTGTAGATAAGTTAAAGGTTGGCTTTGTCTATGAGTTCTCACCTCAGGATTCTCAGTGGGTGTATGGACATGAACTTGGAAGAAAGTACCTGGAAGATGTGTTCAACAATGAACTTGAGACCTTTGTTGAGGAGAATATTCGTCCGGGAGTTAATGATGATGAGGCAATTGAAGCTTTAATCTATCAGGGCTGCAATTTGATTTTTGTGACTTCGAGTACGATGGTTTTAAACAGCGTAAAGGAGGCCATTGCGCATCCTGACGTGAAGATTTTAAACTGCTCCCTTGATGCAAGTCATGAGGCGATTCGAACCTACTTTGCCAGAATGTATGAAGCTAAGTTTCTATCAGGCCTGATTGCGGGTGCCCTTACGAAAACGAATAAGATTGGATTTGTTGCAGGAAGTCCGGTAAGAGGAACGTTGTCTGACATCAATGCATTTGCCAGAGGTGCTAAGATGGTGAATCCGGAAGCTGTTGTTTATGTTGAATGGACGGGAGTGAAGGACAGCAATTACGATGAGGCGTTCCATAAGTATGGCGTCGATATTGTATCCGATCAGGACATGATTACACCGGGAAGGGATCGCAGACAGTTTGGCCTGTATCAGTTAAAGGGCGACCGCAGCGTACATCTGGCCATGACGCTGTGGCATTGGGGCAATTTCTATCAGCAGCTGATTGAGTCGATTGTGAATGGCTCGTGGGACAAGCAGGCTCCTTCGGGAAGTGTGAGATCCTTAAATTACTGGTGGGGTCTGTCAGCAGAGGCAATTGAGTTTATTATGTCTGATAATGTTCCGAAGGACACCAGACGACTTGTCGAGATTATCAGGGATTCGATCATTCAGGAGAGGTATCACATCTTCAGTGGTGAACTCAAAAACCAGAATGGTGAAATTGTGAGTGAAGAAGGAGAAGAACTGACTCCGGAAGAGATTATTTCAATGGACTATCTCCTGGAAAATGTTATCGGCCGCCTTCCAAAGTATGAGGAATTAAACGAGCCGGCCCGAATCCGTGTAATGGAGCAGGGTGTAATCAGGCCGGAGGATTAAAGTATGAAAATTTTATTTTTAGCAGACGTTGAAGATCCATATTACTGGGATTATTACGAAAAGGAAAAGCTGGCGGGGATTGATTTGATTATTTCCTGCGGAGATTTAAAACCTCAATATCTGACGTTCTTCTCCTCCATGACAAGCATTCCGATTATGTACATTAAGGGAAATCATGATGATATCTACGAAACAGATCCTCCGGGTGGATGCGAATGCATTGAAGATAAGGTTGTGACCTTTAAAGGACTTAGGATTTGCGGCCTTGGTGGATCCATGCGGTATAAGCCGGGCGTCAATCAGTATACAAACATGCAGATGAAGGCCAGAATCACGAAGATGAAGCTGAAGAGGATGAAGCTCAAAGACGTGGATATTCTGGTTACCCATGCGCCGGCGCAGGGACTCGGAGATGAGAAGGATTTATGCCATCAGGGATTTGAAGCCTTTAAGGAATTTATGGATAAGTATCATCCGAAATATATGATGCATGGTCACGTACACAAGACGTATGGTGCAGGCTTTAAGAGAGAACAGGAATATAATGGAACAAAGATTGTAAATACCTATAAAAACTACATTCTTGAAATCTGACTTCGAAGATTAAAATAACAGATTGCGCGCCGAGGGTTGATTCCTTCGGCGCGTCTGCAATTTAATGTACTGAATTAAATACAATTTTTGCGGCCGATTCACTTGCATACACGAAAGTGTTATGGTAATATCTGTACAGTAAAGACATATGTACGCAACACGCGGACAGAATAATGTGGAGGAAGTTTTAAATGAGCGATAAGTTAAGAGTTGGTATCCTTGGTGCTACAGGTATGGTAGGACAGAGATTTATTTTATTACTTGAGAATCATCCTTGGTTCGAGCCTGTATTAGTTGCTGCTTCAGGCAGATCTGCAGGTAAGCCTTATGCAGAAGCTGTTGAAGGCAGATGGAAGATGGATGTTCCTACACCTGAGTATGTTAAGGATATGCCGGTTTATGATATGGATGCAGATTTTGATAAGATCTGTGCAAGCGTTGATTTCGTATTCTGCGCAGTAAACATGCCAAAGGATCAGATCAAGGCATTAGAAGAGAAGTATGCTAAGGCAGAAGTTCCTGTTGTTTCCAACAACAGTGCTAACCGTTGGACACCGGATGTTCCTATGGTAGTTCCGGAAATTAACCCTGAGCACCTTGAAGTTATCGAAGCTCAGAGAAAGAGACTTGGTACAGAGCGTGGATTTATCTGCGTTAAGCCTAATTGCTCCATCCAGAGCTACACACCGGCTCTGAACGCTTTAAAGGAGTTTAAGCCAAAGCTTGTTGTTGCTACAACATACCAGGCTATTTCCGGTGCTGGTAAGACATTTGCCCAGTGGCCGGAAATGGAAGGAAATATCATCCCTTACATCGGCGGTGAGGAAGAGAAGTCTGAGAAGGAACCTCTTCGTCTCTGGGGTAACATTGTTGATGGAAAGATTGTTCCGGCAACAGAGCCGGTTATCACATGCCAGTGCATCAGAGTTCCTGTATTAAACGGACATACAGCTGCTGTATTTGTTAACTTCGAAAAGAAGCCAACAAAGGAGCAGATTATCGAAGCATGGAGAAACTACAAGGCACTCCCTCAGGAGCTTGACCTTCCAAGTGCTCCTGAACACTTCATTCAGTACCTTGAGGATGATGATCGTCCACAGGTTCGCCTTGATGTAAACTTTGAGAACGGAATGGGAATCTCCCTTGGCCGTTTAAGAGAAGATTCTGTATTTGATTACAAGTTCGTTGGTCTGTCTCATAACACTCTTCGCGGTGCTGCAGGCGGCGCTGTTGAAATCGCAGAACTCTTAAGAGCAAAGGGTTACCTTGTATCTAAGGAAGGCTAATCAGCTCTTTGGTTAAGGTTTGTATTGGTAGGTGCCATTAGTGCAACCGGAGTACAAGTAGACCGCAAAAAAAAAATATGGTATAATACCAAAGCCGGTTATCAGCGGACGCTGGTGCCGGCTTTTTTTGACTGCCGGTACTAGGCAGATTCGCGAATATTTGAAATACAGAGGAATAAAAATGCGGAAGAATCAGTTTTATGCGATGCTTGCAAGAATGAAATATATTAATCGCTGGGGCTTAATGCGCAATACCAGAGAAGAAAATGACAGCGAACATTCTCTTGATGTAGCGTTTATCGCACATGCACTGGGACTGATTTCTAATGTGTACTTTGAGGGCGACGTTGATGTTGAGAGGATTGCAGTACTTGCAATGTTTCACGATGTGACGGAAATTATTACCGGAGACATGCCGACACCTGTAAAGTATTACAGCCCGGTTATTCGTTCTGCTTATAAAGATGTAGAAAAAGTTGCCAAGGAGCAGCTTCTTACCGGCCTTCCGGAAGAGATGCGCCCCTTTTATGATCCACTGCTTATGAAAACGGAAGAAGAAGCTGAACTTTGGAAGTTTGTTAAGGCAGCAGATCGAATTTCTGCTTATTTAAAATGTGTGGAAGAATCAAGAACTGGTAACACAGATTTTGCAGATGCACTGCAGACAAATCTGAAACAGATCAGAGATATGGGAATGCCGGAGGTCGATTACTTTATGGATCACTTTGCGCCGGCTTATACCAATACTCTTGATGCGTCCAATAAGGAAAGGGAGTAAGCAAGGATGGGCAAGTCTGTATTTATTGCAGAGAAACCGAGTGTGGCCCGTGAATTTGCCACGGCCTTACACGAAAATTTCAGACAACTTGACGGATTCATGGAATCCGAGAACTATATTGTAACCTGGTGTTTCGGACATTTAGTGGCGATGAGCTATCCGGAGGTTTATAATCCGAATTTGAAAAAGTGGAGACTTGACTCTCTGCCATTCATCCCTCAGGATTATAAGTATGAAATTATCGCCAGTGGAGCAAAGCAGTTCCACAATGTTGCGGGACTTTTAAACCGGGAAGATGTTGAGACCATCTATGTCTGCACCGACTCGGGACGAGAGGGAGAATATATCTACCGGCTTGTACGGCAGGAAGCCAAAGTGTCCGGCAAGAAGGAAAAGCGTGTATGGATTGACTCCCAGACGGAAGAAGAAATCCATAAGGGAATTAAAAATGCGAAAGATTTAAGTGAATATGATTCTTTAAGTGATGCAGCATATTGCAGAGCAAAAGAGGATTATCTGATGGGAATTAATTTCTCCCGCGTTCTGACCTTGAAGTATGGCAATCAGATGGCTGCTTTCCTGAATCGTAAGTATGTCGTGATTGCGGTAGGTCGTGTTATGACCTGCGTCCTTGGAATGGTAGTGAAGCGTGAACGAGAGATTCGTTCCTTCGTAAAGACACCATTTTTTAAGGTGTCGGCGGCCACGGCAGCAGGATTTGATGCTGAGTGGAAGGTGAATGAGAAGAGCAAGTATTACAATACACCGGAGTTATATAAAGACAACGGTTTCGTAAAAGAGGAAAAAGCGAAGGAGTTAATGGATTCCTTAAGCAATCCACTTCCTGCAACCGGAATCGTCTCTGAACTTGAGCGAAAGACCGAGACGAAGAATGCTCCGCTTCTGTATAACCTGGCTGAAATCCAGAATGACTGTTCAAAAATGTTTAAAATCAGTCCGGATCAGACGCTTAATATCATTCAGGAGCTGTACGAAAAGAAGCTTGTAACCTATCCGAGAACGGATGCGCGAGTACTTTCCACAGCGGTAGCTAAGGTAATTGATGGCAATATTAAGGGACTTACTAATTTCGGACCGGTAGCTGAATATGCCAATGAAGTTCTTGCGATGAAGTCGTATGAGAAAATTGCGAAGACTCGTTATACGAACGACAAGCAGATTACGGATCACTATGCAATCATTCCGACCGGACAGGGATTTAATAACCTGCGCAGTCTGTCGAGCCTCAATGCAAAGGTTTACGAACTCATTTGCCGAAGATTCTTAAGTATTTTCTACCCGCCGGCGAAGTACAAGAAGAGTACCGTAATGATTTCTGTGCCGAATGGGGAGTACAGTGAGAATTTCTATGCTTCGGTTAAGACACTTGATTCGCCCGGTTACTTAAAGGTTGCTAATGCAACGAAGGCGAAAACTACTGATGAGCAGCAGGAGGGCGAGGACGAAGAGTCTGAGAGTCCGGATCTTGCGGAATTGTTGAAAAACCTTAAGAAAGGTGATACGATTCAAATCGACAACTTCTCTATGAAGACAGGAGAGACCTCACCTCCGAGCCGTTATAATTCCGGTTCGATGATTCTTGCCATGGAAAATGCAGGCAAGCTCATCGAGGATGAGACGTTAAGAGAGCAGATTAAATCCTGTGGTATCGGAACGAGTGCGACCCGTGCCGAGATTTTAAAGAAGCTGGGTGAAAAGAATTACATTTTCACGAATCAGAAGACACAGATTTTGACACCGACTCTGTTAGGGGAGATGGTGTACGATACTGTGGAATCTTCCATTAAGCCGCTGCTCAATCCGGAGCTTACGGCAAGCTGGGAGAAAGGCTTGAATTACGTGGCAGACGGAGAGATTACCTCTTCAGAATATATGGATAAGCTCGAAGGTTTCGTCAGACGCCGGACAGCAGGCGTGATGTCGGTTCAGAATGTGAATCAGCTGATGGGTGCTTACCGATATGATGCTCAGTTTTATAAATCACCTGCACAAAAGACGACTGCAAGAAAGACGAGTCGTAAGAAAAGTTCGAAAACAGAGGCGTAAAGCCTTTATCGGACACTTAAAGAAAGGGTAACAGTATGTGTGGTATTGTTGGATACGTCGGAAGAAGAGACTGTTCTGATGTTCTTGTGGAATCATTAAGAAAGCTTGAATACCGTGGATATGACTCCGCTGGTATCGCTGTGATTGAAAATGGCGAAATCGTAACAAAGAAGAGCAAGGGACGCCTTGATAACTTACAGGCTAAGTTAGATGAAGAAGGCAAGCCAAACGGCCACGTGGGTATCGGGCACACCCGCTGGGCTACACATGGTGAACCAAGTGATATTAACTCTCATCCTCACAGTGGTAAGAGAGTTACCATCGTTCACAATGGTATTATTGAAAACTACAAGGAATTAAAGGAATTCCTGATGAAGGAAGGTTATTCTTTCCTTTCTGAGACGGATACAGAAGTTGCTGCCAAGCTCTTTGATTTCTATTACAACGGTGATCCAATCGGCTCTATTGCGAGAGCATTAAAGGATCTTCGCGGTTCTTATGCATTTGGCATTATGTTCCGCGAATTCCCGGACAGAATCTATGCAGTTCGTAAGGAAAGTCCGCTTGTAGTAGGTGTTGGCGAGGGTGAGAACTTTATCGCATCCGATGTGACACCTATGATTCAGTACACAAGAAATTATTACCTTCTTGAGACAAATGAAATTGCAGAAATCAAGGAAGATTCCGTTAAGATTTTTGATGTTCATAAGAATCCGATTGAGAAGGAACTTCAGTTTGCTGACTGGGATGTCAATGCAGCAGAAAAAGGTGGCTACGAGCACTTCATGTTAAAGGAAGTGCATGAGCAGCCGGAAGTTGTTAAGGCAACTCTGTCTCCAAGAATTAAGGACGGAATGCCTGATTTTGCAGGGGATGGTGTCGATGTAGAAAAGCTTTCCTCCTACCGCAAAATCTTTATTGTTGCCTGTGGTACAGCGATGCATGCAGGTATGGTTGGAAAGTATGTCATCGAGAAGATGGCTCGTGTACCGGTTATTGTAGACATCGCTTCTGAATTCCGTTACAGAGATCCATTAATCACAGATGAGGATTTATTAATTGTTGTTTCTCAGTCCGGAGAAACTGCTGATACATTAGCTGCACTTCGTCTTGCAAGAGAGGCTGGAGCTGATACAATCGGTATCGTAAACGTTGTAGGTTCTTCTATCGCGAGAGAGGTTGATTCCGTAATCTATACACATGCCGGTCCTGAAATTTCCGTTGCTTCTACAAAGGCATACATGGTTCAGGTCGCAGTTATTTATCTCTTTGCACTTGAGGTTGCTTACCGTGCAGGTAAGATTTCTGAAGAGGAGTGTAAGAAGTACACAGCGGATTTACTTGGAATGTCTGATGTGATTGAAGAAACATTTGCCTTAAAGGATGAGTGCGCATACACAGCGAGCCGTCTTCTGAATGCGGAGAGCCTTCTTTACATCGGTCGTGGACTGGACTATGCGCTCAGCATGGAGGGCTCACTTAAGCTTAAGGAAATTTCTTATATTCATTCCGAATCCTATGCAGCCGGTGAGTTAAAGCACGGCACAATTTCTCTGATTTCTGATGGAATGCCTGTTATTGCCGTTGCAACACAGTCAAACCTTGCTGAAAAGACCATCAGTAACATTAAGGAAGTTAAGGCAAGAGGCGCTATGGTAATTCTGATTGCAGGTGCCGATATTGAAGTTCCCGAGGATGCTTATGATGAACTGATTCGTCTTCCAAAGACAGAAGAGCTGTTCTATCCAATGGCAGCAGCAGTTCCAATGCAGCTGATTGCTTACTACACATCTGTCCTTAAGGGTAATGATGTTGATAAGCCAAGAAACCTGGCAAAGTCTGTAACAGTAGAGTGATATTTTAGCCAGCTGTTGTCACGTGCAACAGCTGGTTTTTGTGAGAAAGAGGAAATAATCATGGCAAATGAAGCAATTCAGATTCAGAATCTGTTTGATTTAAACGAAACAATGGCAGCCCCTTATCTTGAGGGCTTTGAATTCCCATGGGAGGCTCTTGCAGGCATCGGTGATTTCATCGTGAAGCTTGGAAACCTTCTTCCGGAAGACGAATACGAAAAGCGCGGTGAGGATATCTGGATTCATAAGACAGCGACTGTCTTTGATTCAGCTTATATTGCAGGTCCGTGTATTATCGGTGCCAGAACAGAAGTAAGACAGTGTGCATTCATCCGTGGCAAAGCGCTTGTAGGGGAGGATTGTGTTGTTGGCAACTCAACCGAACTGAAGAATGTGATTTTGTTTAATCACGTGCAGGTGCCACATTACAATTATGTTGGTGATTCTATTCTCGGTACATATTCTCATATGGGCGCAGGTTCTATTACATCTAATGTAAAATCAGATAAGAAGCTGATTACGGTTAAGGGTCCGGATAGTGCAATTGAGACCGGCATTAAGAAAATCGGTGCGTTCTTAGGTGATCACGTGGAAGTAGGATGTGGTTCCGTTCTGAATCCCGGAACTATTATCGGAAGAAACTCCAATGTTTATCCGTTATCTCCGGTCAGAGGCTTTGTTCCGGAGAACTCTATTTACAAGGGCAAGGATGAAATAGTAGAAAAGAACGAAGATTAATAACTATTCGTTGTCAGATTTTTAACATATTGGTGCCGGTTTGCATTGACTAACTGGCTTTCATATGTGAAAATAAATTAGTATGCAAGGGGATAACAATGCCCCGAAATAACGAAAGGAGTAGAGAAATGGTTATTTCACAGCGAGTAAAGGATATGTGCCCAGTTGCTCAGGGCGTACATCATGGCGCAGCACCTGTTCCTACAGAAGGAAAGTGGGTTTCTAACAAGGAAGTAAAGGATATTTCCGGATTTACACACGGTATTGGCTGGTGTGCTCCACAGCAGGGTGCTTGTAAGCTTTCCCTTAACGTTAAGGAGGGAATCATTCAGGAAGCTCTCGTAGAGACAATTGGATGTTCCGGTATGACTCATTCCGCAGCTATGGCAGCAGAAATCCTTCCAGGACTTACTGTTATGGAAGCATTAAATACAGACCTTGTATGTGATGCTATTAATACAGCCATGAGAGAGCTGTTTTTACAGATCGTTTATGGCAGAACTCAGTCTGCATTCTCAGAAGAAGGCCTTCCGGTAGGTGCAGGTCTTGATGATTTAGGTAAGGGACTTCGTTCTCAGGTTGGTACAATGTACTCCACACTTGAGAAGGGACCAAGATACCTTGAGATGGCTGAAGGTTACGTAAATGGTATTGCTCTTGATGAAGATGGCGAAATCATTGGTTATAAGTTCGTTAACTTCGGAAAGATGACTGACTTCCTGAAGCAGGGCGATGATGCTGCAACAGCATATGAGAAAGCTTGCGGACAGTATGGCCGTGTTGCTGATGCTGCTAAGATTATCGATCCTAGAACAGACAAAGAAGTACAGTAAGGAGGTTTCACAATGGCATTATTTGAATCTTATGAGAGAAGAATTGACCAGATTAATAAGGTATTAGCTGATTACGGCATCAAGTCTGTTGAAGAGTGTGATGAAATCGTAAAGGCTGCTGGTCTTGACGTATACCACATGGTTGAAAATGTTCAGCCAATCTGCTTCGAGAATGCTAAGTGGGCTTACACAGTAGGCGCTGCTATTGCAATCAAGAAGGGCTGCCGCAAGGCATCTGAGGCTGCTGCCGCTATCGGCGAAGGTCTTCAGGCTTTCTGTATTCCAGGTTCCGTAGCTGACCACCGTAAGGTAGGACTTGGCCATGGTAACTTAGGAAAGATGCTCCTCGAAGAGGACACAAAGTGTTTCGCATTCCTCGCAGGTCACGAGTCATTCGCTGCAGCTGAGGGTGCTATCGGTATTGCTAACAACGCTAACAAGGTTCGTAAGCAGCCACTTCGCGTAATCCTTAACGGTCTCGGTAAGGACGCAGCCAAGATTATTTCCAGAATCAATGGTTTCACATACGTTGAAACACATATGGATTATGTAAAGGGTGAAGTTGTTGAAGATAGCCGTAAGGCATACTCCAACGGCGACCGTGCAAAGGTTCTTTGCTATGGTTCCGATGATGTAACAGAAGGCGTTGCCATCATGTGGAAGGAAGACGTTGACGTTTCCATCACAGGTAACTCTACAAACCCAACAAGATTCCAGCATCCGGTTGCAGGTACATACAAGAAGGAAAGAATTGCTGCAGGCAGAAAGTACTTCTCAGTAGCTTCAGGCGGTGGTACAGGACGTACTCTTCACCCAGATAACATGGCTGCAGGTCCTGCTTCCTATGGTATGACAGATACAATGGGACGTATGCATTCTGATGCTCAGTTTGCAGGTTCTTCCTCTGTACCAGCTCACGTAGAAATGATGGGTCTTATCGGTATGGGTAACAACCCAATGGTTGGTGCTACAGTTTCCGTTGCCGTTGCTATCGAAGAAGCTGCTAAGGCTGGTAAGTTCTAATTCTAACTTAGACTATAACAAAAAAGATTACTCTGACTCCGTCCTTTTAACAGGACGGAGTTTTTGTTATAATCAGAAGAGTTTTTGCTGCGGCGCCTGGTCTTGCAGCATGATGAAAAGGAGTTAAAATGAACGAGCATTTTGAAAAAGAGCCCGTCTGGCACATAGATAAGAAAGGATACAGGCTGTTGGAATTGTGAGGTGAACTTTTTTCGCCGCCTTCCGGCAGATGTGGTATCATTGAAACAACAATTTCGTGAAAAGAGGATTCGACCATGCATATGATAATTAACAGCCTGTTAGAAACAGATCTTTATAAGTTTTCGATGGGACAGGCAATCTACCATCAGTTTTCTGATTACAGAACAACCTGGAGTTTTAAGTGCAGAAATAAGGATGTTCACTTTACTGCTGAGATGGTTGAAGAAATTAAGAAGCAAATTCAGCATTATTGTGAACTCAGATTCACAGAGGATGAGCTTGCTTATCTTGGCAGAATCAAGTGGTTTAAGAAGTCTTATGTTGATTTCTTAAGACTCTGGCAACCAAGATTTGAAGAGTTTACGATTACAAACGAGGCAGAATGTGGTCTCTCCATTGAGGCGTCCGGTTCCTGGCTCAATACTTCCATGTATGAGATTCCAACGCTCGCCATTGTCAACGAAGTGTTCTTCCGCATGAATTATCAGTATGATACACTTCTTGACAGGTTTAAGAAGAGACTTTCTGCCAAGATTGCAGGAATTGAAGATGGAACATACAAACTTGGTACGTTCTCTGAGTTTGGTATCAGACGCAGACTTTCCGCAGAAGCGCAGGAGATGGCAGTTGTTGCTTTAAAGGAATCAAGGTTGAATTCGGATTCTCACTTTATCGGTACGTCTAATGTATATCTTGCCAAGAAGTATGAGCTGGCACCGGTCGGAACGATGGCTCATGAGTGGATTATGTGCACCGGTCAGGGTAATCATAAGCACAATCCGTCTTATTCCAACTGGTATGCGCTCGAAGCCTGGGTTCGTGAATATGGTGTCTTAAATGGTGTTGCATTAACTGACACTATTACGACAGACTGCTTCTTAAGAGACTTTAAGCTGACTTATGCAACGCTGTTCTCCGGTGTTCGTCATGACTCCGGTGATCCGGTTGAATGGGGCGAGAAGATGATTGCTCACTATAAGAATCTTGGCATTGATCCAAAGAACAAGACTTTACTGTTCTCAGACAGCCTTGATTTTGCTAAGGCGACAGCTCTCTATCAGCACTTCAAGGACAAGGCGAAGGTTGCCTTTGGTATCGGTACCTTTATTTCTAATGATACCGACAAGGAGGCATTAAACATTGTCATGAAGGTTACTTCCTGCAATGGATGCGATGTTGCCAAGATTTCTGACACACCAGGCAAGTGTATGTGCAAGAATCCGGAGTACGTGGATTACCTGCAGAGAAGCATTGACTGGAGAATGAATCACTGATTTTTTGTGAAGAGTGTCCGCTGTATAAATGTATTTATACCTTCCGCTGTTTGCGATAGTCGCGCGGAGTGAGCTGATAGTGCTTTTTAAACAGTTTTACAAAATAGTTGGAATCCGGGATTCCGACCATGCTGCTGATATCCTGAATGGAACGTGTCGTTCCAAGCAGGAGATTGGCAGCCTTTTTCATTCTCAGGGTGGTGAGATATTCCAGCGGGGTTGTGCCGGTTTCAGCTTTAAATCTGGTTATCATGTAACTTTTAGAAAGACCGAGCTCTTCAGCCATATCGCCAAGGGTGAAATATTCCGGGTAATTATGATTCAGATAGTATATGACACCGAGTACCAGTGCGGAATAGCTGGAGTTTCTATAGTCCTGAATGGCTTTGCAGAAGTCTCTGATAAGTTCTTCTTTTGTGGCAATAATTGCTTCAATTGTTTTGGCATTTCTGCTGGCAACGGTATTTTTTGAGGAAAGCCGGTCGATTACAACGGGGGCGAGGCCAGCCTGAATTGCGGCCATTCTTGTGGTGGTACGTAAGACGGCAGCACCAAATCTCTCATTTTCAAGTGTTGTTCCAATACGTTTCAGATAGGCTACATCCTGTTGCAATTTTTGATAGTTATTGAGTGCCTCTTTTGTATTTCCTTCCCGGATAGCGCTCATATAATCCTGCTCATATTCATATCTGCGTTCGAGTAACTTTATATACTGGGAACGTTCACTTTCTATTTCGGTTCTGACGGAGAATGAATCCTCACTTCTATCACGAATTTCAAATGCATCTGCATCCGGCTCTGTTGCAGACCTGAGTGCCTGAGCTATCTGAATGGCACGCTCTTTTGTAATTTTTGGAAATGAATTATGATAGAGTAAAAGATCCGTGGTTGTGATATTCGTAATGTTATTTGCCTTAAGCAGTCGTTCTGCATCGATCTTGTCCAGTATTACGGTTGAGAAAGGACCCAGAATGAAGAAACTTTCATTCAATCTGAATACGAGGATACTGAGCAGAAATAAGTCCTGAAAATAGTAGAGAATATCAGATTCTGTTGAGGTTTTCATCATCGACAAAGCGGATGGGGTGAAAAGTATCTGGTCGGGAGAAAACTGATATTCGTGTGAAAAATGCTCAGCGTCAGCGCTGGAGCGGATTTCAGTGATTGTAACATTTTCCAGGGCCTTCAGCAGTTGTATGTTTGATTTTAATATATTCATATCCACCTCGAAATATCTGACTATTTAGAAAAATATATTTCTATTACAGCTTGATTATATCCGTTATACTTTGTTTAGTAAATAACAAAGCACGAAGTTGCAAGGAGGCTAATTATGGAAACAGAGAATCAGCCAAAGTACATGAAGTACGTTAAAGGCAATGGAATTCATAATGTTCCAGTCTGGAGAATCATCGGATTCTCAGGCGCTAATATGGCAGTTAATCTGTACATGGGACTGACAATGATCATGTCCTATTATTTAAATGGTTATGTAGGAATGGCGGTATTCCTCGCATCCAGTTTCACAACTATTATGAGACTGTGGGATGGTATCACAGATCCAATCGTTGGATTCGTTGTTGACCGCTTCCGGGAAACATCAAAATTCGGTAAGACAAGACTTTGTCTGATTTGTGGTGGCATTCTTTTATTTGTTAACAGTTTTCTGATGTTTAACGTAACAGATCGTCTTCCGGAAGGTCCGATTCGTCCTGTGTTCTTCATTATATTCACGCTGATTTATTATATCGGATACACATTCCTTAACATCTCAAATCACGTTGGTAATGTTTGCCTCACCAATGATCCAAAGCAGAGACCTATCCTTTCTATCGTAGGTACTATCTTTGTCCGTATCATGCGTGCGTTGATGCAGATGGTAACAGCTGCTCTTGCGGTAAAGTATGGTTCAATGAGAGCTGCGGGTTTGTATCATGAGTACTGGCTGATTGTCGCTGCAATCGCTACAGTCGGAATTGTCATTGCTTATATTTCTATTGCACCAAAGGATATTGCATATTTCTCTGAGACAAGCACAAAGGATAAGCCTGATATCAGGTTCTCTGATTATTTTGATGTATTAACTCATAACCGTCCTTTACAGATGATGATTATTACAAGAGCTACTGATATGTTAGCAAGTACATGTAAGACAGCAGCAATCACACTTGTTCTTTATGGAATCGTTGCCGGTAACTATAAGCTTTCCGGTGGCTGGACCATGTACACAACTGTAATCGGTTTAATTATGATGACACTCGGTGTTGGTGCAATCGGTGCAAAACTTGGCTTAAAGAAGGCAATGCAGGTTGGCTCCTGGGGCGTTATTGTGATGGATGCCATTGCAGTAGCAATCTGGTTCTTCATGGATCCTAAGACATTATCTCTTCCGGGTTTTGCGAATGGATATGGTCAGGACTTCAGTGGATTCTCCGCATTTACTATTGCACTGTTCCTGGTAACAGTGATCGGTGGTGGTTTCCAGATGATTACAAGTTCCATCATTCCACCTATGATTGCGGACGTAAATGATTATGAAGCAAGCCGTACAGGAAAGTACATCCCTGGCATGGTTGGAACTTTATTCTCTTTCCTTGACAAGATGATTTCCGCATTTGGTCCAATGCTTGTTGGTGTAGGTTTTGCCTGCATCGGCTTCGCAGATAAGTTCCCAGATCTGAAGACTCCATACAGCTTTGAACTTCTTGTAGTAGCTGTTGTATTCTACTATGGTCTTGAAATCATTGGAGCCATCTTTAATGTCATTTCGATGAAGTTTTATGATTTAACTCCGGATAAGATGAAGGAAGTAGAAGCTAAGATTAATGAAATGAGGACTAAGAACTGATGAAAAAGACTTTCCAGCTTAATACAGACTGGAAGTTCTCCAAGTTACCGGACGGGAGAGATTCCCGTCCGGTATTTGAAGCAGTAGAACTTCCACATACCTGGTATGAAGAAGGCAACGGTTATCGTGGCCTTTGTGTATATGAAAAAGAAGTGGAGCTTCCATCAGGAAGCAAGGCGGCCTATGTGAAATTCTTCGGTGCAGATCAGAAGGCAGAGGTGTTGGTGAACGGTACGCCTGTCGGTACGCATGAAGGTGGCTATTCTGCATTTGCCGTTCCTGTTCCCGCGGATGCTTTGTCAGATGGCAGGTTCATGCTTCAGGTATACCTTACAAATGAAAAGAATAACGTAATATCCCCGCTTGCCGGTGATTTTACTATTTTTGGTGGCTTATATCGTGGTGTTGAAGTGATTGTTACGGATGATGCGCGCTTTGACTATTCCTACTTCGGTACGGACGGAGTCTGGGCTTATACATCTGTTTCTGAGAAAAAGGGTGAGGTTCATGTCAGAACAAAGACTGTGAATTCTGCAAACGCAACTGTTTCTCTTGTTTTAAAGGATGCAGATGGCAGATGTGCAGCTTCTGCAATTGGTAACGTTAATTCTGAAATCGTGCTGACACTTGAAAATCCGGTGCTCTGGAACGGCAAGAACTCTGTTTATCAGTATGAACTCACAACTGAGCTGATTGTGAATGGAGAGTGTGTTGATCGCATCTGTCGTAAGGTGGGATTCAAGACACTTACTATGGACGCGAAGGAGGGAGCTTTCTTAAACGGAAAGCATATCCGCATCAATGGTGTTTCAAAGCATCAGGATACCGATCAGAAGTACTACGCTGAATCACAGGAAGACCGCGAGCAGGATTTTGAACTGATTCGGGAAATCGGGGCAAATGCAGTGCGTCTGTCTCATTATCAGCATATTGATGAGACGTACACACTGGCAGATGAGGCTGGACTTCTTGTCTGGGCGGAGATTCCGCTTCTTAAGATGAATCAGGATTTAGCAATGCAGGAAAATGCCAGATTACAGTTAAAGGAGCTGATTCTGCAGACCATGCATCATGTCTCTATCTTCTGCTGGGGCATTCAGAATGAAATTGGAATGTTTGGTGATTATCCATATATGACGGAAGTAATCAGACAGATGAAAGACGAGGCGAAGGAGCTGGATCCTTCTCGTCTTGTTACGGCTGCAAATCTGTACGGCGTCAAGGCGAAGAGCGGACTCAATCACAGTACTGATATGATTGGATATAACTGTTATTTTGGCTGGTATTACGGAGAAATGCATGATTACAGTGATTTCCTTGATAAGCTTCATGAGAATCTTCCGGAAATGCCACTTGGAATGAGTGAGTATGGTGTGGATTCCAATATTAAGCTTCATACAGATACTCCGATGATTCGTGACTATTCCGAGGAATATCAGGCAGTATGGCATGAGACGGTTTATAATATATTTAAACAAAAATCCTACCTTTGGGGTTCCTTTGTCTGGAATATGTTTGATTTCTCTTCTGATATGAGAAAGGAAGGCGGCCAGCTGAACCGCAACGCGAAGGGCCTTGTGACATATGATCGTAAGACTCGTAAGGATGCGTTCTATTATTATAAGGCACAGTGGTCAGAGGAAAGCTTTGTGCATATCTGCTCTAAGAGGTTTGAGCGACGTGCAACAGACGACATCACAGTTCGAATCTATACAAATCAGCCGGCAGTTACACTATTTGTAAATGATGAACGATTTGCAGAGGGCAATAATGATGGCAACGGTACGGTTGTGTTTGAACATGTTCCAATGAACATGGAAAATGGAGCTGAAGCCGAGGTTAAAGTGAAAGCTGTTGCCGGCCCGTGCCAGGATGATGCGATATTTACGCGTGTTGCAGAGGCAGAAGAATCCTATAAGCTCCCAGATTCCGGCGCAGGTCAGGCAGTAAAGAACTGGTTCCTGACAGGGAATGAACTGTCAAAGGAAGGTTATTTCTCTATCGAAGACATTGCCTGCGAGCTTCTGGAAAATGAAGAGGCACGCAAGGTTCTTGCAGAAGAGATGCCGGTTGTCTTTAAGCTGATGACGGAACGTGATGTTATTCCTCTCGGGCTCTCCTTAAAGAGCATCCTGAGCCGTGACGAAAGCGGACTCGATGTGAAGAAAATTAACGACAGATTAAATCTGATAAAAGCTGAATAATTGTTATTTCAGAGGTGTTGTACCAGAAGAGTGCAGCACCTCTTTTTGGTGAGTGGTTCAATCGATAGTTTCTTAAAAAACGATAAATTTGATGAAATTGAATAGAAGTACTTGAAAGATTGTGAATAGTTTGTTAATATCGAACCGCTATGAAAGAGTGAAAACTATATGTAAGCGATATGAAAAGGCGAAAGTAACTATTTCTTTTTGGAAGATTTGCTAAAAAACTTCACTTATTTTGGAAACAACAGGATTAACAATTTATTCAGTTTATATTATAGTTCTTTATGTTTGAGGGTGATTAAATATGATTTAAAAGAAATGTCTGGTTTGAAGGGAAGTCAGGCATTTTCTTTTAAAATAAAAGGGCCGGGTTATTATTTGAAGGTTGTGCCCTGAAAAAATAGGAGGGAAACATAAATGAAAAAAAGGTTTCTTAAGAACAGCAGCACTCACCGCTGCACTTGTCCTTGGAATCGTATCCATTCCTTTTACATCAGCTCATGCAGAAGAAATGGTAACGATTCAGTGTAAGGATCAGAATTTTTACAAATGTCTTGTTTACAACTTAACAAATGAGGTAAGTCATTCCATGCGTGAGCGGGTAACCACAAACGATGATGCACTCAGTATTACAATGTTAAAGTCCGATGTAGATTCAATTGTATATCTTGATGTCCATGACGATCAGAATTCTGAGTATAAGATTGAAGATATCACGGGTGTAGAAAATTTTAAAAATCTGAAGAGATTTTCGCTCACTCAGGGTAACAATGTCTTCAATGAAGCATCTGATACAACGATTCATTCTATTGAGCCTTTAAAGGATTTGAAGAATCTTAGGACTTTGATACTTAGCCATGTATCGGTGACCGACCTGTCACCGATTGAGAATCTAACAGAGCTTACCGGACTTGCTGTTACTGGTTGTAAGGAGGCTGATCTTTCAGTGCTTGCAGGATGTACAAAGCTGGTATCCTTATATATTGGCGGATGCAATATGGATGATGAGAGCTTTAAGGTGGTCAGCAATTTTAAGAATCTGAGGAGTCTTAGTATCGGAGATCAAAACATGACGGGTAATAATGTAACGGATCTTAGCCCGGTTGAAGCATGCAGCCAGCTGACTTACATTAATTTCAGCAATAACAAGGTTACCAGCGTTGAGCCATTAAAGAATCTTACGGGATTAAGTGAAATCGAATGTTATAACAATCAGGTAACAGATCTTACTCCGCTTGCCGGACTTGAAAACCTGAGAGAACTACGTCTTGGCAGAGATACATACAGCCATGGTAATCCAGTGGCCACACTTGAGCCAATTAAGAATTTGAAGCTCACAACACTCAAGGCATCCAGATGTCAGCTTTCTGATATTGAGGCATTGCGTGATATGAAAACTCTGACAGATCTGGATTTATCCGGAAATCATATCGAGGATTTCTCACCGGTTGAAGATCTTCCGGAATTAAGAAAAGAAGATCTTCAAATTTTTGATCAGAGCTATAAGGTGGACGCTAAGATCGGAGACGAAGTAAAGCTTCCGGAAGCATTTGCCCAGGCGATTGATCCAAACAGCAAGATTTATGATGAAAGTGTTACTTTTGGTGTT
Source organism: uncultured Lachnospiraceae bacterium (assembly GCA_902781505.1). Taxonomy (GTDB): domain Bacteria; phylum Bacillota; class Clostridia; order Lachnospirales; family Lachnospiraceae; genus UBA4285. Next base: position 206,007 of record CACZJL010000001.1, on the reverse strand, counting down.
GAAAATGGTACTCTGAGCGAAGACCAGAAGACATTTACTGTTGGTGCAGATGAAGATAGTGCCTTTGTTTATGCGAAGGGAAATACACACGGAATCTGGGGTGATGGATTCACGGGTTCAACTCTTAAAATCAATGTAATGGATTATAAGAAGCCGGAACCAGAGGTGAAGCCGGAACCGGAAGTAAAGCCACAGCCGGAAGTAAAGCCACAGCCGGAAGTGAAGCCACAGCCGGAGGTGAAGCCGGCTGAAGAGATTGTTGTACCGGAAAGCTCGGCAACATGCGGCAAGGAGACTGCAACGGAAGAAAGAATTACGCCTGATACAGAAGAGAGAGTTGCTCCTGCAACAGGGGATGCATACGCAAAAGTCGCTGTCTGCCTCGTGGTTCTGCTGATACTCAGTGGAGCTGTGATTCTTCTCAGCGCAAGAAAAAAGAATAGGTAAATAAAATCTGATATTGGTTTTGTAACGGTCGGAAAAGCTACGGTGAGAGGCTTTTCCGACCGCTTTTTCGTTGAAATTGTGGGTGTTAGGGTGTATTATAAGGTTGTATGGGTATGACTATACATTTTGAAAAGGTGAGGATATGAGTGAATTACAGGTGAGCTTGTGCATTGCAGCGAAAGGGTATGATGAAGCTTTGGTGCGATGTTTAAAGTGTGCGGCAGGGCAGACTGCCCTTGAACATGCTGAAATCCTGGTATGTTCTCCTGTTAACAGACAGGAAATGCAGGGACAGCTACAGCAGGTGGTGGATGAATGTCCTTCCCTTAAAGAGCATCTCAGAATTCTTCAGGATGAAAGAAATTTGGGTGTTTCGTCGGCACGTAATAAACTCCTGGAGGAAGCAAAAGGGAAATACATTGCATTTTCCGATGCGGATGACACATTTGAGGCAGATTATCTGGAACGGATGATTCATGCAGCAGAGGATAATGCGGCTGACATGGTGACCGGTAGTACAAAGATGATTTACACATCCGGTGTGAAGCATGTGAATAAAGAAGTTACGAAAAATATTCATGACTATATTGATGGTTTGCTACGTGGAAATTATCAAGGCTGGTTACATGGAAAGCTCTTTTTAAGAAATGTGATTGAGGAGAATCATATCCGTTTTCACGAAGATATCAATATGTGTGAGGACCTGATATTTGTTGTGGAGGTTCTTACAAAGGCTGACATTATTGAAAGCGAGCCGGCAGCGGTTTACAGATATGACCTTTTGAATGACAATTCACTCTCGAAGGTGATTACCAGCAAAAAGGCGGCTGAGGTTCTGAAAGCAGATTCTGAGCTTATGAAGCTTGTCGGGAACGATTATAAAGAGGCAATGGACGTAAGATTTGCAATCAGCAAGATGTGGATTATTGCTTCGGCTGATGTAATCAGCAGAGATTTTTTAAGAATCTACAGGGAGAAAAAACTGTATCATTTAAAAAAACTTCCGGCTACAAGCAGGTTGTTCCTGTTTCTTTGTGACAGGGAAGCTTCCATACTCGTTGGCTGGATTGTAAAGATAGTGAATGGACATATGAAGGAAAGCCGTAAGAATGCGGCAACAGGTTAACTGGAATGAAAATGGATGGTATTGTGATGCGTAAAGCGGCGGGGGCTTACTTTCTGGTTGATATAAACCAGAAGGAAAGAAAATACATACCTCCTCTTGAAATCAATGAAACAGGAGCGCAAATTTTCGATTTGTACAGTCGGGGGAGAACTTCAGATGAAATCTGTTCAGAAATTGCGGATGGCGAGGAACTGGACAGGAATGAAGTTATTCAGGATATCGATGAGTTTGTGTGCAAGGTGAGAGAACACTTTGCGAGGTGATGTATGAAGGTGTTATTAGTGGGTGGTTCAAACCACCTGATGAATCAGCTGATTCTTCGGATGAACAAGGAAGGACATCGGGTCTATCTGCTCACAGGAAGTAAATATCGCACAGAACGCTATGAACACGTATTTGAACGATATGATTTCTCCTATACAGCACAGGTCTTAAATGAAGTCTTTGAAAGTGTTGATCCGGATGTGACGATATTTATGGGTGCTTTTGATTCCGGATATAAATGGGATAATGAACGCACCGAAGAACAGGAATCCGTGCGCTTTGTTTCTGGAGTTATCAATCTTTTGATGGCTTATTCAACCAGAAAGAAAGGGCGCTTTATTTACTTGTCTTCTGATGAGGTATTTAAGGGATTTCACAGTGCTCCTCTGACGGAAGAGGACGAAAGTGAGCAGGGCAGTTACAAAAGTCTTGCAATCGCACAGGGTGAAAATCTTGCCCTGAGTTACCGTAATAACAGAAATCTGGATGTCGTGACTTTTCGAATTGGAGGCCTTTACGGCATTCCAAAGAATATCAAAGATATAGAGAGTCCGGTTACACAAATGGTTCTGGATTGTATGAGAGATCACAGAATCCACACGTCAGCCGGTACCGTTTATTCTCCACTTTTTGACTCAGATGCCGTGTTTTTTATTTACAAGGCGGCTTTTTCAAAAAATATCGAAGAAGGATTATATAATATTTCTTCCGGAGAAGAGATTTCATCTACGGAACTTGCAGATTTGATTAAGAAAGGCTGCAGGGAAAAGGAACTTGATGAACTGGCAAAGCTGAACGAGAAGGTACATCGTGCTTCTAACTCAGATCCGGATGCGATTTCAACGATTCATATTGCGGATGAAATCAAGGATACAGAAGTTTATGTCAGTGATAAAGAACAGCAGAAGGTTGTCCTGTCGCATGCAAGATATGAGGCTGAATTTGGCATTAATCGAAACAGTACATTAAAGGTCAAACTGGCTGAAATCATTGATTACATGTATAATCACAAAGATGTTTTTCTCTATGACAGAACAGAGAAGAAATCGCTGTTCAAAAGAGCACAGGATAAATTTGGCTGGTTTGTAAGAGCGGCTGTTCCATTTGCCGAAAACTTTATCTTCTTTATTCCGTTCTTTATGCTGAATAACCGCGCGACGGACTCGACCTACTTCAGCAGACTGGATTTTTACCTTCTCTACGTTCTGCTTTTTGCTATTGTGCATGGTCAGCAGCAGGCAATCGTATCTGCGATGCTTGCAAGTGTCGGTTACGTATTTCGACAGATGTATGACAGAACGGGATTTGATGTACTGCTTGATTACAATACCTATGTCTGGATTGCACAGCTGTTCATCCTAGGACTGGTTGTCGGATTTATGCGTGATCAGCTGAAGCAAATGCGTGTGGAATCAAAGGAAGATCATTCCTATATGCAGGAGCAGTTATCGGATATTAAAGACATTAATTCTTCGAATATTCGAGTCAAAGATGCGCTTGAAACGCAGGTTATTACACAATCTGACAGTGTCGGTAAGATTTATGAGGTTGTCTCAAAACTGGATCAGTATTCCTCAGAAGAGGTTTTGTTCTACGCAGCACAGATTGTAGAAGATATCCTGCACTGTAATGATGTATCGATCTATACCGTGAATAATGAAAAATTTGCCAGATTGTTTGCGTCGACTTCTCCAAGGGCCAGGTCTTTGGGAAAGTCCGTGCAGTATAAGACACTTGGCAGAATGTATGAAGATATCAGTAATCAAAGAGTATTTATCAACCGTTCATTAGACGAGCGTTATCCGATGATGGCAAATGCTATTTTTAATGATGGACGGATTGATGCGATTATTATGGTCTGGGATGTGCCATGGGAGCGGATGACGCTTGGCACCTCAAATCTTCTGTCCGTTGTCAGTCTGTTGATCAGAGATTCGGTTAACCGTGCGAGAAAATATCTGGAAGCCTTAGAAGATGATCGCTTTGTCAGAGATTCGAGAGTACTGACAACTGAGAGCTACGAGACGATTCTTCATGCTTTTCAGAATGCACAGAAGAGAAACCTTACGATTTACTCCCTGATTGAAGTGAAGGGCGAAGATGCCAAAGAACGTGCATTTAAGGGTGAACTTCAGAAATCTCTCAGAATGGAAGATTATCTGGGTATCGGTGAAGACACGGGACTTTATATTCTGCTTACCAATACAGATAAGAAAAGTGCGGGAATCGTACTTGAAAGACTTGCGGAGCGCGGGTTTGAGTGCTCCTTAAAGGAGGGATAAGATGGATGATTATTCTGTCAGAATCTTCCTACATGTCCTGACTATGAATACCTTATTGGTATTGATTTATACTTTGGTTCGATTTTTTGTCTTAAAAAAGCAGCGGGCGGTAACGTTAATGAACGCGCTTGTGATGCTGTTGTGCCCGATTCTGGGACCGGCCTATTTTCTTCTTGGTTGGATAGTATACGGCGCAATGTTTCGCTCGCCGGTTGATCTTGAAGATGTCATCTTCAGTAAAACCAAGACAAAAAGTTATTCAAAAGCGGATGAGGAAAGAGAGAGAAATCTGGTTTCCCTTGAAGAGGCTATTGCAGTTACTGATAAACAAAGAACCAGGGAACTGGTGATGGAAATCGTTCGCCGCGATATTTCCCATTCGCTTTCAACCATTGCGCTTGCTTTAAATAGTGAAGATTCAGAGGTATCACACTATGGAGCCTCCGTATTACAGGATGCATTAAATGATTTCAGAGACAATGCACACAAACTGTATCAGCAGTTTTTACTCGATAAAAATCCGATACATCGGTGTGAGGATGCAAGAGATTTAATTCAGTGTCTGAAGGTGGTGCTTGATCAGAAGGTTCTTTCATCGATTGAACAAAAATCTTATGTTTGTATGTTAGATGAAATGGCAACTTATCTGTATGAGCAGGACAATCTGATGTCATATGAATTGGAAACTGCTGCTGTTTTCCTGATTCAGTCGGAAGAGTATGAAAAGGCCTTTATCTGGATGCAACGAGCGAAGGAGCTATATTCTAATGCACTGGCCAGTTATACCATTGCATTGAAGTATTATTTTGCAAGAGGAGAGCGGGAAGCATTCTTTGAAGAGCTGGATGCTTTAAAACATTCGGATGTGGTAATTGATCATGACACGCTGGAGTTGATCAGGACCTTCGAACATCCGTAATAAACGGAAAGGAGCCGGTTATGGCATACTGGATTGAACAATTCATACTAACAGCTGTCAGCTATGGCTTCATTATGTTTGTGTGGTCACAGGTTGTGTTTTATCGTCATTTGAAAAACAGGAGCAGAACTTACCGATTTGGATTCTGCTCTCTTGGAATGGTGATATTTATCAATACACTGGTACTTGGACTGGGATTAGTTCATCTGTTGAGTTCTGAATTGATTTTTCTTTTCATGTTCGGTGTCTTTTTGATCCAGCTATTCCGTAATTTCGGGGATCGTGGAGAATCGTTTAAATATGTACGAAGGCTGATTGAAGGAACGATAGGAAGAAAATCTTTCATACTTTTGTGTTTGTCAAAGCTGAGGAATCAGATTAAGAAGATTGGAACATTTGTTAAAAATGAATTCGCAACGAGCCGTTTTTCGTATATCCTTCTTCTGGTTATCGTTGCATATGGAATGGTATATCTGAATTATGGAGCTTTTCAGGTGCAATCATTTGGATTTGGTGATCAGTATGTGCATCTTCAATGGATTTCAGGTCTTGTAGAAAATAAAATCTTTTATGATGGCATTTATCCGGAAGCGATGCACTGTATCATTTATGTTCAACATGCCATGTTTGGAGTTTCGCTGTATTCGCTGGTGCTTTTTGCAGGCGGAATTCATATGGCAACACTGATGATTTCTATCTATCTTTTTGTAAAAGAAATTACAAAAAGCAGATTTATGCCACATGTGGTTCTTTTGATTTTTCTGACGCTGGATTCACAGGTGGTAGATGAAATCTTTGGAATGTCGAGACTTCAATGGACATTACCCCAGGAATATGCACTATTTGCGGAATTCTTATGTGCTGCCTATCTTCTGAGATTCTTAAAATACGGAGGATTTAAGACAAAACGAAACGGAAAGAAATCCCGATTGTACTGGAATGAAGACCTGTTTTTGTTTATGCTCTCCATTGCAGCTTCAATTGCCATTCATTTTTATGTCACGATCATGGCTGTGTTTATCTGCATTCCGGTTGCTTTGTTTTATGCAACGAAGGTATTCAGACCACGATATTTCTTTCCGTTACTGGCCTCAGTAATCTTAGGTTTTGTTATTGCTGTAGCACCGATGGGAACAGCTCTTGCGGCCGGTTATCCTCTGCAGGGCTCGCTCACATGGGCTATGAATATCATTAAGGGTTCCGGAACCAAAGAAGGCCGAACAGTAAAGCAGGAGGTGGTTACAGTTCCGGAAGCAAATACAGATTCTACGGCAGCTGCTAATAATAATGCTTTTGAAGAATCTGAAAATACCGACAATTCTGCTTCAACCAGTGGTGTACCTGTGAATACCGGAACAACATATCAGCAAAAAAACTCTTTAACAGCTAAACTGCAGAAGTTATGGCAAAGGTTCGTGATTGAGGGCCTGTATCAGTCTGGCTTTGCAACGTTGTATCTTGGTTTGCGTGCAAGATTTCTCTGGCTTTCGATGGCTCTTATTATGACCGTGCTCTTCGTTATAAATATTGTGATACGGGTAGCAGGAGTGATAAAAAAAGACAATCGATTCAGAAACTGGTTGGATTGTTGGAATGGTTACTGTTCGGTTGTCGCAGCCGCTTATCTGGTAATGTTTATTTATGCGGCCCCATTGATTGGACTGCCGGAAATTGTTGCAGGTTCAAGACTGTGTTCTACAGAACGGGTATTGTTGATTACATCGCTTGTAACAGTGGCAGATATATGCATCTGCATGATGAAAGGAATTGTGAACAAGTTACAGTGGAAGGTTTCGCCTGCTGTAATTTCCGTTTCAATTGTCGGATTGATGATTTCCATTGTCTCAGCAGAAGCTGTGACCGGAACGTATCATGGATATCTTTATTATGAGCTGACCAGATATCCCTCAGTGGTCAATCTGACCAATCGTATTGTTAACACAATTGAAAAGGATCATTTCACTATTGTCTCAACAACTGACGAATTGTATCAGATTTATGGTAAGGGATACCATGAAGAACTGCTTACATTTGATTTAAATATATCCATGCAGGGAAATTACTCTATTCCTACGGAATATGTTTTTTTATATGTTGAAAAGAAACCAATCAAGTATGCACAGTCTTATTATTTTGAAGGGCCGGCATGGATTGCACTTCAGAAATATCCGGTAGCTTACGAACACTCGACAATTGAACATGGTGAAATAAGTGAGGAAAAAGCTCAGGCTGATTTGATTTTTTCAACAGGAAATTCAAAAGCTGCGTCAGCACTCGATTCAAGAGAAATTCTTGAATCAAAAGCGTATCACTGGATTGAGGATTTTCAAAAAGTATATCCGAATGACGGTCATATAATATATGAAGATGAGGATTTTCTTTGCTTTGCTATCAAGCAGAGCATGAACAGCCTGAATCGTCTTGGACTGGAAGTAAAAAGGAACTATTAATGAAAAAGAGAATGGTAATACCAGGTATCTTACTACTGTTACTAATTGTTGGAGCTGTACTGTTTATGAATCATCGGTGGATAAAAACCATAACTAATCTGAAGCTTTCTGAAAGTACAGACTCTTTGCGTAATCCTGACAGAGGAGGATATTATATTCAGGGATTCACCATAGATGGAACATCCGGAGAAATCGGAGACATCAGTAATAATTATTTTCTGAATCAGGAAACAGATCTGGCATTGATTGAAATTAATCTCAAAAATTTTAACACCGGTGCAATTTCTGATCAGGGGCTGGACCAAATCAGAGACCTGTTTGAAAAACTCCGAGGCTTTAAGAAGGATTACGTGATACGTTGCCTGTATGACTGGGATGGTAAAGCAGGACTCGCTGAACCGATGAGCCGCGCGATTATCGAACAGCATATGAAACAGATTGGACCGATTCTTACTCAGAATGAAGATATCATATATTGCGTGCAGGGATTATTTACCGGCAACTGGGGAGAGGGCAATGGAAGTCGTTATTCAGGAGACGATTTAAAAGTTTTGGCTGATACGTTTATAAATGCGACTAATGGAAAGTTTTTTCTGTCTGTCAGAGTGCCAGCAATCTGGAGAAACATTACAGAGTCATCGGATGTATCAAGTGTTTGCGAAGGAACCGGATTCTATCGAAAGTTGTCACTGTTTAATGATGGTATGCTTGGAAATGAAACAGATTTGGGTACATATGGGGTACTTTCAAAGAATGATACCGACGCAGGCTCTCTTTGGAGAAGAGATGATGAGATTGAGTTTCAGTCAGACTTGTGTCAATTTGTTCCAAACGGAGGAGAGGTCGTGATTGACAATTCATTGAATGATTTTGAAGCATCAGTCGAATATCTGAGGAAGGTTCATGCTTCTTATATTAACCTTGATTATGATCGCACAGTATTTGAAAAATGGTCTCGTTTCAAGATCCATTCTGATGATGTGTGGGATGGAACAGATGGAAAGTATTATATTTTTGAACATCTTGGATATCGATTTGTGGTAGATACAAGTGAGGTTAAATATCACTATCTAAAGAACTCGGTCACTGTTAATGCAGATGTAAAGAATGTTGGATTTGCCCCGATTTACGAGGATGTAGAAGTGGTCCTTCTCTGCCAGTCAGATGACGTTTCAAAAGAGTTCAAAATGAGTGGCGATGCAATAAACAAACTGACCGGAGATGAAAATCAGACACAAAAGTACACTGTTTCGATTCCCGCAAGGGAACTAAAGATTCAGGATTATCGTTTATCGATAGAACTTCGTACAAAGTCGGGCGAAGTGATTAAGACGGCAAATGTAACCGATACGGATGATGTTGTTATTGGAGAAATTAAGGCAAGATGATCAGTAAGAGAGAATTTCTGGTGATCGGGCTGATGATGGCTGCTATATTTTTATTATTTCAGGCACCACAGTTTATCAAAGATCTTTGGAATAACTATGATACAAATGAATATCAATCTGACAGTGCTTATACTTCAGGCGACCTCTGGGTTCAAGAACCGGAAATGTCAGAGAATGAGCGGTTTGTGGTTTATGTAGGAAAGTCGGATTCAAAGACGGCACAGAATGTTAGACTCTTTGCCACGAATACCAGACAGAAGTTTGAAACCTGTGAGAACCTTTCTGATTATAAGGTAAATGCAAATCGCCTGCCGGGGCTGATGTTTATTGATGACAGCTGTTTTGTCGATGATTACCTGACGGTTCTTAATGCGTTTGCTGATGCCGGAATTGACATGGTATTTACGGATGTGGCCAAATCAAGAGATTTATTGGCTTATGATTATGACCTTGACTATTTTCTTGGCATACAGCAGGAGATGGAGAGGACGACAGAAGTTGATGGAATTGAGCTGGTGAAGGGGTTCCTCCTTGGCGGAGACCGTGTATACAGATCGTTTGATGAAAGGTCTGAGAAGCTGAACGATTTGAATCTGTCTATGCCGTGGTTCATCACGGATGCAGGTACAAAGACTTATGCCTTTGGTTTGAAGCAGGATGAAAGCGGAAGAGATTTGGATAATAACAAGCAGCCTGCTATTATCTGGAGACGAGGTACCGGAACATCGCAGTTATACTGTATTAACGGTGATTATCTGGAAGACAGGCAGATTGCGCTTGGAATCATTCAGGCCATCGATTCTAATCGTAAATCCTTCGACATTTATCCGGTGGTTAATGCGCAGACTCTGATGGCTGTAAATTATCCGGTCTTAAGTGATGAAAATGGTTCTGTGATGGACCAGATTTATTCGAGAACCCAGACGGATTTCCAGAAGACAATTGTTCTTCCTTCTATCAGCGCAATAGTAGAGCAGAGCAAGTTCCATATGACGGATTATGCACTGGCTCAGTATGATTTCTCGGATGCGAACAAGCCGGATATAGGTGTACTGACCTATTATCTTCAGAGAATGAGAGAACAGAAAGCAGAGGCTGGTATTTCACTGATTCACGGAGCCGATTCTTCACTCAGTGATATCATTGCTTCTTCTAATGAGGTTTTGTCGGAGGAACATACGAATTATCCGTTCAGAACAGTTTTTACATCAGAGAACGATGTAACAAAAGCCCTGGAATTACTTGCGACTCAGTTTGACGCTAAAATTTCAGTTGTTGGTACCGATAAGAATGATGAAAAGCCATTCTTTGAGTATGCAGATGAAGATACTACGGTTATTCGAGCAACGAATGAAGCGGAGAAACATACTTTCACAGATGAATTACGTTTAATCGGTATGGAAACAGCACTTGGTTACTCTAATACATGCATGAACATGCTCCCTGCATTCTGGCCTGAGAACACTGATGAGCAGTGGCAGAATATGTCAGAGGTATTCTCAAGTAATCTGACCTCTTACTGGAAAGATTTCTCAAAGTTTGATATGACGACGATGTCTGAAACGGATGCACATGTCAGAGCTTATATGGCGCTTGATTATTTCTACTCCAGAAGAGATAATAATGTGACCCTGCACATCACGAATTTTAAGGATGCTGCATATTTTATCGTTCGAACTCATGGCGAACAGGTGAGTGTACAGTCAGGTGGAGAGGTTTCAGAAATTGAAGAAAATGTGTATCTTCTTCATGCTACAAAGAAAATGATGCGTCTGACGTTCTCGGAAAATGAGACGTTTAAGAAGATTGGAGGTGGCCTGTGAGAGTTTGTATGATTGCGGAAGGCTGCTATCCTTATGTTGTCGGAGGTGTATCAGGCTGGGTACACTCCATGATCAAGGCCTTTCCGGAAGTAGAATTTGTGATTTTAGGCATCTGTGCCAATCGTACTTACAGTGGTAAGTTTGCATATGAGCTTCCGGCAAATATTTCTGAAGTATATGAGGTGTATTTAGAGGATGTGGACTGGAATACCGTACGAAAAGGGCACTCTACCTTACGTCTGAATAAAAAGGATTATGAGGGCTTACGTTCCCTGATGCTCAATTACAATGTAGATTGGGATACGGTATTTGACCTGTTTCATAAAAAGCAGGTATCTGTCGATGAAATCCTGATGGGATCTGATTTTCTGCACATTACAGAAGAATTCTATGACAGAGACTACCCGGAAATTGTATTTTCCGATTTTTTATGGACCTTAAGAAGTATCTATCTGCCGCTATTTCTGATGTTGAAGAGTGACATCCCCAAAGCAGATTTGTATCACTGCGTGGCAACCGGCTATGCGGGCGTGCTCGGCGCGATGGGGAAGCATCTGTATGGAGGAGGTCTGCTGGTTTCCGAACACGGTATTTATACCCGTGAGCGAGAAGAGGAGCTGATTAAGGCCAAGTGGGTACAGGGAATCTATAAAAATATCTGGATTGAGCAGTTTCGGAAAATGTCCCTACTTGCTTACGACAGAGCAGAAACGGTTACGAGCCTTTTTGCGCATGCCAGAGAGCTACAGATTGAACTTGGGTGTCCGAAGAACAAGACGGAGATTACTCCAAATGGTGTAGATCCAAAGCGTTTCGTTGGAATTCCTGAAAAGACAGAAGAAGATAAGAAATATGTGAATGTAGGTGCTGTTCTTCGAGTGACGGAAATCAAGGATGTAAAAACGATGATCCGCGCATTTGGCTACGCATCAAAGAAGGTCGATAACCTGAAGCTCTGGCTGATGGGACCAACGGATGAAGATCCGGACTATGCGAGAGAATGTATGGATCTGGTGCGCCAGATGAATCTTGACAATGTTGAGTTTACCGGCAGAATTAATACAACGGATTACATTGGCCGTATGGATTTTACAATCCTGACATCGATTTCTGAGGGTCAGCCGTTAACGATCCTTGAAGGCTATGCGGCACATAAGCCGGCTGTAGCAACTGATGTAGGAAACTGCCGTGGACTGATTTATGGTGAGGATGATGATTTTGGTCCGGCAGGAATTGTGACACACATTATGAATACGGAAGAAATTGCAGAAGCAATCGTCGAACTGGCAAGAAATCCCGAACTGGTTAAAAAAATGGGCGAGGCAGGGTATAAGCGCTTTATGAGTCGATACACGATTACGGATATGAAAGAGCGGTACCGTGAAATCTACAGTGAGTTTGCGGACCGGCTGAATGTCAATCTGGATTCAGAGGAAGCAATTAAGCGTACTCTGGAAGAGAAGACAGCAAAGTAACGAAGATTGTTGTATGCCGGCACAGAAGTGGAAAGGAGTGAGTTAAGATGGCGGGAATTGGCGTCAAACTGAATAAAATCTTTGAAAAGAAGTCCATTTTATCCGGAATGTTCGGTGTGGCATATTCAACAACAGCCACGGTTGCTCCGATGTTCCTGGTTATTGGTGTCGTGATTTTGATGCAATGGGTGATGGGATATTCTAAAATTGCCTATTCATCAAGAGAGCTCTTTGCCAGCACGATTCTGTATATCTTCATCTTCAGTCTGCTCTGCGCAGCTCCGTTTTCCGCGGTGCTTTCAAAGTATCTGTCGGATACCATCTTTGAAGAACGATATGAAGATATTATGCCATGTTTTTATGTGGGACTGGTTATGAACGTGCTGCTTGGCAGTGTTGTCGGAATTCCATTCTGTGTCAGAGAAACGATTGTCGGCGGGGTTCCAATTTACTACACCATGACGACTTATCTTGGGTTTATGTCTCTGATTCTGGTGTTTTATTCGATGCTGTACCTGTCTATTACGAAGGATTATTCAAAGATTACACTGTACTTCTTTATTGGCATGTTTACGGCGTTTCTGCTCTCTTTGTGGTTCCGATTCCGGTTAGAGTTTGAAGTGACTTATTCTGTACTTCTGGCACTTGTAATCGGATTCTGTATTGTTGCGAGTTTGGAAATTGCACGAATTCATGCATACTTTCATGATAACAGTGGAAGGTACAGACAGGTCCTTAAGTATTTCAGAAAATACTGGCAGCTGATAGCAGTTAACTTTATTTATGTACTCGGACTGTACATTCATAACTTTGTATTCTGGACGACAGATGAACATACGATTGTAGTAAAGAGTTTCGTATCACATACAACGTATGATATGGCAACCTGCCTTGCAATGTTTACGAATCTTTCAGCAACGGTTATATTTATCTCGCGAATCGAGATGCATTTCCATGAACGGTATCGTGCGTATTCGGAGGCGGTCATCGGTGGGAGGGGAATTGATATTCGTAACGCGAAATCGAGGATGTTTCGTGCACTTTCAACCGAGATTATGAGTCTTGCGCGATTACAGTTTATTATTACGGTTGTTGCATATCTGTTCTGTATTATTTTGCTTCCTCTGTTTGGCTTTGGTGGTGAGACGATGCAGATTTATCCGCTGCTTGCCGTTGCGTATTTTATTATGTTTCTGATGTATGCACTGATTCTGTTCCTGTATTATTTTAATGATTTGTACGGAGCAATCCTTACATCACTGGCGTTCTTAATCGGAACATTTGCCGGGGCGCTTCTTGCCATTCATCTGCCTGTTATCTGGTACGGAACGGGGCTTTTAATCGGAGCGTCTGCAGGATGGATTACCGGATATCTAAGATTGCACTGGATTGAGGTACATATTGATGAACATATCTTCTGCAATGGACATATTTTAAAGAGCGGTGCCGGAAGCAGACCGGACAACCGGGTATATCAGTGGAAGTGATCATCTGATTTATTGTCAGTTGTGATCCGGAAAGGATGTTATTATGACGATGGGATTGGTAATTCGATTATTCCTGATTGGACTGGGAATATTCTTAATCATTCAGGATATTTTAAATGTGGCACATCGAAAGATGTCCGAGAAATTCGCGATTTCCTGGGCACTTTTGTCTGTCTTTCTGATTGTTGGCGGATGTGTGATTAATCCAATTAAGATTCAGGAATTCTTAGACTGGCCGTTCTTTATTCTGATGCTTCTCTCAATTGTAATTGTAGTAGAAGGAGCGCTACGTCTGACACAGCATATTTCAGATCTTTCGCTTAAAAATGCTGAGCTTGTGATGCAGGTTTCTCTTCTTAACAGTGAGAATGTGAAGATTAAGGAAATCTTACGTAAGACAAAGGATGGCAGCAGTTTATGAAGAATATTTTGTTTGTTATAAATACGCTTGGGCGGGGTGGGGCAGAACGTGCTCTGATTTCACTGTTAAGCGCATTTGACTCGAAAGAATATAATATAGACCTGTTTGTTCTGCTGGGACAGGGTGAACTGATTGACGAGATTCCTGCGCATGTACATGTGTTGAATAAATCGTACTCACATGCGGATTTACTTTCCAAATCCGGAAAGAGAACTCTGAACCGGCACATTCTGGCCAGTTCTCTGAAGCATGGGGCTGCTTTGAAAAACCTGCCATATATGATTTCGAATTTCTCAGATCAAAGAAAGGCAAATGCGTTGAAGGCTGATAAACTGGCATGGAAGATGGTGTCGGACGCGGCTCCGCGAATCCGTAAGGAATATGACCTTGCAGTGGCATTCATTGAAGGTGGTTCCACATATTATGTGGCAGACTGGGTAAATGCTAAGAAGAAGGCAGCAGTCCTTCATATTGATTATAAAAGTGCAGGGTACACAAGAAAGCTGGATCATGGCGCTTACGAAGCGTTCGATCAGCTCTTTGGTGTTTCAGAGGATGTTGTGAATGTGTTTACTGAAGTCTATCCGGAGCTGTCCGACAGAATCAGTGTGCTTCCAAATCGCATTGATCTGGATAGAATAAAGCGCCTGTCTCTTGAGGCACCGACGCTCTGGAAGAAGGAGAAAAGTTTTCGTCTTTTAACTGTGTGTCGTCTTGTGCCTCAAAAGCGTCTTGAGATTTCTATAGAAGCGGCGAAAAAAATGGCTGATCATGGACTTGATTTTGAGTGGCTTATTTTAGGAGAAGGGGAAGAGAGAACGAAGCTTCAGCGGATGATTGATGAAGCGGGACTGACTTCTTCTTTTGTAATTGCTGGAGTTACGGATAACCCGTATCCATATTACAGAACCTGTGATTTATATGTGCATTGCACGGCTTTCGAAGGAAAGAGCATTGCAGTGCAGGAAGCACTATTTGCCGGGTGTCCTGTCGTATTAAGCGATGTGCCTGGCAATCACGGACAGATTACAGACGGTATAGACGGCAGGATGGTTGAATTTACTCCTGACGCTATAGCGGACTGTATCCTTAAACTTACGGAAGATGAAGAGAGCAGAAAATCAATGTCTCGGGTAGCGGCCTTAAAGAAGCCGGACGATTCTGCTTTGGAGAAGATAACGGCAATGGTGAAGAATGATGAGTGATAAGAAACTGTTGATTGTGATACCTGCATATAATGAGGAGGAAAATATTACTCCTGTTATTGAGGCATTGAAAAAAATCGAACTTCCGGTTGAGAAGGATATTCTGGTAATCAATGATGGTTCGTCAGACCGGACAGCTGAAATTGTACATAATCTCGGGATAAAGCATATTACGAATGTTATCAATCTTGGATATGGCGGATGCCTTCAGGTCGGCTATAAATATGCCTTCCGTGAAAAGTATGATTATCTGGTACAGATGGATGCGGACGGTCAGCATGATCCGTGCAATGTAGAAAAGATTTATGAAGCACTGGTTACAGGAGATGAAAACGGGAAGCTTCCTGACATTGTGCTTGGCAGTCGTTTTATGAACGGGAGTGCTGACTTTCCTGCAGGCACGTTAAAGAAGATAGCATGGTGGTGGTTCAAGAAACTTTTACGCCTGTTTACGGGAATTAAGCATTTGTCTGATCCTACCACCGGACTTCAGGGCCTGAGCCGTTCAGCAATCTGTTTTTATTCTTATTTCGGCCATTTTGACGGACGTTATCCGGATGCCAATATGATTGAACAGATGGCGCTTCTTGGATTCAGAATCACGCAGATTCCTGCTGTTATGCATATACGAACTTACGGAACCAGTATGCATTCAGGATTAGTTAAGCCGTTCTTTTATATGTTTCATATGACGATTTCGATGATTGCTGTCTGGATTCGCGTGAAATTCCTTCACATAGATATCGCCAAGGCAAATCGAATTATCAAAGAAAACAGGGAAGACTAATGTTAGATGTGAATCAGAAAAACTTAATAAAGCTGGTGTCTTGTGCACTTACTGGAAA
This sequence comes from uncultured Lachnospiraceae bacterium, assembly GCA_902781505.1. Lineage (GTDB taxonomy): Bacteria > Bacillota > Clostridia > Lachnospirales > Lachnospiraceae > UBA4285. The sequence continues at coordinate 189,875 of CACZJL010000001.1, read as the reverse complement.
AAAGTCAGAAATTCCGCTTTCTGATTCTGTTTTGGCTTTAGCCGGGAAACAGGGAGTTGCCTCGCTTATTTATTATTCCATTGATGAAGAACAGCAAAATCAGCTTCCTGCCAGACGCCTGCAAAAAGAAGCTAAGAAGACCGCTCTGCAGTTTTATCATCTTCTTGGGTTTACCAGATTCCTGCAGATTCATCTGAAAGAAGCCGGAATCGATACGGTAGTGCTGAAAGGGTTAAGCTGCGCCTGTTCCTATCCGGTTCCGGAAAGCAGAAGATTTGGTGACGTCGATTTACTTGTTCTTGATAGCGGTAAATTTGATTCAGCAACTGAAGTGCTTCTTTCGGCAGGATTTTTTGAGGCACAGGATGAGCATACGACATACCACAAGACTTTTAACAGCAGTGAAGGTATTGTTTTAGAGCTGCACCGGGCACTTTCCGAACAATTTGCAGATTCGAAAATTAACAGGCAGATGGAATACTTTGTCAGGGGAGCCAGGAATCACGCGGTTACGCTTTGCCTGGAAGATGGAAATGGTAAAATCAGCGGGTTGGATGGAGGATTTCAGGCCTTTTCACTTCTGATCCATATGCTGCATCATCTGATCCACGGAGGAATCAGTCTCAGACTGGTTGCCGACTGGGCTGTATTAAATGAAATGTCACAGGAAGAGTTGGATACATATTACAGGCTTATAAGACAGTCAGGGCTGATTAGCTGGTCTAATCTTGTCACGGAAACTTGTATACATTATTTTGGAGGATGTAAACTGCCTGTATTTGATGGAATCGAACATACAAAATCACAGATTATGGTGTTCCTTGAGGAAATATTCGACTCAGGTGAAGGAAGCTCTGACATGGAAAATCATCTTATGACAGTGGCTGATTCGAGTATTGTCGGGCTGATGAAGGAGTTTCATAATCAGATGAGAATCAATTATAGGATTTGGTCAAAATGTATACTGTTATGGCCAATTCTTTATCTGTTTACATTTATTCGATTTGTGAAAAACAACAGCGCCTTGAAGAGGGGAAAGACTCTTGATATTTTGAAAAGCGCGCGATTACACGGGCGAAAGCTTAAACGGATGAAAGTATTTGATTAAGTTATTTTGCGCAATTTGGTCAATTTTTTAGTTTATAAATTCTTTACAATTACAGTGATAAGTGTTATAGTCTACATATGAAGACTAAATTTAATGGGCATAATGTTATTATTAACAAGGATTGAAGGGAGTACATTATGTATAAAAAGCCGATTTTAATGGCAACTGAGGATATGAGCGAAGGAATCTATGCAGCTTCCGGTGCCAATACAATTACGAAGGTAGTAGACTGCTGGACAGTTACAGCTACTTTAAAGCAGATTAACCAGGTTGGTCGTATGGATCGTCGTATTCAGATTGTCTGTGCACATGCTTCTGTTCAGGGACATCAGCCACCACTTGTAGTTACAGTTACATTCAACAATCCGGTTGAAAATCCACAGTGCGGTGGTGCAACACCTACTCTGACTGCACCAAACGTAGTAACTTTAACAAGAAATCAGCCGGTTAACCCTAATGAGAGTGTAGGTCTTGGTGACCTTGTAGTATGGGCTGATGACAGTCTGTTACTTGTTGATATTGATATTCACGATACACATTAATTACCGATTGCGATGGATTTTTGAGGGTGAGGAGAAAGAGGATTTTATGTACGCAAGACCGATGATTCTGGCTAATGAGGATTTAAGTGAAGGCATTTATGCAGCTTCAGGAAGCAACGTAATTGCAGGAAATAACGGAGACTGGACATGGACAGCATCTCTTGCACAGACTGCAGAGGATCCACAGAAGTATGTTTTAACAGTAGATGCTACGCATACAACAGTACAGCATCAGGATAAGGCGTTCTTCTATTTTACGTTTTCAAATACCGTAAGACAGGCTATGACTATTTCAGGTGAAATGTCTATTTCTGCTAATAAGCCTAGTAATGCAATGTGTGAAGCAAGAGGAGACCATGGATTTGGTACGCCAGGTCGTGTTCTTCATCATGAGTTCAGAATTGAATCTAATGATGAGAACCTTCAGTTGTTAGATGTTTCCATGCAGTGCCGCGACGTAATGTAAGTGGTTTTTGTAGGGAGAAAAAATGTATAACAAACTAATGACATTGAATTCGGGGAACTTAAGTGAAAAGGAGATGAGGTAATGTATTTAAGACCGGTTATTTTAGTAAATGAAGATTTGAGCGAAGGCGTTTATGCGGCTTCCGGTTCAAATACGATTATGAATACGAATAGTGATTGGCAGATAACAGCGTCTCTTAATCCAGTTGAGGGTAATAAGAATCAATATACTCTTGTAGTTTCAGGAAAGCATGCAACGGTTCAGGGACATTTTGGTATAGTTCGTGCAACATTTACGTTCAGTGAGCCAATAATATCAGGGTATGGAAGAGCAAATACATCCGTATCGGGCGCTACCCTTATTTCTGACACATGGTCAGGCAATGATCCGGGAAAGGAATTCAGCTATGAACTTACAGTGAATGGTCCGGAAGGATTACAGCTTGTGAATGCTGATATGCAGTGCAGAAATGCGTGGAATTAAAGACAGAAATAAAAGAGGCGGAAGAATCAATCTTGGTTCTTCCGCCTTTTTTGGATCTTTTGTCAGTTCAAATTTAGCTTTGCTGAAATTTCTTCCTTGCTCAGTTCAACACATTGCTTATTCTTTAATTCATACACTCGAGTGCATTGGTTTAATACGGTCATGCGATGTGTGGTTACAATGCAGGTACGAGGATAGTCGTCTTTCAAGATATTTTTCAATACACGGCGTTCTGTCTCAGGGTCGAGTGCGGAAGTTGCTTCATCAAGAAGCAGAACAGGAGACTTTCGTATCAGTGCTCTTGCAATGGAAAGGCGCTGTGCCTGTCCTTCTGAGATACCGCCTCCGCGTTCCTGAAGATTATAGTCGATACCTCCGGGAAGTTCCTTAACAAAGTCCCAGGCTTCTGCCATCTTCAGATTCTCAATAATCTCTTTATTACTGATATCAGGTTTTACTTGTCGCATATTATATGCAATCGTACCGGAAAACATTGTGTTTCCCTGTGGTACATAGGAGAAGAACTGTCTGACGGAAGGACTCAGTTCATAAGTCTGATCATCTGCCGTGAGAACGGCTTCTCCGCTTTGAGGTTTAATAAGAGACAGGAGCAGGCGCATCATAGTCGTCTTACCTTCACCGGATGGACCGATGAGAGCAATAATTTCATGCGGATTCGCCTGAAGGTTTGCGTGACTGAATACGTTATCACCGTTGTGATAGTGATAGGAGATATCTGTTAATTTCAGTCCCATTCCGTTATAGCCATAGCGGTTACCGAATTCCCTTGCTTCCTCGAGCTTTGAGTAATCTTCCTGAGGCATATCAAGGATTTCCATTAATCGGCCCGCGCTCGTCGTAATTGTAATCGCCTGAGGCACCGCATTTGCCAGGGAATTTACGGAACCTGTCAAGGTACTGGCAAGGGTCAGAAACATCGTCATAGTGCCGTATGTAATGGCTCCCTGCCACACGCGGTAGATTCCCCAACCGTAGCAGGCGTAGGAGACGCCGAGTCCGACAAGAGACATCAGGAAGCTCGTCGCCATGGACATGCGTGAGAATTCAAGCTGCATGTCGAGCTGCTCCTTTTGAAGCTGTTTTAGGCGATCTACGTAAAGCCTGAGAAGATCGAAGGCCTTTAATGTCTGAATATTGGAGAATGCTTCCTGATTGAAGCCACTCATTTTTGAGGACATGGCCATGCTTCTTTTATTATTGTTCTGCATTCGGGTCAGGAGTCTCTTCGACATCACGAGTGATACCGGGATTCCAAGCAGAGCAAAGACAGCAAAGGAGGCGTCGTTAGCAAGTACGACTCCGAGTGCGGATACGAACTTGAAGAAGTTAATGACGACGTTTGGAAGCCAGGAGAGGATGCCGTTACTGATGGTTGAGGAATCGGAATTCCACCTGGTCATCAGGTCACCGGTGTGATATTGCGATAAGGCTTCCCAATCAGTATCAATCAGTTTTTTAAAGATGTCAGCTCGAACCTCATTGTTTACATGATTATAGACCCAGGTTGTAAAGTAACTCGAAAGCATGGTAATCAGCTGTGAACTGATGGCAACAGCAATCATCATACAGAATGTCTCAAGTAATACGCCGGTCTGATGTCCGGTGATGATATCGACGAGGTCTCTTGAAACAAAACCGGAGAGAAGAGATACAACGGTGCCAGTCAGACCGAGCAGGGTATATACAATCATTGCCTTCCAGTAATGTCTTGCATAACTGTAGACGAAGATGGTTTCTCTGGCCATTTCTTTTAAACGGCCTTCACGGATTCGTTTCAGATAAAATTTGAATTTATTTTTCATAAGTGCTCCATGAGTTGTCTGATTCCGCGGTCGGTGAGATCGCACTTCATGCGAAAGACAGTGGTTGTTTTACTGAATTCTTCAGCCCAGCGTGCTGCATCCTGCAATTGTTCCTTTGTCCAGAGAGGGCTGATAATACGCTGCAGGATTGTGACAGCAGCCTCTGACTTGTTCAGCTTCTGAACAGAAGGTATTTCTTTCTCTTTAGTTCGTACGAGCTTTACAACAGCCGTTAATTTATGCTCTTTGAGATCGTAAATTTCTGAGGTTCCGCACCATGGTTGTCCCATGACAATGGCCTTATTGTTTTTAAGGCTGATAAGATTGCAGTCGCCGTTAATCATGGTAGACCCAAAGGTCTGATTCATGATTCCTGCCTGCGTTGACTTGCCCGTGCCACTCTTGGCAGTAAAGAGGATAGCACCTGTCCCGGCACTGGTTCCATCGATGTCAACGGAAGCAGCGTGCAGGGAATAAATCTGTTTTTTTTCAAGCTTTAGATACACACCCGCGCGACAGATGCGGGATAATTCCTGTTGGATTTTAGCGTAATCTCCATTCACAGGAACCGGCTCCTGATAAATGGTAAGGACAGAATCCGTGGCTTCTACAATCTTAAAGTGATTGTATTCTTTATAGAAAATCCTGAATCCGTTTGTAAAACGAACAATGCGAAGTTCCCAGTCTTCAAAAACAGTACTGCCATCGCTTAAGTTAATATTCGGATTCTTTGGAAGTATCTGAATATGATAATCGAAGTGATGACGTATACTCTTGAATGTGAGAAATTCTTTTGGAATCAGATTAAGCAGCTTCTCACTGATGGAATCGTCTTTCCTGATTTCAATTCCGGTTGCGGCAATCAGCATCGGGAAGAGCTCATGTCCATGAATCTCAGGAACAGTGAGAAAACTAGCTTTTAATATGCTTAGGTCATTCGGATAATCAACAATCATGGAACGCATACGAAGATTGTTGATGAAGGTTTCTACATCACTGTTGACCTGGTCACGTTCTTCTTCATCAGCATGAACGAAGGAGAAAAATCGGGACTGCAGGTCAGACAAGGTAATATCTTTAGATAGTGCATCCCATAAAAACACGCCACCCTCATCAAGCTTTACACTTACAGGGGAGGACATTAATGCCTGTCCAAAAGGAAACAGATATGACTCACCGTTAAGGGTAACAAGTTTAAAATATGCGGATTGTTTCATAAGATTAACCTCCCCTTTTTTAATTAATTATATCAGTTTTGCGAAAAAATGCTACAATATAGATAAATACGAACCAGAAATCAGATGCATGAATGCATCAGTAATATAGGTGAAATGAGGAACGATGAAGCAAAATGTTGAACAGCTTTTAAGAAGTGGACAATCTGTGATTGTGCCGGTTGCGGGATACAGTATGTATCCGCTTTTTAAGCCGCAGGATCAGATTACGATTGAGCCAGCCGGCATACAGGATGTAAAGCCTGGGAATATCGTATTGTTTCGTGATCATCAGAACCGGCTCGCAGTGCATAGAATCTATGAGGTGGGAGATGGGGAATTTTCCGCTGTTGGAGATAATCAGACGATGATTGAAGAGGGAATCCTTTTTGGTAATCTGATAGGGCTGGTGACGGCTGTTGGCAGATCAGGAAAATTAAAGTCTCTGACCGGTAGAAAAGCAGCAGTTTATGCAAGGTACAAGTTCTTTACGTTAAGATATCGGAAGGTTACACATAGATTGATTAAAGCTCTGAAATCTAAGAAATAGTACAGGAAATTCTGGTAATATAAATAACAAACTAAATGAAATGACAGACTAAAAAACAGCAGTTCTCTTGATTTAAGAGAGCTGCTGTTTTTACTTTGCAGATTTGTGACAAAAAATCTGTCGATCGTTCAGGTTTTAAGCCTGTTCAACTTTAACCGAATCTGTTTCTGTAAGATTCAGGTTCTTGTTAGCCTGTGTCAGCATGAGCTTGATACGGTTGAGCTGGTTAACTTCAGAAGCGCCCGGATCATAGTCGATTGCAATGATGTTGCTTCCCGGATACTTAGCCTTCAGTTCCTTGATGACCCCCTTACCTACGATGTGGTTTGGAAGACAGCCGAATGGCTGACAGCATACGATGTTGCCGGCACCATGATTGATTAATTCAACCATTTCACCTGTAAGGAGCCAGCCCTCACCGGTCTGGTTACCAAGAGAAACGAGGCCTTTTGCATTTTCAGCGGTTTCTTCAACAGTAGACCAGCGGTCGAAGTGCTTACTTTCTTCAAAGGCTTTGTTAGCAGCCTTTCTGAAGTATTCAATGTATTTGATGAACGCATCAGATAAGAATGCTGTCTTTTTGCTTGCACCAAGATTATCACGTTTGAAATCCGCATTCTTTGCAGAGTAGAGGGCAAATCCGATTAAGTCCGGAACGACTGCTTCGGCACCTTCGCGTTCTAACAGATCTACAATGTAGTTGTTAGCGGATGGAAGGAACTTAACAAGAATTTCTCCTACGATACCAACTCTTGGCTTAACTTCATTTGTGACCGGAATGGCATCGAACTCAGCAATCATCTTGCGGACATTTGCCTTGAAATCACGCATATGAACTTTCTTAGCAGAAAGCTGTGCGGAAAGGATTTTTACCCACTTCTGATGGAGAGCGTTGACACTTCCGGGTGTTACTTCGTATGGACGCATGCGATATACACAGTTTAAGAAGACATCACCGTAGACAATTGCCATGAGCGCCTTCTTAGCCATCTGAACGGAATAAGTCCAGCCGGAGTTGATCTCAAGTCCCTGAACGCTGACAGAAACTACAGGAATGTATTCAAGTCCGCACTTTTTCAGAGCACGACGGATGAAGCCGATGTAGTTAGATGCACGGCAGCCACCACCTGTCTGAGAAATCAGAATGGCAATCTTGTGTGTATCGTACTTTCCGGAGAGAACGGCACTCATAATCTGACCGACTACCATCATGGATGGATAGCAGGCGTCGTTATTAACGAAGCGAACACCGGTATCAACGGCCGACTTGTTATCGTTATTGAGAATCTCGATGTTATAGCCACAGCTGTTTAAAGCTGGCTGTAAGAGCTCAAAGTGCATTGGAGACATCTGAGGGCACAAGAGAGTATAGCCTGCTTCCCTCATCTCCTTTGTAAATTCAACACGCTTGAATGCTGCGGACTTCACTTCTGTTTCTACATTCTTTTCTTCACGAACGCGAAGAGCAGCAAGTAAGGAACGGATACGAATTCTTGCGGCACCTAAGTTGTTTACTTCATCAATCTTAAGAACTGTGTAAATCTTACCGGAGTTTCTTAAGATATCTGATACTGTGTCTGTTGTTACGGCATCCAGACCGCAGCCGAAGGAATTCAGCTGAATCAGGTCGAGGCTGTCATCAGTACGAACATAGCTGGCAGCAGCGTAAAGTCTGGAATGGTACATCCACTGGTCCATCGCAATTAAAGGACGGTCTACCTTACCTAAGTGGGAGATGGAGTCCTCAGTCAATACAGCTACGTCATAGGAATTGATAAGCTCAGGAATACCATGATTGATTTCAGGGTCTACATGGTATGGACGACCTGCAAGAACGATGCCGTGCTTGCCTGTTTCGTGAAGAAGCTTTAATGTTTCTTCACCCTTCTTCTCAACGTCACGCTTAGCCTGCATCTGTTCTTTCCATGCGGCTTTCGCGGCTTTGCGCACTTCGGAAGCAGGAATATCTTTAAATTCTTCAACAAGACGCTTTTCCATGATTTCTTCATTTTCGAAGGAAAGGAATGGATTGCGGAAGTCGATGTTTTCTGTAACTAATTCTTCTACGTTGTTCTTGATATTCTCAGCGTAGGAAGTAACAATCGGACAGTTGTAATGGTTGTTGGAGTTCTCTACTTCCTTGTGCTCATAAGGAATACAAGGATAGAAGATGAACTTGACGCCATTACGGATGAGCCAAGTGATATGTCCATGAGTAATCTTGGCAGGATAACACTCAGACTCAGATGGAATGGACTCGATACCAAGTTCATAAACCTTACGGTTGGACTTTGGTGAAAGCACAACGCGGTAACCTAAGTTCGTAAAGAAGGTGAACCAGTAAGGATAGTTCTCATACATGTTTAATGCTCTTGGAATACCAACCGTTCCGCGAGGTGCCTGATCTTCGGTCAGAGGCTCATAATCAAAGAGTCTGTGGAACTTGTAGTCAAAGAGGTTCGGAAGATGATCCTTCTTCTTAGCGATACCAAGTCCACGTTCGCAACGGTTACCGGTAATGAAACGGCGACCGCCGGAGAAGTTGTTGATTGTGAGGTGACATGCATTTGTACATCCCTTACAACGTGTAAGTGTTGTGGAGTACTCAAGGCTGTTGATTTCTGCAATATCGAGCATTGTTGACTTATCCTGATTGGCGCAACGTTCTCTTGCAATAAGTGCAGCACCGAAAGCGCCCATGATTCCTGCGATATCAGGACGGATTACGTCAACTCCGGTAATTTTTTCAAAGGAACGAAGAACAGCATCATTATAGAATGTTCCACCCTGAACAACGATATGGGAACCAAGTTCCTTAGGGTCAGAAATCTTGATAACCTTATATAAGGCATTCTTGATTACCGAATATGCAAGTCCGGAGGAAATATCACCAACCTCAGCGCCTTCCTTCTGAGCCTGCTTAACCTTGGAATTCATAAATACGGTACAACGTGTACCAAGGTCAACCGGGTGTTCAGCAAAGAGAGCAATCTTAGCGAAGTCAATGACAGAGTAGTCTAAGGACTTGGCAAATGTCTCGATGAAGGATCCACATCCTGAAGAGCAGGCCTCGTTCAGCTGTACGGAGTCAACCGCATGATCCTTAATCTTGATACACTTCATATCCTGACCACCGATGTCGATGATACAGTCTACGCTTGGTTCAAAGAATTCAGCTGCATAGTAATGCGCAACGGTTTCTACTTCACCTTCATCAAGCATCAGAGCAGACTTTAAAAGAGCTTCACCGTAACCTGTTGAGCAGGAGCCAACGATTATAGCATCCGTCGGCTTAATGGAATAAATTTCCTTTAAGGAACGGATTGCAGTAGCAATCGGGCTTCCGTTGTTATTTGAATAGAATGAATACAGGAGCTTTCCGTCTTCTGAAGCAACGGCAAGCTTCGTTGTAGTAGAACCTGCATCGATACCTAAGTAGCATTTGCCATGGTAAGTAGAGAGGTCACCCTTTTCAACCTGTGCCTTTGCATGGCGCTCGTGGAACGTGTCATATTCCTTTTCATCCTTAAATAATGGCTGTAAACGTTCTACTTCAAATTCTAACTGAATCTTATTCTTTAACTTTTCAATCAGGTCAGAAACTTCCATCTTCACGTTTTCTTTGTAGTTCATGGCAGAACCGATGGCTGCAAAAAGATGTGAGTGGTCTGGAGCGATGATTTCCTCAGGCTTCAGGCCCAGAGTTCTGATAAAGGATTGGCGAAGCTCAGAGAGGAAGTGGAGTGGTCCACCAAGGAATGCAACGTTGCCGCGGATTGGCTTACCACAGGCAAGTCCGGAAATAGTCTGATTTACAACTGCCTGGAAAATAGATGCGGCAAGGTCTTCTTTTGTTGCACCTTCGTTAATTAATGGCTGAATGTCGGATTTGGCAAATACGCCGCAACGTGCAGCAATCGGATAGATAGACTTGTAGTTTTTGGCGTACTCATTAAGACCGGACGCGTCTGTCTGAAGCAGAGAAGCCATCTGATCGATAAAGGAACCTGTACCACCGGCACAGATACCGTTCATTCGCTGGTCGATACCATTTGTAAAGTAAATGATTTTCGCATCCTCACCACCAAGTTCGATGGCTACGTCAACCTGAGGAGCGTAGTCCTGGAGAGATGTAGCAACGGCTACAACTTCCTGGAAGAATGGTACATTTAAGTTCTTGGAAAGTGCAAGACCGCCGGAACCTGTAATAACAGGGTAGATATCAAATGGCCCAAGTTCTTTTACTGCCTTTTCGAGCAGTTCCTGTAATGTTTCCTGAATGTTGGCAAAATGTCTCTGATAATCTGCAAAGAGCATTTTGTTATCCATGTCAAGAACTGCGATTTTTACGGTAGTTGAACCAATATCAATTCCCAACTTATAAGCGTTCATTTTATAACCTCTTATTTCTTATATACTAATATATTCTCGTACAGTCGTTCATTATAACATAGGAAAAAATAAGATTACAAGGTGACCCTTTTTCCGGTTTGTGTATGGACCAGCGGAGGCTCCCTTTGACACGTCGCGACAGGTTTCATATAATCAAATCAAGTGAATAAAGGAGATTTTTATGAAATTGATTGATACATTAGAAAAAAAGCTCGGACGATTTGCAATTCCACATTTGATGAGAATTGTGATTATTGGCTATGTAATTGGGGAGGTGTTACTGATTGCAGGATACGGACCATACATGCCGTTAAAGATGGATGCAATTCTTCAGGGACAGGTTTGGAGATTGCTCACATGGCTTCTGATACCGCCATCAGGCTCACTGATTTTCTTTGCCATTATCTGCTACTTTTATTACATGATTGGCGAGACCTTAGAATCGCTGTGGGGAAGCTTCCGTTTTAATTTTTACTTTGTCACAGGTGTTTTATTACAGCTGATTGCTGCTGTTGTTGTTTACTTTGTATTCGGAGCAAGTTTAAACATTACTACAAGCTACCTGAATCTGTCTTTGTTTATGGCGATGGCAGCAGAGGTTCCGAATGCAGAGATGCTTCTGTTCTTCATTATTCCTGTGAAGATGAAGTGGTTTGCATATATCGATGCAGCAATTTTTGCTCTTACCATTGTGTTTGGCTTCCTGAGTTTGTCTCCGCTGATTTCAGCAAGAACAATTTATACACTCTATCAGCTCGGGATCACAGCCACTCCGGAAACCGCTGCAGTAGCTCTGATTGCGATGGGCAATTTCCTGATTTATTTCTTCTTTTATAAGAGAAAGCCAGCGAGAATGAGTTCGGTTCAGAAGAATTTCAGGAAACAGCAGAATATGGCAAAACAGGAAAACAGACAGGCAAGACGAGGTCATGTCTGTGCAGTATGCGGAAGAACAAGCGAGACAAATCCGGAACTCGAATTCAGATTCTGCAGTAAGTGTACCGGTGGTCTTGAGTACTGCCAGGATCATATTTATACTCATGTTCATGTGTCCGAAGAGAACCGTCAGAAGCAAGCCTGATGGTGCCTGCACGATGCAACTTAGCTGTTTTTTGTAAGCATGATATTTGCCAGGGAAGAGCTTAATAAAAGAAATGAAATTCTTAGGTTTACCCGTGAATTATTAATGCGATTTTGACAGCGATTTAATTTAATTAAGTCGAAATACAAAAAGTATAAACTATATTAAGTTAAAAAAATATCAAACAAAATTGCATTGTTTTTAGTGCACGGGTGTGAGATAATTTGCACTTGTGAGTAAAACTTAATATTTTTATTGAACTGTCAGAAACAAATTTACAGGCAGTTTGGAGGAAAAGAAGAAGATGAAGAAGACTAAAATTATCTGTACAATGGGACCAAATACGAATGACCGCGAGCTGATTAAGAATCTTGCGTTAAACGGTATGAATCTTGCAAGATTTAATTTTTCTCATGGTGATCATGAAGAGCAGGCTGGCCGTATGGCACTCGTAAAGAGCGTTCGTGAAGAACTTGGTATGCCAATTGCTACTGTGCTTGATACAAAGGGACCAGAAATCCGTACAACAGCTGTTCCGGGAGATGAAAAGGTTACTCTTGTAACCGGACAGAAGTTTGTTCTTACTACAAATGTAGATACAGTTACAACAAACGAAATTACCGGTATCACATACAAGGGTCTTGCTCAGGATGTTTCTAAGGGTAACACAATCCTGATCGATGACGGTCTGATTGAACTTGAAGTTGAATCTGTTGAAAATAACACAGAAATCGTATGCCGCGTAGTTAACGGTGGTTTACTTGGTTCTAAGAAGGGGGTTAATGTTCCTAACGTAAGCATCCGTCTTCCAAATATCACTGAGAAGGATAAGGATGATATCCTCTTCGGTATTGAGCAGGGCTTTGATTACATCGCTGCATCTTTCGTAAGAAATGCTGCTTGTATTCAGGAAATCAAGGAGCTCCTCTGGGCACATGACGCTGATATCCCTGTAATTGCTAAGATTGAAAACTCTGAAGGTATCAAGAACATTGACGAAATCATTCGTACAGCTGATGGTATCATGGTTGCTCGTGGTGACATGGGTGTTGAAATTCCATCTGAAGATGTTCCTCATGTTCAGAAGCTTATCATTAAGAAGTGTAACATGGCTTACAAGCCGGTTATTACAGCTACACAGATGCTTGATTCCATGATCCGTAACCCACGTCCAACTCGTGCGGAAGTTACTGACGTTGCTAACGCAATCTACGATGGAACTGACTGTGTAATGCTTTCTGGTGAGACTGCTAACGGTAAGTACCCACTTGAAGCTTTATCTACAATGGCAAGAATCTGTGAGAGAACAGAGCAGGATATCGCCGGAAGATCCAGAGATCTTGTTGCACTTCATTCTAAGAAGAGCGTTTCTTCTGCAGTTTCTAACGCAGTAGTTTCTACAGCTGAGAATCTTGAAGCTAAGGCAATCATCTGCCCAACAATGTCTGGTTACACAGCAAGACTTATTTCTAAGTTAAAGCCGGATACAGAAATCATCGGATGCTCTCCATACGATGATGTTTGCAGAAAGATGAGTCTGTACTGGGGCGTTCGTCCGGTTCGTTCTGCTCAGGAAACATCTACAGATAAGATTATCGACCATGCAGTACAGGTTGTTACAAACAAGGGCTACGTTGAAGAAGGCGATACTGTTATCGTAACAGCTGGTGTTGCCGGCGGTACAAAGAAGGGTATGACAAACATGATGAGAGTTGTTAATCTCTAATTTGTCTGTTATAATATCTTTAATTTCATATACAAATGCAATGATAAGAAGAAGTAACAGAAATTCCGCTTACAGAGAGTAGCCGGTTGCTGAGAGGCTAAGGTCAGGAAGCTGCGAAATACATCTTGGAGCAGGAATCCTGAAGAGTTTCTTGTGTAGGGATTCACGGCGACAGTCGTTAACATGTCAGAGTCCTGAGACTCGCTGAGGTGAAAGGTGTGAGCCTTTCATGAATAAAGGTGGTATCACGAAGCAGGTGCTTTCGTCCTTTTTAGGACAAAGCACCTGCTTTTTTGGTGTGTGCAACAGAGTCGCTGTGCGCAATGCGAATAATACTAGGAGGATTTAAAAATGGAACTTTATGATGAATTAGTTGCAAGAGGCCTGATTGCTCAGGTTACAGATGAATCGACAATCAGAGATTTAATCAATAATGGTAAGGCTACATTCTATATCGGCTTTGACCCAACTGCAGATTCTCTGCATGTTGGTCACTTTATGGCTCTTCTTCTTATGAAGAGACTTCAACTTGCAGGTAATAAGCCAATCGCTCTGATTGGTGGCGGTACAGCCATGATTGGTGATCCATCCGGTCGTTCTGATATGAGAAAGATGATGACAACAGAGATGATTGATCACAACGTAGAATGCTTTAAGAAGCAGATGAGCCGTTTCATCGATTTCTCTGATGGTAAGGCTTTAATCGTTAATAACGCTGACTGGTTAAGAAACTTAAACTTCCTTGATTTCATGCGTGAAATCGGACCATGCTTCTCTGTTAACGATATGCTTCGTGCAAGATGCTATGTAAACAGAATGGAAAGCGGACTTTCCTTCTTAGAGTTTTCTTACATGCTGATGCAGGGATATGATTTCTACAAGCTCTATAAGGATTATGGCTGCAACCTTGAGTTCGGTGGCGATGATCAGTGGTCCAACATGCTTGCCGGTACTGAGCTGATCAGAAAGAAGCTTGGTAAGGATGCATCTGCCATGACAATCAACCTTCTTCTTAAGCATGATGGAACAAAGATGGGTAAGACTGCAGGTGGCGCAGTATGGCTTGATCCAGAAAAGACATCTCCATATGATTTCTACCAGTACTGGAGAAATGTCGATGATGCCGATGTTCTTAAGTTTATCCGTATGATGACATTTATTCCTCTTGATCAGGTTGATGAGATGGATAAGTGGGAAGGTGCTCAGCTTAATAAGGCTAAGGAAATTCTTGCATTTGAATTAACATCCATGGTTCACGGTGAAGAAGAAGCAAAGAAGGCACAAGAGACAGCTAAGGCAATCTTCACTGGCGGAAATGCTGAAAATATGCCTGCTGCCACAATCTCTGCTGATAAATTTAAGGATGATGCTGTAGACGCAATCACACTTTTAGTAGCTGCAGGTCTTGCTGCTTCCCGTGGTGAAGCACGTCGTACAATCCAGCAGGGTGGTATGAAGGTCAATGATAGCAAGGTCGAAGATATCGCACAGACTTTCGCTAAGGCTGAATTTGCTGAAGGTTTAGTAGTCCAGAAGGGCAAGAAGAACTTTAAGAAGGTTACAATCGGCTGATAAATAATATGAGCGGGTTCTGTACCGACCTCCAAATGTTAGATTTTGGGTCTAACTTTTGGGGGGTCGGTACAAAAGAACCCGCTTATTTTTAATTTATTTAATTTCTTTTAATTTAGAGATGTCGGTAAATGCGATGAGAGAGTAGTTGGTATAGTAAACAACGTAGCCCGGCTTGGCACTGGCAGGCTTTTTTACTTCCTTGCGCTGCACATAATCTACTTCGACTTTCTCCTGATTTCCGGCTTTGGAGAAATGTGCAGCCAAAGATGCTGCCTCCTCAAAGGCGCGGTCTGGAACTTCGCGACCTTCTGTTCTTAAGACAACGTGTGAACCGGGCATCTGCTTTGCGTGGAACCACCAGTCACCGCCATTTGCCAGTTTGAATGTCAGTTCGTCGTTCTGTGTGTTGTTCTTGCCGACATAGATATCAAAGCCATCACTTGAAACGAAATGCAGCGGTGCAGATTTCGCTTTCTTTGCATTTTTACCCTGAGGATGATGCTTCAGATATCCGGTCGCAGCGAGCTCTTCACGAATCTGTGCAAGATCGTCCTCGCCCTGAGCGAGGTCAAGAGAAGTCAGGATGGATTCGAGGTGATCTGCTTCTGCCCGGGATTCTGTTACCAGATGGATGTCAGCCTCGTACGTACGCTTCAGCTTGTTGTAACGGTCAAAGTAGCGCGTTGCATTTTCCTGCGCGGATTTTAAAGGATCCAGTGGAATTGTCACTTCTTTGTTGTCGTCGTAGTAGTTCTGAACGGTGATATTTTCGGCGCCTTCCTCAACGTTGTAACCAAAGGCCTGAAGCAGTTCTCCGTAAATGCGGTATTTTTCACGCTTTTCTGTGGACTTCAGCTGCTTCTCCTGGATGTCGAGCTTCTTATAGGTTCGTTCTAATGCCGTGTTAACGACCTGACGTAAATCAGAAGACTTCTGTCTGATATGACCGATTTTTTCACGGTCTCTGTAGTAATCAATCAGAAGTGATGAAACCGTTTCGTAGTCTCTACGTTCCTGACCGGTACAGATTGCCATCGGGATGGCGCTGTAGGAGTCCGGGATTCCGTCCTGAAAATAGATGGCCGGGGCAAAGTCTTCGTCAATACAGTAATTTCGCACCGCATCGAATGCCTTGAAGAGTGCTCTGATCTGATCCTTTGTGCAGACATTGGCAGGAATACCGGAATCTACTCCTGCGCGGTAGCAGATTTCCTGCGCGATGGCAGGAGAGAGACCGGTGAGGTTAGAGTAAAGAGATCGGAACATTGGCGTTGCTGTTGCAAAAATGCGGGAAGTGAATGCATTTTCCGATACTTCAAGCGGATTGAGCTTTTCATTGGAATCCGGGATGAAATAGGTCTTTCCGGGTAATACTTCACGCACGGAGCTGACAGATGCCGGAATACGCTTAATTGCATCAATGATGGTTTTATTCTCATCGATGAAAATGATGTTTGAGTACTTACCCATGAACTCGGCAATCAAGTGCTTGTGACATAAATCCCCCATTTCATCAAGGTGTTCCACTTCAAAGTCGAGAACTCTCTCAAAACCCGGCTGTGTCACAGAAATCAGCCGACCGTTCTGCAAATGCTTTCGTAACAGCATGCAGAAGTTCGGTGCTTGCTTCGGGCTTGGCTTGTTTTCGTCTGTTAGATAAACCAAAGGGAGAGATGCATTTACAGAAAGTTGTAAACGGAACTGTCCGTTTGGCGTCTTGAATGTAATGAGAAGTTCATCCGGTTCCGGCTGGGCGATTTTGTAGAGTCGTCCGCCTGTTAATTTATCGCTGCATTCTTTCCTGATTGCGGAAAGACAAAATCCATCAAATGCCATAATTCTTGTCCTTTCGTTTGTGATTAATCTTAACATATGCTTGCAGTCTTGTAAAAAGCCTTTTAAACATGGAAAATAGACGTTATAATAATAAAAAATTTGTCCGAATTTCGAGAAAGAAGGTACATTAATGATTAAGAGTATGACGGGCTTTGGCCGCGCCGAGGTTGAAGAAAACGACCGTAAGGTCACAATCGAAGTAAAGTCTGTAAATCATAGATTTTTAGAGACCGGTATTCGTCTTCCAAAGGGACTTTCCTCCTTTGAATCTAAGATGAAGGCTGTTGTGAAAGAGTATGCAACCCGTGGCAAAGTGGATCTGTTCGTAGGATACGAAGATTATTCCGATGCAAAGGTGCAGTTAAAATACAATAAGGAAGCGGCACAGGCCTATATGCAGATTTTTGCACAGATGGCGGATGATTTTAATATCAGTCAGGATATGACAGTAGCTCAGCTTTCAAAATATCCAGAAGTTATTACAACGGAAGAAGTTAAGGCGGATGACGATGAAATCTGGGCAGTTGTAGAAAAGGCACTGCGTGCGGCGTTAGAGGAATTCGTTGATACCCGTGTTAAGGAAGGCGAGCACTTAAAGACAGATTTGATATCCAAGCTTGAACATATGAAGGAGCTTGTTGATCGAATTGAAGAACGTTCTCCTGAAATTATGAAGGCTTACAGAGAGCGTATTGAAGGCAAGATCGCTGAATTACTCGGTGACACGCAGATTGATGAGGGAAGAATTGCGCAGGAAGTTGTCATCTATGCAGATAAAATCTGTGTCGATGAGGAGACTGTTCGTTTAAAGAGCCATATGGACCAGGCAATCGCCTGCTTAAAGAGTGCGGAAAGTGTCGGAAGAAAGTTAGACTTCATTGCGCAGGAGATGAATCGTGAGGCCAATACCATTCTTTCTAAGATTGATGATGTGGAAATTTCCTCGGTTGGAATCGAGTTAAAGACCGATATTGAAAAAGTAAGGGAACAAATTCAGAATATTGAGTAATAAAACTTGCGAATAATTTATATTCAAGTGTATAATCACTCGTGCTTAATCAATCGAGAATGAAGGAGATAAGCTATTTTGGCAGAAAAAGGATTATTGATCGTTATTTCAGGATTTGCCGGTTCCGGTAAGGGTACGGTCGTAAAGGAAATCTTAAAAACATTTCCTGAAAACTATGCACTTTCTGTATCAGCAACAACCAGAAATCCTCGTCCGGGTGAAGTACACGGAAGAGAGTACTTTTTTTTAAAGAAAGAAGAGTTTGAGACGATGATTGAGAATTCCGAATTTATCGAATATGCAAAGTATGTCGATAATTACTATGGAACTCCAAAGTCATACGTAGAAGAACAGTTGAATGCAGGTAAGAATGTCATCTTAGAAATCGAGATTCAGGGTGCATTAAACATCCGAAAGTTAAATCCTAATGCAGTTTTAATATTCTTAATGCCACCAAGTGCTGAGGAACTTGAAAACAGACTCAGAGGACGTGGTACGGAAGATGACGCTACCATTGCGAAAAGACTTAGCCGTGCACATGAGGAAGCTTTGGGAATTGAAAACTACGATTATCTCGTAATCAATGATGAAGTGAGTCACTGTGCAAACCGCATTCACTCAATTGCCAATGCGGAGAAGCTTTCCGTAAAGAGACAGCATGAAAGAATCGCTGAAATTCAGAAGCAGCTTGAGAGCTACAAACTTTAAAACGAACCGTCTTTAGTTGAAAGGAGATTTTTATGTTACATCCATCTTACACAGAATTAATGGAGAAGATCAATAGCGAAGTAGAAGAGGGCGAACAGCCACTTGTACAGAGCCGTTACTCTATCGTAAAGGCTACTGCAGCTCGTGCAAAGCAGATTATTGATGCAAGACACATTCAGGAACAGCTCGATAAGAACGCCGACAAGGAGAAGCCGGGCTATCTTTCCATCAGCCGTGAGGACCTGAAGAAGTTAAAGGTTGGTACTCCACTTGTTGATGATGGCAACAGAAAGCCATTATCTATTGCTGTAGATGAACTCTACGCAGGTGTAGTCAAGATTGTTGGAAACAAGGATACTGACGAAGACTGATAATCAAGGAATTAATTGTCCATGTAAGAAACGTGAAGGTTTCTTGCATGGATTTTTTTTTAATGGTAAGATAAATTCTGTATGTAAAGAAAAGAATTAGGAGAACTATATGAATGTATGTATGGTTTCTTTAGGATGTGACAAGAACCTTGTCGATTCCGAAGAAATGCTTGGAGTCCTTTCTAACAGAGGATTTTCCATTATTAATGATGAACGTGAAGCGGATGTGATTATTGTCAATACATGTTGCTTTATTGAGGATGCGAAAAAAGAAAGCATCGATATGATTCTTGAAATGGCTCAGTACAAGGAAACTGGCAGGTGCAAGGCGCTGATTGTTTCCGGCTGTATGGCTCAGCGTTATAGGGATGATATCGTCCGTGATATTCCGGAAGCGGATGCGGTTCTTGGAACTTCTTCCACAGATAAGATTTTCGATGTTGTAGAGCAGGTTTTAAAGAACGGGCACGCTGAAGCAGTCACAGACGCATCGAGAACACCGGAATTTGCCGGGAAAACAAAGAGAGTCATCACAACAGGCGGATACTATGAGTATTTAAAAATTGCGGAAGGTTGCGATAAGAACTGTACCTACTGTGCAATTCCGGGTATGCGTGGGCATTATCGCTCTGTTCCGATGGAGCATCTGCTTAATCAGGCAAAGTATCTTGCAGGAGCCGGTACAAAGGAACTGATTCTCGTTGCGCAGGAGACAACGCTTTACGGCCTTGATCTGTATGGTAAGAAGTCTCTTCCTGAGCTGTTGAGAAAGCTCTCAGCTGTTGATGGAATTGAATGGATTCGTATTCTTTACTGTTATCCGGAGGAAATTACGGATGAGTTAATTGATGAAATCGCGGCAAATGAAAAGGTGGTCCACTACCTTGATATGCCAATGCAGAGTGCAGCTGATCCGGTGTTAAAGCGTATGGCAAGGCGTACAAATCAGGCAGAGCTTCGTGCAATTGTGGAACGACTCAGAACAAAGGTTCCTGATATTGCGTTAAGAACAACGCTGATTACAGGCTTCCCGGGAGAAACGCAGGAGGATTTTGAAGAAACGTATCGCTTTGTCAACGAGATGGAATTTGATCGACTTGGCGTCTTTACGTATTCTCAGGAAGAGGGAACTCCGGCGGCTTCTTTTGAAGGACAGCTTGACGAAGAGGTTAAGAATTTCAGAAGGTCTGAAATTATGGAACTTCAGCAGGAAATCTCATTTGAGAAGTCTGCAGAATGTGTCGGAAAGCTGTTTGACGTTTTGATAGAGGGGTATATGCCAGAGGAAGATATCTATGTGGGACGTACCTATAAGGATGCTCCGGGAGTTGATGGCTCTGTTTTCGTTAAGGCAGACAGAGAATTGATGTCAGGCAGTATTGTACCGGTTCGAATCACCGGCTCGAATGAATATGATCTGACAGGGGAATTAGAGGAGGAAGAAGATGAATTTACCGAATAAACTTACTTTATTTCGCGTGATTTTAATTCCGGTATTTTTAGTGCTTTTATATTTGGGATTTGATATCCCGGCTTTAGTAGTATTTGTTGTTGCAAGTCTTACCGATCTTTTAGACGGTAAGATTGCAAGAGCTAAAAACCTTGTAACCAATTTTGGTAAATTTGCAGATCCGCTGGCCGATAAACTGCTCACCTGTTCTGCTATGATAGCATTATCAGATTTGGGACGCCTCGCCGGATGGATTGTCATCGTTATTATTGCAAGAGAATTCATCATCAGTGGATTTCGTCTTGTAGCTTCTGATAATAACGTAGTCATCGCTGCGAATTACTGGGGCAAGTTTAAGACCACATTCCAGATGATTATGGTGATCCTGCTGATTGCGAATATTCAGATTCCTGCAGTTGTATTTGTAACGAAGGCTGTTACTTACATTGCACTGATTTTGACCATCATCTCTCTGATTACATACATGACTCAGAACTGGGATGTAATGAAAGGGGATATCTAATATGTCACTGGGGGAATCAGATACACTCGCATACCGCGTTGTACAGATTTTAAGGGCAAATGATCAGACTGTCACCTGTGCAGAGTCTCTGACAGGTGGGCTGATTGCAGCTACCATAATCGACGTTCCGGGCGCATCAAATGTAATTAAGCAAAGTTATATTACCTATTGTGATGAGGCTAAGGCACAAATCTTAAGAATTTCACTCGCGGAAATCAAAGAGAATTTAGCAGTGTCAGATTATACTGCAAGGGAGATGGCAGATCATGTCCGCATGCTTGGCTGTTCAAGCTATGGCCTTTCTGCAACAGGGGTTGCGGGACCTGACACGGAAGATGGACAGGATGTGGGAACCGTATTTATCGGATGTGCCTCTAAAGACAGCGTTACGGTCAGAGAATATCACTTTGAAGGAACAAGACGTGAAATCAGAGAACAGACAGTATGTGCTGCCTTAAATCTGCTTCTTGAATGTGTTTATTAACTTTTAAATCATGTATGAATATGATACAATTGATAAGCACTGATTTCGGGAAAAACTAAATATGAACAAGTGTTCGACTTTTTCTTGACAACAGGTACTCCCCTGTGTATTATTGTTACATAAGATACGAACAGATGTTCTTAAAGGAGAATGAATTATGGCTGACGAAAATAAGATTCATGATGAAAAAATTAAAGCCCTGGATGCGGCTATTGCTAATATTGAGAAGCAGTTTGGTAAGGGCTCCGTTATGAAACTCGGAGAATCCAGTGTAAACAAGAATATTGAAGCAATTCCTACCGGTTCTTTAAGTCTTGATATTGCACTTGGAATCGGTGGTGTTCCAAAGGGCAGAGTTGTAGAAATCTTTGGTCCGGAGTCTTCCGGTAAGACAACGGTTGCGCTCCATATGGTTGCAGAAGTTCAGAAACGTGGCGGTATCGCAGGTTTCATTGATGCAGAGCATGCATTAGATCCAACTTATGCTAAGAACATCGGTGTTGATATTGATAACCTTTATATTTCTCAGCCGGATTCCGGTGAGCAAGCTCTTGAAATCGCTGAAACAATGGTTCGTTCCGGCGCTGTAGATATTATTATTGTTGACTCAGTTGCAGCTCTCGTTCCGAAGGCAGAAATTGATGGTGATATGGGTGACTCGCATGTAGGTCTTCAGGCAAGACTTATGTCACAGGCTTTAAGAAAGCTGACACCTGTTGTAAGTAAGAATAATACCGTTGTTGTATTCATCAACCAGCTTCGTGAAAAGGTTGGTATCATGTTTGGTAATCCGGAGACAACAACAGGTGGTCGTGCTCTTAAGTTCTATGCTTCTGTCAGATTAGATGTAAGAAGAGTGGAAACCTTAAAGCAGAACGGTGATGTGATTGGTAACCGTACCCGTGTTAAGGTGGTTAAGAATAAGGTTGCGCCTCCGTTTAAGCAGGCTGAGTTTGATATTATGTTCGGTAAGGGAATCTCCCAGTCCGGTGATATTTTAGACCTCGCTGCGAATATCGGTATTATTCAGAAGAGCGGTGCATGGTTTGCTTACAATGACGAAAAAATCGGTCAGGGCCGTGAGAACGCGAAGAATTATCTTGAGCAGAATCCACAGATTATGGAAGAGGTTGAAGATAAGGTTCTTCAATACTATAAGGTTGGTAAGTATTCCGAGATGGATGTACTTGCAGAGGATGCGGAAGTTGATTCAGATTCACTTTCCGATGATTCAAAGAAGACGGCAAAGAGGTCTGCGAAGGCAGATAAGTAAGATTTGTCAATAAATGAGGCAGAAGGATTTTTGTGGGTAACTGCAGGAATTTTTCTGCCTTTTTGATTGTGAACATGAATAGCAGAAATGATGAAGCATACTAAGGAGGGCTTATGGAAGAAGCATTTGTAACGGATATTGTGAAGCTGACGCAAAAAAAGGTAAAAGTCGTATTAGAAGATGATATTGCATTCAGCCTGTACAATTCGGAACTCAAGAAATACCATATTACAATTGGCAGTGCAATTAGTGTCGAAGAGTGGGAAGAAATCAGAAAGATGCTTTATAAAAGGCTTCTTACACGTGCGCTTACTCTGTTAAAGGATAAAGACTATGCTGTCGGCGAACTTGTCAGCAAGTTTAAAAAATCGGTATATCCAATGGCAATTATTGATGAAGTAATTGAACGCCTTAAAAGTGAAAAGTTTCTCGATGACAAGAGATTTGCAGAGAATTACGTGATGTTTCATGCGGAGCAGAAGAACAGAAAGCAGATTGAACAATTCCTCTACAGAAAGGGAATTCCTGAAGATTTGATTGATGCAGCACTTGAAGAATATGCTGAAGATAATCCTGATTCTGAGGTGGAGCTTGCCTTTTCTCAGCTGAAAAAGAAGGTTAAACCGGCAATGAATCTTTCTGATTATGAAACAAAAATGAAATTAAAATCTTTTCTGTATCGTAAGGAATTTGAGTTTTCTGTGATTGACAGAGCAATTGAACGCCTCGAAAAGGAAGAAAATGGCTGAAATATCGCATTTGTCAAGTGATTCAAAGATTGTGTTTAACTTGACAAACAGACTGGTTTTAATATAAAATGTTCTTGCTATAAGTGTAATTATAGCAAAAAATATTAGGAGGCGCTCTTGTGAATATCGCAATGATTGTGACTATTGTTATTGCAGTAGTTGCTGTTGTGGTAGCTGCATTCGTGTCTTCGCAGATTACAACTCAGAAGCTTACCAAGGACAGTGAGTCTAAAATTGGTGATGCAAAAGCTAAGGCAAGGGATATTATCGACGAAGCCTTAAAAACAGCGGAAACGACTAAGAAGGAAGCGGC
Organism: uncultured Lachnospiraceae bacterium; assembly: GCA_902781505.1. GTDB lineage: Bacteria > Bacillota > Clostridia > Lachnospirales > Lachnospiraceae > UBA4285. Next base: position 166,199 of record CACZJL010000001.1, on the reverse strand, counting down.
ACTTGAAGCGAAGGAAGAGTCTTTAAAGACTAAGAATGAGCTTGAGAAGGAAACACGTGAAAGACGTGCGGAATTGCAGAAGTATGAATCCCGTGTCCTTTCTAAAGAGGAAGCCGTTGAACGTAAGGCGGAATCCCTTGAAAAGCGAAGTGCTAACCTGGCACGCAAAGAAGATGAGTTGAATAAAGCGAAGCAGAAAACAGAAGAACTTTCACGCAAGAGACAGGAAGAACTTGAAAGAATTTCAGGTCTGACCTCCGAACAGGCAAAGGAATATTTGCTGAAGTCTGTAGAAGAAGACGTAAAGCATGACTCTGCAATTCTTATTAAGAATGAAGTAAGCAGAGCCAAGGAAGAAGCCGACAAGAAAGCAAAAGATATCGTTGTTACAGCGATTCAGCGTTGTGCTGCAGATCATGTGGCAGAAGCAACAATTTCTGTTGTGCAGCTTCCTAGTGATGAGATGAAGGGCAGAATCATCGGACGTGAAGGTCGTAATATCAGAACGCTTGAGACACTTACAGGTGTTGAACTGATTATTGACGATACTCCGGAGGCTGTTGTCCTGTCGAGCTTTGATCCAATCAGACGTGAAGTGGCGAGAGTCGCCCTTGAGAAGCTGATCGTCGATGGCCGTATCCATCCTGCAAGAATTGAAGAGATGGTCGAGAAAGCTCGCAAAGAAGTTGACAGTATTATGAAGCAGTCTGGTGAGGACGCAACTCTTGAGGTTGGTGTTCACGGATTAAATCCAGAAATTGTGAAACTATTAGGACGCATGAAGTACCGTACAAGCTATGGACAGAATGCCTTAAAGCATTCTATTGAAGTAGCTGAATTATCCGGACTTATTGCAGGTGAAATCGGTGAAGATGTAAAGCTTGCTAAGAGAGCAGGCCTGTTACATGATATCGGTAAGTCTGTAGACCGTGATATCGAAGGTACACACGTTCAGATTGGTGTTGATATTTGTAAGAAGTACAAAGAGAATGCTATCGTAACAAATGCTGTCGCATCCCATCATGGTGATTGCGAACCAGAAAGTCTCATCGCTTGTATCGTTCAGGCCGCAGATACAATTTCTGCAGCAAGACCTGGTGCAAGAAGAGAGACGCTCGAAGCTTATACGAGCAGATTAAAGCAGCTTGAAGACATTACCAATTCCTTTAAGGGAGTTGAAAAGTCATTTGCCATTCAGGCAGGTAGAGAAGTTCGAGTAATGGTAATTCCTGAAGTCGTTAACGATGCTGATATGATTCTGTTAGCACATGATATTTCTAAGAACATTGAAGATCAGATGGAATATCCCGGACAGATTAAGGTCAGCGTAGTGCGCGAATCTCGTGCGGTTGATTACGCAAAATAAGCTATCAAACGGAAAATAAGAATTATCAATCCACCTGGGTCTGATTTCAGACCTCAGGTGGAATTTTTTTTGTGAATCACAAATATGAACTTAATATTCTTAATCAAAAACCTAATTTTATTAAAAATGTTAATTTTCCTCTTGCGCTTTCGTCAGGTAAAGTGTATTCTATTGAAGCGACACATGAAAGGAATGGAGGATTTTTATGCAGTACGTTGATATGAGCAAAGAGGATTTACTCGAAACAAAGGCATCCCTTGAGAAGGAATATGAGAAGGCGAAAGGTCTTCACCTGTCTCTGAATATGGCCAGAGGTAAGCCAGCCCCGGACCAGCTTGATATTTCAAGAGGTCTTTTAGATGTTGTAAACAGCAAATCTGATCTTACAGCATTAGATGGAACGGATTGCACAAACTATGGTAACGTGAACGGTATTATGGAGTGCAGACAGCTTTTCGCTGATGTACTTGGAACAAATGCTGAGAACGTTCTCGTTCATGGTAATTCCTCATTAAATATTATGTATGACCAGATTGCAAGAGGATATGCGTTTGGTTATCTTGGTGAAACACCATGGTGTAAGTTAGATAAGGTTAAGTGGCTCTGCCCGGCTCCTGGCTATGACAGACACTTCCGTGTAACAGAGCACTTTGGGTTTGAACTGATTACAGTTCCAATGACAGAAAATGGCCCTGATATGGACGTTGTGGAGCAGTACGTAAATAATGATCCTGAAGTTAAGGGTATCTGGTGTGTTCCTAAGTACTCTAATCCAAGCGGCGTTTCCTATTCTGAAGAAACAGTAAAGAGACTTGCTAACCTTAAGCCAGCTGCTAAGGATTTCAGAATCTTCTGGGATAACGCATATTGCGAGCATCACCTTTTCGGTGACCGCAAGATTGATGAAGTACCAGATATTCTCTCTGTATGTGAGAAGGCCGGAAATCCGGATATGGTATTTGAGTTTGCTTCTACATCTAAGATTTCTTTCCCGGGTTCCGGTGTAGCTGTTATGGCTGCTTCCGTTGCTAACCTTGATGATGTAAGAAAGTCCCTGAATTGCCAGACAATTGGCCATGATAAGATTAACCAGCTGCGTCATGTAAGATTCTTTAAGGATGCAGAAGGCTTTAGAAAGCATATGGAGAAGCACGCTGAGTACATCAGACCTAAGTTTGATGCGGTTCTTCGCATATTTGACGAGGAATTATCCGGTCTCGGAATCGGTTCCTGGACAAATCCAAACGGTGGTTATTTCATCTCCTTCGATTCATTAGACGGATGTGCGAAGGAAATCGTGGCAAAGTGTAAGGAAGCAGGTGTTACTCTTACAGGTGCAGGTGCAACTTACCCATACGGAAAGGATCCAAAGGATTCTAACATCCGTATCGCACCAACATATCCATCAGTTGAAGAAATTGAACAGGCTGCCAAGCTTTTCACTCTTTGCGTAAAGTTAGTTAGCGTAGATAAGCTTCTCGCAGCAAAGTAATAGTACATTCTGATACATAGCATTTTGGCGTTGAATAGAGCCGGAATGCTATGTATTATTAATTTACAGTATTTTTTATAAAGGGGATTTGATTATGGCAAATGTAGCGTTTATCGGAATGGGTAATATGGGACAGGCAATGCTTAAGGGCGCCGTGTCTGAGTTTGGTGCAGATCATGTGTTCTTTTCCTGCCCAAGAAGTGAAGTTGGAAAGAAAATCCAGGAAGAGACCGGCGCCTGCTATAAGGCAGAAAATACAGAGGCTGCAGCAAGTGCAGATGTTGTTGTGCTTGCAGTAAAGCCACAGGTCTATCCGGTGGTATTGGAGGAACTTTCCGGTAAGCTTACCGGCTCGCAGTTTGTCATTTCCATTGCGCCTGGTATTACAACAGAAAGTGTCAGTGAGAAACTTGGCGGTGTAAAGGTGGTTCGTGCAATGCCCAACACTCCTGCAAGTGTAGGAGAAGGTATGACGGGAATCTGCTATGATGAGGCTTTATTTACAGCTGAGGAAAAGAATGTAATTACCAGATTCTTTAATTCCTTCGGTGGTTTTGTCAGCGTTTCCGAAAATCTGATGGATGCTATTACCTGTGCATCCGGAAGCTCACCGGCCTATGCATATATCTTTATTGAAGCGCTTGCTGACAGTGTCGTTAAGTACGGAATTAAGAGAGGCGATGCCTATAAGCTTGCCGCTCAGACACTTCTTGGTTCTGCGAAGATGGTGCTTGAAACAGGCAAAACTCCGGCTGAATTAAAGGATGCTGTTTGCTCTCCAGGTGGCACAACAATTCAGGGAGTTTCAGCGTTAGAAGAGTATGGATTCAGAAATGCCGTAATCAAGGCAACAGATGCATGCTATAAGAAGTGTACGGAGATTAAGTGATGGATCGTATTAAGAGAATAGGAAGAGAAGAAGTCTATCAGGGTTCTATTCTGACAATCTGCAAAGATACGATGGAGAATCCGGATGGTCGTATCTCGTATTGGGATTATATTGAACACAGTGGTGCAGCTGCCGTGATTCCGGTTCTTGATGACGGAAGAATTCTGATGGTGCGACAGTACAGAAATTCGGTTGACCGTGAGACGATTGAGATTCCTGCAGGCGGAATTGAGCCAGGCGAAGACCACAAAAACGCTGCAATTCGTGAATGCGAAGAAGAGACGGGATACCGCCCTTCAAGCTGTGAGAAATTTCTTTCTGTGATTACCGCGGTTGCGTTCTGCAATGAGATAATTGATATCTATATCTGTAAGGGACTTCAAAAGACTGCCCAGAACCTCGATCCGGATGAGTACATCGGAGTTGAGGCATTTGCATTGGACGAGCTGCTGAAAATGATAGAAGATGGGAAAATTCAGGATTCAAAGACGGTGTCGGCTATTTCAAGTTACGCGCTTCGCTGCCGTTAATGGACGTTGATATGTTTAAAAAAATAGAGCTGGAAGGAATCGAATAATTCCTTCCAGCATTTTGTTTTGCGATTAAAGTTCGTCAGCGATTTCGTAAATCAGGCGCTCTGTCTGATCCCATCCAAGACATGCATCGGTAATGGATTTTCCGTAAACACCTTCGCCAACCTTCTGGTTACCTGGCTCGATGTAACTTTCAATCATGAGACCCTTTAAAAGCTTCTTGATATCATCGGAGTACTTTGCACTGTGAAGCACTTCCTTACTGATTCGAATCTGCTCTTCGTAATGCTTGGCAGAATTGGAGTGGTTGGCATCGATAATCACAGCCGGATTAGCGAGCTCCATCTTGTCATACATGTAAGCAAGACGCTTGATGTCTTCGTAGTGGTAGTTTGGAATGCACTGACCGTGCTTGTTAACGGCACCACGAAGAATTGCGTGAGTTAATGGATTACCATCTGTTAAGACTTCCTCTGTACGGTAGATGAATTCCTGCTTGGCCTGGGCTGCAACGATGGAATTGAGCATGACAGAGAAATCACCGGAAGTTGGATTCTTCATACCAACAGGGATTTCAATACCGGAGGCTACAAGGCGATGCTGCTGGTTTTCTACAGATCTTGCACCAACTGCAACGTAGGAGAGTACATCATTTAAGTACCAGTAATTTTCAGGATAAAGCATTTCGTCAGCCGGCATCATACCAGTCTTCTCCATGACATTCAGATGCATCTGGCGGATTGCAAGAAGGCCGTGTAAGAGGTCAGGCTTTTTCTCAGGGTCCGGCTGATGAAGCATGCCCTTGTAACCAATACCTGTTGTACGTGGCTTATTTGTGTAGACTCTAGGGATTATGATAATCTTATCTGCAACCTTTTCCTGTACCTTCATGAGTCTGTTTGTATAATCAAGGACAGCCTCTTCGTTGTCAGCAGAACAAGGACCGATAATCAGGAGAAATTTGTCTGACTCGCCAGTAAAGACGTCGGCAATTTCCTTATCTCTTAACACTTTCTTTTCTGCTGCTTCTTTTGAAACTGGGAGCATTTCCTTGACGACTTCCGGATCAGGAAGTTTCTTCAAAAACTGAAAACTCATTGCTATTCCTCACTTTCTTTAATGATAAATTTATAACGCTTTGCCGGTTTAAAGTAACAAAGTTGAGTCTTATTATATACGGATTGCATTACTTTGTAAATGGCAAATGTGATAAAATCAGGATATGGAGGTGATGTTATGAGAATGGCGGATCTGATTGTGAAAAAAAGAAACGGGCAGGAATTGTCGCGTGAAGAAATTCACTTTATTATCGATGGAGTTGTACATGAGAAAATACCGGATTATCAGACGTCTGCATTTTTGATGGCCGTGTATTTTCAGGGGATGAATGACAGGGAAATTACTGATCTTACGCTTGAAATGGCGAATTCCGGTGATCAGTTTAATCTGTCAGGTGTAGATGGCATCTGTGTTGATAAGCATTCTACCGGAGGTGTTGGTGATAAAACAACGCTGATTGTCGGCCCGATGTGTGCGGCCTGTGGAGTTAAAATTGCGAAGATGAGCGGCAGGGGACTTGGCTTCACCGGTGGTACGATTGATAAGTTAGAAAGTATTCAGGGGGTGAAAACTTCGATTCCGTATGAGCAGTTTATCAGACAGCTGAATGAAATCGGAATGGTCATCAGTTCTCAGACGGCAAATCTTGCACCGGCTGACAAGAAACTTTATGCATTACGTGATGTGACCGGAACGGTTGAAAGTATCCCGCTGATTGCAAGCAGTATTATGAGTAAAAAACTTGCAAGTGGAGCGGATGCAATCGTGCTGGATGTGAAAACCGGAAGTGGCGCACTGATACATAATTTCGACGATTCTGTGAAACTGGCAGAGGAAATGGTGGCAATCGGCAAGAATGCAGGAAGAAAGGTTCGTGCAGTTATTACGGATATGGATAACCCTTTAGGTATGGCAATTGGTAATGCTCTTGAAGTAAAAGAAGCGGTTGAGGTGCTTTCCGGCAGAGGCCCTGCGGATTTAAAAGAAGTATGTATGGAGCTGGCTGTTCAGATGCTTCATCTGTCGAATGAATCATTATCTGAAGAGGAATGCAGAAGACAATTGTCACAAAGCTTGGCAAATGGAAGCGCACTTCGTCTGTTTAAGAGAGTTCTGAAGGCGCAGGGAGCGAAGGAAAATGCCATAGAATCTCTTCAGATTTCAGACATGATTGTCGAAGTTGAGGCACGTGAAAGCGGCTATGTATCTTCGTTTAGGACAGATGAAATCGGCAGAGCCTGTTCTTTGCTTGGCAGTGGCAGAACAAACAAGGAAGATACGATTGATCAGACAGTCGGGATTGTATTAAATAAAAAACAGGGCGACTATGTTAAGGCAGGTGATATCCTTGCACGTTTCTATGTTTCAGAAAAGAGCGATGTTGCGCAAGCTGAGAGCATTTTCCAAAATGCAGTTCAGATTTCGAAAACGATTCCGGAAAGGAAAAAGCTGATTTATAAAATTTTGTGAGCCGCCTCCCTGTTGAATGTAAGCGCTTTTTGTGTTAGTATAAATAAGCATGCAGTTTTAATCGTTTAAGTAGTTAAGTACAGTTCTGCATGAGAAGGAGAGTGTAAAAATGGAAGTGAGACCGGGTGCAAATCCTGTCGATGTCAAGACATATGACACCGAAAGATTAAGACATGATTTTCTGATTCAGGATCTTTTCGTAAAGGATGAGATCAAGACAATTTACAGCCAGATCGATCGTATCATCATCGGTTCTGCTATGCCTGCAGGGAAGGAATTAAAGCTTGAAGCAGGTGAGGAATTAAGAGCACAGTATTTCCTTGAGAGAAGAGAAATGGGCATCATCAACATCGGCGGTGAAGGTACAGTAACTGTTGACGGCAAGCCATATCATTTCAGATATAAGGACGGCATGTACATCGGAATGGGTGCTAAGGATATCACATTCTCATCCGATAATGCTGATCAGCCAGCGAAGTTCTACTTCAACTCCGCTCCGGCACACAAGACATATCCAACTGTTTTCATTGACCCTGCTAAGGATATCCTTCCAGAGAACAAGAAGGAACTTGGTGATCTTGAAAACTGCAACCATAGAGTAATCAACAAGTACATCCTTCCGGGCCAGGTGGAATCCTGCCAGCTTGAGATGGGCATGACATGCCTTGAGCCAGGTTCTGTATGGAACACAATGCCATGTCATACACATGACAGAAGAATGGAAGTTTACCTTTACTTCGAAGTTCCGGAAGATGCAGTTGTTATGCACTACATGGGCGAACCAAACGAAACTCGTCACATCGTTATGAGAAATGAAGAAGCTGTTATTTCTCCAAGCTGGTCTATCCACTGCGCATCCGCTACTCATGCTTACACATTCATCTGGGGCATGGTTGGTGAGAACCAGGATTTTGATGACATGGATGACGTTGCAATGAGCGATCTTCGCTAACAGGGTCTCCGTCTGCGGCCGAGACCAGCCAAAAGGCATAGTGTTTGCAGAATAATTGATAGAAGGAGTTCTGCAATGAATATAAACTATGAAAAAACAAAAATTTCAGGAGGATTTTAAAATGTCAGGTATTTTAGATAAGTTCAGACTTGACGGTAAGGTAGCATGGGTTACCGGTGCTTCTTACGGACTTGGACTTGCATACGCTAAGGCTTTCGCTGAAGCAGGTGCAAAGGTTGTTTTCAACGATATCAATGAGGAGCTCGTTGAAAAGGGACGCAATGAGTACGCTAAGCTTGGAATCGAAGCTTATGGTGCTGTTTGTGACGTAACAAACGAAGAGGCTGTTAACGCTTTCGTAGCTGATGTTAAGGCTAAGATCGGCACTATCGATATTCTTGTTAACAATGCTGGTATCATTAAGAGAATCCCTATGCATGAGATGTCTAAGGCTCAGTGGGATCAGGTTATCAACGTTGACTTAACAGGTCCTTTCATTTGTTCAAAGGCAGTTATTCCAGATATGATTGAAAAGAAGTCTGGTAAGATCATCAATGCATGTTCTATGATGTCTGAGTTCGGTCGTGAGACTGTATCTGCATACGCAGCAGCTAAGGGTGGCTTAAAGATGCTCACAAGAAACATTTGCTCCGAGTATGGTCAGTACAACATTCAGTGTAACGCTATTGGACCTGGCTACATCGCTACACCTCAGACAGCTCCTTTAAGAGCAAGAGGCGAGGATGGTAAGATGGCTCCATTCGATCGTTTCATCCGTTCTAAGACTCCAGCTCAGAGATGGGGTAAGACAGAAGACCTTCAGGGACTTGCAGTATTCCTTGCATCTCCAGCTTCTGACTTCATCAACGGTCAGGTTGTTTACATCGATGGCGGTATCTCTGCTTACATCGGTCAGGATCCTTCTAACCTCGATGAGAGCAAGTTCGCTGCAATCGAAGAAGATGAATTTGTAAACGTACTTGATAAGTAATTTTTATGAATAAAACCGTAAGGGTGTGAAAAACCTCCGCATGAATGCAGAATTCATGCGGAGGTTCTTTTTTCTTGTTTTTGATTGGCAGTAAAAGCAGCAATCTTAAAGATCCATCTGGTTTCCTGCAGGAACACAGATGGCAGGACCATCATTTACACTTAACCAGACATCTGTTGCAGTCGGATTATAAACGAATGAATTGTCAGCCGAAAATTGCAGATTGGCAAATGCTTCGTTGTAGTCGACAATTTCGATATTGGTTGCGTACCAGATATCGTCTCTGCCTCCGATAAATTCGGCAAAGTCTTCGATGATGTTCCAGTTGTCATCATCATCAAATTCAAACGAGTGTCCCCAGACGTAAAACATGTACAGGTACTGTTTCTTATAAAGTGCTGCAAATTCCTTTGCGTACTGCATCAGATGATGATTGTGATGACAGGTAGGAGTCCAGCGGTAGTAATCTTCAGGAAGTTCGAATCCGGTCTTATCCCCAAGCCGCATGTTTCCTTCTGCTTCTTTGGCAAATTGTCTTGCAGAGCAGACCTGAGCGTAGGTGTCGTTAACCTGTCTGGCATATCGGATGCCGAGAGTCTTTGCGATTCCAATGATACGGTCGTCGCAGGCTCCGTTAGGATACGCCATTCCACGAATCGGACGATGCATGACGCGTTCAATTTCTTCCCTGTCGTTTAAAATTTCTTTTACAATCTCAAGATCGGGAGAACGGTAGAGTGTTGGGTGAGAAACTGTGTGAACAGCCACTTCGTGGCCCTGATAAAGCTCTTTCCATTCTTCTTTCGGAATTCGAATGGATGTATCGTTTGTGAGACCGGAGTTAAGATTAAAGGTCGCACGAATTCCGTGATCGTTTAATATTTTCACCAGACGTCTGTCCTGGACCTTGCCATCATCGTAGCTGAGTGTCAGAACCTTGAATCGTCCGCCTGGCCAGGTCTTGTATATTTTATTCATTTTAAGTCACCTCTCTGAAGTAAATCTTATTTGTATTATAATACCTGCATTTTTCGTTGTATAGAGGGAGTCTGAATGAATAAATATTTGCATAAAATCGCTCTAACCGTTATAATAAATTAAGCTTATTAAAGAATCGCGGACCTGAGGGTCGGATTTATTTAAGGAGGATTTCGTAATGACGAAAGAATTTGAAAACAGAGGCGCAAATTATTCAATCCATGAGAATGTAGATCTCGGAGAAGTGATTATTTCTGATGAGGTTGTTGCGATTGTAGCAGGACTTGCAGCTACTGAGACAGATGGCGTTAAGTCCATGGCAGGCAATATTACTAACGAAGTAGTAAGCAGACTTGGAATGAAGAATCTTTCCAAGGGCGTTAAGGTAGATGTAAATGATGGCGAAGTTGCTGTTGATTTAGCTTTGAACATTAAGTACGGTTACCAGATTCCTGCTGTTTCTGAGAAGGTTCAGGAACGTGTTAAGACTTCCGTTGAGACTATGACAGGTTTAAAGGTGACAAGCGTAAACGTTCGTATTGCCGGCGTCGATGCAGAAGAAAAGTAATGAAAATTTAAGGTGGGGCGTGCTTGACTTAAGAGGTCTTGCCCGCCCTCTTCCTATGAAGATGGAGTTTATATGGCGAAGAAATCAAGAAGCGAATTAAGAGAAAACATTTTCCGAATCCTGTTTCAGGCAGAGTTCTATGATCATGAGAAACTTAATGAGCAGATTAAGTTATATTTTGAGAATGCTGAGGAAGATTTTTCTGATCTTGATGTCAGCTACATCAGTTACAAAACAAGTAAGATTGTAGATCAGATTGCAGTGATTGATGAGAAGATTAATGAAAATTCTAAGGGCTGGCCGGTTAACCGCCTTGGTAAGGCAGAGCTTACAATCATGCGTCTTGGTATTTACGAGATGATGTTTGATGAGGATATTCCGGCAAGTGTTGCGATTAATGAAGCAATTGAGCTTGCTAAGAAGTATGGTGACGAGTCAGCACCTTCTCTTGTAAATGGTGTTTTAGGTAAGATTAAGCCTGAGGAGTAATTCTTAATGGCAGGTGTTTACACTGTTACAGAAATAAATAATTATATTACAAATATGTTCCGACAGGATTTTGTCCTGAACCGCGTATCTATTAAAGGCGAGGTCAGCAATTGCAAGTACCATCCTTCGGGACATATTTATTTTACGTTGAAAGATGCCGATTCTACGCTGAAAGGTATTATGTTCAGAAGTCAGACGGACAATCTTACGTTCAGACTTGATGACGGTATGAAGGTAATTGTGGATGGAAGGATTTCTGTCTATACACAGACCAGCCAGTATCAGATTTATGCAGATCAGATTCGCCAGGAGGGAATCGGCGAGTTACGTGAACGATATGAGAAGTTAAAACAATACTTTGCCGATATGGGGTATTTTGCTGAACAATACAAGCAGGCTATCCCGCCATTTGCCATGAAAATTGGAATTGTGACGGCAGATTCCGGAGCTGCGGTTCAGGATATTATTAATATCTCAAAACGCAGAAATCCGTATGTATCTTTATATCTGTATCCGGCTCTGGTTCAGGGTGAAAATGCGAAATACAGTATTACCGCAGGAATCGAAAAGCTGGATACGCTTGGACTTGACTGCATTATCGTAGGAAGAGGCGGCGGATCGATAGAGGACCTCTGGGCTTTTAATGAAGAGATGGTTGTGGAAGCTGTGTTCAATGCACAGACACCGATTATTTCAGCGGTAGGTCATGAAACGGATTTTACGCTCTGTGATTTTGTAGCAGACAGACGTGCATCAACGCCTTCTGCTGCGGCGGAGCTTGCTGTTACGGAGTGGTCAGTATTTGAGCAGAGTTTCAGCTACAGGCAGGAAACTTTTGTCAGATTGATGCAGGATCGTATCAGAGAGAGGATTAGTCTTCTTGAGAAGAGGAGTCTTCAGCTCGAAAAGTTCTCTCCGGAAGGGAAGTTGAGCAACCAGAAGCAAAGGCTCAAAGGAATTTCATCGGAACTGTCTCATCTACTTTACAGGAAGCTTAGTGAAGCAAATGTTTCGCTGAACAGTTATTCCGCTACCATGCAGACTTTGATGGATGCTAAGCTTTCTGCTTCAAAAACAAAACTGTCGGTAACTGCGGCGAAGTTAACTTCCGCGAATCCGTTGAAGATTCTGACAAGCGGATATGCTTATGTGGAAGATGAAAACGGTTCAAATATTCGCAGTGCGTCGCAGCTTCTTCCGGAACAGACGGTTAAGATGTATTTTAAGGACGGAACTGCTACAGCGCAGATTAAAACAGTTACAGATAAAGATTTTGATCTGAAAAAGTGAGGAACATATGGCAGCTAAGAAAATGAATCTTGAAGAGAATTTTCAGAGGATGGATGAGATTATCAGCCGGCTTTCTGATGAAAAGCTTTCGTTAGAAGAATCTTTTAAGCTTTATAAGGCTGGAATGAATCTTGTGAAGGCCAGCAAGGATAGTATTGATAAAGTAGAGCAGCAGGTTCGACTTATCAATGATGAAACAAATACGGATGAAGCATAAGGAAATAATATGGATTTTAAGGTTGAATTAACAAAAAGAACGGAAGAGATTAACAGAATCATCCATGAACGTCTGCCAAAGCAGGAGGGATTACAGAAACTGATTCTTGAAGCAGCAGCTTACAGTGTCAATGTCGGCGGCAAGCGTTTAAGACCAATGATTCTGCTTGAAACATACAAGCTGTGTGGCGGTAAGAATCCGGAGGAATGTTACGACTTTTGCGCAGCTCTTGAATGCATTCATTCATACTCTCTGGTTCATGATGATCTTCCGGCAATGGATAATGATATGTATCGCAGAGGCAATCTTACGACTCATGCAAAGTATGGAGAGGATATCGGCATTCTTGCAGGAGACGCTCTTTTGAATTTCGCCTATGAGCTTATGTTAAATGCAATTACTAAAAGAGAGCCGTCAGCTGCACTGCGTGCAGGTAAGGCAGCTTCCGTAATTGCCCAAAAAGCCGGTGTATATGGAATGGTCGGTGGTCAGACGCTTGATGTATATCTGACCGGCAAAAAGATGAATGCAGAGCAGCTTGATTTTATCTTTCGTTTAAAAACCGGAGCACTTATTGAGGCTGCATTTATGGCCGGTGCAATTCTTGCCGGAGCTGATGAAAAGACAGTGAGTGAGCTTGAAGAAGCAGGTCTGGCAGTTGGCATTGCATTCCAGATTCGTGATGATATTTTAGACATTACAAGCACGCAGGAAGTGTTAGGTAAGCCGATTCATTCCGATGAGAGAAATGAAAAGATGACATATGTCAGCCTCTACGGAATGGAGAAAGCAGAAGACGACGTTCTTCAGTACTCAAAGAAAGCAGAAAATCTGATTCGTAATGCGGGAGATAATGAATTCCTGATTCAGCTTACAGATTCTCTGATTAATCGGGTTAAATAATATGGTTTTAGAACAGATTAACAATCCAAATGATATCAAGAAAATCAGTCCGAATCTGTATCCGCAGCTTGCCGAAGAAATCAGAGAATTTCTGATTACAAAAATCAGCAAAACCGGAGGTCATCTTGCATCTAATTTAGGTGTGGTGGAGCTTACAATGGCTCTTCATCTGACACTTAATCTGCCGGAAGATAAGCTGATTTTTGATGTGGGACATCAGTCCTATACGCATAAAATCCTGACCGGAAGAAAGTTAGGCTTTGATCAGCTCAGAAAATTCGGTGGAATGAGCGGCTTCCCAAAGAGAAAGGAAAGTGACTATGACGCGTTTGATACAGGACACAGTTCGACTTCTATTTCTGCAGGTCTTGGCTATGTAACGGCAAGAGATGTTCAGCATGAAAAATACTCTGTTGTATCTGTAATCGGAGACGGCGCCCTAACTGGCGGTATGGCCTATGAAGCTTTAAATAACGCAGGTCGATGCAAGTCTAATTTTATTATTGTTTTAAATGATAATAAGATGTCAATTGCGCCAAATGTCGGCGGTGTCACTAAAATGCTGAATACTTTCCGTACATCAAGTTCCTATTATGATTTTAAGGAAAATGTGCAGGATACACTTGAGAAGATTCCAAAGGGTGAGAAAATCGTAGAGACACTTCGTCGTACCAAAAGAAGTATCAGGCAGCAGACGAAAATTTCAAATCCGTTCTTTGAATCGATGGGAATTACTTATCTTGGTCCTATTGACGGTCATGATATGGGGCAGCTGATCAGAACGTTTCAGACTGCGAAACGAATCGATCATGCAGTTCTGGTTCATGTTATTACAAAGAAAGGTAAAGGATACATTCCTGCAGAACAGAATCCAAGTCGATTCCATGGTATTGGACCTTTTGATGTAAAGACGGGCTATGAATCGGCAAAATCGGATGTTCCGACCTATTCAAAGGTGTTTTCAGAGAAGATATGCGAACTTGCGAAGAAGGATGAGAAAATCGTTGCCGTGACGGCAGCGATGCCTGATGGAACAGGGCTTAAGAAGTTTTCAAAGTATTTCCCGAATCGTTTTATGGATGTCGGCATTGCGGAAGCGCATGCCGTGACCTATTGTGCGGGCATGGCTGCGGGAGGCCTGAAGCCGGTATTTGCCGTTTACTCATCGTTCCTCCAGAGAGGATTTGATCAGATTCTCCACGATGTCTGTATTCAGAACCTTCATGTGACGTTTTGTCTCGACCGTGCAGGTCTTGTAGGAAGCGATGGTGAAACACACCAGGGAATCTTTGATTTATCATTTCTTTCGACTATTCCGAATATGACCATTATGGCACCGAAGAACGGCAGAGAACTCGAGGCAATGCTTGAATTTGCTACGCAGGAGTTTTCTGCACCAATCGCAATCCGCTATCCGAGAGGTGCGGCTTCTGATGTGTGGGACGATGTTCAGGAGAAAATCGTCGCTCCAAGAGCTGAGGTGATCAGAAGGGAAAAGGATATTGCGCTTCTTGCTGTCGGAATTATGAATGATACCGCAAAAGAGGTCAGCGCCCGGCTGAAAGAGGCAGGCTTTCATGTCACTGTTGTCAACATGCGCTTTGTAAAGCCGTTTGATGAGATTCTGTTGCATGAGCTTTCGAAAGATCATTCCCTCTTTGTTACAATGGAGGAAAATGTGAAGAATGGCGGATTTGGTCAGGCGGTATCACAGTTTGTTGAGCGTGCAGAGCTAAATACAAGAGTTCTGACGATTGCACTTCCGGATGATTACGTTGAGCATGGAAATGTTGATATCCTTCGTCATGAGTGCGGAATTGATGCAGATACCGTTACAGAACGAATTGTTACAATCGCAGGAAATTTAGGAATAGAAACAAAAGGAATGGGAAATCCATGAGTAAAGAAAGACTTGATGTGCTTCTTGTAAAGAGAGGGCTTATCGCATCCAGAGAAAAAGCAAAAGCAATTATTATGTCGGGCTGTGTCTATGTTAACGGCCAGAAGGAAGATAAGGCAGGTACGAATTTCCCTGATGACTGTGACATTGAAGTCAGAGAGAAGAATCCTCTGAAGTATGTCAGCCGTGGTGGTCTGAAGCTTGAAAAGGCGATGGCTAATTTTGACGTCGTACTTGAAAGTAAGGTCTGTATGGATGTTGGTTCTTCAACAGGCGGTTTTACAGATTGTATGCTGCAGAACGGTGCTATCAAGGTTTATTCTGTCGATGTAGGTCATGGTCAGTTAGACTGGAAACTTCGTAATGATGAACGTGTTGTTGTAATGGAACGTACGAATATTCGTTATGTCACTCCGGATGATATTCAGGAAAGACCGGCATTTGCAAGTATCGATGTATCCTTTATTTCTCTGACCAAGGTACTGGCTCCTGTGAAGAGACTTTTAACAGATGATGGTCAGATTGTCTGTCTGATTAAGCCTCAGTTTGAAGCCGGAAGAGAAAAGGTAGGAAAGCACGGTGTAGTCAGAGATCCAAATACTCATCTTGAAGTGATTCAGATGGTGGAGGAGTATGCATCTTCTATAGGCTTTGAGCTGCTGAACCTTGATTTCTCGCCGGTTAAAGGTCCGGAAGGAAATATCGAATATCTGCTGCATCTTCAGAATCATGTCGAAGGCGAGGAGTTTACACAGCGTGAAGTTCCGACTCCGGAAAGTGTTGTTACAGCAGCACACGACCTTCTTGATAAATGATCTTCACATTTCTTGTGAGGATTCCGGCAACTAATGACTTTTAGATAAAAGGACTTTTAGACTCATGGGAGTTAAAGAATTTTACATCATTACAAACAGAGATAAAGATCCTGATATGAAGGCAACTCTTTGCGTAGAGGAGTATCTGATGTCAAAGGGCTGTGCGGTTAAACTTGCGCAGGAAGGAGCTCCGGGAGAAAATACGGATCTGATTCTTGTGCTTGGAGGCGATGGAACACTGATTCGAGCCGCACGAGAAGCGCTTTCGTTTCATATCCCGATTATGGGAATCAATATTGGAACGCTTGGATATCTTGCTGATTCTGATCTTTCAGGATTTAAGGATTCGCTGAATAAATATCTTTCCGGCGATTATGAACTCGATCGTCGAATGATGCTCGAAACGCGGGTAATCAGGAATGGTGAAGTTATTTACGAAAGTAATGCATTAAATGACGTTGTTTTGAATCGTCATATGAATCTGTCCGTCATGCAGTTTGATGTTCTGATTGACAATGACTTTCTTACGTCATATACGGCGGATGGTGTAATCTGCTGTACAGCAACCGGATCTACAGCCTACAGTCTTTCAGCCGGAGGTCCTATTATTCAGCCTAATGCGAGAATGCTTATGATTACGCCAATCTGTGCGCATTCGCTCACTGGGCGCAGTATTATATTTGATGAAAGCGCCGAAATCACGTTTCGCCTTGTAGACCGGAATGGTACAGACCGAGGCGGCAGAGGAATATGGTGTGATGGCGATTTTGGTATTAATCTGACCGCGGATGATGAAATCAAAGTTCGTGCGTCCGAAGAAATGGCGGTTCTGGTCAGAACAGATCGGTGTGGATTTGTTCAGAGACTTCGTCAGAAAATGTAAGAGGATAAATTTATGAAATCTCAAAGACAGGTAAAAATCTTAGAATTAATTAAGAAGAATGACATTTCTACTCAGGAGGAGCTTTGTAATGCTCTGATTAAAGATGGATTCAATGTGACACAGGCAACAGTTTCAAGAGATATCAGAGAACTGAATCTTACGAAAACAACAGTTGCAGGTCGTACAAAATATGTAGAGTTTCTTGCACAGGAACCGGAAATGAATGAAAAGTATGTTCGTGTTCTGAAGGAAGGTTATCTTTCTATGGACAGAGCTCAGAATATTCTTGTAATCCGTACAGTAAGCGGAATGGCCGGTGCTGTATGTGCTGCACTGGATGCTCTGATGTTAAAGGAAGTAGTTGGTTCTGTTGCAGGAGATGATACAATTTTGTGTGCTGTCAGAACTGCGGATGATACTATTCGCCTTATGGATAAGCTGAAAGCCGTTATTCATAAGAATTAACCAGGTGTTCTTCGAGGTAAGCTATGTTAACGAATCTTCATGTTAAAAATCTGGCTCTGATTAAAGAGGCGGATATTGATTTTCAGCAGGGATTAAATATCCTGACCGGTGAAACAGGTGCCGGTAAATCTATTATTCTTGGTTCTGTAAATATTGCTCTTGGCGGAAAAGCTACTGGAGACGTGATTCGTCACGGCGAAAGCAGTTGCCTTACGGAGCTTACCTTCATGATTGAAGAACCGTTTAAAAGAAAACAGATTGAAGAGCTTGGAATCGAACTCGAAGACGGAGAGGTTTTAATTTCCAGAAAAATCTCAGAAAACGGAAGAAGTAAAATTAAGGTCAATGGAGAATCGGTGACGATTTCCGAAGTGCGTGCACTAGCACCTCTTCTCATTGATATTCATGGTCAGCAGGACAATGGACTGCTTCTTTCTGAGGGAAATCATCTGAAGATGATTGATTCCTTCTGTGTTGCAGAAACTGCAAAGGTCAAAGAAAAACTTGTTGCAGAAGTTGCAAATTTCAGGGAGATTGAAGAGCAGAAAGCCTCTCTGTTAGTAGATGATCAGGCAAGAAAACGGGAAATTGATTTCCTCGAATTTGAAGTCAGCGAAATCGAAGAAGCAGATTTAAAATCAGGGGAAGATGAAGAGCTTGAGAAGAAGTATACGTTTTATGCGAATGCGCAGAAGATTTTTGAAAAAATCAACGGAGCGATTCAGGCATTAAACGCAGATGGAACTTCAGTCGGTGATATGATTGATTCTGCGCTTTCTCAGGTAATTAAGGCAGTTGAATATGATGATACTCTTCAGTCTGTGGTTGATACCTTAAATGAGCTTGAAAGTCTGACCTCAGACGTTTCGAGAGAACTTGAAGGCTACGCTGATTCCCATGAATATGATGAAGAAGAAATGAGCGTGATAAGTGGTCGATTAAACCTCTTAAATCAGCTTAAGACAAAGTATAAGTCAGATATTCCGGGTATTTTAACAAGCCTTGAGACAAAGCAGGCTCGTCTTGATGATCTTCGTCATGCGGACCGAAAAATTGAAGAACTGACTGTTCAGGAAGAAAAGTGTCGTGTACACATCCTGTCACTTTGCGATGAACTTACAAAAATTCGAAAGAAAACTGCAATGAAGCTTACCAAAGATATTACGGAAGCTCTTAAGGAACTCAATTTTCTGAGTGTAAAGTTTGAAGCGCATTTTGAGAAGAAAGAACATTTCTCGGAAAATGGTAACGATGCAGTTACGCTTATGATCAGCACCAATCCGGGCGAGGATTTAAAACCACTTAAGTCCGTTGCTTCCGGCGGTGAATTATCCCGAATCATGCTCGCTGTAAAAACGGTACTTGCAGACAGGGATCGCACTGAGTCTCTGATTTTTGATGAGATTGATGCCGGTATTTCCGGCCATACGGCTCAGAAAGTTGCTGAAAAAATGCAGGCATTAAGTAAGTATCATCAGATTATAGTAATCACACATCTTCCACAGATTGCAGCAATGGCTGATGAGCATTTTCTGATTGAAAAAAGAGCATCAGAGGATTCTACGGAAACACGAATTGCAATGCTTAAGAGAGAAGACCGTGTGAAAGAGCTGGCTCGTATGCTTGGTGGTGTTAAGATCACTCAGGCGGTATTAGATAATGCAGATGAAGTTCTTGTTCAGGCGGAGGAATACAAAAAGAAAACAAAGAAGAGAAAATAAATGGTTCCTCTAAAGGAATCTGCGTTTATATCGGGGTATGTTTTCTGAAATGTAAGGGATGTAAGAAGTTTCTCTACAAAGATTACAAATAAGTTGTGAAAAAAATGTGATTATGTTGCATTATGCTAATCGATACGGTATACTAGGTTAGAAAGTTGTAACAGTAATTAACAATTTTGTAATAAATAGATAGATAAGTATAGAGGGTAAACATGTTTAAAAAGTTTAAGAGAACGATATGTGTAGTTACGTTAGCTACTTGCCTTGCAGGTACATCTGTATTCGCTGACGAAGTGGATGACATCACAAATCAGAAGACTGCTTCTGAAGCAGAGCTTCAGGATTTCCAGGATCAGCTCACAGATGTATTACAGAGCCTGAACGAAATGGAAATTAAGGCAGCAGACCTTACATCGCAGATTGAAACAAAGGAAACAGAGCTTGAAGATGCTGAACGCCGTGAGGAAGAGCAGACACAGGCTATGTATCAGAGAATTCAGCTTTCTTATGAAAGAGGAATTAATGCAGATATTATCAATGCATTTATGACCTCTGGCTCTATGGCCGATCTTCTTAATCAGACTTCATATATTCAGAGCATGTATGATTATGACAGAAATCAGCTTCAGGCACTGGCTGATACAAAAACACAGATTTCAACAATTCTTGCGGATTTAAATTCTGAGAAGGATGAGCTTGAAGTTGCTTCTAATGAATTAACTGAGCAACAGAATAAGCTTTTTGCCATGATTGATGAGAAGCAGGGCGAAATTGATGATCTTGAAGACCAGCTTGCAGCTGCAACTGAGAGAGCCCTTGCAAGAAACAGCCAGATTGTAGCAAATCAGATTGCTACCGTTGCAGCAAATTCTAATGGCGGAACGACTGCTGCCTCAAATGGTTCTGCAGCGTATGCGGCTGATGTAACACCAGTATCCGGTGATACTTCTTCTGTTTTAGCGTATGCTACAAACTTTGCCGGTATCCCATATGTATGGGGTGGTTCTTCACTGAATGGCTTTGACTGTTCCGGTCTGACACAGTATGTATATGCTGCATTCGGCGTATCACTTCCACGTTCATCCGGTGCACAGGGTGCAGTCGGCAATGTCGTTGCTGTTAACTCTACATCCGGTGCTCAGCCGGGTGACCTTGTAACCGGACCTGGACATGTAGCTATTTACGTTGATCCCAATACGGTATTTGCTGCAACAATGCCGGGCGATACGGTAAGATATGCATCTTTAAGTGCATCCTTCCCGGCCGGATATACAATCCATCATTTAGTAGGTTAATATGAAGACCTTTTCGTTTCCCGGTCATGTGAAAAGCATGACCTGAGCGGGAAGGTCTTTTTTGATGCAAATTTTTCATAAATACTTCGATTGTGTGATTTTGTCTAAAATACGGGTAAAATGAATTGATTTATGGTATAATTACGGTAATGAATTATGTTCGGAACAGGAGGGAGACCAATGAAAAACGTACTTCTTGTGGCAAGTGAGGCGGTTCCTTTTATCAAAACGGGTGGACTGGCCGATGTAGTAGGTGCACTTCCGAAGTATTGCAACACGGATGAATATGATCTTCGTGTGATGATTCCAAAGTATACCTGCATCCCATGGGAACTTCGTCAGCAGATGACGTATATAACACATTTCTACATTGATCTTGCATGGCGCACACAGTATGTAGGAATCTTTGAGATGAAGGTTGGTAAGGTAACCTACTATTTTGTAGATAATGAGTTCTATTTCGGCGGACCAAAGCCATATAGCTGGATTCATGAAGATATTGAAAAGTTTGCGTTCTTCGATAAGGCTGTATTAAGTGCACTTCCGGTACTTGGCTTCAGACCTGATATCATCCATTGTAATGACTGGCAGACTGGTTTGATTCCGGTTTATCTGCACGAGCGTTTTGCTGAGGGCGAGTTCTATCAGGGAATCAAGTCCATCATGACAATTCACAATCTGAAGTTCCAGGGAATCTGGGATTTAAAGAAGGTGAAGGATATTACCGGCCTTTCTGATTACTACTTTACTTCTGATAAGCTTGAGGCATATGAGGATGCCAACTATCTGAAGGGTGGTATTGTCTATGCTGACCGTGTCACTACGGTTTCTCCTTCCTATGCAGAGGAGATTAAGACACCTTTCTATGGTGAACATCTGGATGGTCTGATGAACGCAAGAAGTAATCAGCTCTCCGGAATTGTTAACGGTATCGATTACGAGGAGTATAATCCGGAAACAGATAAGAAGCTGGTTCAGAATTATAACCAGATTACGTATCGTAAAGAAAAGTACAAGAATAAGATTGCACTCCAGAAAGACCTTGGTCTGACTGTAGATAAGCATAAGTTTATGATTGGAATCGTTTCAAGACTGACGGATCAGAAGGGCTTCGATCTGATTGCCTGCGTGATGGACCAGATCTGCGCCGAAGATGTACAGCTTGTAGTTCTTGGAACCGGTGAGGAAAAGTACGAGAATATGTTCCGTCATTATGACTGGAAGTATAACGACAGAGTTTCAGCTAATATTTATTACTCTGATGAGCTTGCAAGACGAATCTATGCGAGCTGTGATGCATTCCTGATGCCTTCACTGTTTGAGCCTTGCGGTCTGAGTCAGTTAATGGCTTTAAGATACGGAACAGTTCCGATTGTTCGTGAAACAGGCGGCTTAAAGGATACGGTAGAACCTTATAATGAGTATGAAAGCAAGGGTACCGGATTCTCGTTCGCAAATTACAATGCACATGAGATGCTTGGTATTATTAACTATGCAAAGAGTGTGTATTACAATCACAAGCGTGAATGGAACAAGATTGTTGACCGTGGAATGAAGACAGATTATTCCTGGGAGAATTCTGCAAGAGAATATGAGAAATTGTATGATTCTTTACTTTCAGAGTAAGAAGGTACAGGTGATGAGGATGAACTGCGTGAAAAAGTGATGGAAAGCTTGCATTCGCACGGCATTTATGCTAATCTTTAATAGTTCGTGCGGATGTGGCGGAATGGCAGACGCAGCAGACTCAAAATCTGCCGGCAGTAATGTCTTGTGGGTTCAAGTCCCACCATCCGCATAAATTCAAAATCTCAGGCCTGGAATATTTATTCCAGGCCTTTTTTTACAGGGATTGTCCTGCGAGGGAAATAATGAGAAGCAAACAGAGAAGAAACAAGGTGCGCACGCATGATCGGTGCAAGGAAATGCAGGCAAATATCGAAGCATTTGCCGAGAATAGTCTGGGACGGGAAGAAACTGCCCTGTTTATATCGCATGTGAGTGGCTGCCCGGATTGCCGAGATGAGCTTCAGACATATTATATTGTAAAGTATGGTCTGACGGATGCTCCTCTTCCGGAGGATGCCGATGAATATGAGGTGAAATATCTGAAGGATTATAATTTTCACAGAATGGTGGAACATGTTCTGGTGAAAAGGGCGAATGAACTTGAAACGGACGCGTTTGAGACGAAGGTTTCGTATCTTGTGTATCTTGTCGGGCTTTTTGTCTGTCTGCTCACGTTCTTTGCAATGCTTGTTTTTGAATATGTATAATCAGGAGTAAATTATGGCTGAAAAATTAATGCTGGTGGATGGCCACAGTATCTTAAACCGTGCCTTTTACGGCGTACCGGATCTTACTAATGCACAGGGAACACATACGAATGCGATGTATGGATTTATTAATATCCTGTCGAAATTTCTGAATGAAGAAAAGCCGGATTATCTGACTGTTGCATTTGACCTTTCCGCACCGACGTTCAGACATGAAGTGTATAAGGAATATAAGGGGACGAGAAGCGCTATGCCTGTAGAACTTAAAGAGCAGGTTCCTCTTATGAAAGAGCTTCTGCATGCTATGAATATTAAGACTGTGGAACTTGCAGGCTATGAAGCGGATGATCTGCTTGGAACGATTGCAAAGCGGTATGCACATCAGGGGCTTGATGTTCGTGTGATTTCAGGAGACAGAGATCTTCTGCAGCTTGCGGAAGAGAATCTGATGATTCGAATCCCAAAGACTAAGAAGGGAGTTACAGAGGTTGAGAACTACCTGCCGGCAGATGTAGAAGCTCTTTACGGCGTAACTCCGCTTGAGTTTATTGAGATGAAGGCTTTGATGGGCGATTCTTCTGATAATATCCCAGGTGCACCCGGAGTTGGACCAAAGACTGCTTCGAAGCTGATTCAGGAATACAAATCAGTTGAGAATATTCTGGCACACTTAGATGAGTTAAAGCCGCCAAAGGCACAGAAATCTATCTCGGAACATGTAGAACAGGTGAAGCTCTCACTGTTTCTTGCAAGGATTAACACAGAGGTTCCGATTGAGTATGATCTTGAGGATGCAAGGCTAGGCAATTTCTTCAATGATAACTCGTACGAACTGTTCAAGCGGTACAATTTCAAGTCCATGCTTGCGAATTTTGAAGAGGTTCCGGAAGGACAGGAAGAAGATATTCTCTCTGCAATGACACGTGTACAGGATTTTTCGGAAGCAGAGAATGCATTCGAAAAGGCCCGAAAGCTTGTTTCGGAAGGTAAGAAGATTGGTTTCGGAATTCTTTCTGATGACGTTTGTCATGGCATTTCTCTGTGTCTTGGAGAAGAAAATCTCTACATTGAGGCAACAGGCTTTATCACATCGGAGTATCTGATGGGAAAATTTGCCGATCTGGCTCGTGAAGCGCAAGACAACACAATTCATGTAATCGGATTTAAGAGCAAGCTTCATCTGTTTACAAAGGAACAGTATGAAGGATTGCATCAGGAGGCCTTTTATGATACGGCACTTGCTGCATATCTTTTGAATCCTTCGATGGATGAATATACGGCGG
This sequence comes from uncultured Lachnospiraceae bacterium, assembly GCA_902781505.1. Lineage (GTDB taxonomy): Bacteria > Bacillota > Clostridia > Lachnospirales > Lachnospiraceae > UBA4285. The sequence continues at coordinate 142,364 of CACZJL010000001.1, read as the reverse complement.
ATTCTCTTGCAACCGCATTTTTACATAAGACACTTCCATCAAGAACGGAACTGCTTGGTAAGAATGTGGACCTTTCCATGGCAGATGAAGATAAGTGCATGATGGTCTGCGGTATTGAGAGCTTTACAGCATTGCATGCAGGATTAAAGACAGCAGAGGAACTGAAGCTTGAAGAAATGGATGATTTGTTTCATGACGTTGAGATGCCTCTTTCTTTTGTTCTGTTTGAAATGGAACGGGAGGGCATTCAGGTTCAGGCTTCCAGGCTCAAAGAATATTCTGATAAGCTTTCTGTTCAGATTGAGACTCTTGAAAAGAAGATTTATGAGCAGGCAGGAGAAGAGTTTAATATCAATTCTCCAAAACAGCTGGCTGTAATTCTGTTTGAAAAGATGCAGCTTCCCGGAGGAAAGAAGACTAAGAGCGGATATTCTACTGCTGCAGCGGTGTTGGAAAAGCTTGCAGGAGAGTATCCGATTGTAGGAGAAATACTGGAATATCGTACTCTGACTAAGTTAAAGTCTACCTATGCCGATGGACTTCAGAATTATATTGCAAATGACGGTCGAATTCACGGTCACTTTAATCAGACCATAACAGCAACAGGAAGAATCAGCTCTACAGATCCGAATCTGCAGAACATTCCGGTTCGAATTGCACTTGGTCGTGAAATCCGAAAGGTATTTGTGCCAAAGGAAGGATGTATCTTCCTTGATGCCGACTATTCCCAGATTGAACTTAGAATCATGGCGCATATGTCTGGTGATGAAAAACTGATTGAGGCATATCGAACTTCTAAGGATATTCATAGAATTACGGCATCTCAGGTATTCCATGTTCCGTTTGAGGAAGTAACACCTGAGCAGAGAAGAAATGCGAAGGCAGTTAATTTTGGCATCATTTATGGAATCAGTTCATTTGGTCTGTCTCAGGATTTGTCCATCTCAAAAAAGGAAGCGGCTGAATATATTGAGAAATATTTTGAGACCTTCCCTAAGGTAAAGTCTTATATTGACGGACTTGTGGAACAGGCAAAGAAGAATGGTTACTCTCTGACCATGTTTAACCGTCGTCGCTTGATTCCGGAACTGAAATCTTCTAACTTTATGCAGAGAAGCTTTGGTGAGCGAGTTGCAATGAATGCTCCGATTCAGGGAACGGCAGCAGATATTATTAAGATTGCGATGATTAGAGTGAATCACATGTTAAAGGAAAGAGGACTGAAGTCAAAGCTTTTACTGCAGATTCACGATGAACTTCTTGTGGAGACTGTTGAGTCTGAAGCGGAACAGGTAAAGGCAATTATGGAGGATGCGATGATGAATGCAGTTTCCTTAGCAGTTCCTCTTGAAATTGATTTGAAACCAGGAAAGAGCTGGTTTGAAGCACATTAAAAGGATTTAAATTATGAAAGTGATTGGAATTACCGGTGGTGTTGGTGCTGGGAAAAGTACTGTTTTAGATTATCTTGAACAGAATTTCAATGCCTGCATTTTGAAGACGGATGATGTTGGCCGCCTTCTGATGCAGAAGGGGCAGAAGGGCTATGAAGAAACACTGGAATTTTTTGGCGATGGAATTCTGGATGCGCACGGTGAAATTAACAGAAACATGCTGGCTGAAATAATATTTGCCAATCCCAATAAAAGAATGGTGCTGAATTCGATTATTCATCCGCTGGTGAAAAGGTATTGTCTTGATCAGATTAACGAAAAGAGAATTGAAGGTAAGTACGATTACTTCTTTCTTGAATCAGCGCTTCTGTTAGATGATCACTATGAAACGATTGTTGATGAACTCTGGTATATCAGCGCTTCTGAAGATGAGAGAAGAAAACGACTGAAGGAAGACCGTGGATATTCTGATGAGAAAATTGATGGAATTTTTGCTTCTCAGAAGAAGGAAGACGAGTTTAAACGCGCTTGTAAGGTTGTGATTGACAGCTCGGGTACTGTGGAAAATACAAGAGCTCAGCTTGTGAAATACCTTTAAGCATGCTATATTAATGTAAATTTGTGCCGCTTTTAAGTATTATCGGTACAGATTTGGAAGGAAGGTATGAATATGCGCATGATGAGCATTGCCAGTGGCAGCAGTGGAAATTGCATATACATTGGCTCAGATAATACCCATATTCTGATTGATGCCGGTATCTCCAGAAAGCGTATCGTTGATGGACTTGTCAAAGCCGGAATCAGTACAAATGATCTTTCAGGAGTGTTTGTTACTCATGAACATTCGGACCATATTAAAGGTCTGGGTGTACTTACGAGAAAGGACGGTGTTCCGGTCTACTCAACAAAGGGAACCTGTCAGGGAATTGTTTCGAGTTCTTCACTCGGAGAAATCCCTGAGGAACTGCTGCATACAATGAACAGGGATTCAGAGATTCAGATTGGAGATCTGACCATTCACAGTTTTAAGGTCAGCCATGACGCGAATGAGCCGTGTGCGTACTGGGTCAGCGATGGAAAGACAAAGGCTGCGGTCTGTACGGACCTTGGCTTTTATGATGATTATACGGTTGAGAATCTGAAAAATTGCGGGTGCATGCTGATTGAGGCTAATCATGATGTCAATCTGTTGCAGGTTGGTGGGTATCCGTATTATCTGAAGCAGAGAATCTTAGGAAGACAGGGGCATCTCTCCAACGAAAACGGTGGTCGCCTGGTTGACAGGGTATTGAATGACTGTGTCAAAACGGTATTCTTGGGTCATTTAAGCAAAGAGAATAATTACGATCGTCTTGCGTTTGAAACTGTGAAACAGGAAATCGACATGAGCGACAGTAAGTATAAGAGCAATGATTTTGACATTCGAATTGCATCACGCGGCGAAGAGTCTGAAATTATAACATTTTAACGAAAAAATGGAGGCAACTATGAAAAAGTGCGTAATCACAGTAGTAGGTAAAGACACAGTAGGTATCATTGCAAAGGTCTGCAATTATCTTGCAGATACTCAGATTAATATCCTTGATATTTCTCAGACCATTGTATCAGGCTATTTTAACATGATGATGATTGTTGACTTTGCCGCAGCAACAAAGGAATTTGGAACAGTTGATGAAGAACTCGAAGAGTTAGGAAAGTCAATCGGCGTTGTAATTAAGTGTCAGCGTGAAGAAATCTTTGATATGATGCACAGAATCTAAGTAGGAGCCGGGAATGATTAATATTTATGAAGTAGAAGAAACCAATAAGATGGTTGAGAAGGAAAATCTTGATGTCCGTACAATTACGATGGGTATCAGCCTTCTTGACTGTGCAGGAACAGACCTTACAGATGTCTGCAATCGAATCTATAACAAGATTACAACTTATGCAAAGAATCTTGTAAGCACAGGTAATGAGATTGCAAAAGAATTAGGTGTTCCTATTGTAAACAAGAGAATTTCTATCACACCAATCTCTTTAGTTGGTGCTTCCTGTTGCAAGACACCGGAAGATTACGTAGAAATTGCAAAGACACTCGATAAGGCCGCCAAGGAAGTTGGTGTTAACTTTATCGGTGGTTATTCTGCAATCGTCAGCAAGGGAATGACTCCTTCTGATGAGCTTTTAATCCGTTCTATTCCAAAAGCTATGGCCTGCACAGAACTCATCTGTTCTTCTGTTAATGTCGGTTCTACAAAGACTGGTATTAACATGGACGCCGTTCGTTTAATGGGCGAAATTGTTAAGGAGACAGCTGAGTATACAAAGGAAAATGATTCCTTAGGCTGTGCGAAGCTGGTTGTTTTATGTAATGCGCCGGATGACAATCCGTTCATGGCTGGTGCATTCCTTGGTGTAACAGAGCCTGATGCTGTCATCAATGTCGGCGTTTCAGGTCCTGGTGTAGTTAAGTATGCATTAGAGAGCGTTCGTGGTGAAAGCTTTGAGGTTCTCTGTGAAACAATTAAGAAGACAGCATTTAAGATTACCCGTGTTGGTCAGTTAGTAGCACAGGAAGCAAGTAAGAGACTTGGAATGCCATTTGGTATTATCGATCTTTCTTTAGCTCCAACTCCTGCAATTGGTGACTCAGTTGCTGATATCCTTGAGGAAATCGGTCTTGAACACGCAGGCGCACCTGGTACAACTGCAGCGCTTGCACTGCTCAATGATCAGGTTAAGAAGGGTGGTGTAATGGCTTCTTCTTACGTTGGTGGTCTGTCTGGTGCCTTCATTCCTGTATCTGAAGATCAAGGAATGATTAATGCAGTAGAAGCAGGTTGTCTGACAATTGAAAAGTTAGAGGCGATGACTTGTGTTTGTTCCGTAGGCCTTGATATGATTGCAATTCCGGGTGATACACCGGCTACAACAATTTCCGGTATTATCGCAGATGAATCAGCAATCGGCATGATCAACCAGAAGACAACAGCAGTTCGTGTGATTCCTGTCATTGGCAAGAAAGTTGGCGACAACGTTGAATTTGGTGGCCTCTTAGGACATGCTCCTGTAATGCCGGTTAATAAGTTCTCCTGCGCTGATTTTGTAAACCGTAAGGGCAGAATTCCTGCACCTGTTCACAGCTTTAAGAACTGATCGGGAGTTAATATGTACGATCCAAATAAAGATGGAGACATTGGAAGCTATATCCAGTGGTTACAGAAGAAAAAAAAGAAGAAAAAAAGTCTTAAATTGGGCATTGCATCCGCAATCTTTCTGCTGATTATAATCATTGGGCTTATTACAGCGATGGATGCAAAGCAATTGAAAAAAGATGCGTCGTTCATGAAGGCGAGTCTGCAGACGTCGGTGAAGCTGATTAAGGACGGTGAGCCGGAAGAAGCCAAGGTGCAGATTGAAAAGACAAAGGAAACTACGGCCAAATTAGAAAAGAAGCTGGATTCTCCGCTTTGGAAGATGCATTCTTTCCTTCCGGTTGTCGGAAAGCAGATTCGTTCTGTAAGACAGCTCCTTTCTATTGTGGACGAGGCGTCAGATACAATCCTGACACCGGCAGCAGATGTATTTGCCGAGTACCCTTTAAGCTCTATTAAGGTTGGAGATTCCGGCTTTAATGTGCGAGCGGTCGGCTCCTACATTTCGTTTGCGGAAGGTGTAATGCCGGAAGCAAGAACGATTGCCAAACAGGTTTCAAAAATGAATCTGTCCTTAGTTGATAAGGACGGAAAATTCAAAGAATATCAGGAGAAATTTGCAAAGATTGACGAGCAGTATGATGAGATTTCGGATCTCCTTCCTGTTTTAAAGGTAATATGCGGAGATGAGGCAGATCACCTTTACGTTCTGACTGCTGCAAATACTTCAGAAATGCGTCCGCTTGGAGGCTTTGTCGGTTCAGTTGGTACAATTCAGATTACAGATGGCGTCCTTACAATCGGCGATTTTAAGACAGTTTATGACTGCTTCTATAAAGATACGCCGGATTCCTTAGGGATTACCATGCAGGAGAGAAATCTTTTCAATGACAAGCTCTATGTAACCTGGGATGCGAATTATACGCCGGATTTTGGCCGTGCAGCAGAAATTATGGCTTCCGGTTATGAGATGTATAATGATGTGCAAGTTGATGGAGTGATTTCCTTCACTCCGACGATTGTTCAGAAGGTCCTTGCAATGTCCGGTCCTATTACGTTAAGTGATGGAACGGAAGTTGATGGAACGAATGCAGCTCGTGTTATTGAACGGGATTTGTATTTTAAGTATTTCAACAATCGTAGTTTTAGCACCAGAAACGCAAAGTATGCAGACCAGTTGTTCTCAGAGACGGCTAAGAAAGCGATGACCATGTTTGTGTCAGGATTTGATGCAAAGAATATTATGGCCTACTACAATCTGTTTGCAAGCTGCGTGGAAGACCGGTCTATGTACATCTGGATGAGAGATGAAGCTGAGCAGAATGTGATGATTTCTTCGGGAGTTTCGGGTGTCATTAATAATGGTATTCCGGATGCAACATCCGGTGTATACCTTGGTTTCTACCATGGTCAGAAGCTTGGTTACTTTATTGATATTGAGACAAGTGTCAGTGAACCGACTGTAAATCAGGATAGGTCAAGAACCTATACCGTTAATGTATTGCTTCGGAATACGTCAACGGATGAGGAACTGAAGGATGTTACAAATGAATATGTTACCGGTGAATATGAGCTGACAGAAGGATCGCTTTATGTTACAGCTCCGGTTGGCGGAGTGATTTCAGATTTTACGATGAGTGACGGCAGTCAGACTGCAGTTACGGATTATATGGATATTTCCATGGGTTATAATCTGGATATCAACCTTTACAGAGATTCTGAAATCCTTGCGACATATAATGTGACAACTGCACCTGGAATTGATGCACCACTTAAGGTTCATCATACACCAACGCTTACAGAGTATCGTTAAGAATAAAAATCCCGTACTTTTAATAAAGGTGATATGTACCCTCCTTACTGGACAAACCAGTAAGGAGGGTGTTTTTTACATAATGATTGGTTTCTGGCGATATTCCGGCGCCAGTTCGTAATGAAATTTCCCGGACATAACCTGATTATAAAGACTTGAAGCAAAGACATCATCCTGCAGAAGTGTTTCTTTACCTCCGGGACTTACTATGATTGGAATTGATCCGTCTAAGTTCGCAGCAGCTTCTTTCAGGTACTGCTGCCCCTTCTGATTCATGCCAAGAACCCTGATGTAAGGGACTGAAGGACCTTCATAAAAAGACTTTCTTTCTTCTGTCAGTCCGAGAAGAATATGAATCAGAGCACGACTGACGTGAGAATAGGTTATCTGCTTGTTTTTAACACGGTCGCAAAGGTCCGTCAGTGTCGTGAATTTTTCTCTGTACAGGCGCAGAATTCGAAATGCAAGGTTTTCACTGACATCATAAAAGGACGAAAGAATTGTTGCGCATTCCTTCGTGTTATATTCGGCAGCGTGCAGGAAAACATTCATAAGATACAGGAAATGCCCGCTGAAATCATCCATGAAAATCGGCCATTGCTTTTTGTATGTACTCTGCAGATGGCATCTGGTCTGTTCCGGAACGTTGCTTAAGAAATCATAAGAAAGCTCCGTGAATGTTGCCTCTGAAAGGGCAACATCGGCCCTGAGGGCAGTAGCACTCTTGTAACCCTCTGCCTTAATATCGCGTTCATTGTATCCACTGCCTAGTCGTTTTACCGGCAGAAATTGAATGTCACCGGAGAATCGCGAGGCGGCTTTATAATATTCGAGTCCGAGATTATTATTGGAACCTGTCAGGATTTTCTTCAGCTCCTTATCGGAAAGCACGGTTTCATTATGATTTCTCAGTGTTTTAAAATACGATACAAGTGCTTGTTCCCTGGCCTTTGGAAAGGAAATACCTGCGGCAAGATTAGTCTTTAGTACCTGCCTGTATTCCTCAGGCTCTTTTAAAAGGATGTCGGAAACTAAGCAAAATCCTGCTGGATCAGGTGTTTCAGAACCGAAACAGATTTCCTTTACGCCCATTGCACTCAGTGTTTTTACGGAGCCTTCGGCAAATTTTTCTGCACTGGATGTAGCGTAGAAGACTGGGAGCTCGAGCACGAGGTCAACACCTGCAAGAAGCGCCTGGCAGGCTTTGGAATATTTGCCAAGAATGGATGGCCTTCCCTGCTGGACAAAATTGCCGGAGATTACAGCTACGGTACAGTCGGCTCCAGACTGGCGTCTGGCCTCTGATATATGATATTCGTGACCCTTGTGAAGTGGGTTATATTCTGCAATTATGCCGACGGCTTTCATAGGCACCTCCCTTGATTACAGATATTTTATCATAATTGGATATAATTTAGAACAATCACGCGACTTGTTTCAAAAAAGAAATTGTTCTATAATTTATTTATCTGAGCCAAAATGGCTTCAATTACAAGGAGGAGATTTGAAATGGCATTTATTGACTTGATCAAGGAAAAAGCTAAAGCAGACAAGAAGACTATCGTTCTTCCAGAGTCTATGGACAAGAGAACATTCGAAGCTGCAGAAAAGATTTTAAAGGAAGGTATCGCTAACATCGTTCTGATCGGTACTCCGGAAGAAATCGCTAAGAACGGCGAGGGATTCGACCTTACAGGTGCTACAATCGTTGATCCTTTCAATGACCCAAATAAGCAGAAGTATATTGACAAGTTTGTTGAATTAAGAGCTAAGAAGGGTATGACACCTGAAGCAGCGAAAGAACAGATGGAGAAGGATTACATGTACTATGCATGCCTCATGGTTAAGTGTGGAGATGCTGACGGTGCAGTTTCCGGCGCATGCCATTCTACAGGTAACACAATCAGACCAGCACTTCAGTTATTAAAGTGTGCTCCCGGCATCAGCTCTGTATCAGGCTTCTTCCTTATGGAAGTTCCAAACTGTGATTTAGGCGAGAACGGTTTATTCGTATTTGCTGACTGCGCAGTTAACACAGATCTTGATTCTGCTAAGCTTGCAGAAATCGCAAAGCTTTCCGCTGACAGCTTTGAAACATTCGTTGGTAAGGAAGCCAAGGTTGCAATGCTTTCCTACTCTTCAAAGGGTTCTGCTAAGCATGATGATGTAACAAAGGTTGCTGACGCCGTTAAGATCGCTAAGGAAAACTATCCAGGACTTAAGGTTGACGGTGAACTTCAGCTCGACGCTGCACTTGTTGAATCTGTAGCTTCTTTAAAGGCTCCGGACAGCGAAGTAGCCGGTCATGCTAACACATTAATCTTCCCTTCACTTGAAGCTGGTAACATTGGCTACAAGCTCGTTCAGAGACTCGCTAAGGCTGAAGCTTATGGTCCGGTTCTTCAGGGCCTTGCTTATCCTGTAAATGATCTGTCCCGTGGCTGCTATGCTGACGATATCGTTGGTACTGTTGCACTTACAGCAGTTCAGGCACAGAATGCAAAGCACTAATTTTTAAATTTTAGGAGAAACACATGAATATCTTAGTTATTAACTGCGGTTCTTCATCCCTTAAGTATCAGCTGATCAACATGGATGATGAGAGCGTAATCGCAAAGGGTCTTGTAGAGAGAATCGGTATCGAAGGTTCTATTCTTACACATAAGCCAACAGGCAAGGACAAGTTCGTCGTAGAACAGCCTATGTCTGATCATAAGGTTGCTATCGACTTAGTTCTTAAGGCTTTAGTTGATCCAGAACACGGCGTAATCAAGAGCACAGACGAAATCTATGCAGTAGGTCATCGTGTACTTCACGCTGGTGAAAAGTACATGGATTCCGTAATCGTTGATGAAGATGTAAAGAGCGTAATACGTGAGTGCTTCGACCTTGGTCCTCTTCACAACCCTGCTAACCTCATCGGTATCGAAGCTGTTGAGAAGGCTATGCCCGGTAAGAAGAATGTAGCAGTTTGGGATACAGCTTTCGGTGGTTCTATGGAACCAAAGGCTTACCTTTACGCTATTCCTCGTGAGTACTATGAAAAGTACCACATAAGAAGATATGGATTCCACGGAACATCTCATATGTTCGTATCTAACGAAACACTTAAGTTCGCCGGTCTTGATCAGAACAACGGTAAGGTTATCGTATGCCACTTAGGTAACGGTGCTTCTATCTCTGCATCTGTTGGCGGTAAGTGCGTAGATACATCCATGGGTCTTACTCCACTTGAAGGTCTTATCATGGGAACACGTTCCGGTGATATCGATCCTGCTATCGTTGAGTTCATCTGCAACCATGAGAACATCTCCGTAAGCGAAATGCTTAACATCTTAAACAAGAAGTCCGGTTTGCTTGGTATGTCCGGTATTTCTTCCGATATGAGAGATGTAATCGCTGAGTACAACAATGGCAACCAGATTGCAAAGGATACTCTTGCAGCTTACGTATACCGTATTGCAAAGTACATCGGTTCTTATGTAACAAGCTTAAATGGTGTAGATGCAATCACATTTACAGCTGGTGTTGGTGAAAACAATCCATTCATCAGAAGCCTCATCCTTGACTACTTCGAATACCTTGGCGTTAAGATTGACAAGGCTGCTAACGAGGGCGCTATCGGCTCTGCAGCTATTATCTCTACACCGGATTCCAAGGTTAAGGTTTGCGTAATTCCTACAAACGAGGAACTCGCAATTGCAAGAGAAACACTCAGGCTTACAAAATAATTATTGACAAAATACGTACGAATGAATATAATATCATTCGTGTGATTTTATCATACAATTTAGCAAACTGGAGACAAGGATGCTAATCGATTTAAGAGAGTTTTTATCCGGTCCAAAAGACAAATTAGAAATGACAGCTTCCCTTGGTCTGGAGCAGGTGAGTGCCGTTTACGGCTGTTACAGCTTCAAGTCAAAATCTGATATTACTTTTTCGATCAGAAAGAGCAGCAAGGATGAAATCGCAGTCAAAGGCTTTGGCGATGTGGTATTAATCATGCCATGTGACAGGTGCCTGTGTGATGTGGAAGTTCCTCTTTCCTATGAATTTGAGCGTACAGCTTTAGTCCCATGTACGGATATTGAGACTCAGGAAGACCAAGACTATATTGATGGATACAACCTTGACGTGGACAGGCTAGTTTACGATGAGATTCTTCTCAAGCTTCCTGGCAAAGTTCTTTGCCGAGAAGATTGTTTGGGACTCTGCCCGGTCTGCGGGCATAATCTCAATGAGGGAGAATGTGGTTGTGACAGGGAAGTTCCTGATCCACGAATGTCTGTTTTCAAAGATATTATCATTAAGTAAAAAAGGGAGGTGTAAACATGTCAATTTGTCCAAAGAATAAGTCCTCTAAGGCAAGAAGAGACAAGAGAAGAGCTAACTGGAAGATGTCTGCTCCAAATCTTGTAAAGTGCAGCAAGTGTGGCGCCCTTATGATGCCTCACAGAGTATGCAAGGCATGCGGCTCTTATAACAAGAAGGAAATCGTTGCTGTTGACTAATTGTTAATCAGTACATGATTAAAACCGTGGGTTCAGTTGGACCCACGGTTTTTTCTTGTTTACAGCTTACCCCGTTCTATAGTAAAATATTTAAGTAATTTTAGAGCGGGAGGGTGCCATAATGACCGAACAGACAATCATTGCGTTAGATGCAATGGGTGGAGATAATGCCCCGGAAAGCACTGTGAAAGGTGCAGTTGAAGCAATTAAAAAATATCCTGAGGTTATTGTTAAACTCATTGGTTTAAAGGAACCGGTAGAAGCCGAGCTTAAGAAGTATGAGTATGACAAAACACGTCTGGAATTTGTTGAATGTACAGAAGTAGTAGCGATGGATGATCATCCTGCTATGGCAATCAGAAGGAAGAAGGATTCTTCCATGGTTGTCGGTATGAAGATGGTAAAGGAAGGAAATGCAGCCTCTTTTATTTCTGCAGGTAACTCCGGTGCCGTGCTTGTTGGCGGCCAGACTGTGATTGGCAGAATCAGAGGAATTGAGAGACCTCCATTTTCCCCGATTCTTCCAACTGCTAAGGGTCCGGTTCTGTTACTCGATTCCGGTGCCAATGTTGATGCTAAGCCTGAATGGCTTGTACAGTGGGCTAAGATTGGCTCTGTATATATGGAGAATCAGCTTGGAATTAAGAATCCGAGAGTTGCCATCGTCAACGTGGGTGTTGAAGAATCAAAGGGTAACCAGCTTGTAAAGGATGCCTATCCACTGCTTAAGGAAGCCGATGGAATCAATTTCACAGGCTCTATTGAAGCCCGTGAAATCAGTAAGGGTGGTGCTGATGTCATCGTTACTGATGCGTTCGTTGGAAACGTTATTTTAAAGATGTATGAAGGCGTAGCTTCCACATTGCTTAAGGAGATTAAGGGTGTACTCTTAAGCTCCATTAAGACAAAGATTGGAGCACTCCTCATTAAAGGAAGCTTAAAGACTGCATTGAAGAAATTCGATGCAAAGAGCTATGGCGGTGCCCCTTTACTCGGATGTAAGGGTCTTGTTGTCAAGGTACATGGCAATGCCACAGAAACAGAAATTGTTAATTCAATCGGTCAGTGCATTAAGTTCAACGAGGTGCACATGAACGAAAAAATTAAGGACGCGCTGCATCTTGGCACGGAAGAGGCTTAAAAAGCCACATGCTAAGTGTCAGACAAACCAGATAAGGAGAAAAATTATGGAATTTGAAAAGTTAAAAAGTATCATTGCTGATGTATTAAACATCGACGAAGACGAAATCAAGGCAGAGTCCAGATTTGCAGAGGATCTTCATGCAGATTCTCTCGATGTGTTCCAGATTGTAACCGGTATCGAAGATGAATTCAGCATCTCAATCCCGGATGATGCATTAGAGCACATCACAACAGTGCAGGAAGCTGTTGATCAGATTACAACCGCTTTAAAATAATCTGTTAAAGACAAATTTTTCGGAGCATGCAATCGGGAATACCCGATTGCATGCTTCCTTTTCGAAAAGAAGTTGAAAGGGAAAATATGGATATTGAAAAGAATCTGGAAGAGTTCCAGAAGATTATCGGATATGAATTTAAGAATAAGTCTCTTCTTAAGCTCGCACTGACACATACATCCTTCGCTAATGAGCTGAAGATTAATCGTTATGGTGATAATGAGAGACTGGAATTCCTTGGAGATGCAGTTTTAGAGCTGACAAGTTCTGACAAGATTTTTAAAGAGCATCCTGAAATGAGCGAAGGTCAGATGACAAGACTTCGTGCAAGTATTGTATGTGAGCCTACCCTGGCACTTTGTGCTAGAGAGATTGGCTTGGATCAGCATATTCTTCTCGGTAAGGGAGAAGAGATGACAGGTGGCAGAGGAAGAGATTCTATTGTTTCTGATGCGTTTGAAGCTGTAATTGGTGCGATTTATATGGATGGCGGAATTGCTAATGCGAAAGAGTACATCTTAAAGTTTGTATTTGAAGATATTGAAGATAAAACACTCTTTTATGATAGCAAGACTACCCTTCAGGAAGTAGTACAGAGCCTTGGTCTTGAGACAGAGTACAGCCTTGTTTCAACCGAAGGACCTCAGCACAACATGACATTTACCGCGCAGGCCAAGGCAGGAGATCTTTTCTGCATGCAGGGCACGGGACATACAAAGAAAGCTGCTGAACAGCAGGCTGCATACCAGGCACTGCTGAAACTAAAGAAAGATGGAGTATTTACCCCATCGGAGGGAAAGTAAGGCATGTACCTTAAGACAATAGAGATTCAGGGATTCAAATCCTTTGCCAATAAGATTCGTTTTGAATTCAAACAGGGAATTACGGGCATTGTAGGCCCAAATGGTTCCGGTAAAAGTAATGTAGCGGATGCTGTCCGTTGGGTACTCGGTGAACAGTCCGCCAAGTCTTTACGTGGAAGCAGCATGGGCGATGTCATTTTCGCAGGCACTCAGCTTCGTAAGCCGGTGTCATTTTCCAGTGTATCCATTACCTTTGATAATTCTGATCACATTCTGCCAATTGAATACGATGAAGTTACGGTTACCCGTAAGCTGTTCCGTTCCGGCGAGAGTGAATATCAGATTAACGGACACACATGCAGATTAAAGGACGTAAATGAGCTCTTTTACGACACTGGTATCGGCCAGGAAGGTTATTCTATCATCGGACAGGGTCAGATTGAGCGAATCTTAAGTGGTAAGCCGGAAGAAAGAAGAGAGCTGTTTGATGAAGCAGCCGGTATCGTAAAGTATAAGAGACGTAAGGCTGAGGCTGTCAGAAAGTTAAATCACGAGCAGGATAATCTGACTCGAGTGAATGATATCTTAGAAGAGCTTGAAAAGCAGGTTGGACCACTTGAAATCCAGTCCGGCAAGGCGAAGCAGTATTTAGATATCAGAGAACGCTTAAAGACACTCGATGCGAATGCATTTCTTCTTCAGATGGATAAAATCGAGGAAGATACTGCTGATGCAGATGAAAAGCTCACAATTGCGACGAAAGACTACGAAGCAGCCAATGCCGATTATGAGAATACCAAGCAGGAATATGAAGCGGTTGAAGAAGATTTAAACGAATTAAATTCTGAAATCGACGAAAAAAACCAGAATCGTTCTGAGTCAGAGGTTACATTAAGTAAACTGCAGGGTCAGGTGAACCTCTACGAAGAGCAGATTAATACTATCAAGGCAAATGCAGAGCATGTGAAGGAACGTCTGACTCAGATTGTTGCAGATAGAGAAAAGCGACTGAGTCAGAAGGAAAATTATCAGAAACAGCAGGAAGAATTAAATAACTCCTTATCTGAGTACAACGAGAAAAAGGAAGGCTTTGAACGTAAACAGGAAGAACTGCGTGAAGAAATCTGCGTACTGACTGACGAAGCAGAAAAGGATCGTCAGACCGTTTTACGAAATCTCGAAAGAATTGCAGATTCAAGATCCGAAGAACAGAGTTCCAAGACCTTAAAAGAACAGATTCAGATCAGAAGAAGCCGGTTAAATTCTACAATCATTCAGGGAAAGAGCCGCGAACAGGCTCAGTTAGCTGTGATTGAAGGCTTCAGAGAAGCACTTGCGAAGGCTGAAACAGCGTTGAATGATGCAGTTTCTGCACAGATGGCTGATCAGGCAGCTTATGAAGAAAACAGAAATAAGCTTCATGAATTGACGAATGAAATCGACCGCGAACAGCAGAGATACCATCGTGAGAAATCCAAAATGGAATCTTTAGTTGCAATTACAGAGCGATATGACGGTTACGGCAATTCCATCAAACGAATCATGGATTTAAAGAATCAGAATCCCGGGATTCTTGGTGTCGTTGCAGATATCGTAAAGGTTGAGAAAAAGTACGAGACGGCCGTAGAGACAGCTCTCGGCGGTACAATCCAGAATATCGTAACGGATAATGAAAAGACCGCTAAGAATCTGATTCAATTCTTAAAGCAGAACCATGCAGGACGTGCTACCTTCCTTCCACTCAAAGCGTTAACAGTCAGAAATACGCTTGATGGGGATGAGTGCACAAAGGAACCCGGTGTTGTCGGTGTTGCTTCAAAGCTGGTTCATGTGTCGTTCGAATACAAGAAGCTGGCGTCTTACCTGCTTGGCAGAACGCTTGTAGTTGATACAATCGATAACGCACTTGCAATTGCCAGAAAGTATCGTTATACCCTTCGTATTGTTACGTTAGAGGGTGAACAGCTGAATCCTGGTGGTTCCATGACCGGTGGTGCATTCAAGAATGCTGGAAACCTGCTTGGACGCAGAAGAGAAATTGAAGACTTAAAGAAGTCCATCAAAGAAATCTCTGAGCTGATTAATGCTAAGAAAGAAGAACAGCAAAGTATCCGTGCGACTCAGACCGAACTTCGAGAGAAGATACAGGCAGAAGCAGAAGTTATCAGTCAGGCTAAAATTGACAGGAAATCTGCTGAACTGCAGGTAAAGCAGGCAACTGACAAGAAGAATGAAATCGTTACTTCATACGGCGACAGCTCAGATGAGATTGAATCATTAGAAGAGCAGCTTCGCGAAATCGAAAGTACGTTAAAGAGTCAGACAGGTTCCGTTACAGCGCTTCAGGATGAAAATGCTGCTTTAAACGAAGAAATTGATAGTAAGTCTGAGCAGATTGCAGAAAAGGAAAAGGAACTGCACAAAGCTGAGACTGCGGAAAATGAGCTGAAAGTGTCATTTTCCTCGTCCTTACAAAAAGAAGGTTTCTTAAAGGAAAATATCGAGCGAATCAATGGAGAATTAGAGGCCTTAAAGATAGAAGAGGAAGGCCTTTCCGGTCGTGCCGATTCCGTGCAGGATGAGACTAGAGAAAAGCAGAGTCAGATTGAAGAAGTGAAGCAGACAATTGAGGCCTGTGAAGCAAGCATCGCCGAGATTAAAGCAGAAGCTGATGCATTAAGGGAGAGAAGAGACGAAAAGAAGGCAACTCATAAGGAGTTCTTTGACCGTCGAGAAGCCCTTCAGAAGCAGATTGCAGACCTCGATAAGGAAATCTTCCGTCTGAAATCCAGAAAAGAGAAGCTCGATGAACAGTTGACTTCCATCACGGATTACATGTGGCAGGAATACGAACTGACTTACTCTTATGCTGAGAAACTTCGTGATGCAACTATGGATAACCTCAGTGCCTTAAAGAAGGATATTGCTAAGGCAAAGTCTGATATTAAGGAATTGGGCGATGTCAATGTCAATGCGATTGAGGAGTTTAAGGCTGTAAATGAGCGCTATCAGTTCTTAAAGGCTCAGCATGATGACCTGATTAAGGCAGCAGAACAGCTCACACAGATTATTACAGACCTCGATGAGGGCATGAGAAAGCAGTTTAATGAGAAATTTGCCGAAATCAAGGCGGAATTCAATAAGGTATTCGGTCAGCTCTTTGGTGGCGGTAAGGGTGAAATTGAGTTAGAGGAAGGCGCTGACGTCTTAGAGGCGGGCATTTCCATTATCTCTCAGCCACCTGGCAAGAAGCTTCAGAATATGATGATGTTATCCGGTGGTGAGAAGGCATTAACTGCAATTGCGCTTCTTTTCGCAATTCAGAACTTAAAGCCGTCCCCATTCTGTCTGCTCGATGAAATCGAGGCGGCATTAGATGACAGTAACGTTGCAAGATATGCAGAATATCTTCATAAGCTGACCGAGCATACGCAGTTTATCGTAATTACCCATAGACGCGGTACGATGAATGCTGCGGACCGTCTCTACGGTATCACCATGCAGGAGAAGGGTGTATCAACTCTCGTATCAGTCGATCTGATTGCAAGTGATATTGACAGAGAGAATGCAGAGGCAGAAAAGAAACTAAGGAATGAGGGCTAAATGGGAGTTTTTAGTAAGTTAAAGGAAGGTCTGACAAAGACCAGAACAAATATTATCGAAGGATTAAACAACGTATTCTCAGCATTTTCAAGCATCGATGATGATTTCTATGACGAGCTCGAAGAGATTATGATTAGTGGCGATATGGGTGTTCGAGCAACGGATGAAATCCTCGAAGAGTTAAGAGAAAAGGTCGAAGAGAACCATATTAAGAAGCCGGAGGACTGCAGACAGCTCCTGATTGATACCATCCGTGAGAAGATGGACTTAGGAGAGAATGCATATGACTTTGAAGACCGAAAGTCAGTTGTCTGTGTAATCGGAGTTAATGGTGTCGGTAAGACAACAAGCTGCGGTAAGATGGCAGGCCTTTTAAAGGCAAAGGGTAAGAAGGTTGTTTTAGCAGCAGCCGATACCTACCGTGCAGCTGCTATCGAACAGCTCAAATCCTGGGCTGATAAAACCGGTACTGACATGATTGCTCAGCACGAGGGAAGTGACCCTGCTGCCGTAATTTTTGACAGTATTGCTGCGGCAAAGGCTCGTAAGGCGGATGTACTTCTTTGCGATACAGCGGGCCGTCTCCATAACAAAAAGAACCTTATGGCTGAGCTTGGTAAGATTGACAGAGTTATTGAAAGAGAGTATTCTGATGCTTATAGGGAAAATCTTATCGTTCTTGATGCTACAACAGGTCAGAACGCTCTTTCTCAGCTCAGAGAATTCAACGAGGTAACGAAGGTTACCGGTATTATTCTTACCAAGATGGACGGCAGTGCGAAAGGTGGTATTGCAGTTGCCATCCAGTCCGAGTTTGGAATCCCGGTAAAATACATCGGTGTCGGAGAGCAGATTGACGATCTCCAGAAGTTCAATTCCAATGACTTCGTCAACGCGCTTTTTGATGTATCGGTTCCAGAGATGGAGGAATCAGAGGAAGAATCAGAGTCAGATGACTTATGATTATTAGCTCTGTTAAGTAAGATAAACCTAATTTTATTTGTGGAGAGAGAACATGTTAGAAAAGTTATCATTGGAGAAATTTGAAGAAGCAGCTGAAAAAGTTAAGGAAGTTACAAGTCCTACACCTCTCATGTACAGTGAGTATTTCAGCGCACAGTGTGGAAACAAGGTTTATTTAAAGCCTGAAAATATGCAGTATACCGGTGCTTACAAGGTACGTGGTGCATACTATAAAATCAGTACTATGAATGCAGAAGAGCGTTCAAAGGGTCTTATTACAGCTTCTGCCGGTAACCATGCGCAGGGCGTTGCCTATGCAGCCTCCAAGTATGGTGTTAAGGCTACAGTAGTAATGCCAACAACAACTCCTTTAATTAAGGTAAACCGTACAAAGGGCTTTGGTGCTGATGTTATTCTTCATGGTGACGTTTATGATGAGGCCTGCGAGTATGCAATCAAGTTATCCGAAGAAAAGGGTATGACTTTTGTTCATCCTTTCGACGATTTAGAGGTTGCTACAGGACAGGGTTCCATTGCTATGGAAATCGTGAAGGAACTTCCTACAGTTGATATCATCCTTGTCCCAATCGGCGGAGGCGGCTTAGCTACAGGTGTTTCTACATTTGCCAAGCTCTTAAATCCGAATATTAAGGTGATCGGTGTTGAGCCAGCTGGTGCAGCCTGCATGACAGAGTCCTTAAAGCAGGGTAAGGTAGTAACTCTTCCTTCCGTTAACACAATTGCTGACGGTACTGCTGTTAAGACACCGGGTTCCAAGCTGTTCCCGTATCTTCAGGCTAACCTTGATGAAATCATCACAGTTCCAGACGAAGAGCTCATCGTAGCATTCCTTGATATGGTTGAGAACCATAAGATGGTTGTAGAAAACTCAGGTCTTCTTACAGTTGCAGCTACAAAGCATCTTGACTGCAAGGACAAGAAAGTTGTTTCCATCCTTTCCGGCGGTAATATGGATGTTATTACAATGTCAAATGTTGTTCAGCAGGGTCTTATTCAGAGAGGCAGAATCTTTACTGTTTCTGTTATGCTTCCTGATAAGCCGGGTGAACTCGTTAAGGTTGCGCAGACAATTGCCGCTGCATCCGGCAATGTTATCCGTCTTGATCACAACCAGTTTGTATCAATCAACCGTAATGAGGGTGTGGAACTTCGTGTAACAATTGAAGCATTTGGCACTGAACACAGAGACCAGATTGTTGAATCTCTGAAGAAGGAAGGCTTCTCACCAAAGATTGTTGGCGTAAATATGTAATTTAAAGCCTCTGGTACATTGTGAACCGCCCCAACTGTTAGACCTAAAATCTAGCGAGTGGAGGTCGGTTCACATTTGTATCAGGGGATTTTTTTGCCATTGAAAAATAGAATTTCGATTCACAAAATAACCACATTTAACTATCAGGCTGTTATTGTTGCAAGCTCAGGGCTTATAAGTAATGAGACTTTACACCGCCAGATGGCAGTAACTCTCAAAAGAAAGGCTCGTAAGACTGCCGTTCATGTGATAAAATCGTTGCATATCAGAAAGGTAGTGTTATGCAGGTGAAAAAGATTTTGGTAATCGGTGCTGGTCCGGCTGGAATGATGGCGGCCATCACAGCTAAGAAAAACAACAAGGATGCAAAGGTGCAGATTTTAGAGCATGGTACAGAAGCCGGTAAAAAAATACTTGTGACCGGTAATGGCAGGTGTAATTTTACAAATGCCGTCATGTCAGCCGGGCAGTATCCAAAGGAATGCCAGGGCTTTGTTCATTCTGTGCTGAATCAGTTTTCTTCAGAGAACCTTAAGGCATTTTTCATGCAGATTGGACTACCATATAAAGAACGTAATGGTTATTTTTATCCTCGCTCTGATTCGGCACTTGCTGTGCGTGATGCACTAGCTGCGGAAGTGAAACGACTTGGCATCTGGATTCTTGATGGATTTGAAACGGAATCCATTACGTGTACTGCTACAAATGTGGCATCAGGTGAGAGATTTGTCGTCAGAGGAACACAAAATGCGGAAGCGAAGACATTGTATTGTGACGCCTGTATTTTAGCGTGCGGGAGTAGCGCTGCTCCAAAGACCGGTTCTGACGGCTCAGGCTTTAAGCTTGCGCGTGGCTTAGGACTGAAAGTAAAAAAACCGGTACCGGCACTTACTCCTCTTGAGCTGGATTCTGCTTATAAAAAGATTTATGAAACCTGGGCGGGGGTTCGTTCAAATGGGCGTGTGGCAGTAATCGTTGATAATGAAGAACTGTATGCAGACAGTGGAGAACTTCAGTTTGCCAATTATGGAATTTCAGGCATTCCGGTCTTTCAGATCAGCCGGTATGCTTCAAGGGCACTTGATAAGCATAGAGATGTTCGAATCAGATTGAATCTGCTCGAAGAAGCGGATGACGCATGGCTGCAACAGTTCATGTCATTTGCCGAAAGAAGAGGTGGATGTACCATTCCGGAGTTTTGTGCAGGTCTTCTGAATCAGAAACTCACAAAAGCGCTCTGCAGATTTTTGTCTGTACCGATTGACAGACCGATACGCAAGCTGCCAGCAGAAACGCTTGAAGATTTCTTAAAGGCATTGAAAAACCTTGAGTTTATCGTTACGGGCAGCAAGGGTGTGGAACAGTGCCAGGTTATGTCCGGAGGTATCAAACACAATGAAATCAATGCACAGACGATGGAAGCGAAGAGCATTAAAGGTTTGTTTGTCTGTGGCGAACTCATAGATGTCGATGGACCGTGTGGAGGATATAATCTGCAGTGGGCATTTTCGAGCGGATTTGTAGCCGGTAGAAGTGCGGCTGGCGTAAAGGAATGAAGTGAAAATATAGATAAGGACAGATTCATGTTAAAGTGTACACAGATTAAGGTTGAGATAAAGTCAGGACAGAGTGAGGCAGCTTTAGAGAAAACTCTACATTCCGCTGCAATGAAGGCGTTCGGATTAAGACAGGGAACGGACGCGGAATTTAAGATTCTGAAGCGTTCCATTGATTCAAGAAAGAAGCCGCAGCTTTTCTTTGTTTATACCGTAGCACTTATCAGTGCGCAACTGAACGGGAAGGTATTAACAGATGCGCAGGTGATGAAATTTGCGAAATCTAAGAATATTTCTTTCTACAGAAGGGAATATTATCAGTTTCCTGTTAGGGCGCAGGATGGCCAGATAAAGGACGAAGATCGACCGGTAATTATCGGCTTTGGTCCGGCTGGCATGTTCGCGGCGCTGAATCTTGCGGAAGCCGGATTCAGACCGGTCGTATATGAGAGAGGAAAGACTGCTGAGGAACGTAAGGCAGATGTTGAACGTTTCTGGAACAGCGGAGAACTGAATCCGGAATCTAACGTACAGTTTGGTGAAGGTGGTGCAGGAACATTTTCCGATGGAAAGCTGAATACGGGAATCGGCGATAAGAATGGTCGTATCGATAAGGTACTGGCGGATTTTGTTAGGTTTGGTGCCAAAGAGGAGATTTTATATGATCAGAAGCCTCATATCGGAACCGATGCATTGATTGACATTGTAACAGGAATCAGAAATCGCATCATCGAACTCGGTGGTGAAGTGCATTTTGAAAAGAGACTCGAGCATATTGAAATCAGAAACAGTAAAATAAAGGCCCTTGATTTTACGGATTTAAAAACGGGAGAGCAGTTTAAACTTAGCGCTTCCCGTGTGATTTTAAGCGTTGGACACTCTGCCCGTGAACTCTTTATGGACCTGAATGAAAGCAATGTTTTAATGCAGGCCAAATCATTTGCCGTGGGACTGAGAGTCGAGCATCCACAGAAGGTGGTTGACTTTAACGCATATGGACGAGAGCGCGACGGACTGCCAACTGCTTCCTATAAGGTGACAGCGCAGACGGAAAGCGGCAGAGGCGTATATTCGTTTTGTATGTGCCCCGGCGGGTATGTTGTGAATGCGTCATCGAAGGCAGGACATCTCGCGGTAAATGGCATGAGCTACTCAGACCGTGCCGGTGTCAATGCAAACAGTGCCATGATTGTAACGGTCACACCAAAAGATTTTGGAGAAGGAGTGTTAGATGGCATGTACTTCCAGGAAGAACTTGAACGAAAGGCCTTTGAATGCCTTCAGGGAAAGATTCCGGTTCAGCTTGTCGGCGATTTTAAAAAGAATCAGGTTTCGATTGCAGCTGGCAGTGTAACACCACAGATTAAGGGGAAATGGGGATGGGCAAATCTAAGAGAAGTTCTTCCGGAAAGCCTGTCGGAGGCAATCATTCAGGCACTGCCAATCATTGACCGACATTTCCACGGATTTGACAGAGATGATGCTGTGTTCTCCGGCGTTGAGTCAAGAACCAGCTCACCAATTCGAATTTTACGAAATGAAAATCTTGAATCTGATATTCGCGGTCTGTTTCCATGTGGTGAAGGTGCCGGATATGCCGGTGGTATCACATCGGCGGCAGTGGATGGAATGAAGGTTGCAGAAAGTGTTGCTCTTGATATCAGCTCTTTAAACTAAATATAAGGAAAGGCTCTGTAAAGTTATGTAACATAGGAAAACACGTGACTTTACGGAGCTTTTATTGTAAAATGTAGATTGGTTTATTATCTAAAGGGGTATGTTTTATGAACAGAAGCGAATTAATGAACAGTAAAAAAATTGTCATCAAGATTGGTTCTTCCTCTCTGATGCATGAAAGCACAGGAAAGTTAAATTTAGGTAAGATCGAAAAGCTGGTCAGAATTCTGGTTGATATTAAGAATTCCGGAAAAGAATGTGTGCTGGTAAGTTCCGGTGCGATTGCTGTCGGAAGAAATACTATTGGTTTAAAGAAGCGCCCGGAACATCTGCCGTTGAAGCAGGCGTGCGCAGCTATTGGTCAGGCCAAGCTGATGAGCGTTTATCAGAGGTTATTTGCCGAGTACAGCACCAGTGCAGCACAGGTACTGTTAACGAAAGCAAACCTTTCTAATCCAGAAACAAGAAAGAACGCCGAGAATACCTTAAATGAGCTTCTCTGGCTTGATACCGTTCCAATCATTAATGAAAATGACTCTGTATCTACAGATGAAATCGCATTTGTTCAGACCTTTGGTGATAATGATCGTCTTTCTGCTTTAGTTGCTGAATTAATCGGTGCAGACCTTCTGATTTTGTTAAGCGACATTGACGGCATGTATACAGACGATCCGAAGAGCCATCCGGATGCAAAGCTGATTGCTGAGGTAACCTCCATTGAGAAAGTTACTGATATGGCAAAGGGAACTTCTGCAGCCGGTGTCGGTACCGGTGGTATGGAGGCCAAGGTGGCTGCTGCGCAGATTGCAACGATGGCCGGTGCCAATATGGTAATTACAAATGGTAACGATGTTGAAAATATCACTCGTGTGCTGAATGGAGAAGAAGTTGGAACACTCTTCACCAGAGGCGCACAGTAAGTACAGGACATTATGAATATTCAGCTTGTCAGAAATTTTAACGGCGGACGCTGTTCCATGATCAACAGCCACGAGATTTTACAGGTGCTTGATAACGAGAATACGGTGCTTGAGGGCTACCAGGCCAAGAATCTTTATGTGCTTAACACAGACACAAACGAGCGGTATGAAATCGCGCCGGACAAAGATAAATATTTTATTTCAGATATTGGCTATGCATCACAGAACAGAAACTACTGCGTGTATACGACGGCAGAAATTCTTCGCAAGAAATCAGAAGATGGAGTCGATATGCCGGAGCAGATTCTTCTGAAGTTTTATCGTCATAGAACGGGAAGTGAAGAAGAAGATGTTCTTGTCGGAAGTTTTGCGACGGGACTTAAGGAATTTCATTATTCCGTATTCTTACGTCTCTTTGTGTTAAGTGAAAACATTATTTTGGTGCAGGAAGAGACCAAGAATTTCTCTGCAGGCAAGTCAGATTTCCGTCTGTTTTTAAAGGATTGCGAACAGAAATCGACGAAGGAAATTCAGATTCCTCAGGTGATTGAAAGCGGTATCTATAATATCATGCCGGTTTCAGAAACCACGGCTGCAGTGAAGTTCGGACGACCGTATATTACTGATACGGTAGCTCATGGACTCGATAAAAAGCATTTTCCGACAGAGTTTATCGGCATCATCAACGTGAATCAGTTTATTTCAGAACTTTCCATGAACATGGAGAATCTCTTCACCGAGCTTCTTGATGAATCTACTGAGACGACGACCTTCCCCTATATCAGACATATGGGCAAGAGATTGATTTATTCCAAATATGATACGGAGAAATCGTCCGAAGAGCTGATTATCTATGACACAGAGACACAGACCAAGAAGGTACGAATTTCTAACAATCATTTAAGTCGGATGTCAGATCTGTTTCACAGCTATCTGATTAACGATACGCCTTATCTGTTCAGAGAAGAAAAGAAGCATACATATATCATTAATCTCGATACAGGAAAGACTGTTATGCGACTGGATTCAGACACAACCGTCTGTGCCGTAGCCGACGATCTGGTAGTTGTAACTGAGGAAATGCATAAATTCTTTTCTAAAAAGAAAGCCACATATGTAGAGGTCTATCATTTTCCAGAATTTGACAAAAACCCGATTGTTTCAATCAGGGGAAGTTACCTTGGTTCTGTGAACACAGGAGAGAAGATGGTGGTGTTTACAGCATGATGATTTCAGAAGAAAAAAAGAATTTACGAAGGCAGATGAAAGAACAGCGCAGGGCTCTGACGCCAAAGGAGCGCAGTATGCGCTCTGAAGAAGTCTGTAAAAGAGCCATGTCGCTTCCGGCATATAACCAATCAGAAAATGTCTACTGTTTTATCAGTCTGCCGGATGAACTTGATACGACTGTTTTTATCCGGGAGAGCCTTAAACTTGGCAAATGTGTTTTTGTCCCGAAGGTAATTGGTGAACAGATGGTATTTCGTGCCATTCGCTCAGAGAGTGACCTTGAGCCTGGATGCATGGGGATTTCAGAACCGAAGAAAAGCTGTCCGGAACCGGACGAAACGCAGAAACACGGTTTTGTTCTGGCACCGGGACTTGCATTCGATGCGAAAAAAAGAAGAATCGGGTATGGCGGAGGATTTTACGACAAGTACTTTGCAAATGACAGGAAGAACTACTTCCTTGCAGCAGTCGGATACGACTTTCAGATGGTACCGGAAATCCCGGCAGAAGCACATGACCTTGAGATGGATTGTATAGTAACGGAGGGAAGAACTTATGACTGATTTAACAGTAATGGGAACAAGGGCGAAGGCTGCCGCGAGAGAGTGCGGTAAGACCGGAACAAATGATAAGAACGAGGTACTGAAAGCAGTTGCAGACGCACTTCTTAAAAATGAATCTGCAATTACAGAAGCCAATAAACGCGACTTAAAGCTTGCGAAGGAGAACAATATGAAGCCTGCGATGGTTGACAGACTCACCATCACAAAGAACAGACTTGAGGGAATGGCTGAAGGCTTAAGACAGCTGACTGCTCTCGAAGATCCAATCGGTGAGGTAACCCGCATGTGGACTCGTCCGAATGGATTACGAATCGGTGCAATGAGAGTTCCGCTTGGCGTAATTGGTATCATTTATGAATCCAGACCAAACGTAACCGTTGATTCCTTCGGTCTGACCTTTAAGGCAGGAAATGCCGTGATTTTAAAGGGCGGTTCGGATTCTCTTGAATCAAACAGAAAACTGGTAGAAATCATTCGTGAAGTCTTAAAAGAGAAGGGACATAATCCGGATGCTATTCAGCTGATTGAAGATACAGACCACGCCGTCGTAACAGAACTTCTTCACCTGAATGCATATGTTGATGTCATTATCCCAAGAGGCGGCAAAGGTCTGATTAAGCACTGTGTTGAGAATTCATCCGTGCCAGTTATTGAAACCGGTACCGGTAACTGTCATATCTTTGTGGATGAGTCCGCTGATATTCCTAAGGCAGTTCAGATTATCAATAATGCAAAGACGCAGAGAATCGGCGTGTGCAATGCATGTGAATCCCTGGTGATTCATGAAAATATCTTAAATAAGGCACTTCCCGCAATCATTGATGAATTAAAGAAAAGCAATGTGGAAGTACGTGGTGATGAGGCGGCTCTTGCGGCTGATTCCCGTGTTGTTCATGCAACAGAGGAAGATTGGGGTACAGAGTACCTTGATTATATTATTTCGGTTAAGACCGTAAAATCTGTTGATGAAGCAATTGAACACATCAATCGCTACAATACCGGACATTCTGAATCCATTCTGACCAAGGATTATGAGAATTCTCAGAAGTTCTTAAAGGAAATTGATGCAGCAGCAGTCTATGTTAATGCTTCTACCAGATTCACAGATGGATTTGAATTCGGCTTTGGTGCTGAAATTGGTATCAGTACACAGAAGCTGCATGCGAGAGGTCCGATGGGACTTTTAGCACTTACAACTACCAAATATATTATTTACGGAGACGGCCAGATTCGCTGATTACTCCAAAAAAAGAAAGTCAAGAAAGAGGAATTACATGTCTGAATTGCAAAACGAGTTAAGAGACCGCCAGCTGAAATATATCAGTCTCTGCGGGGAAGAAATCAGAAGACGAGAGGAAGAACTTGGCAGAAAGCTTACAGCCTGCGTTGTTACTTTCGGTTGTCAGATGAATGCGAGAGATTCCGAAAAGTTACTCGGAATCTTAGAGCAGATTGGTTTCGTTGCGACAGAGTCGGAAGAGGCGGACATTGTAATCTATAATACCTGCACAGTAAGAGAAAACGCAAACTCCCGTGTTTATGGAAGACTTGGACGTCTTCATTCTATGAAGAAAAAGAATCCGGATAAGCTGATTGGCCTCTGCGGATGCATGGCACAGGAAAAGGGTGTAATTGAAACAATTAAGAGAAGCTATCGTTATGTTGATATCGTATTTGGTACGTTCAATGTATTTGCCGTGGCAGAGCTTTTATATAACCGATTCACTTCCGGAAGTCAGGTTATCGATATCTGGGATTCTGCAAAGGACATTGTAGAAGATCTTCCGACGGACAGAAAGTTCAAGTTCAAGTCCGGTGTCAATATCATGTACGGCTGCAATAATTTCTGCAGCTACTGTATCGTGCCTTATGTAAGAGGACGTGAAAAATCAAGAGAGCCGGAAGAAATCATTGCAGAAATCAGCCATCTTGTTGCGGACGGAGTAAAGGAAGTCATGCTCCTTGGTCAGAATGTAAACTCCTATGGCAAGAGTTTAGAGTATCCGGTTACATTTGCCCAGCTCTTAAAGAGAATTGAGCAAATCGATGGTCTTGAGCGTATCCGCTTTATGACACCACATCCGAAGGATTTATCTGACGAGCTGATTGAAGTTGTCGGTCAGTCTGAGAAAATCTGTAATCATATTCATCTTCCTCTTCAGTCCGGTAGTTCAAGGCTGTTAAAGCTGATGAATCGTCATTACACAAAGGAATCCTATCTTGCGCTTGTTGAGAAGATTCGTGCAGGAATTCCGAATGTTTCTATTACAACAGATATTATTGTTGGCTTCCCGGGAGAAACAGAGGAAGACTTTGAAGATACACTCGATGTTGTGAGAAAGTCAAGATTTGATTCTGCCTTTACGTTTATTTATTCCAAGAGAACGGGCACACCTGCTGCCGAAATGGAAGATCAGGTGCCGGAAGATGTTGTGAAGGAGCGCTTTAACAGATTGTTAAAGACGGTTGACGAAGTGGCTCACGAGCAGATAAAGCGCTTTGAGGGAACAGTTCAGAAGGTGCTTGTTGAGGATGTCTCAGAGCATGATCCTGAGTACGTGACAGGAAGAATGACCGGGAATGTGCTGGTTCATTTTAAGGGAGATGCCTCTCTTGCAGGCACAGTTGTCCCTGTTCGCTGCACAGAATCTAAAGGATTCTATTATTTCGGAGAGAAGGTTTAATTCTAATGCAGGACTTGATTGATAAGGTTTCACCGATGATGAAGCATTATCTTCAGATGAAAGAGGAATACAGTGACTGTATTCTGTTTTATCGTCTGGGGGATTTCTATGAGATGTTTTTTACTGACGCTGAAGTTGTAAGTAAAGAGCTTGAACTCACATTGACCGGCAAGGAGTGCGGACTTGATGAACGCGCTCCGATGTGCGGCATCCCTTTCCATGCTGCGGAAAGCTATCTTGACCGTCTGGTCAAAAATGGTCATAAGGTCGCCATCTGTGAGCAGGTGGAAGATCCAAAAATGGCAAAGGGTCTTGTTAAGCGTGAGGTCATTCGTATTGTCACACCGGGTACGAACATTGATTCAGCTGCGTTAGACGAAACAAAGAACAATTATCTTTGTTCCGTCGTGTATCTTGGCGATACGTTCGGCCTGTCTTACGCTGATTATTCCACCGGCGATTATTTTTTAACAGAGCTTAAGAATGAAACGGAACTCAAAGATGAGCTAAATAAGCTGGTTCCTGCTGAACTTATTCTGAATAAGTATTTTGCCATGAGCGGTGTGGATCTGACTCCGATTACTGAGAAGCTTGGGATTGCAGTGTCAACGCTTGATTCCTGGTATTTTGATGAAGACAGCGCTTTAGGCCGTTTAAAAGAGCATTTTAAAGTTCAGACATTAGATGGACTTGGAATTAAGGATTATCCAACCGGAATGATTGCAGCAGGTGCTCTGCTCAGTTATCTGTATGAGACACAGAAGAGTGACTTAAGTCACATCACGACACTCTCAGCTTATACAACCGGTAAATTTATGCTGATTGATTCTTCTTCGAGAAGAAATCTTGAAATTGTCGAAACGATGCGTGAAAAACAGCGCCGTGGCTCTCTTCTCTGGGTACTTGATAAGACAAGAACAGCGATGGGGGCGAGAACACTTCGTACCTGCCTTGAACAGCCCTTAATTGATAAGGCTGCGATTGAAAAGCGTCAGGATGCAGTAGAAGAGCTGTGCAATTCAGCAATTGACCGTGAGGAAATCAGAGAGTATTTAGGTTCAATCTATGATCTGGAACGAATTATGACAAAGATTTCCTGTAAATCAGCGAATCCTCGTGATTTGATTGCCTTTAAGAATTCCATCGGTATGCTTCCGGCCATCAGGCAGCAGTTATCCCAGTTTCACTCTGAAGAGTTAAGAACGCTTGATGAAGAAATCGGTGATCTGTCTGATTTGTATCGACTGATTGATGAGAGCATTGTGGAAGATCCGCCACTTCTGATTCGTGAAGGCGGTATCATCAAGGATGGATATAATTCGGATGCAGATACCTTCCGCCATGCCAAGACAGAAGGCAAGCAGTGGCTTGCTGATCTTGAAATGCGTGAAAAGGAAGCCACCGGAATTAAGAACCTGAAAATTAAGTACAACAAGGTGTTTGGCTACTACCTTGAGGTTACCAATTCCTTTAAGGAAATGGTTCCGATTACCTGGACGAGAAAGCAGACACTTACAAATGCAGAACGTTACACAACTCCGGAATTAAAGGAGCTTGAGGATCAGATTTTAGGTTCGGAAGACAAGTTGAATGCACTCGAATATGACCTCTTCTGTGAGGTGCGCGAAACAATCGCCGCCAACGTAGACCGTGTCAGAAAAACAGCCAAGGCAATCGCATGGCTTGATGTCTTTGCGTCTTTGAGTAAGGTTGCACAGGATTATGGCTATGTGCGCCCCAAAATCAATACGAATGGTGTCATCGATATTAAGGAAGGTCGTCACCCTGTTGTAGAAAAGATGATGGGAAACAGCCTGTTTGTTTCAAATGATACCTATCTTGACAGCAAAAATGACCGAATTAGTATTATTACCGGTCCGAACATGGCAGGTAAGTCTACTTACATGAGACAGACAGCGCTCATAGTGCTGATGGCTCAGACAGGTTCCTTTGTTCCGGCGACTCGCGCCAATATTGGTATTGTAGACAGAATATTCACCCGTGTTGGTGCCAGTGATGACCTTGCATCCGGACAGTCCACCTTCATGGTAGAAATGACAGAAGTTGCGAATATCCTTCGGAATGCGACTCCGAACTCCCTGCTGATTTTAGATGAAATCGGCCGCGGTACTTCAACGTACGACGGACTTGGAATTGCCTGGGCAGTAGTTGAATATATCGCCAAAGAGAAGGAGCTTCAGAGTAAGACTCTGTTTGCAACACATTATCATGAACTGACCGAGTTAGAAGGAACGCTTGAAGGCGTTCACAACTACTGTATTGCTGTTAAGGAAGAAGGCGAATCTATCGTATTCTTACGTAAGATTGTCCGCGGCGGTGCAGATAAATCCTATGGTGTGCAGGTTGCACGTCTTGCAGGAATTCCGGAAGCCGTATTAAAGCGCGCTTCAGAGCTTGTTGAAGATTTAAGTTCTGCTGATATTTCACAGAAGGCCAGAGATATTGCAGAATACAGTAAGAAAGCCAGAGAAGTAAATAAAAAATACAAAAAGGTCGATGATCTTGAAGTGGAGCAGATGTCTCTGTTTGACACGGTCAAGGATGATGATATTCTTGCTGAAATCAGGAAACTCGATGTAACACATATGACTCCTATTGATGCCTTAAACGAGCTGTTCAAGCTTCAGGGCAAGGTCAACAATCGCTGGCATTAGGACACCTTGTGACAGGAGTCAGCTTTAGAAAGGTTTGAAGCATGGCAATTCATGTACTGACAGAAGAAACAATTAATCAGATTGCGGCCGGTGAAGTGATTGAACGTCCATCAAGTGTTGTAAAGGAACTCGTGGAAAATGCAATCGATGCCGGTGCGACTGCTGTTACCGTTGAAATTAAAGAGGGCGGTATTTCCTTTATTCGAATTACGGATAATGGAAGTGGTATTGATCCGGAAGACATCCGACTGGCCTTCGTTGCACATGCAACAAGCAAAATTCAGACGGCAGATGATCTGATTGGTGTCTCATCACTTGGTTTCAGAGGTGAAGCGCTTGCATCCATTGCAGCAATTGCCCAGGTAGAGATGATGACCAGAAAGGCGGATGCGCTTGGCGGCATGCGTTACCGTATTGAAGGCGGTAAGGAAATTGGTCTTGAAGATGTTGGTGTTCCGGTTGGTACAACCTTTGTTGTTCGTAATCTGTTTTACAATACGCCGGTTCGTCGTAAATTCTTAAAGTCGGCTCAGACAGAGGCCGGATATATTGCGGCACTCATCGAACGAATTGCGCTGTCTCATCCTGATATCTCCTTCCGTTTTATCAATAACGGACAGAACCGTCTGATGACCAGCGGTAATAACAACTTAAAGGACATCATTTATTCGGTTTATGGCCGTGATATCACACAGAATCTGATTCCGGTCGAGGCAAAGACTCAGGAGATACAAATCAGCGGCTTTATCGGCAAACCAAGTGTCTGCCGTGGTTCAAGATCGTATGAAAATTATTTCATCAACGGCAGATATATTAAGAGTAATTCTATTACGAAAGCAATTGAAGATGCCTATAAGGGCTATATCATGCTTCATAACTTTCCGTTCACTGCTTTGAATTTCCGAATCAACTCAACTATGGTTGATGTAAATGTTCATCCACAGAAAAGAGAATTGCGTTTTTCAAACGGAGAAATGATTTACGCTTTTGTGCTCGATGCGATCAGGAAAGCAGTAGAGGGCAGAAATCTCATACCGGAAGTTTCGGTCGATACAAAGCAGACACGTGAGCTCAATGCTGCATCCACGGCACAGGCTGCCGAAAGTCGTAGCGTCACTGCTTTTTCAGCAGAAAAAACTCGTATCCCGGAGCCTTTTGAGCAACATGCATCAGATGCTGCGATAGAAGCGATGGAAAGAGAGGCTGAGACCGTCAGAACAAGTTCAGATTCAAAAGGACTGTTTGGATATTCTTCCAGAACGAACGAACATCACTATGGCAGTGGTTTTGTGCCGAAGGGCTTGAATAACAAGTATTTGCCGGAAGTGCTTCAGGCAGAGGAGCAGGAGGCTAATAAAGAACAACCGGATGGACTTCAGACAGAGCAGGCGTTAGCTGTAGAGGAAGAGACATCGTATGGAGCTTCTGATACGTTAGACGTAAAGAAATCAGAACAGATGAATCTGTTTGATGAAGGTGCCGCTGAACATGTTGAGAAGGCGCCAGAATACAGAGTAATCGGACAGTTATTTGATACGTACTGGCTGATTGAGTTTGAAGATAAGTTTTATATGTGTGATCAGCATGCCGCTCATGAGAAGGTTATGTTTGAGCGTATTATGAAGCAATACAGGGAACGTAAGCCGTCCACTCAGTTGATTATGCCTGCAATTGTATTGAATTTAAGCCTGCAACAGGAGCATTTGCTCAAAGAACATATGGACCTGTTTACGGCACTGGGCTATGAAATTGAAGAGTTCGGTAGCGGTGCAATAAAGGTCACGGGAGTTCCTGCGGAACTCCCAAAGAATCTGGATTTAAAGCAGCTTCTTGTCGATGTCATTGATGGACTTGAACAGGATGGAACGGGAACAGATGCCGTTACGATGCGTATTGCTTCGATGTCCTGTAAGGCAGCCGTGAAAGGAAATTCAAAAATGTCCTTTAAAGAAGCGGAATATCTGATCAGGGAACTGATGACACTTGAGAATCCATATAACTGTCCTCATGGCCGTCCGACAATGATTGTCATGACACAATATGAATTAGAAAAGAAGTTTAAGAGGATTGTGTAATGCAAAAACCACTGGTGATTTTAACCGGTCCAACCGCGGTTGGTAAGACAAGCTTGAGTATCCGTCTGGCTAAGAGAATCAATGCAGAAATTATCAGTGCCGATTCCATGCAGGTTTATAAACACATGGATATTGGGACTGCTAAAGTAACGCCTGAAGAGATGCAGGGTGTTAGGCATTATCTGATTGATTGCTTAAATCCGGATGAAGAATTTAACGTAACAATCTTTCAGCAGGAAGCTTTGAAAGCAATGGAAGAAATCAGAGCAAAGGGAAAGCTTCCTATGATTGTTGGCGGCACGGGATTTTATATTCAGTCCGTTCTTTATGATATTGACTTTGCCAGAGAGGATGGCAATAAGGAATATCGCGAAGAGCTGTATGAATTCGCAAGAGTGAACGGGTATCACGCATTACATGAAAGATTGCGTGAAGTCGATCCGGAAAGCGCTTTAAAAATAGATGAACAGAATGTGAAGCGTACTGCAAGGGCGCTTGAGTTCTTTCATGAGACCGGAAGAAAGATTTCGGAACATAATGCGCAGGAGCGTGCTAAAACGTCGCCGTATAACTTTGCCTATTTTGTATTAAATGATGACAGGGCAAGGCTGTATGAACGAATCAATGCCCGAGTAGATCTGATGATGGAACAGGGCCTTAAGGCCGAGGTGGAAGCTTTGTTAGAGACAGGGATTGACCGGAAGACAACGTCCATGCAGGCGATTGGTTATCGGGAAATTGCGGATGCGCTTGACGGCAAGTGTACAATGGATGAGGCCAGAGAGAAAATTAAGCTGAACACAAGGCATTTTGCCAAGAGACAGCTGACCTGGTTCAGAAGAGAGCCGGAGGTTGAGATGATTAATCTTCCGGATTACCTGTATGATCAACAAAGAGTGGAAGACGCGATGGTAACGAGTCTGAAGAAGAGAGGAATTATAATTTGAGTAACATTTTTACTGAGAACTTTGGAATTGATGAAAAGGTACTAAATTATGCAGAGCCGATTTTAAAGGAATTGAGATCACGTTTTGCAGAACTTGATGAAACGGCAGAATACAACCAGTTAAAGGTGATTTCTGCAATGCAGAAGGAACACGTCGGAGAGATGCATCTTTCCGGTACAACAGGCTATGGATACAACGATGAAGGTCGTGACACATTAGAGCGTGTCTATGCGAGAATCTTCCATACCGAGGCGGCGCTTGTACGCCCGCAGCTGGTGTGTGGAACTCATGCATTAAACGTAGCTCTTTCTGCTAATTTAAGACCTGGCGATGAACTTTTATCCATAAATGGCAAGCCATATGACACAATGGACGAAATCATTGGTATCCGTCCTTCTAAGGGTAGTCTTGCCGAATACGGTGTAACTTATGCTCAGGTAGATTTACTTGAAGATGGAACCTTTGATTTTGAAGGAATTAAGAAGGCAATCAATGACCGAACTAAGGTTGTTGCCATTCAGCGTTCGAGAGGATATGCATCCCGTCCGACTCTTTCTGTAGAGCAGATTGGAGAGGCGATTGCCTGTGTAAAGGGTGTCAGAAAGGATATCATTGTAATGGTTGATAACTGTTACGGTGAATTTGTGCAGAAAATAGAGCCTTCAGATGTCGGAGCTGACATGATTGTCGGTTCATTAATTAAGAATCCCGGTGGCGGTCTTGCTCCTTGTGGCGGTTATATTGCAGGTACAAAGGAATGCGTTGAACAGGCAATGTTCAGACTTACAAGTCCCGGCCTTGGCGGAGAAGTCGGTCCATCCTTAAACGTAAACCGCGCTCTCTATCAGGGACTGTTCCTTTCTCCTGTCGTAACGGCAAATGCAATTAAGGGTGCTATTTTTGCGTCAAATGTATATGAAAAGCTCGGCTTCAGATGTCTGCCTGATTCCAAAGAGCCGAGATTTGATATTATCCAGGAAGTAGATCTTGAAACACCGGAAAGACTGATAGCGTTCTGTGAAGGAATTCAGGCAGCAGCGCCGGTTGACAGCTTTGCCACACCGGAGCCATGGGATATGCCAGGCTATGACAGCCAGGTTATCATGGCAGCAGGTGCCTTCGTCCAGGGAGCTTCCATTGAGTTATCTGCTGATGGCCCTATGAGAGAACCATATGCTGCGTATTTCCAGGGTGGACTCACATGGTACCATGCCAAGCTTGGTGTATTAGAGAGCCTTCAGAAACTTTACGAAAAGAACCTTATTGTGTTATAATGCAAATTGCATCCGTTTGTCCTGACGAAAGGACAAAATATGAATAAAATATCTTCTGACAGATTCGCTGACGGCAGTTTGCGCCCTTATGAACAGGTAGAGCGCTATGGCGCAGCGACACTTAGTGATGCTCAGCTTCTTGCTGTCATCCTGAGGACGGGAACAAACGGTACAGATTCTATCGAATTAGCAAAAAAAGTTCTGGCTTCCGGTGCTACGCACGAAGGATTAATCGGTCTATATCAGATGTCGATTCCGGAACTGATGCAGATTAAGGGAATTGGAAGAGTGAAAGCAATTCAGATTTCCTGTATCTGTGAGCTGAGCAAGAGAATGGCAGCAAGGAAAAGAGAGAAAACAATTGATTTCTCATCTCCGAAGGCGGTTGCTTACGTTTACATGGAGCAGATGCGTCATGAAGAACGGGAACGTGTAATTATCGTCATGCTGGATGCAAAATGTCAGCTGATTAAGGATGAGGTTCTGACAATCGGGACGGTCAACTGTTCTCTTGTGACTCCGCGTGAAATTCTGATAGAAGCTTTGAAATACCGTGCTGTGAGCTTTATTGTTCTGCATAATCATCCGAGCGGAGATCCTTCTCCTTCCCAGATGGATTATCGTGTGACAAAGAGACTGAAAACGGCCGGTGAATTAGTAGGAGTGCGACTGACTGATCACATTGTGATCGGGGATGCATCGTACTACAGTTTTCAGGAAGATGGGTTCTTTAATGACCAGAAAAGACCCAATAATGAATTTTAAGGAGAAATTATGGCACAGAATTATTATGGCCTTGATATTGGCACAAGCAATTTCAAAATGTGTTCAAAGGATAAAATCCTCAATGAGAAGAATGTAATCGCAATCGAGCATGGTTCCGTCATGAAGGCGTTTGGTGATGAAGCATATGAAATGTATGAAAAGGCACCTGAGAGCATCGATGTAATCTTTCCTGTCAAGGATGGTGTAATCGGCGATATCAATGACATGCAGAACCTCTTTTACAATTTTCTGAACAAGGTAAATGACGGAAAGAAGGTTTCCGCTAATTCCGAGTTCTATATTGCAATTCCGTTCAGCGTTACAGAAGTTGAAAAGCGTGCGTTCTCTGCACTCGTTAAGAATTCCAAGGTGAAGAGCAAGGCTGTATTTATCGTAGATAAGCCAATTGCAGATGCAATCGGAGCAGGTCTTGATGTAACTTCATCAAAGGGTATCATGGTCGTAAATATTGGTGCTACAAAAACAGAGATCTCTGTTTTAAACCTTGGTGGTATTGTTAAGAGCATGACCATCAAAACAGGCGGTAATAATCTCGATGAAGCGATTATTTCTGCAATCAGAAAGGAATATAACCTTCTTATCGGTCACAAGACAGCTGAAAAGTTAAAGATTCAGTTAGGTTCCGCGGTCAAACCGGAAGAAGAAAAGACTGCATTTGCTTTTGGTCGTAACGTACTGACAGGTCTTCCTGTTTCTGTTGAGGTTGAGTCAAAGGTTGTATTTAACGCAATCATTGATCCTCTTCATACCATTATGGATGCAATCAAGCAGGTACTTGAGAAGACTCCACCGGAACTTGCTGCAGATATTATCAGTGACGGCATCTACATGACCGGCGGTACTTCACAGGTTGCAGGTCTTTCTCAGTTTATTTACGGAGAGACTAATCTTGCGGCTAATATCGTTGAGAATCCTTCTGAGTCTATTGTAAGAGGCCTCAATGGTCTGGTTACAAATCCAGAATATGCTAAGCTTGCAAAGACACCTGACTAACTGTTTTGACTAAAAGGGAGAAGAAATGCTTCGAACAATCAGAGACTTTTTGACGACTAAGCGTTTATTCGTAGGAATGGTGTTTCTTTGCACCATGATGATTGCGGCAAGTTTCTTTACGGACAGCCTTGTGATGCCTGTAAGACGTTTCGTTTCCATCTTTGTTGTTCCTGTACAGAAGGGAATGAACAATCTTGGAATGGTTGCAGTAGATACTGCGGATCGTTTGGATACGGTAGAAAGTCTTCAAAACGAAAATGAAGAATTAAAGGCTAAGGTTGAATCTCTGACCGAAGAGTCCAATCGCCTAAAGGAAGATTCCTATGAGCTTTCCAGATTGCGTACATTGTACTCACTCGATGAGCATTATTCCTCCTGGCCGAAAACTGCTGCCCGTGTTATCGGGAGTAATTCCGATAACTGGTACTCTACATTTACCATTGACAAGGGAAGCAATGACGGAATTGAGAAGGATATGAATGTGATTGCCGGAAACGGGCTTGTAGGCATCGTTACGGAAGTTCATAAAAACTATTCTCTTGTGAAGTCGATTATTGATGACAATGCCTATGTGAGCGGCATGGTTCTCGGAAGCGGTTCTATCTGTACCGTAGAAGGAGATTTAAAGCTTATGGATGAAGGCATGATTCATGTCTCTAATTTTAAGGCAGATTCGAATGTTTTAAATGGTGATAAGATTGTCACATCAAATATCAGTTCCAAATACCTTGAGGGAATTCTCATCGGATATGCGAAGGATGTAAGTGTTGATGGAAATCAGATGACCATGTCCGGATATATTGTTCCGGTTGTAGATTTTGAGCACCTTCAGGAAGTGCTTGTTATTACAAAGAAAAAATCAGATGCAACATCTGATGACTGATGGAGTGGATTGTGAAAAGAAAAGGGATCGAATTACTGTTAATCGTTATATGTTACGTGCTTCAGGTCACTCTCTTCAAAGCTTTGAATATTGGCGGGATTTCACCGAATTTTATGGTGATGTTTCCGATTTTTGCCGGGTTTTATGCCGGCAGTCGTGAAGGAATCTTTACGGGATTCGCAGCAGGAGTGATGCAGGACGTGTTTTTCTCTTCCCTTTTCGGATTCTCATCCCTTGTTTTTGTTATTTATGGATATCTCACAGGACGACTTTCTGAAGACTTTGATGATTATGAATGGCGCATTCCGATGTTGATTCTTCTGGCAAGTGACTTTGTTTATGAGTCCTTCGTGTACTTCGGAAACTTTGTATTACATGGTGAATTTGATTTTCTTTTCGCAGTGAGAAGAATCATGATTCCGGAGATGATGTATACAGGAATAGTTGGCTTGATATTGATCTGGCCGTTCAGAGAGCTGATTCGAAAGACCAGACCTGCTGAGACCAAGCGTGAAAGAGCGGTGACGGACGATGAAACAGTGGATTGAAGATGTAGGCAGCTACATCAGTAGTTTTTTTCGAAATAAAATTGTATTAATTTCTCTTGTGTTTGCCGGTCTTCTGGCGATTATAATTGTTCGCCTTTTTGATCTGCAGATTATCAATGGCTCATCATATGTGAGCAATCTTTCTACCTCCGTTGAGAAACAAATGACAACGCAGGCTTCGAGAGGTCGTATTTTTGACCGTAACGGAGTGTTGCTTGCGTATAATGATCTTGCATATTCTATTGTAATCAGCGACAGCGGTTATTATAAGACGAATGATGAAAAGAATGCTAAGATCAACAATTGTATTGATAAGACATTAAGCATTATTGAAGAATATGGTGATACCTATTCTCAGGATTTTTCAGTTAGTTATTCAGAGGATACGGGCTTTTCCTATAAGCTTTCCGGAAATTCCCTGAAGGGTTTCTTACGTGACAGTTATGGTGTTGCGAAGATTTCGGATCTTTCAGAAGAACAGGCAAATGCCTCTGCTGATAAGCTGATTTCGGATCTTTGTGATCGATATAAGATTGATCGAAATTCCATCAAGCCTGAGCATCTTCTTGAAATGCTTTATCTGCGCGTCAATATGACAGCAAATTCTTATAATCGTTATGTTACATTTACCATTGCGAACGAAGTCAATGACCGTACGATTGCAGCGATTCAGGAAGACTCTGATGAACTGGTCGGTGTAAGCGTAGAACAGAGGACGGTTCGTCGTTATAACGATGCGAAGTATTTTTCTTCGATTATCGGATACACCGGTGCAATCAGTTCTGAGCAGCTCGAAACATTCCAGTCAGAAGGTCTTGATTACAGCAACAATGATATTGTTGGTAAGGCCGGTATTGAAAAATCTATGGAACAGGTGCTTGCAGGCTCTAAAGGAACGCAGAATGTATATGTAGATAAATTCGGACGCATTACGGAACGGGGGGACGCTTCTGATTCCACAGCGGGTGAAGACATTTACCTCACAATCGATTCGAATCTGCAGAAAAATTTGTATACAGATATTGAAGATCAGCTTGTTACGCTTCTTTTGTTCCATTATTCAAATGGTTCAACGGTTCAGGAATATAATAAGGACACCGGAATCTTAAATGATTATCACGTACGTCCGGTTGACTTTGTATATGCATGTATTGACAACGGTCTTGTTTCCATGAAGAAGATTTCCGAGCAGGAAACAGGAGCAGCCGAGAATGTATATGGCGCATACACTGGAAGAAGAGCTGAAGTAGATAGCTTCGTGGAAGATGAACTGTACGGCGGCGGAAGTGATTATTCGTCACTGAACGACTCCCAAAAGCAGTATATCTGGTATATTTACACGATGCTCAAGCAAGACGGCGTCATTCAGGCAGCGAATATCAATACGGATGATGCGACGTTTAAGACCTGGACAGATGGCGGAGATATCAGTCTTCATGCATTCCTTGAGTATGCAATTTCTGCAGGTTGGGTCAATGTAAGTCAGTATGCAGGTTCTGAATACATGAGTATCACAGAATCTTATGAAAAACTTGCAGATTACATTTCAGAAACACTTGAAAATGACTCTTCTTATGCGGAAATCATTTATAAGTACCTGATTTATGATGGTGGTATTTCGGCAAATGATATGTTTAAGCTGTTATATGAAACAGGCTATCTTACAAAGGATTCTGTTTATGATCAGCTGAATGCGGGCATGGGCGCGGAAGACTTCATTAAGACAACTTTAAATAATAAGATTATTACTCCGGGTGAGTGGGGGCTGATTGTCTGCTCTGGTTCTGCAGTCGTTACAGATCCAAATGATGGTGAGATTTTAGCCCTTGTTTCTTATCCGGGATATGATAACAACCGCCTTTCCGGCAAGATGGATTCAGCGTATTATAATCTCTTAAACAATATGAACGCGAAGCCGATGTTTAACTGGGCAACGCAGTCTCAGACGGCACCGGGTTCTACATTTAAGTTATGTACAGCGCTGACTTCACTTGATCAGGGGATAATTTCGACAACTTCCACCGTTTACTGCAGCGGTAAGTTTGAACTGGTTGAACCCAACCCTAAATGTCATATCTATCCCGGCAGACATGGTGATGAAACGGTGGCTACGGCAATTCGAGATTCGTGCAATGTATTTTTTAATACCATGGGTTACCGACTGGCATTTGCCCAGAGTGGTTACTATGATTCAAACTACGCGACGAATCTGTTAAAATCTTATGCAGAAAAGCTTGGTCTCGGTGTAAAGGCTGGTATTGAAATAGAAGAGTCGACGCCTAGTCCGTCGAATATAAATGCCATCGCAACCGGTATCGGTCAGGGTAATGCAAGATTCTCCGCATTAAATCTGTCAAAGTACATTGCATCGGTTGCAAACAGGGGAACAAATTACCAGAGTTCTCTGATTTACAAAACGACCGATTATGATGGAAATGTCACAAGCGAATATGAGGTTTCTGTCCAGAGTG
Organism: uncultured Lachnospiraceae bacterium; assembly: GCA_902781505.1. Classification (GTDB taxonomy): domain Bacteria; phylum Bacillota; class Clostridia; order Lachnospirales; family Lachnospiraceae; genus UBA4285. The sequence goes on along the minus strand of CACZJL010000001.1, from coordinate 102,164 downwards.
AACTGAATATTGACGGGGCTTACTGGGATGCGGTACAGGATGGTACAAGACAGGTTATTTCACAGTATGAAGTTTTGAATGATATCAATTATCTGAAGCTTGCCGGTAAATCCGGAACAGCTCAGGATAACCTGAACATGCCTTCTCATGCGAACTTTGTAACCTATGCTCCGAATGATGCACCAACCGCGGCTCTGGCTGTCAATATTCCTCATGGATATACCTCCAATACGGCTGGTTCTATCTCTGCTGAATTCTGGAAGTACTACTTCGGTGAATATCAGAATGTGAAGGGTAAATCTGCAGAGGAGCAGAAGGAAATTGAGCATGATGCCACTGCTAAGGTAACTACTACAAAAAAAACTGATGAGGGGGTAATTACACAGCCATCAGCTTCTGATAATCTGCCGGCAGCGCAGGTGACAACACAGGCAGCCGCAACAACGCAGGCTGCTGCAGTAACACAGGCTACTCAGACCGTAACACAGGCTACACAGCCAGCACAGTCTTCTGAAGGTTCAGCAAACGGCAGAGCTTCGGGTCAGTAAAACAAAATGATTTTTAAAGGAGAAACTATGAGTAAGTCCGTAATCATTAAGGGCAATAATTTTGGTGTCAATGTTATCATCAGTCCGGATCTTGATTTCGCTGAGGTTCGTTCTCAGTTAAGAGAACGATTCAAGGCCAGTGCCAAATTCTTCGGAAAGGCAGATATGGTAGTGAACTTCTCCGGTGTCAAGCTTGACGACGATCAGATTCAGGTATTAACAGAGATTATTACTGATGTGTCTGATATCAATATAGTCTGTGTTATCAATTCGGATGACGAAGATATTTCAAATGACATGATTCGTGAAGCATATTCGAAGAAGCGCATGGAGCAGGCTGAAGAGGCTGGAGTTGCTGAGCGTGAGCAGGCATTTGCTGAAAATATGAATTCGATGGGAGTCATGGAAGCCGCTTATGCACTGATGCAGCAGAGTTCAAACAGCTTTGAGGTTTCTGAAGATTCTGTAACGAGTGCAGCTAAAATCTATCATGGAACACTTCGCTCCGGGCAGGTTTTAGAAGAACCATCTTCTGTTGTGATTATCGGAGATGTCAATCCAGGTGCCAAGGTCATTGCAGGCGGCTGTGTCATCGTGCTTGGAAGCCTTCTTGGAAATATTCAGGTCGGAAGTGGCGTGAATATGGAAAATGCTTTTGTTCTGGCCCTTGAAATGAATCCAATGCAGATTCAGATTGGCGATTTAATTGCGACCAGTGAATCGAGCAATCCTCTTGCTGCCCTAAGGCGCAGAAGAGCCAATACAGTGAGCCCTGAAATTGCTCATTTAAAGGATGGCGAGGTTTATATCGAAGATCTTTCTCTTAAAGTAATCAATGAGCTGAAATTCAATTGATAAACTTTAAAATAAAAAAGAAAATAGTCTTGAATTTAAATGGTAAATTTAAGATAATTACTTTATTAAGTTAATTTTCAGGAGGGACATTTTATTATGGCAGAGGTAATTGTTGTTACATCCGGTAAAGGTGGTGTAGGTAAAACAACAACAACAGCAAATATTGGTACAGGCCTTGCAAAGCTTGGTAAGAAGGTTATTATGATTGATACAGATACAGGCCTTCGTAACCTTGACGTTGTTCTTGGTCTTGAAAACCGTATTGTATATAACCTTATTGATGTAGTGGAAGGTAAGTGCCGTTTAAATCAGGCAATGATCAATGACAAGAGAGAAGAAAATTTATATCTTCTTCCAACAGCACAGACAAGAGATAAGTCTGCAATCTCAACAGATCAGATGCTTCAGGTAATCGAAGACATCAAGAATGATGAGAAGGCATTTGATTATATCATCCTTGATTGCCCGGCTGGTATTGAACAGGGATTCCACGATGCAATCATCGGTGCGGACAGAGCTCTTGTTGTAACAACACCTGAGGTTTCTGCCATCCGTGATGCTGACCGTATCATTGGTCTTTTAGATGCAAATGGATTAAAGGATCATGAGGACTTAATCGTAAACCGTATTCGTCCGGAAATGGTAGAGAAGGGCGACATGATGTCTTTAGATGATGTGAATGATATCTTACAGCTTCATATTATCGGTGCTGTACCGGATGATGAAAACATCGTTGTAGCAACAAACAGAGGTACACCATTAGTAGGCGATGAATCTCTTGCCGGTCAGGCTTATCTCAACATCTGTAAGAGAATTACAGGTGAAGAGGTTCCTTTCCTTGATCTGACTGCAAAGAAAGGTTTCTTTGGCAAGCTTAAGAAGGCATTAAGCAAGAAGTAATTGGTTTTGATGAGACAAGGGGTTTAAGATGAATATTTTAGAATTATTCAAAAAGAAAAATAAATCCGGCGATGTAGCGAAAGACAGACTGAAGCTTCTTCTCGTTTCAGACCGTTCCAACTGCTCACCGGAGATAATGGAAAAGATCAAAAATGATATCATTCAGGTTATTTCCAAGTATATGGAAATTGATACCGAAGGATTAGATATCGAAATCACTCAGACAGAGTCCGAAGAAAACAACGGCTCTGTTCCGGCAATTTATGCGAACATTCCAATCAAGGATCTTCGTAGCAAGAAGATGTAAGAAATACATCCATCTAAAGAAGGGCAGTTATGTTTAAGAAATATCGGATGAAATCATACAACTACAGACTCTTGTGCCTGATGCTTCTGTGTTCCTTTTACGGAATCATTATTATCAATTCTGTGAAGCCTGCCTATACGGTTCGTCAGGTGTTCGGTCTCGCAGCCGCAGTGGTTGTTATGACTCTGCTGTCCTTTATAGATTATAACTGGATTTTAAAGTATTACTGGGTAATTTATTTCGGACAGATTGCATTGTTGCTTGCAACGCGTCTGTTTGGATATGCTTCGCACGGAGCAAAGCGATGGATCAGACTTGGCCCGATTAATCTTCAGGCTTCGGAGCTTGGTAAGATTATTCTGATTTTATTTGCCGTTAAGATCCTATCCATGTACAAAGAAATTATCGATACATGGGGATTCATTTCGGTTTTATGGATTCTGTTATTTGTCCCTTTATTCCTTACTTTAAGACAGCCGGACCTTTCACAGACAATACTCACAACATCGATTCTGTTTATTCTGATTTTCTATGCGGGAGTCAGCTATAAAAAGATTGGTCTTGTCATACTGATTGTCGTTCCGACAGTGCTTGGTCTGCTGTTATATGTTCAGAATCCAAATCAGAAGCTTTTGAAGAAGTATCAGAGAGACCGTGTCATGGCCTTTTTACAGCCAGAGGATAATGATGATGGTGCTTATCAGCAGAAATATGCGGCTCAGGCAATTGGTTCCGGTGAGCTTACCGGAAAGGGCCTGAATAATGACGATCCATCCTCACTTTTAAATTCCGGTTATATTGCAGAAGCGCAAACTGACTTTATCTTTGCTGCCATGGGTGAGCAGCTTGGATTTGTCGGCAATATTACAGCAGTTTTACTGCTGGCAGCCATTGTAGCTGAGTGTTTCTGGACCTCACATAAAGCGAGGGACTTCACAGGACGCCTCATAGCAATGGGGGTTGGCGTCTATATTGGACTTCAGACATTTATCAATATCGGCGTTGTAGTACAGCTCCTCCCGAATACGGGTCTAGCTCTTCCGTTTTTCAGTTACGGAATCAGTTCCCTGATGTCTTTGTACATTGCAATGGGAATCGTTTTGAATGTCAGCCTTCAAAGACGTATTGACCAGAATATCTACACAGCAGATTTTAAGGATGTACGTTCAATCGAAAATCTATAAATATGGAGCAGAAGAATGAATATTGCGTTAATTGCACATGATTCTAAGAAAAAGCTGATGCAGAATTTCTGCATCGCATACAGGGGAATCTTAAGTAAACATCAGCTTTTCGCGACCGGTACAACCGGCAGACTTGTAGAACAGGCTACTAACCTTAGTGTTCACAAGTTCCTCGCAGGATACCTTGGTGGCGATCAGCAGTTATGCTCACAGATTGAGCATAATCAAATTGACCTGGTTCTTTTCCTGCGTGAAGCTGCTAATCCGCTTGCGCACGATGTGGATCCAAGTAATGTAACAAATCTTTGTGATATGTATAATATTCCGCTTGCAACTAATCTTGCAACCGCAGAACTTTTAATCAAGTCTCTTGAAAGAGGAGATCTTGAGTGGCGTGAGTTCTATCAGTGATTCTACTTGAGGGGTGAAAGAAATGGCCGACAAAACAAGACAAAGGCATCAGGTCGTCACATTTCATAAGCGTCCTAAAGTTGCAGTCGTTGTATTTGGTATTTTAATTATTTATGTCATCTGTTTTCTTGTTATGTATCTGACCAGACGCAAAGTCGATATATACCAGGTTGAAAGCGGTTCTGTTGCCTATAAGGCCTCCTTGACCGGAATTGCAGTTCGTGAAGAGACGGTGTATAACAGCTCCTATTCCGGAACTGTCAATTTCTATCAGCACGAAGGAAATCGGGTGAAGACCGGCGAAACCGTATACACGGTTGATGAAACCGGTCGTATCTCAGAACTTCTGAATGATTATCTGAAAGCGGAAGGGAGTTCCCTTACTGCCTCTAATCTTGAAGATATGCAAAGACTTCTGATTGATTATAAGGCAAATTATGATAAGGAGGGCTTTGGCTCTGTATATACTCTTCAGGATTCTTTAAATTCCATCGTTTTAAGTTCTGTCAGCAAACAGTTGCAGTCAGAACTCAGCACGGTACTTGAAAGAGAGGGCGGTGGTCAGTTTCAGACCGTGAACTCCGATGCTGCAGGCTATGTCCTTTATAACGTTGACGGATATGAAGGCGTCAATGCAGATACATTTACCGCTGCAGATTTTGATAAGACGAATCTTAAGAGCTCTCCGGTTCGAAACAGTGATGTAATCAATGCCGGCGACTCCGTATATAAATTAGTTACGAGCGAGAACTGGTACCTGTTAGTTCCGCTGTCAGATGAAGACATTGCAAGTAACCGTCTGCAGAACAAGAAGGCTGTTACTGTAAAGTTTAAAAAAGATAACATTACGACCAAGGCAAACTTTACAATCATTAATAGGAACGGTAAAAATTACGGAAAGATTACGATGGATAAGTATATGATTCGTTATATTACCGAACGTTTCCTTGATGTTGAGCTTGTAACCAATACGCAGACCGGAATGAAGGTTCCAAATACTGCTGTTACGGAAAGCACTTTTTACAAGATCCCGTCTGATTACGTAATGACTGGTGGTAACAGCAATTCTAAGGGGTTCCTTGTAGAATCATATGACTCAACTGGTAAGTCCATACAGGAATTTAATTCAGTTAAGATTTACCGCGAGGCAAATGGATTTGTGTATGTGAAGGAGTCCGATCTTACAAAGGGCACAAACCTGATTAAACCGAATTCAGGAAGCCGTTTTGTGGTTGCCGAGACAGAACGGCTGCAGGGTGTATATTGCGTAAATACAGGCTATACTGTATTTAAACTTCTCGATGTTCTTGATAAGAATAACGAGTACACCATTTCTCGAACAGGTTCTGCAAACTGTGTATCTAATTTTGACAGGATTATTCTTGATGCAGAGAAGTTTACAGAAGATCAGATTGTATATTAAGTTTTTAATGAGAATTCGAGGTACATTATGCTTGCTAACAACTTAAAAGAAGTACAGGAAGAAATCAGAAAAGCATGTGAAAAGGCCGGAAGAAATCCGGAAGAAGTAACTTTGATTGCGGTCAGCAAAACGAAGCCAAATGAAGCGATTGAGGAAGTCTATGCGACCGGCATGAGAGAGTTCGGTGAGAACTATGTGCAGGAGCTCGTCGGTAAGATTGAAACTCTGCCGAAAGATATCAGATGGCATATGATTGGTCACCTTCAGAGAAACAAGGTGAAATACCTTGTTGGTAAGGTTTGCATGATTCATTCTGTTGATTCGTTAAGACTTGCAGAAGAAATCAGCAAGGAATCAGTCAAGAAAAATGTAACAACGGACATTCTCATTGAAGTAAATGTGGCTGAAGAAGAGAATAAATTCGGGTTTAAAGTCGAAGAAGTAGAAGGCTTCTTAAGAGAAGCTGTGAATCTTCCGAATATTAACATCCGTGGCTTTATGACCAGTGCTCCTTATGTGTCAGATCCTGAAGAAAACAGGCACTATTTCCGTATTCTGCGGGAATTACTGGTTGACATCAATGCGAAAAACATTGATAATGGTAACAAAGACGTACTGCACTTAGACTCTCTGTCCATGGGAATGACGAATGATTATCGTGTGGCCGTTGAGGAAGGGGCGACATTAGTTCGCGTCGGAACCGCGATATTTGGGGCAAGAAATTATAATAATTGATTAGGAGAACGAAATGAGTTTTATAAGTAAATTTACAAATGTATTTCGTGAATCTGACGATGATGAGTTTGATGATTATGATGACTACGAAGATGATTTCAATGACAGCGACGAAGGAGCTTCAAAGAGAAGATTCTTCGCTGCGAAATCTGAAGATACAGAAGTGGATGAGAGACCACAGTTCAGAAAGAAGAATGTAGTTTCCTATCGTGGAAAGGCTAAGGGTGAGGTTGTAGTAATTCGTCCTAATTCCATGGAGGATGCAAACCAGATTACTGATACTCTTCAGGAAGGTAAGGCAGTTGTGCTGAACTTAGAAGGTATTCATGTTGAACTTGCACAGAGAATTATCGATTACTCTGCTGGTTCCTGTTATGCAATCTCTGGCAGCCTTCAGAAAATCACAAGCTATATCTTCTTAATCACACCTCCAGGTGTTGATATCTCAGGAGATATTCAGGAACTTGCGGCAGGTGCTTCAAATGGCATCGATCTGGGAGCTTATAAGAGCGATGTTCGCTTTTAACTTTTAAGTTGGTAATTTTGACCGCACGTTAATTCGTGCGGTCTTTTTTTAATTTACTGCGTTCGATTACAGTAGTTGACGTAACCGACGCAAATTACAGGAGGAATGTATGTCTCGATTAATTACTGTAACGGATGGAACAAAGCCTATTTATGACATTGCTATTGAACAGGACTTTTCACTGCTTGTAGAGAAGTTTAATGAGTTAGGTTTTAAGAACCGCAAAATTGCGATTATTTCTGATTCCAATGTGGCTCCTCTTTACGCTGAAGCTGTTAAGACAGAGCTTTCTAAAACCGGTAATCAGGTGTTTTTCTATTCATTTGATGCTGGTGAAAAGAATAAGAATCTTGATACAGTTCAGGACGTTTATGAATACTTAGTATTGAATCACTTTGATCGTCATGACTGTCTTGCCGCTTTAGGTGGCGGTGTTGTCGGAGATCTGACAGGCTTTGCTGCTGCAACCTACATGAGAGGAATCGACTTTATTCAGATTCCAACTTCTCTTCTTGCCATGACGGATTCTTCTGTTGGCGGAAAGACAGGTGTTGACTTCAGAGCTTATAAGAATATGGTCGGTGCTTTCCATCAGCCTCGTCTTGTCTATATGAATATGTCTGTATTAAAGTCACTTGATGACAGACAGTTCAACTGTGGTCTTGGTGAAATCTTAAAGCATGGTGTAATTCGTCGTCCGGATTATTTTGAGTGGCTTCTTGCCAATGTTGAAGGAATTCATAACCAGGATCCGGAGACAATGGAACACATGATTGAAGAGTCCTGCAATGTGAAGCGTATCGTCGTGGAAAATGATCAGAAGGAGCATGGTGAGCGTGCCGTTCTTAATTTTGGTCACACCTTAGGTCATGCAATTGAGAAGCTTTCAGGATTCTCACTCTTTCATGGAGAATGTGTTGTGCTTGGTATGATTGCTGCTTTAAAAATCAGCATGGAGCGCGGATACATCAGCACTTCTGAATATGAAAAATCCAGGGAGGTTTTTGCTTCCTTCGGTTTTCCGATGACAGTTAACAATATGACTGCCGAGGAGATTGTTGCTACAACGAAGAATGATAAGAAGATGGATGCCGGTAAGATTAATTTCGTACTTGTTAAGCCATTTGGCCATGCTTATGTAGATTCTTCCGTTACAGATGAAGAGATGATGGACGCTGTGAAGGAAGTACTGGCATGAAGAATTCTAAGTTAGCAAAATTTTTATGGTTTGTAATCGGCACGATTCTGATTGTCGTCTGTGATCAGATTACGAAGGTGATGGCAGTTAATGTTCTGAAAGGAAAAAAGCCATTTGCCATTATTGACGGAGTGCTGGAATTTAATTACCTTGAAAATAAGGGTGCGGCATGGGGCATGATGTCAGGTGCGAGGGTATTCTTTCTTGTTCTTACCGTCGTCATTCTTGTGGCTGTGGCTTACGTTGTCGTAAAGATTCCGGAAATTTCGCAGTACAAGCTGTTACTTACGGTTTGCACTCTTCTTTCGGGTGGTGCAATCGGCAATTTTATCGATCGGGCATATTTACAGTATGTCAGGGATTTTATCTATTTCAAACTAATTAACTTCCCTGTATTTAATGTGGCAGATATAGCCGTTACGTTAAGCGTTATTTTCTTAATCATTGCAATTTTCTTTGTGTATGACGACGACGCGTTCAACTTTCTGCCATTTGTTAAGGATGAAAAACATGAGTGAAACAAAGAAGATTACTCTGACAGTGGATGCGGGAGATGAAGGTGTACGCCTTGACCGCTATCTGTCTGATGAGTTAGAGGATTATTCAAGATCCTATTTAAGTAAAATCATTAAGAACGATGGCGTTTATATTAACGATAAATCATGCAAGCCTAAGGATCTGGTAAAGGCAGGGGATGAGATTACGGTGATTGTACCTGAAATGGCAGAGCCGGAGATCCTCGCAGAGGATATTCCCTTAGATATTCTGTATGAAGATGATGATATTATCGTTGTAAATAAGCCAAAGGGTATGGTTGTTCACCCCGCTGCCGGTCATTTTGGCGGGACGTTAGTGAATGCCCTGATGTTTCACTGCAAGGATCAGCTTTCCGGTATTAACGGAGTGGCAAGACCTGGTATCGTGCATCGTATTGATAAGGATACAACAGGTGTGCTCGTTGCATGTAAAACTGATTTTGCACATCGCGCAATTGCGGAACAGCTCGCAGTACACTCAATCAACCGCATTTACCACTGCATCTGTCTGAACCAGATTAAGGAAGAGACAGGGACGGTCGATGCACCGATTGCCAGAAGCAAGAATGACAGAAAGAAAATGGCAATCGATCGTGTCAACGGACGTCGCGCAGTGACACATTATACGGTGCTTGAAAATCTTGGCAATTATTCTTATGTCGCATGTAAGCTTGAAACCGGCAGGACCCATCAGATTCGTGTTCATATGAGCAGTATCGGACATCCGCTTCTTGGTGATAATGTATATGGTTCCGGCAAATCCGCATGGAATCTGCAGGGGCAGACGCTTCATGCCAAGGTTCTCGGATTTATTCATCCAAGAACAGGTGAGTACATGGAATTTGAAGCACCATTGCCAGAATATTTTGAAAAAGTTCTTTCAGGTCTCAGAAACAGAACGTAAGTTCTTGCAATTTGTCTGATAACTTGCTACAATTAAATCATAAAATACGTGAAGAATTTCATATTAATACGGCTAATTGGAGATGCGAATGAAGTTTTCAGGGTGATAAAGGAGGACTTGTTATGGACAGCAGAACAGTCATTACAATCGGAAGAGAATTTGGATCAGGCGGTCATGAGGTAGGAACGAAACTTGCGGAACGACTTGGAATTAAATGCTATGATAAGGAGCTTTTAACCATGGCTGCGAAGCAGAGTGGTCTTTGTGAGGAGCTTTTTGCATCACAGGATGAGAGACCTACAAATAGTTTCTTGTATTCTCTGGTTATGGATACCTATTCCCTTGGCTATACAAGCTCTTATTCTGATATGCCAATTAATCACAAGATTTTCCTTGCACAGTTTGATGCCATTAAAAAGCTGGCAGAAAAAGAGTCCTGTGTTGTTGTAGGAAGATGCGCAGACTATGCCCTTGAAGATAATCCATTTGCCGTTAGTGTATGGATTAAGGCAGATTTGCCGAAGAGAATTGAGAGAATCAAGAGAATGTATGACCTCAGTGAAAATAAGGCCGCAGATTTGATTCAGAAAACGGATAAAAGAAGAGCCAGCTATTATAACTATTACTCCAGCAAGAAGTGGGGAGAAGCTAAAAGTTATGATTTATGCATAGATACTGGAGAAATTGGTATTGACGGAGCCATTGAGGTTATATTAAAATTTATTGAGTTGAAAGAAAAATTTAATTCAATTGATGGCAGTCATGGAATATAAAAAATACAAGAAAAAAACATTTAAAGATTGGCTGCAGGGAGAGAATTCCAAGATGTATTTATTTATCTTACTTCTCGCCGCTGCAGCTTTTATATTGATCATCCACTTTGTTCGTCTCTATAATGAGCAGTATCGTAATTCTCTTATGACACAGGCATCGGAAAGTGTGACGCAGGCTCAGGCAACAAGTCCGGATGATGTTATTGATGAAGTGGCGAATTATCTGATTCGCATCAATCGCGCAAAGAATTTCCTCACCGTTTACAGGTTAGAGGATCAGGACAAAAGAAAAGCAGTGAAGTGCTTCCCTGTTTCGACAGTCAGTACCCTGACCGATGGTAAGACTAAAATCAGCTCCAAGATGAGCTGGTATAAATTTGCCGATAACCAGTTCGCACAGTTTACATGTAAGCTCGAAAACGGAGCATCTATTCACACAGCTCTCTATTCTTCGAATAATAACGGCAGTATCCTTACAGAGTCATATTATGCGATTGGAACGTATTCAACATACGGCTCCATAACATTGATGGCTGATGATGCGAAGTGGATATATGAAAACTGTAAGAATCAGACAGAAGTTGAGATTTACATGGATGCATCAGAAGCTCCTGAAATCAAGCTTGCTGAAGTGCCTCAGATTTCTACCGTTTCGGTAACACAGCTGTCTGCAACTACTCAGACTACGGCCGCAGGAGCAACCGCTCAGAAGGCGGAAGAAACGACTTCTGCAACGGCTCCGGCATCAGAAGAGAGCAAGCCGGATGCGACAACAGAAAATAAGCCTACAGCTGCTCCGGAAGAAAAGACAACTCAGCCACCTGCAACGACACAGGAGACTCCAAAAACAACGGAAGCCCCAGTGAAACCTGCAGCTTAACAAGAAATAATTTTTTTAATTTGCCGCCTCTTTTAAGAGGCGGTTTTCTTTTTTAATCTTTGCGCAGACGAACCATGTTTCTGGCACTTCGCTTATTCTCATCTACCAGGTCAGCATAGTGCTTTCTTGTGGTATTAACATCTTTGTGCCCCAACACATCTGCTACGAGATAGATATCATGAGATTCCTGGTAGAGATTGGTGCCGTATGTGCTGCGCAATTTGTGAGGGGTAATGTGTTTCACTGTTGTCACAGTCTGCGCATATTTCTTGACGAGAAGCTCAACAGAGCGAACACCTAACCTCGAACCCTGCTGTGATACAAAAAGGGCGTTCTCATGGCCCTCACGCGTTTTTACGGACTTACGTTCTTCCATGTATCCGGAAAGAGTATCTCTGACCTCATCACCGAAGTATACGAAGGCTTCAGCGCCTCCTTTTCGAATCACACGGATACGGTCATTATCAAAGTCCACATCCTTAATATCAAGTCCGACACATTCTGATACACGAATACCGGTACCAAGCATCAGTGTCAGAAGAGCAAGGTCACGGCCCTTTAACTTGCCGTGAAATCGAAGCTGTTCTTTCGTCATTCCGGAGCCGGATTCTACATTATCCAGAAGTTCTGCAACTTCATTCGGATCCATACGAACAATAGCCTTGTCATGAATCTTCGGAACTTCAACACGTTCCGCAGGATTATCTGCGATTTTCTCCATACGATAGAAATAGTTATACATCCCGCGAATTGAGCACAGCTTTCTCTTTAAGGCACGTTCACCATTCGTATGCATTTTCCCTGATTCATCGCTGTAAGCCCTCTGATACATCAGAAAGTTCGAAATTTCCTGAGTTGTTACGGAACCCAGGTCTGAAAGTGAGAGAGTGCGAAGGTGAGAGGACTTAAGTCGCTCTACGTTCGAAGTAAGATAGCGAAAGAAATTCCTGAGATCTGTCGCATATGCCAGCTGTGTTCTCGGTTGCTTGGCAAATGAAATTGCATTAAAATACTCTGTAGTAAAAGCGGGCAGTTCTCGAAGCATGTCTGTAAGCTGTACCGCATATTTTAACTGTTCGGTTTCTGCATAAGTCTTTGTTTTAGCCATAATTCGTTAAACCTCAAAAGTTTATTATTTTCAAATCACCGTAGTAATGTTCGTTCTGAGATTATCATAGCATATTATTTCGCTAAACGCCGTGGCTTAAATGCCAATTTGGAATAAAACAGGTAACTTTTGATTGCAAATAACCGGTTGTCTTGCGCGTCAAATGAAAGGAAAAGAAATGGATTTTTTAAAGTATAAATTCGGAAACAGAACTGTGCAATTTGCAGCTGCTAAAGGGACTATACCAGCACCTTTGATTGTTATGAATGCGTATTCTGCTGAGGAAACGGATAGCTTCAGGCAGCTTGAACAGGTAGTTCAAAGGCCATTTAGCTGCCTGGTTGTATCAGATCTTAACTGGGATACGGATATGTGTCCGTTTAATGCGCCTCAAATAAACAAATGGTCAGGTCCTTTTAAAGCAGGTGCTGATGCGTATTTAGAAGAACTGACCGGTGAAATTATCCCTTCTGTATTGAAAAAAAAGAATACAGAGCCCTCTGAAATCATCATCAGCGGATATTCGCTTGCAGGATTATTTGCCATATATTCCCTTTATAAAACAGATTTGTTCTCCCGTGTAGTCAGTTGTTCCGGATCTTTATGGATGCCTAAAGCTAAGGAATTCTTTCTGCAGCATGAATTGTTAAGAACGCCGGATGCGGTCTACCTGTCAATCGGTGAAACAGAATCTGCAACGAAGAATCAGTTTTTAAGCAAGGGACAGATTAATACAGAAGCGGTTATTGAATGCCTCAAAGGCCGTGGAATTCATACGAAATACGAAATAAATCCAGGCAATCACACCTTTGAAGTCTGTAAAAGGCTTGTAAAGGGACTTGCCTGGATATTAGAGCAGTGATTAAGTTTGATTCATTTATTCGCTAAACGCAAGTTTAACGAATAAATGAATGCGTTTAGGATTGTTCCTTCCATTTGTTGCTGGTTCGAACAAGACAGATGATTGCACTTATTGTAATTAATATTATAATTACAGCGTAAATAGCCTGGTTAGAATTCAACATTCGGTTCGTATCAAGAATCACAGGTAAAGACAAATACTCTGCCTGCTTTAATTTAAACAGATACAAGCAAAAAGGAATCATTAAAATGAAATCAAATGCAATAATTATTCTGTTGTTTTTGTTTGTCGCTATACATGCAAATATAATTGCTAAGATAATATAAACAAATGTTGAGATTCCTGCCATCAGCAACCAATATTGCAGTATTGAAATATGCAATGGAAAGTCAGCAAATTGAAACAAACTTTGTATTGTTGCATTTTTTAAGTTTAACTGATAAACATCTGCAATATTTTTAAAATGTAGAGTAAACATACTTATGCTGATAATAACACTTAGCAATATAATGGAAAGTATTTTATATTTGAATACCGCATCCCGCCTTTTAGAACAATGCTGCATAATATGCATTTTTCTATCATTATCATATTTCTTATCCCGACAATTATACACGAACATTTATTAATATTAATTTACTCTAGTTTACAGTTTTTTTCAAGTAGATTAATTATATATTATCTGTATGAAAGTTCGGCTTTCAAACTCTATATAAATAATAAAAGCATCATGCTTCCGGTTTGAGAAGCATGATGCTTAATAGACTTTATTCATTTGTGTTCAGAAAAACGAGCTGTTTTCTTCCGTGTTCCTTACCGAAGTATAATAACTGATCAGCTTCCGTAACAACATGTTCAATCGGTTCGTCTGTTTGTTTCCTTGCAACGCCAATGGTAATCGTTACAGGAACAGAATTTCCGTTTTTGTCTTTAATGTTACTAAACTCAGTTCTCTGAATCTTTGAGAAGATTTCTCTGATTTCATCTTCGGATTCTCCTTCGTGTGAAAGATAAACCACAAGGAATTCTTCGCCTCCCCATCGACCGACGCGTAATTCGTCATTTTTACGTACATGCTCCATCAGACGCGTTGCAAGCGCCTGCAGAACCGTATCGCCCATAGCATGACCATAGGTGTCATTGATATTTTTGAAGTGATCAATATCCATGATGCCAACATAGACATCACGATTCTTTATATCCATTGTATTAAGCTGCTCGAGTGAGTCATGAATTCTGCGGCGGTTATAAAGTCCGGTCAGTTCATCGAGCATGGCTGCACGTTCTAATCGACCTTCAAGGCTATCAACTGCTTTCATAAATACAACAAGACACCAGACCTGAATGATAAAGGAAATTCCGATGTTCACAAGGTAAAATAGCTGAGCGACGTTTCTGTCACCTAACGTATAATATGGTGAATGATTAAAAAACCAGATTCTTACAGCAAATACGTAGCCAATATAGAAAGCAACTTTCAGCTTTGTGAATGGTTTCAGTTTAGCGGTTTCTGCATTTGTATATGCAATCAGAAATGCGGTACTTACAAATCCCATGCAATAAAGCTGAAAACCGTAATCAGGCCCCAGGAATATTGTGTTCATGGTCATAAAGGCAGCAATTTCGCCCAAGCTTATGGTTCGGTACTGTACCAGCCTTCCCTGTTTTAAAGGAATAAACTCATACAGGAATACAATAATACTGATTAAATTATAGCCAAAAAGAATCGGCGTCTTATAGTACCAGTAAAGAAATGCGAACATGAAATGCGTACTTAAAAGGAAAATATTCATGTACTTGGAAAATGCCACTGCAGTCATAGTCTCATTTCGATTCCGATCGTGCGTAAGACTGTTCATACAACCACCTCTGCTTAAAAATTTACAGATATACTATAACATAAAGGTAATGAGTATGTTAGTATATTAGATTAAAATTTTGTAAACAATTAAGACAATTTATCAGTCATACATGCCAGATATCCTGATTATATTCTGCTATTGTTCTGTCTGATGAGAAGAAACCGGCATTGGCAATATTTATAATCATTTTCCGCCCAAAATTGGAAGCCTCTTGCATATCAATTAACATATGTTCCTTAACATGGATATAATCCTCCAAATCAAGTAATGTCATGAACCAGTCTTTATTAAGTAATTCATTGTACAGGCGATTCAGGTTGGTACTGTCACCAATTGAAAGAAGCTTATCACTGACAATGAAATCAACGAGATCTTTTATAACCGGATTTGATTCATAATAATTCTTTGAAACATATCCCTGTTTTGCATATAAATCGATAACCGTATCGGAATGCTTTCCAAACAGATAGATATTCTCCTGTCCTACAAGATCGGCAATCTCAACATTTGCACCATCTAAGGTTCCAAGCGTAACGGCTCCGTTCAACATGAACTTCATATTGGAGGTTCCGGAGGCTTCTTTACTTGCGAGGGAAATCTGTTCGGAAATATCTGCTGCCGGAATCAACTTTTCAGCCTTCGTCACGTTGTAGTTTTCAATCATGACAATTTTGAAGTACTTATTTACATCAGGGTCGTTGTTAACAAGTTCAGACAGGCAAAGAATCAGATGGATAATGTCCTTGGCAAGCGTGTACGCCGGTGCAGCCTTGGCTCCGAAAATCATGGTCAGAGGTTTTTCTGGAATGTATCCGGCCTTAATCTGCTTATATTTATAAATTGCATACAACGCATTCATCTGCTGCCTTTTGTACTCATGAAGTCGCTTCACCTGAACATCAAAAACGGAAGTCGGATCAACCTTAATTCCCTGTGTCTTTAAAAGATACTCAGCAAATGCTACCTTTCTCTTCTGTTTGATTCTCTGTAATTCATCAATAGAAACAGGATCATCTGCGTATTTTTTCAGTTCAGAAAGCAAACTCGCATCTTTCTTCCAATCATCGCCAATCTTAGAAGAAATCCAGTCTGAAAGTTCCGGGTTGCACCCCATCAGCCAACGACGGAATGTAATTCCATTTGTCTTATTGTTGAACTTTTCAGGATAGATATCATAAAAAGGCTTCAGTTCGGATTTCTTTAAAATTTCGGTATGAAGTGCAGCGACACCATTGATACTGTGTCCGAAATGCATATCCATATGGGCCATATGAACTCTGGCATTTTTATCAATGATTGCAACCTTTGAATCTGTATAACGTTCCTTAGCGAGAGCATCCAGTTTTCTGATGATTGGTACCAGTAAAGGAACGACAGCTTCCAGGTAATCCATAGGCCAGGTTTCCAGTGCTTCTGCTAAAATGGTGTGATTCGTGTAGGCACAGGTGCGCGTAACAATGCATGCAGCCTCGTCAAAATCAATTCCATTTGCCATGAGAAGTCGGATTAATTCAGGAATCACCATGGATGGATGCGTATCATTAATCTGAATCGCGGCAAATTGATCAAGCTGATTCAGAGCGAATCCAGCCTCAGTGCACTCTTTTAAGATAAGCTGTGCGGCGTTGCTAACCATGAAATACTGCTGGAAGATTCGAAGCTTTCTGCCATCATCATCGGAGTCGTCCGGATACAAAAACAGTGTCAGGTTCTTTTTGATATCTGTTTTATCGAAGGCAATCCCCTCTCCGATTACAGATTCCTCAACTGAATCCAGGTCAAACAGATGAAGTGGAATCTTACCTCCGTTGTAGCCAAGAATATCGATATCTTTACATGTGCTAATCAGGGTAAAGTCTTTAAATGGCACGGTAAAGTGACAGTCTGTCTCTTTCAGCCACGGTGTGTTTGAAATCCATGGATTTGGTTCCTCATCCTGCTTATGGTCTTTAAAGAACTGCTGAAACAATCCTTCGTGATAATTCAGTCCGATACCTGCTGACGGAATCTTTAATGTTGCAAGAGAGTCGAGAAAACAGGCTGCGAGTCGTCCAAGTCCACCGTTGCCTAAAGAAGGTTCTGCCTCGAGTTCCTCGATGTCAGCAAGTGAGATACCTTCGGCCTGCAAAGTATCCTTTACATCGTTATAAATACCGAGGTTAATCAGGTTATTGCTTAACATCTTTCCAATCAGGAATTCGGCGGATATATAATATACCTTTCTCTTACCTGTAATGATATTTTGTGTCTTCATTCTTTCCCGGGAAAGAATAATAAGAGCATCGTAAATTTCTTTTAAGGTGCTGTTCTTAATGTCTTTATTTAAATAAGTCTGTAATTCCTCTTTGAGTGTCATAATAATCTCCCTTCATTCATTATCCTTTTTATCTGATTTCTGGCTAAAGCTTAATCGTCCATATGTTTTTGTGAGTTGTCTGATTCTTAAAGCCAGATAATCGCTTTCAATTGCATCCTGTTTCATCCTCCATGTCCAGTTCAGTCCAAGTGTCGATGGCGTGTTGATTCTTGCTTCATTTCCAAGTCCTAAATAATCCTGCATCGGAATAATACAGGTATTAGCGATACTGCTCATGGCAAGGCAAATATAATCCCAGGCAATCTCCGATTCCGGAGTATAGGCATTGTTACAATACCGGATTGCAGCTTCTCTTACCTCCGGCGTAAGATTTGCGTACCAGCCTGTAATTGTTTCGTTATCATGGGTGCCGGTATAAACTACACAATTTTTGGTATAGTTATATGGCAAATATTCACTTCTCTCTTCTTCGTTAAAAGCAAATTCAAGTACCTTCATTCCCGGATATCTGCATGAGGCTAAAAGATCTCTGACCGAATCTGTTACAAATCCAAGATCCTCGGCAATAATCGGTACATCTCCAAGTTCTCTTTTTATAGTCTGAAATAATTCAAGACCGGGACCTTTTCTCCAGGTACCATTTACAGCATCTTCTGAACCGTACGGAATAGAGTAATATTCATCAAAGCCTCTGAAGTGGTCAATCCGGATAATATCTGTCAGTTTCCATGCTGCCTGAATTCGTTTCAACCACCACTCAAATCCTGTTTTCTTATGAACCTCCCAATTGTATAAAGGATTACCCCAAAGCTGTCCTTTTACCGCATAGTCATCTGGTGGACATCCGGCAATTGCATTTGGCATATGATGTTTATCAAGCTGAAACAGCTCAGGGTGACTCCAGCAATCAGCTGAATCAAAAGCAACATAGATTGGAATATCCCCGATGATCTCAATTCCATTAGAATTTGCGTATTTTTTTAATTTATCCCATTGCATAAAGAATAAGTATTGAGTAAAAGAATAGAATTCAATTGATTCCTGGTTGGAATCAATTGAATCAAGAACTGATTGCGGCTTTCTCATGCGAATATCTTCAGGCCAGTAAAACCACGGCTTCCCACAGTAAATATCCTTTAAAGCCATAAAGAGACTGTAGTCGGGAAGCCAATCAATATTTGCTTTTTTAAATTCCATAAAGGAATCGTCTGATAATAGCCCAGAGCTGACCGCATTTGTGTATGCTTCTTTTAATAAAGGGAATCGTCTTTTAAATTGAAGCTCATATTCTACCCGTTCTGAGTCAGGAAGAGTTTGTGCTACTGCTTCTTCTGAAAGAAGTCCATCTTTAATTAGTTCATTTAAATCGATAAAATATGGATTACCGGCAAAGGTTGAGAATGATTGATATGGAGAGTCTCCAAACCCCGTCGGTCCCATGGGAAGAATCTGCCAGTATGTCTGACCGCTTTTCTTCAGAAAATCAATAAATTCATATGCGTGGCTTCCGAAGTCTCCTATTCCAAATGGTGAGGGAAGGGAAGAAATCGGCAGTAATATTCCTGAGCGCCGTTTGTTTAGCATGT
This sequence comes from uncultured Lachnospiraceae bacterium, assembly GCA_902781505.1. Taxonomy (GTDB): domain Bacteria; phylum Bacillota; class Clostridia; order Lachnospirales; family Lachnospiraceae; genus UBA4285. Next base: position 83,249 of record CACZJL010000001.1, on the reverse strand, counting down.
AGTTCACCCCTTGTATTTGATACTGTAATCATACAAAAAATACGCGGCTACCTTTAGAAAAAAGCAAACACAGGATGTAAGAAATTAAACAAGACAAAAAACTTCGAAGCAGCAGTTGCTTCGAAGTTCGGATTGGTTATTTTTCTTTAAATTCGGCAATGGATTTGTTACAGTCAAGAACAAAGTCATGCGTCGAAATTTTACCTCTTGCAAGGTCAGGTAAGTCTGCCGGTATTATTTTCTCCTGCAGATTTGAATTCCATAAAGTCTGGTAATTCTTCATGATGTAAGGGCTGTTCAGATACGCTTTTATATAGTCCTGCTCGGCAAGTGTCGAACCGCCCAGTGTAAGAAACTTACGTTTATCATCCTGGCTTCGTTTTGCTCTGAATTTCAGAAACTCCAATGCCCCTTTTTTTATTTCATCACTGTAGCATGCTGTTATAGCCCAGCCAAACGTTTCCGGACTTGCAATCAGTACATTTCCTGGAAAAGCGGAAAATCTAGTCTTGTTTTTGAAATCTGACGGTATGGATTCTATCATCCAGTAACCATTTGGAATCATCGCAGCCTGCCCTGAGAAAAATTTTTCATATGCTGAATCAAAATCCGTATTAAAGCAGTCATCTGATGCATATGAGAACAGTTTTTTCAGGGTTTGAGCGAGGTCTTCAAAACTTTCGCTTTCGTATGTAGAAGGAAAAATCTGATTCATCAAAGCTCTTCCTTCCTCTGTTTCCCCCATCTTAGCGGTTGCTATAAGCATGGGCGCCCATCCGGTACCTTCTGTATGAAGTGCAAGGGGCGTGATTCCGGAAGCCTTAAGCAGGTCACAGTCTTTAAAAAACTCATCCCATGTAGCGGGGAAGCTTTCAATTCCGGCTTTTGCGAACAGCTCCGTGTTATAAAACATACCACTGCAGGTAAAGGCACCAGAACTGATCGGAGCCAGATAAAGATTCCCATCGGAATCTTTTGTGTTATCCATTACAACAGGCTCTATTATCTGCTGCCACTCAGGATCATTTGCTATTTCCTCTGACAGGTCTTCTATTCTGTGATCATCAATCAGCAGTCTGTAAAATGACGGAACGGTTCGGACATCAGTGAGAACGGCAGGAAGCTGATCTGTGGCATTTTTGACTTTCAGAGAACGTCTGCGCTCATCTTCTGTTTCAAGAACCCAGGTGACATCGAGGTGATATTTGCCGGAATATTCTTCATTAAACGCAGTGACAAGGTCTTCATCGCCTTTTTTACCAGTTGTAGGATCGACCGAAAGACTGATTGGAATCTGAATTTCTGTCGTAACCTTTTCTGCAGGAGCTTCCTGTGCACGGCATCCTGACAGAGTAACTGTAAGCATTGAAAAACTTAATGCAACGCATGCAAGTCTTTGTATCCTTCTTCTCATGTGTTCACCTCCGTTGCAGGAATTTCAACTGTCACCGTTGTTCCTCCCTCAGTCGAATATGTAATACTCGCTTCATCCAGGTATTTCAGACGAAGTCTGGTCACCAAATTGATGAAGCAATATCCATGTTTCTTGTCAGGGAAGAGTGACGGAAGTTCCTGGATTGAGGCGTTGGAAGCACGATTCAGGAACTCTGCCTTTTCCTTAAGTATACCAAGTCCGTTATTTGTTACAGTATAAATCAGTCGGCCGTTCCTTTCGCTTACATGAATCGTAATGATTCCTCCTTCATAAATCTCAGAGAAGCCATGTTTTATGCAGTTTTCGACAAGAGGCTGCAGAATAAGCTTTAATGTTGCCGTTTTTTCCTGATCGACATCACATTGAATCGTGTAGGTGAATAAGTCTTGGTTTCGAATCTGCATGATTTTTAGGTATGAGCGAACATTCTCGAGCTCATCACCAACCGAAACAACGTCTGATCCTTTGCTTAAAGAAAGCCTTAAGTACTTACTGAGTGCCTGTATCATTTCCATTGTCAGATCATCACTGTTGATACGCGCCTGCATATAAATAGTATCGAGCGTATTATAAAGGAAATGTGGGTTAATCTGATTCAGTAAGGTATTGATTTCAGATCTTGTGAGAGCTGTTTGCTGCTCTTTCACTTCAGTTAACAGGTCTTTAATGTTATTCAGCATCAGATTATAAGAGTCACCAATACGGTCGAGTTCAGTGCCTGTGTGTATATTGAGAGTGTTATCAAAATCTCCGTCACCAAAGCCTGACATGCGGTCTGAAATCTCTGTAATCGGTTCTGTATACTTGATTGAAAAGTAAAAGGAGAACACAACCACGGTTATCATAATCAGAACGTAAAGAATCAGCAGGAAGAGAGCAAGGCTGTTTACTTCTCTGTTAATTACACCTGCAGGAATAAATGAAAAGATAATCATACCACTCTGTGGCTGCCGATATGCTGTCAGAATTCCTTTGTAGGACCAGTCTCCATCCAGTATAATTCCGGCATTTTGTGCTTCGGCAGTTTCCAGTACTTTTTCTTTGATGGAGTCATCCAGTTCCGACGAGGAAGCGCTGATATAATCAAATACCTCTCCGTGTTCATCCATGATTCCAACAGCAGACTCTTTCAGTTCATCTGTTCGAATCAGGCTTCCAAGGAAACTGTTGTCCATTTTTAAAAAGACCTCTCCTGGCACGTGGGAGGCATCCATACAACGGATATATCTTGCAACAAACAGAGACTTCTCATTTGTACCGAACAGAGTATCATTTGCCACAAACCAGCGTGTAGTGGAATACTCATCCTTAAGGTACGACGAGAGTTTTGATTCCTGAAACTGAGAGTAATTAATCACAGAATAGCTTCTTGTATATACGTTCTGCTTGTTGTCTACATAGGCATAATCTGCCACAGAGCTTAATCTGATATAGCCAAAGTATTTTGTCAGCGCAGCTGACTCCACACCGGTCAGAGTTCTGTTCCACAGAGACTTCTGGACATTTTCATTTATGATAATGTCAGCTGTTGCTGAATCGGTCTGCGAATACAGTTCATCGAGTGAAATGCCCATCTTTTCGCACTGAAAGTGATTCTTTTGTGTCAGTGTCTTAATCGTCGTATTACGCATGAATACAAAGATTGCCGTAAAGGAAAGCAGAATGGCAATCAGAAACAGAGGCAGCGTATACTTTAGGAATCGTTTCTGAATTCCACTGATTCTCATAAAGCGCCCCCCTTCATATATTCACTTGGCAGAACCCCCGTATAAGACTTGAACAGGTGTGAGAAGTAAGATGGATTGTTGATTCCGACACTCGAACAGATATCTCCGATATTCAAGGAGCTTTCCGTCAGTAATTTCTTCGCCTTCTCCATTCTGCGGCTCAGGACGTATTTTTTGAAGGTATCGTGATATGAATTTTTAAACATACGGCCAAAATATACGGGATTGAGATAAACCTGCTCAGCAACAGAAACTACACTTAAGTTTTCATCATCGAGGTGAGTCTCAATGTAATCAAGTGCAGTTTTCATGTAATCATTCATGCAGTTATCAGATGTCTCATCTTCTTCAAGTACCTTCTGACACAGTTTGAAGGCAACATCAACTGCCTTGGATGGGCTGATTTCCTTTAAATTTGTATAAAAGCCTAAGAAGCTCTCTCTTAAATCTTCGCTAAGTTTTCCTCTCGCCTTACAGTTAAGCTCCACCTCAAGAATCAAATGATGGAGAACTTCCTTCTGCGAATGTGCATCCTCATCCATTCCGTAAAGAAGACATACAAAGCTCTGCTTCATAAGAACGGTATCTTTGCGATTCATGGCGTGTACGATTGACAGAATCCGGTCTGTTTCAGAACCGGCTGAAATTTTGTTGTCTGAGTTGTCATCAGTGTCAAACGAATCGTTAGCGAGCAGTTTATTCTCAAGTACAGAACATGCTTCTTCATAGGATTTCTTCATTCCCGCAAATCCACGAAATGAGGAGGAAATGGAATAACAGATTTCTCTGTCGGAACATGCGGCTTCTATCCGGGTACCTAATCTTCTGACATCTGCTGCCTCTTTTGCTACAACAAGACAGGTCGGGCTTCCGTAGTCATTGCGAAAAGTCAGACACTCATGTGTCTTTGAGATTTCTGCTTCGAGGCGTTCTTCAAGAAGACCTTTTCTTTTTTCATATTCTTTAGGTTCTGTGATTTTAAGTCCCAGATCAAGGTCAGCACAGACGGTGAAAAACAATGTCAGATCATCAATTTCAGGCATGGCGGTTCTGAAAGCGTTTCGTACCTTCTCTTCTTCTGCCTCATCCTTTACGAAACGTTCAACCAGAACCGGGATAAAGCCATTTTTATCGTCGAGAATCAGTGTCTTAAGCCCGTTGATTGCCTGAGAAGTCTCCTTATCTTCCATTACCTTTCGGTATGCCTTGCCCATCGTTTCTGTGAGTTTATCCGTTTCAATCGGTTTCAGAAGATAATCGAAAGCACCAAGATTGCAGGCACTCTGCGCATATTCAAAGTCTCTGTATGCTGAAAGAACGACAAAAAGACAGGATAAACCCTGCCCTTTAATTTCTTTCATTACATCAAGTCCGCTTACCTTTTTCATTCGAATATCGGTAAGAACGACATCGGGTTTTTTCTCCTGGATCAGCGCAATCGCTTCCTCACCGCTTAGCGCTGTTCCTACCAGGTTAAACCCCAGTGATTTCCAGTCGTAGGTCAGAGCGAGTCCTTTCAGCTGGACCCGCTCATCATCTACAATAATTAATTTTAATAGATTCATACATTTCCTCGGAAACTATGTTTTTACTATAAGTTTTATACCCTGCTTTTATTATATCACTGTGAACTATAAACAAAAGCAGTTTTTATTATTTCACAGGGGTTAAAATGCAGGCGCTGTAAGCCGGTACACTCAGATTTCCGTTTTTTAGCTTACATGCCCTCTCGTCGGTACTTAAGTCCCATTTCATATATTTAAATCCGGCAGCAGTCGCATCCGAATTTAAGTTCACAGTCTGGGTCACATTTGAGAAATTCACTGCTACTAACACTTTGGAATCTTTATATTCCTTAGTAAAGACACAAAGTTCATCTGGTCCGATGTCAATACCCGCAGTACGCCCGGCAGATACAGCAGGCGTTGTGGTTCTTAAGTGAATCATTTTTGTAATCAGATTCAGAATCGATTTTTTGTCGTTTTTCTGCGAAGAATAGCTACCATTCGGCTGCTCAAACTTTTCTGAACCTGCCGGGTCCTTGCATTGGTACCGAGCCTCTTTATCTGTTCCCCAAAGGTAGGCGAGGCGTTTACTCTCGTCTTTACCGCTTCCCTTCATTCCCAGCTCTTCGCCGTAATAAACAAATGCATCTCCGGTATATAAAAGATTACAGATTGAGGCAAGCTTCGTCTGCTGAATTGCATGTTCACCTGTAAAGTAGCCTGCTGCCCTCGCGAGGTCGTGGTTTGTAAAAAAAGGTGCATTAACACTTGTTTCAGAACCTTTAAACTGCTCTTCTGCATTGGACAGGGCCTTAGCAAAATCTTTAGCAGGAAGAGTCCCATGTACCATCTGCGTGATAATTCCCTCCGGACCTGCTGCACTGAAATCAAAAAAGCTGTCGACTCCGGACTTATAGTATTCGCGGTAAATGTTACGGTTACTCCAGCATTCACCGACAACATAAGCGTCGTGCCGTGTTATTTTAATCGCATCATTAAGCCAGGTTAAGAATTCAATATTGGCCTCGTCATTTCCGGTGTAGTAGTAATATACCGCATCGAGACGAAATCCGTCGCAACCGTTATCAATCCAGAACTTACATGTCTCATTAAAGTAATCCCGAACCTCCTGATTATTCAGATTCAAATCCGGCATATTCTCAGAAAATCTTGACTCGTAATAAAATCTTGTGCCGTTGAGTTTACGATATCCGTCTTTTGGTGTCTCTGAAATATTGTAATATGAAAGATACCTGCACTCTTCTTCCTTTGGTGGTTCGTCACCGCATTGAACAAGATAGTCTGTCAGTTCCTGAAACCACGGATGTTGCCTTGATGTATGGTTACAAACTAAATCAAACAGGACCTGAATCCCCAGATTATGAGCCTCATCACAGAGTGCTCTGTAATCATCAAGAGTGCCAAACGCCGGATCGATTGTCTTAAAATCAGTAATATCATATTTGTGATAGGAAGGGGATGAACATACAGGCGTTAACCAGATGGCGTTAAAGCCCATATCCTTAATAACGGACAGATTCTCTTTTATTCCCTTTAAATCTCCACATCCATCTCCATTTGAGTCCGCATAGGAGGAGACGAAGATCTCGTAAGTTGTTCGATTGTTTCCGATAATCATTTCTTTTGCAGCTTCTCCGGGCGCTGCACACCCTGCCATATTTGATACAAAAAGCATAAAGGAGAGGCAAAAAACAAAAAACGCCCTTTGTATATGAAGGGCGTTTTCTGGTTTTCTGTCTGTCGAAAAACTCATCCCTTAACTGCACCGGAGAGACCTTCGGTGTAGAATCGCTGCATACAAAGATACAGAATTGCGATTGGGATTGAAATTAAAACTGCTCCCGCTGCAAAACATGTATACCATTGAGTGATGTACTCCTTTTGGAGCATGTTCCAAAGACCAATGGCAACTGTGAAATAATCTGAATTGGCTCTGCAGATAACTTTTGCAAAGATGAAATCAATCCAGGGAGCGATAAAGGAGGTAAGGGTTGTGTAAATGATGATTGGCTTGGACAGCGGCATTGTGATTTTTGTGAAAATCTGCCACTGTGTAGCCCCATCAATTTTAGCTGCTTCATCAATCGACATAGGGATGGTGTCAAAAAAGCCCTTCGCAATATAAAAGTTCAGTCCGGCACCTGACGAATAAACCAGAATCAGCGCTACAAGAATCATCGGCCCCTCTGTAAGGTTTAATACCTTTAAGATGTAGTACACTGCTACCATGGACATAAAGCCGGGAAACAATGTCAGAATCATAGCCATGTTCATATAAGGCTTTCTGGCTTTGAATCTGAGTCTGCTCATGCAATATGACACAGAGAGTACGAAAAATGTGGAAAGCCCACAGGAGCAGACAGCTACAATCAAAGTGTTTTTAAACATCTTTGGAAAGTTCAGAACATTTCTGTCTGTGAACAGCTTGATGTAGTTGTCTAACGTATAGCTCTTCGGAAAGAAGGAGGTAACATAAGATCCCTGCTCTGCTCTGAAAGAGGTTAAGATTACCCAGATGATAGGGAGCACCCAGATAAGGCTTAAGACAATCAGCAGTGCGTGAACAAGCACGTTTACGCAGGTATTCTTCTTTAATGCTTTTGTATTCGCAATATTATTTCTGCTCATTGGAATGCCTCCTCATTCTTATATGCAAAGGATTTATGGTACGTAACAAGTGCAGTAATTGCCAGAATTACGAATGTTAAGATACCGATAACGGCACCGATATTGTAATACTGCTGGTCTACTGTCAGCTTGTAGAGCCATGTAACAAGTAAATCTGTCTGTCCTGCAGTATCACCAACATACGTAGGTGAACCACCCGTTAACAGATAAATGACATTGAAGTTATTGATATTTCCTGTGAAGGAAGTAATCAGGTAAGGCGCAGTAACATACAGCATGTATGGCAGTGTAATCTTAAAGAAAATCGTAATCGGTCCTGCTCCATCCATCTTGGCAGCTTCGTAAAGATCAGCCGGAATGTTCTGTAAGATACCTGTTACCTGCATCATGGTATATGGAATACCAACCCAGAGATTAATGATAATTACAGTAATTCTTGCCCAGGTCGCATTCTGAAAGAACGGAAGCGGGGAGTTGATCAGTCCGAGGTTTGTAAGAATGACATTCACTGCACCCTGAGGTTGCAGAATCGTATGCATGATCATCAGCGATACAAACTGTGGCACGGCGATACTCAAAATAAACATAAAGCGGAAGAATCCTTTGCCACGGGTGCCCTTTCGATTGATTAACAATGCCAGAATCATTCCCAAAATGTAGTTTAAGAAGGTCGCAAAGAATGCCCAGACCAGAGTCCAGACAAGTACGGACCAGAACTGTTTACCAAGATTTCCGCTGAAGTTTAACACACGAAGGAAATTAGTGATGCCGTTCCAGTCAAATAATATCAGCTTGTCATTCTCTTTGGAGTATGTGGTAAATGCCATGCAGATCATAAAGAAAAGTGGCACAATGTTAAAGAGAAGGATAAAGATAACCGGAACACTCATCAGGGTGATCTGTAATTTGTCATTCAGAAGGGACTTTAAGTCTTCTCTGAATGTTCTGATTGGATGATGACCATAGATTTTAAGTTCCAGATTGTAGGACTGCTTTAACTGTAATACCCACAGTGTAAGGAATCCGGCTGTCACAAACAGTGTGGCGACTCCATACAGCAGGATGATAACAGAATTATCACCCTGTGCGTATTCATAAATCTGTTTGGCCTCATTCCAGGTTTTAACCTGTTCTCTCTCACCAAGTCCAGGCAACATACTCAATGCATTGGCACCGGCTGAAATCATAAACCAGATATAGCTGATTTCAAGTAAGAATACTAAGATTCCCTTTACAATCTGTCTATGTGCTGCTATTCCAATACCCATCACAATAGCCGACAATCTTGTAGCCCAATCACCATGTGTCAGAGCCGCACCAACTGTTACTGCCGGCCGTATCTTTGTTTTGCTCATGCGGATGCACTCCCTTCTTATACATTTGACTTCAGATGTATTTGTCTAAGAATTTAGAAAAGAAGCCGGTGAACGAAAATGGATTTTTCCGCACACCGGCTCATTTCAAGTTACAAATTAACCTACGGATGAGGTATTCATCGCTGTATTCATGCTTTCAGTCTTTTCTTTTGCATTGTCCTTTGTTACTGTCTTAGCAACAATTTCCTTACCCATGGATTCCGCTGGTGTCCAGTAAGTACCCATTTCAGCAAGAAGTGGCTGTACGGTAGAAGCCTTGGATAATGTTTCAGCCTGTGCCTTTGCAAGTGCATCGTTACCTACATCTACCTTAGTCATTGTTGGAAGAATGCCTCTCATTGTGAAATGATCCTTCTGAGCTTTCTCACCGCCAAGGTAAGCTGCAAGTGCTACTGCAACCTGAGGATTCTTACAGTTAGGATTAACACCGATTGCCTTAGAACCGCCGAATGCCTTCATCTGAACCTGCTTACCGTTTAAAGTATAGGTAGGAGGGATTGCAATACCCATGTTATCGCCAAGGGCCTTCTTTACATTGTCATAATCCCAGGAACCGGAAAAGATTGCATTAACAGATCCATTAGCAAGACCTGCAACACCAACACCGTTCTCATCGTTAATGAAGTTATCGTTATTTGCAAGATCAACAAGATACTTTGTTACATCAACTGCCTTATCGCCCGTGAAGTCAATCTTCTTTGACGCATCTGTGCCATCCTTACCAAAGAGTGTGCATCCGTTACCTGTATAGAATGCAGCGATATACCATGAGTTGGAAAGTGGGAAAGCAACCTTGCCCTTCTGTAACATGGTATCAAGATTTTTAACATCGGCCTCAGTGAACTTTGACTTATCGTAGTACATGAACCAGGTGTTACCTGTGAAAGGAACGCCATAAATAGCATTCTTATAAGTCACTGACTGAACCATTGTTTCGGAGTTATCCTTCTTCATGTTATCAACGGTTGTGCCACCAAGTTCAGCAAGAGCTCCCGCACTGACAAGAGTAGGAATCTGATCGTTTGCATACATGTAAACATCCGCAGCCTTTGCTACATCGGTTGTTACATTAGTCTTGGCATCGGCCTCAGAGCAGACACCATAATTGAATGTGATATGCCATGATGGATGTTCACTGGCAAATGCCTCACATTCCTTCTTTAACCAGTTGCCCTTTTCTTCGGACTGGTCTTCCTGAGGACCCCAGACGGTTAAGTCGCAGGTGATTTCCTCATCCTTCTTAGCAGCTGTAGTGGTATCAGCTGTCTTCTGATTTCCGCATCCAACCATTGGAAGCACCATGCTTGCCGCAAGTACGCCGGCTAAAAGTTGTTTTTTCATAATTTATTCTCCTTCTTTGAAAATTTGACTTAAGTGATTGATACGTACGTTCTTTCTTTGTTGTACTTAGAATACAATTAAGGCTTATTTTCGAACAGAAAAGAATTAAATCTGTAATGCAAAAAATTAAACTTCAAAAAGTGATGTATTTGTTTTTGTATCAAGGAGCACTCCATGTCCGTATTTCAAATCCAGACACACCTTTAAATCTCCCCTTTTGTAACATAATACCTGTCCCTCCTGCATTTCCATGGCAAATGCCCCATCTGCCTGCAGTTCTTTTCTTGTCTGCCTGATGTGCAGAAGCGTTTTAACCGCCATATACAAACTGTCAGGGTCATTCTTCTGACTGGCAACATCCGCTGAAAGTAGTTTTGCTCCCTGCGATATATCGTTTTCTGATGGAAATTCTTCGACTGGAAGATATAGTTGATCAGTTTCACACTCTGAAAATCCATAGTTTTTTAAATTGATATCCCACTGCATCGGTGTTCTTGATCCGGTTCTTGTATATCCACCTTCTTTTGAAGGCAGTTCCCGATAGGAAAGCCCTATTTCATCGCCATAATACATAAATGGTACACCGGGAATAGTATAAAGAAACAGAAAGAACAGCTTTCTCTCCTGAATGCTTAATGTTCTTGAAATGCGAGGTGTATCGTGGTTTCCGGAAATCCAGGCGACGTAGCCTTCATCCTGTATCTGAGGAAGCGTGTTTGAAAGGAACTGACTTAATACCCTTGCACTGCCATTACTATCGGTCTTAAAGAAGCTGTGGTCAGAAATACTACTCGGATTCTCATAATCACGAACAAGGGTATTGTAGGCATTCCCGATGTGATCCAGGCAGAAATCCATGTGAAATCCGGCTTTAATGGAAAGAAGCGGATTACTCCATTCAGAAACAAGCGCAGCGTCTGGAAATTCTCGTTCAAGCATCTCTCTGACATCACTCCATATGGCAGCAGTCGCCTGCTTATTCTCATCATCATTTTTAACAAGCGAATCAGCCATATCAACACGGAATCCATCACATCCCTGTGACAGCCAGAAGCGCATCACATCCATCATAGCTTCCTTTGTAGCGATAGCTTCATCTGAATCAACTGCGGACTGCCATGGATCAGTGCGAATCAGAAAGCCATAATTTAAAGCAGGCTGACATTTAAAGAAGTTCAAGATATATGTACCATTTCTAGGTGTTTCTCCTCCGATGTACGGATAACCTGAGCATCCTTTAAACCAGGAATCTGTCCAGATGTAACGAGAAGAGTATTCATTTAATTCGGCCTGCGAGCTTCTTTTAAACCATTCATGTTCTTCGGAAGTGTGGCCGGGAACCAGATCTAACAGTACACGAATGCCTCTTTTGTGAGCTTCCTTAAAGAGTAAAATCGCATCTTCATTCGTTCCGTAGCGTTCTGCCACGAGCCTGTAATCCCGAACATCGTATCCGGCATCCTTAAACGGTGAATCAAAAATCGGATTGATCCAGAGTGCATTGAAGCCGGTTTCTTTCAAATAATCGAGTTTGCTGATAATTCCCTTTAAATCTCCGATTCCATCTCCATTAAAATCCATGAAGGACTGAGGGTAAATTTCATAGAAGCATGCATGTTTTACCCATTCCGGCATATGTCTGCCCTGCTTACCGTTTCGCGTTATTACATTTTTAAGCAAAGTTAAATTACCTCCATTTTCAAATATGCATGATTTTACTAAAATCCACGGTACATCACATCGAAACAAAAAAACACTGGATACAAAATATTAAACATAAAAAAATGCATCCGGAATCTCATCCGGATGCATTTTGACATTATAACTTACCTTCGTACTTAGCCTTAAGTCTTGCAAGCTCTTCAAGCTCTTTACGCTCAGTTTCCTTACGCTTAAGCTCTTTTTCTTTCTCTTCGATTTCTCTCTTAGTCTGTTCAATCTTCTGTCTGTACTTCTCCTGAACGACAGCCTTATGCCAGAGAACGAGCTGCTTGCTGAGTTCGGATTCTGGACATGTGAAAAGACCAACTGGATAAGTAATTGGTTCAAGCATATTCTTCTCTGTGAAGATTGTAAAAGAATCTGTCTCGAAATCAAAAATTAATCTGGCAGCCTTATCATTTAAGCCGTCTGATTTAAGAATCATATTAAGGCGTTCATAAATCACCTGCTGCATTGTAAGGTACTCTTTTTCGATGCGATTGTAGTTCTTTAACATCTGCTCAGTAATTTTAGCGTCCATTTTTCATTCTCTCCTTCATTCACCCAATAAAAAGAAACCGGATTCATCCAATTTCTCGAGCTTGAAATTATTTCTGCTTTGGGATTTCGGGCAGTTCTGCCCACATTTTGATCCCCTTCAAAATATAAAAACCTGTCTGCTTGTTATAAGCATACCACGATTCCTTCTTAGTACTGTAATGTTCAATACTTAAGGCCACTTTCTGATTTGGCATAACCATGCTTACAAGATATATGCCTGCTGTTCCAGGAAATCCTGAATTCCAATGAGTAGGAAATTCAGTCCATGCAATTACATCTGTTACAGGGACCATTCCTAACTTTCCGCTATATGCCATCCATGACTGATTCGTCGAATTATAGATTCTAATTGCAATCGTCACAGTGTCATCGGGTAGTGCCAGCAGAGCAAGATACTTGTCAGTAGTCTTGGGCGGCTTGGTATGCCATGGCTTTTTTATTTTCAATTCCATACACATTCACCTCGGCATTTAATCACACATAACTTCCTCAAATCATGTGAGTTATTCCCCTCAAACCCCAGCTGTAGCTGATTACCCGATTAGAAAACGAGTAATCCTACGTTCTTTCTTCTTACTCTATTCTAATCTATTTGTTAGGAAAAAGACAAGCGAAATTGTATATTTCTTTTCAAATTATTGTGATTATTTCTGAAAATGAGAAAATAATCTTTATCTTTTGAATTAATAGCAGAATAACCTTTATTCAAGCCGAACTCAAGGATTCTCCTAAATATAATATACTACTCTTTATTCTCTTTGAAAACTTAAATCTTAAGTTTTTAGTGAAGTTTTTCTTTGTTTTTTGATACTTCAAACAGCACTCCGCCGGACGGCTCAACCTTAGTCACAGTGATGTTGTATTTCCTCTCCAATGCAGCGATTTTCTCGAGTTCATTCGGACTGATCAGAGAAACACAAATTCCCTTGTGGCCGTTTCTTCCACATCTTCCGGCTCTGTGAACATACTCTTTTGTATCATCTGGCAGATCGTAATTAACAACAGTGTAGACATTATTAATCTGCAGACCTCTTGCTGCAACATCAGAAGTTATCAGAATATTGTTAGCGCCTGAATCAAACATTTTCATCTGCTGAGCACGTTCTTTTTTCTTCATTCGTCCATCGAGTGTAGAGATGCGGTAATTGCGCTTTCTTAAGCGATCTGTAATCTGCTCTCTTTCATAACTGCTTCTGACGAAAACGATGGTACGGAATTTTTTAGGTACTGCATTTAATATTGAACGAAGAGTTTCAAAACGTTCTCTTCTGCTGGTCAGTGAATAGTGATGTGTAATCGTATCAGGAATTCTATCACCTTCAGAACAGTTTAATACTTCAAACTTCTGATCAAAGGTAAGTTCATCGATAAACCCATCTTCCTTTTTGGACTTTGTAGCTGATACACAGACTACCTGAGTATATTTCATCAGCGACTTTCTGATTGCTTTAATATCATCGGCGAATGATACATCAGCCAGTTTTTCCGATTCATCAAGAACTAGAGCTTTCACGGCAGAAACCTTAATCTTTCTTAACTCAATCAGCTGTCTGATTCTGCCTGGTGTACCTGCAAGGAACGCCGGATGATTCTTCATCATCTCCTGCTGGCGCTTGAGATTACCGGAACCATTAAGGAGAGCAACAGAACCGGCAAGAGGAGTCTCAGCACAAAGATCCCTGAAATTATGAGTGATCTGAACTGCAAGTTCTTCAGTTGGAGCAAGGATGATGCAATATGCACCCTTTTCAAGCTTTTCACCTGCTTCTGTGGCAGCCTTTATGCTGCTCAATCTCATGGAAACCAGAGGAAGAAGATAGCTTAATGTCTTGCCGGAACCGGTTTCAGCATGAATCAGAACATTTGCTCCCTTGTTAATAATCGGAAAAGCCTCTTCCTGTACGGAAGTTGCTTCTGTAATTCCCTGTGCATGTAGCGCATTCACCAGAGATTCCTGTATATGTAAATCTTTAAAATTCATAAATACCTGCCTTTCACTACCCAGTATTTTAGCAGAAAAGCAGGAATTTCGAAAGCACGAAACATGACAAATCCCCGTTCACACCGGACAACATCATTCCAAATGGTAGAGGATGAAGCAGGAAGAACGGGGAGAATGGAAGCATTGTTTGGTGTTATTCTGCCCAGTAGTAAATCACGAGATTCTGGCCACTGTGAATATTGGTATCTGTCATATGATTCATCTTCATGACAGAATCGATATAGTCTTTCTTGTTCTCAGTGGATGCATTGTAGTTTTTCTCTGCCAGAGACCAGAGTGTGTCATCATCTGATACGGTTACAGATGTAAAATAACGGTTCATTTCAGCAGGCGCAACCGCAGATACCGGTTTTGCATTCATCATAACTGCAAGAAGAAGTGCTGCAAGAATCAGGAAGATTCCAGACATTGGATTCACCTTAATTCCTTTTTGGATTCTATGATTTGATATATGTGCTGCTCTTGCTGTGTCAGCTGTATGGTTATAACGTCTTTCAGTCTGTACTGCGATTGTCATAATGGATTACCTCCTCAAATTCAATAACCGAACACCTGTTCTGTTTGTGATTACATAGTATCACGGGAACATATGTTTGTCAAACGGAAATCGAACATATTTTCCGAAAATCTGTTTGCCTATTTAAGGGACATCTGATAGAATATAATTATCAATTTAGACGAGGTGAAGCTTATGTCTTATGGAAGAATTTCAAAAAAGCAGACTGAGATTCTCGAATACATTAAGTCCGAGATTTTAAATAAGGGCTATCCGCCTTCTGTACGGGATATCTGTGCTGCTGTCGAGTTAAAATCCACATCTTCTGTACATGCTCATCTTGAGACATTAGAGAAGAACGGTTATATCAGAAGGGATCCTTCAAAATCCCGTACGATTGAAATCATCGATGACAATTTCAATCTGACAAGAAGAGAACTTGTGAACGTACCTGAAGTTGGTACCGTAGCTGCTGGCGCACCACTTCTTGCTGTTCAGAATATTGAGAACTATTTTCCGATTCCTGCAGAAATGTTGCCAAACGCAGAAACATTTATGTTAACTGTTAAGGGCGACAGTATGGTGAACGCCGGTATTTTTGAAGGTGATAAGCTGATCGTTTCAAAGCAGGAAACAGCCAGAAACGGACAGATTGTAGTTGCATTGATTGAAGATGGTGCTACCGTAAAACGTTTTTACAAAGAAGATGGTCATATTCGTCTCCAGCCGGAGAATGATTTTATGGATCCAATTATTGTTCCGGACTGCAGAATCTTAGGTAAGGTTATCGGTCTGATTCGCATGGGAATCAGCTGATTGTGTCTGAACAAAACAAATATTCAAACAATAATCGAACACCTTTAAAGGCATAAAGGAAGCCCCTGAAACATATTTTTCAGGGGCTTCCTTTTGTATTAAGCACATTAGTTTAATTCACTTAAATCTATTTCAACGCCATCTTTCCAGATTCTCTCAAGATCGTAGAACAGTCTCTGATCCTTAGAGAAAATGTGAACGATAACATTGCCGTAATCAAGAAGAACCCAGTCGGCATTCTGATAGCCTTCAGCGTTCAGAACAGATTCGCCGGCTTCCTTCTCAAGCTTCTCTTCTACTGCGTCAGCCAAAGAATGAACATGAGTGGATGAATTACCTGTTGCAATTACAAAATAATCAGCGATGGAAGATACTCCGCCAATGTTTAAAATACGGATATCCTCACCAATCTTGTCCTCTAATGCCTTAACGGCAAGAGTCATAAGTTCTTTGCTCTCCATAAAAAACTCCTTAAAATCCATTTCAAAACAAATTGTTTAATTGTTTTGAGTGTCTTTATAAAATTCATAAGTCTCGACTGTCACCGGATCAATTGCCTTACCCTTTCGTTTCAGATACTCGAGAGTATCAAACGTAACGGTCAGAATAGCCTTTCTGATATCGGTAAAGCTCTCCGCTCTGACAACATTTAAATCACTTGCCTGATTTCTGTACGGTTCAATATAATCGGCAATAAAGACAATCTCTTCAAGCTCCGTCATATTCGCGCGTCCTGTAGTATGGAACCGGATAGCAGAAAGAATCTCTTCATCCTCAATTCCATAATAAATCCTTGCATACAAAGCTCCAAGCTTTGCATGTAACAGATAAGGACCAACAGCCTCAGACTCCGTGATTTCAATACCGTGTTCCTGGCATTCTTTAATTTTAATGTCATCTGGAACACACTTTGCACAGTCATGAAGAAGACCTGCAATATAAGCCTTCTCAACATCTGCGCCATACCTCATGGCAAGACACGCAGCCGTATCAGCTACTCCAAGCGTGTGACGGTATCGCTTCTTGTCCATTTTAAGCGCCTTTTTTACCTGCTTACGTAAGCGTTCAATATATTCGTTATCCATCGTAATCCCTTTTTAGTTTGCCTGTTTAAAGATGAACTTAAACGTCCTGATAAAGCTTATTTTCACGAATAAATGATTCTACTGCCGCCGGAATCTCTTCTGTGACCGACTCTCCGTTTCGAATCTTCTTTCGAATTTCTGTAGACGAATATGGAACGTCCGTCATGTGAAGTGGTCGTACATCCGCGGCAAATGTATTTTTAAGGTACTCTGCTTTTTTCTCCATCACAGATTCCGTGCCGGATGAAAGTCTGCCAGAATAAAGAATCGTGCATTCTTTTAAGAAATAATCAGCACGTACCCATTTATCAATATAAAGAAGTGAGTCTCCGCCGATAATAAAGAAAATCTCTTCATACCCCAGTGCCTTCAAATCATCAATCGTATCTGCGGTCAGCGTCGTTACACCACGTCTGATATCAAGATCTGAGGCTTTCGCATAACTGATCTCACTGCAGGCAGCCTCCACCATTTCCAGACGAATCTGAGGCGCAAGCAATTCGCTCTCGCCCTTGTAATACGTGCTGAATGTAGGCATAACAAGGACAAGTGGCAGATCATACTGCTCATGAGCTACTTTAATGAGGCTCAAATGACCGTTATGAATCGGATTAAAGGTACCGCCTAATACTCCGATTCGCTTCTTTGGATTTCTCATATGCCACCTTAATTATTTAGGGAACTGAATCTTAGCTTTCTTTGGATCAGGGTTCTCCTTATAGAGAACAATCTTCTTACCGATAACCTGAATAACCTGA
Source organism: uncultured Lachnospiraceae bacterium (assembly GCA_902781505.1). Classification (GTDB taxonomy): domain Bacteria; phylum Bacillota; class Clostridia; order Lachnospirales; family Lachnospiraceae; genus UBA4285. Next base: position 65,797 of record CACZJL010000001.1, on the reverse strand, counting down.
GAATGTGTTCTTGCAGCAAGAGTTGTGGCGATGTTCTTAGGATCTTCCTCACAGTTCTGAAGAACCGCAACCTTAATTAATTCTCTTGCCTTTAATGCATCGAGAATCGCTGTTGTAATTTCAGGTGTTACAGCGGATTTACCAAGACGGAAAATAGGATCCATGTTCATTGCAAGGCCCTTTAAATATGCTCTCTGTTTGCTATTCATCAAAGATACCTCCAGTTATTATTCAAAATATTCAAACTCATCGTATTCACCGACACGAACCGTGTCACCTTCTTTAATGCCAAGGGCACAAAGCTTTTTTAAGATACCATTTTCCTTCATAAACTTCTGGAAGAAACGGAATCCCTTTTCTGACTCCAGATTTGTGTAGCCAAGCATTTTGTCTACCTTTGGTCCGGAAACCATAAATACGCCTTCTTCTGTATCAGACTTCGCAACAGTAAAACTGTCCGTATCGTCTCTGAAGAGCTCATTTAAGTCAACTTCCGGCATAAAGCGTACCGGTTCAGGTGCATCCTTTAAAAGTCCCTGTACGGCATATAAAAGCTCCTTTAAGCCCTGTCCTGTAACAGCGGAGATTGGATAAACCTTAATTCCCTTTGGTTCAAACTCAGCCTTAATCCTATCTACCGGATTCTTACCTGTACCATCATCGAAAATTGCATCAATCTTATTTGCTGCGATTACCTGAGGCTTTTTAAGCAGTGACTCGTCGTATTTTTTGAGCTCATTATTGATTGCATTAATATCAGCAATCGGATCTCTTCCTTCCACGCCGGCTGCATCAACGATATGAATAATAACCTTTGTTCTCTCAATATGTCTTAAGAACTGATGTCCTAATCCGATACCTTCTGATGCACCTTCAATCAGACCTGGAATATCTGCGATACAGTAACCGCCACCATCTAAATCAACCATTCCAAGATTTGGGTTTAAGGTTGTAAAATGGTAATTGGCAATCTTTGGTGTAGCATTCGTAACATGGGAAAGGAATGTACTCTTACCTACATTTGGGAATCCTACAAGACCTACATCAGCAATAACTTTTAACTCAAGTCGAACCCAAAGCTCTCTTGCTTCCTGACCTGGCTGAGCATACTGAGGGGCCTGCATCGTAGAGGTTGCAAAATTCATGTTACCTCTTCCGCCTTTACCACCGGTTAAGAGAACTACTCTCTGATTTTCACCGGACATATCAGCGATAACCTTGCCGGTTTCATCATCATAAATTACCGTTCCTTCCGGAACCTTTACAACAAGGTCTGCACCATCACGACCTGTACAGCGGCGTGCACCACCTTCCTGTCCTGATTCTGCAATGAATTTAGCATTGTAACGGAAGTCTCCAAGAGTGTTGATGCCCTTGTCAACCTGAATGATAAGGTCTCCACCCTTGCCGCCGTTACCGCCATCCGGACCGCCGTCCGGTACATATTTTTCGCGGCGGAAACTGATATGACCGTTACCGCCCTTACCTGATTTCAAAAAGATTCTGGCTCTATCCTGAAACACTTGTTGCCTCCTTACTGTGTATGTCTGTAATTGGGAAAGCACCCTTAAAAAACAGCAAACGTCCGCTTATATAACGAATCATAACATACATTTAAAAACAATGTATAGAAATCCTCGAAGGATAAGCGGGCGTCTGCTTCAAAAAAGAGCTCTGAATCAATTACGATTCAGAGCCCAATGTAACAAATTAATTACCCGAAATGGAATTATTCGTTAGAAGCGACAGGATATACAGAAACCTGCTTCTTATCTCTGCCCTTTCTCTCGAACTTTACAGTTCCATCAACGAGTGCGAACAGTGTATCGTCCTTACCACGGCCAACGTTAACGCCTGGAAGAATCTTTGTTCCACGCTGTCTGTAAAGAATGTTGCCAGCTAAAACGAACTGTCCGTCAGCTCTCTTCGCGCCAAGTCTCTTGGATTCGGAATCTCTACCGTTCTTTGTAGAACCTACACCCTTCTTATGAGCGAATAACTGAAGGTTTAAAAATAACATAAAGCTATACCTCCCTAATAATCATTGTAATGTTTTCCGGATGTGCATCTGCAAGGTCAGCAATGCTTGACTCAAATGCATTTAACATCATCCGGCTCTCCGCACTTGGAGAATCATCCGTCAGTTTAAATAACACCTTCGGAGTTGCCTCATCTACTATATTCTCACATGCATCTGACGTAAACTCATTGATTGCGCCGATTGTATGAGAAACGAGAGTTGAGACTGCTGCACATAATACATCTTCGCCCGTAAGGTTGAAATCTGCATGTCCGTGCAATTCAAATCCTGCAATTTCGCCATTGGCATCCTTGTAGATCGTTACTTCTGTCATAATGAAGTCCTGAATTAAGCGTTGATCTTTTCAATCTTAACTTCTGTGTAAGACTGTCTATGACCGTTCTTCTTGTGGTAACCTGTCTTTGGCTTATATCTGTAGACAGTAACCTTCTTTGCACGGCCTTCTTCTACGACCTTACCTGTAACGGTAGCTCCTTCTACAGTTGGATTTCCAACCTTAGCTTCTCCGTTGTTTACGAAAAGAACCTGGTCAAATGTAACAGTGTCGTCTGCGTTTAAACCAAGCTTTTCTACTCTGATTACGTCGCCTTCAGAAACTGTGTACTGCTTACCACCTGTTGCAATAATTGCGTACATATGGCACCTCCTAAAAATAAATACTCGCCGGTGTCGGGGAATGCTTCAGAGATGGCATTACTTAACCCTAGCCGAGCGGCACACATCAAATATAATATACTTCCACTTGAGAATTGTCAACAAAAACTTTATAAAACAAAAAAGCCAGCAATACCGAATAGAATGCCAATAATCCAGCCGGCCGCACATTGCTTTGCCGTATGTACCCCTCCAAGAAATCTGGTAGCGCAGACAAAAAGACTTAAGATCAGCATAAGAACACCACAGGCAGGGACCATGTAAAGCGCTGCCATAGCAATTACAGCGGCACTGGCACAGTGTCTGCTTGGCATGGAATCCTTCTTTGCGTCCTTATAAATTAATGGCTCAAATTTATATTTAAAATAAGGGCGTTCTGCCTTAATACATTTTCTGAGGACCGTAACCAGTGCAAGTGTTATTGCCGGAATCAGTAAAATCCGAAAAAACACTTCTCTGTGCCAGAACCATGCAGAAGCAAAGACAAGCCCCGCATACATGACACCGGTAAGAACCGGAATATAGTCATTACACAGCTTTAAAAGCTGTAAGCGAAGTGCAGAATGCTGAAACCAGTCACGAATTTTCGGATACGTCTCTTTGTAAAATACCTCTTCTTTTTGACTCATAAATGTTCCTCCCCTCTTTTTTTCTCGTAATCTCGACAAGCCCCAGTCTTGTCATATCAAGGACATCCGTCTGAATCGGATCGTTCTTTGCGCAGTCCGACATAACTGTCAGAAGCTTTTTCACGCTGCTGTCCCTCTTCATATTGATAAAATCTACCAGTATCATACCACTGATATTGCGAAGGCGGAGCTGCTTTAAAATTTCTTTCGATGCCTCAAGATTTGTTCGAAGAACGGCTTCCTCCATCGTTTCATGCTTTTTCTTATCCGTTGATTTGCCGGTGTTTACGTCGATTGCCGTCAGAGCCTCCGTCGGGTCAATTACGATACTGGCGCCCGATTTTAACCGGACAACACGTCGTAAAGCATGATCAATGCCGGAACTTAAGGAATAAAGATTCGTAAGGCTGATACTATCGTCCTCAAAGAATTGCAGATTCATCCCTGTTCCGCCAAAATTAGACTGAAGTTCCGCATAAACAGAAGGAATGTCCGTAATCACCTTTTCAATTTCAGATTCCGGCAGGGATTGAAGCCGTTTCACAAAATGAGATGGAGCAGAATAAATCTTCTTAAACGCAGTGTTATGAGAAGCGTATTTTAAAGATTCGGAAAATTCCTTAATCAGCCGTTCAGCTTCTTTCAGTGTCTCTTTCGTGCCGATACTTTCCGCATTTGTTCTCACAATGAAGCCGAAACCAGATTCGTTACTCAGCTCCTCAAGCTCTTTTTTCAATGCAAGAATCGCATCGGACTTGCGGATTTTCTTTGAAATATGAACTTTATCACTGTCTGTGACAAGGACAAGGCTTCTACCGGTCAGCGAAAGATCTGAAGTTACCGTATAAGGCTTTGTCTTCATCGGTTCTCTTTCAATCTGCACAAGCATCAGGTCGCCCTGCACCGGAAGGCGGTCCTGCTCTTTGCCATTCAGATAATGGTGCCTCTTATTGTCCTTAAAGGAGTAATAAGCTTTCACGCCTTTTTCAATTTCTATAAAGGCGCACGAAAGGGACGGAATCGTATTTTCGACCCGTCCCGTAACGAAATCTCCTGTTTTCAGTCCAGAATCCGGAAATGTGAGCTCCCTTAAATCATGATCTTCAAAGAGAGCCTCTGCCACTCCACCTTCATATTCTGTAATAACAAGCTGAATCATTCTTCCTCTTCCTTTGTTGTCAGGTTTCGATAGAAGCAGGAACGATTTCCTGTGTGGCATGCCGCGCCAACCTGCTTAACCTTAGCAAGAAGTGTATCATTATCGCAGTCAATTTCAATACTCTGCACATACTGAAGATGGCCGCTTGTCAGTCCCTTCGTCCAGAGTTCCTTTCGACTTCTTGAATAGTAAGTCATAAGGCCAGTTTCCAGGGTTTTCTTAAATGCCTCTTCATTGACATAGGCAAGCATTAAAACTTCGTTATTTTCAACATCCTGTGCGATACATGGGACGAGACCATTTGCATCCGTCTTCATGTCAGCCCAGGTAAATTCTGACTTTAACTTATTAGCCATGATTAAACCTCAAATCTTTCTACCGCTTCTGCAAGGTTGATTCTCTTTTCATAATAGGCCTTACCGATGATGCAACCATGAATGCCGGCTTCTGCGATATTTTCGAGATCCTGCATGCCGGAAACACCGCCGGAAGCGATGATATCAAGTCCTGTTTCATCAGAGAGCTTCTTAGTCATCTCTACATTCGGTCCGGAGAGCATTCCGTCCTTGCTGATATCCGTATAGATAATCGTCTTAACACCCATATCCTTCATTTCAAGAGCTAAGGATACAGCTGTTTTATCCGATAACTTCTCCCAGCCTTCAATGGCTACGAGACCGTTTTTGGCATCGATTCCGGCAACAATTCTGTCAGCGCCGAATTCTTCAATCGCCTTACGGATAAATTCAGGATTCTCAGCTGCCTTTGTGCCGATGATGACACGGGCAATTCCAAGATCTAAAACTTCCTCAATATTCTTTAAGGTGCGGATACCGCCACCAAGCTCCACCGGAACGGATACAGAAGACACGATTGCATGAATTGCATCCGCATTAATGCTTCTGCCGCGAAGTGCGCCATCTAAGTCAACATTATGGATGAACTTCGCTCCTGCTGCCTCAAACTGCTCGGCAATTTCATATGGGTGATCTGAATAGACCGTAATCTCGTCAAACTTTCCCTTCTTTAAGCGAACTGCTTTTCCGTCTTTTAAATCAATAGCCGGGTATAATCTCATTACAGGCTTCCTTTCGTAGATAAAACATCTTTAATTCTTGGATCAAATGAAGTCGCTTCATCAAGTGCACGTCCAAATGCCTTGTACATGCCTTCGATAATGTGGTGATCATTTTCCCCGGCGACTTTTCTGATATGTAAGTTGCAGGCAAGGCTGTAGCTGACTGCATAGAAGAACTCACGGACCATCTGTGTATCGTATTCTCCCACCTTATCAGCCTTAAACTCTGCCTCAAAGCCAAGGTAAGGACGTCCGGAAAGGTCAACAGCAGCTAAAATAAGCGCCTCATCCATAGGAATGTAGCTGTCGCCGAATCTCTTAATTCCCTTCTTATCGCCAAGAGCCTTCTTAATCGCCTCACCAAGAACAATGCCGACATCTTCAATCGTGTGGTGACAGTCGACATTAAGGTCTCCCTTACAGGAAATAGAAAGATCAAAAAATCCGTGTCTGGCAAATGCATTCAGCATGTGGTCAAAGAAACCAATTCCCGTGCTGATTTCTGCCTTTCCCTCACCGTCTAAGTTAATGGTAACTGTGATTTTAGTCTCAGAAGTATCTCTTGTTACCGTAGCGATTCTCTCCATTTAGCCCTCCTTACTCCGTATAGAAGTTAAATACAATCAGTCTTCGTTTTCAAAACGCACAGCAATGGAATTTGCGTGTGCTGTTAACTGTTCAGCTGTTGCAAAGTCCTCGATATCCTTATGGATTCTCTTTAAGGCATCTTTAGAATAGCTGATGATACTGCTCTTCTTAACAAAATCGTCAACGGAAAGAGCAGAGAAGAATCTTGCAGTTCCGTTTGTAGGAAGAACGTGGTTTGGTCCTGCGAAGTAATCGCCGAGTGGCTCGGAAGAATACTCACCAAGGAACATAGCACCGGCATTACGAACCTTTGTCATGGTATCAAACGGATTCTTAGTTACGAGCTCAATGTGCTCGGAGGCAATTTCATTTGCCATATCGATACAGTCATCAAGAGTATCGCCGACTAAAATATAGCCGAAGTTATCAATGGAGGACTGCATAATATCAGAACGGGACAGCTCCTTTAAGAAGCCTTCAATTTCCTTACTCACTTCTTCGGCAAGTTCTTCACTTGTAGTAAGAAGGATTGCACTTGCCATCTGATCATGTTCAGCCTGAGATAACAGGTCTGCTGCGATGTAGCGGGCATGTGCTGTCTCATCAGCAATGACAAGAATTTCAGAAGGTCCTGCAACGGAGTCGATTCCGCAGTTACCAAATACAGCCTTCTTAGCTAAAGCTACGAAAATGTTACCAGGTCCTGTGATCTTATCTACTCTTGGAATAGACTCTGTACCAAAGGCCATGGCTGCGATTGCCTGCGCACCACCTGCCTTGAAAATCTTATCAACGCCAGCTTCCTTAGCTGCTACAAGTGTCGTTGGATATACCTTTCCTTCTGCGTTACATGGAGTGCACATGATAATTTCATCAACTCCTGCAACCTTAGCCGGAATAACATTCATCAGAACACTTGAAGGATAAGCGGCCTTACCCCCCGGGACATAGACGCCAACTCTCTGAAGAGCGGTTACCTTCTGGCCTAAAATCGTACCGTCCGGACGGGACTCAAACCAGGAATTCTGCTTCTGTCTGGAGTGAAAATCGCGGATATTCGCGATGGCCTTTCTGATGACCTCAACAAGATGCTCATCTACCTGTGTATAGGCTTCTGCAATCTCTTCCTCAGTTACAAGAACATTAGAAGCATTGATATCAGCCTTATCAAATTCCTTCGTATAGCCAAAGAGCGCAGAATCGCCGTTTGCACGAATATTTGCAATGATGTCATTAACAATCACTTCAAACTTATTGTCAGCACCGGCCTTACGCTCGGTTAACACCTTCATTACTTCTGCTTTAGTTGCAGCGTCAAGCTTCTTAATTCTCATTTTCTCTCCTCCTGATACTCTCTGATGTCACGAATCAGCTTTGTAATACGCTCGTTTTCCATCTTCATGGAAACCTGGTTTACAACGATTCTCGCAGAAAGCGGACAAACCGTCTCAAGTACATTCAGGCCGTTCTCTTTCAGTGTTGTTCCCGTTTCAACGATATCAACGATAACCTCTGCCAGGCCGACAATTGGAGCTAACTCGACAGAACCGTTTAACTTAATAATCTCTACTGTCTGATGCTTTACATTGTAGAAATAGTCCTTTGCAATGTTCGGATACTTACTTGCAACACGAATCAGCTCATGATGCTGAAGCTTTTCTCTTGCACTCTCAGGACCTGCAACACACATGCGGCACTTACCGATGCCAAGATCATAAACCTCATAGAGCTTGCGGTTTTCTTCAAGAAGTGTATCTTTGCCTACGATACCGATGTCCGCAGCACCATATTCAACATAAGTCGGAACATCGCTTGGCTTAGCCAGGAAAAACTTCATCTTCAGTTCTTCATTTACAAAGATCAGCTTTCTAGTTTCCGGATCCTTCATCTCTTCACAGGTGATGCCGATGTTTTCTAAAATCTTCATCACTTCTTTGGCAAGACGGCCCTTTGCAAGGGCAAATGTAATATATCTCATATCAATTGCCTCCTTTCAGGGCATCCGGTGTCAATTCTTCAGATTCTAATGTGTCAAGTGCAGTTACTACAACAGAACCTGCACGTGTGTAGTCATAGACCTTCGTAAGGAATGCATTTTCCGCGTATTCCTTATAATCTGCAGCAGTCTTGTCTTCATGAGCATGAATTAAAAGCACCTTTTCGCCCGCATCTCTTAAGGCAGATGCTAGTAAGGAAGCTTCTGAGCTTGTCTCATCAGAACAGATAAGAAGCGCTCCGCTCACATCAACAGGTACTGTAATCTGCTGACGCTGTAAGGCAGAAAGCAGACGGTCTACTGTAATGGAGAAACCGATGGAAGGCTTGTCTACACCAAACTGCGCAATCAGCTTGTCGTATCGGCCGCCGTTAAGTACCGGTTCACCGGTTCCAAAGGTATATGCGTGGAAGATAATTCCGGTGTAATATGCATGAGAAGAAACCTCACCAAGGTCAAAGGAGATGTTTGCATCATATCCTGATGCCTTTAAAAGCTCATTTAATGCTTCCAGGCGGTCAAGAGCTGCAAGGCACTCCGGAATATCAGTTAATTCGCGCGCTTCCTTTAATACCTCTTCTGAACCGAAGAGTCTTGGAAGATCTTCTAAGACACGGCTGATTTTCTTATCGATATTCAAAGAATCAAGGACCTCTTCAACGCCTAAGAAGTTCTTGTCCTGAATCATCACAAGTAAATCAAGCGCATCATCGCCCTTAATTCCTGCCGCATTTAACAGGCCGTTAAAGAAGGCAACATTACCTACTTCAACCTGGAACTCTGTAAGGCCTGCATTCTTCATACAGTCCACAGACATCTGAATTGCCTCAAAGTCAGCGGCTAAGGAATCATCACCGATTAACTCGGCGCCAACCATTGTATTCTCCTTTAAGCGCCCTGCGTAGTACTTGTTGTCATTGACGAAGGTATTGCCATCATAACAAAGCTTTACAGGCAGCAGACGGTCGCCGTAATACTTGGCAGCCGTTCTTGCAATGGATGGTGTCATATCAGGACGGAGGCAAAGGGTATGTCCGTAACGGTCAAAGAACTTATAAAGCTCTGTATCAGGAACAGAGCCCTTCTCCTTACTGAAAACGTCAAAAAATTCAAAGGTCGGTGTCTGGATGTCGGAATATCCGTAGGAATGGAGGACGTCCTTTAAACGAGCCTCTAATACTTCCTTTTCCGCACACTCGCGGTCATAAATGTCGCGGACACCTTCCGGTGTATGCAAAAGATCTTTCTTCATAAAAAGCCTCCAAATAGCTTAAATTACGGGACACACTTTAGCGTGTTACCATAATACAGTACACAAATTATAATTGGCAAATGCGAACCTGTCAACCTTCATCCCTTATGGTAAGGTCGGTCTGAAGTGAATCAAGATAGTGAACTGGCACCGTGCCGCCCATTGGAATCCTGAAACTCTTATCGACTTCTTCATAGGTAAAAGATTTACGTCCTCCTTTGTTCGCCCGTTCAAAAAACTTCTCGATATCTCTTAATGGTACGTAATAACATTCATCGCGATTCGTGAAATACAGAACGATAAAGGATATTCCGTTCTGTTTTTCAAATTGCTGCATGAATTCAACCTGATGCGGATGAATATTGTCAAGTGCATAAGTGTCAGATGCGCTTTCCTTCGCGTCAAAGCATACAGGAATTCCCTGCACTGCTCCGATGTAATCAACCGTACTTTTCTGATCAAAGTAAGCGAGGGTGATATGCCTCGTTGCCTTGTCGATATTAATCGGTTTAATCGGCGTTGGAATCTTCTGAATCAAAGCAAGCCCGCTTCTTAAATATTGTTCATTTGACAGATTGATCAGTTCTTCTAGTGCAGATCCTCTAAGGCCTCTGGAATTCCAGGTTCCCATAAGTTTTCTCCTTTTAAAACAGCAATAAATTCATCCGGTATCGGAGCTGTGATTCGTCTTTCTTCAAAGGTTCTGTCAGAATCCTTTCTTTCCGGCAGAATCATCTGCTCTGCATGCAGCATCTGGCTTTTCACTCTGTACAGCTTCTTAGCCCGTTCATTTACGGCCCTGATTCCGTATTTATAATCTCCGAGAATCGGATGACCGACAGATGACAAATGGGCTCTGATCTGATGGGAACGTCCGGTAATCAGATGAATCTTTAAAAGAGTGACCTGCTCATTACCAATGACTCTGCCATTAATCGCAACCGGAATATACTCCGTTTCAATAGCCTTTGCCTCTAAAGACTGTACCAGCGGATGAGAAGCCTCTGTAATAATCTGAACCTCATTTGTATCTTCATTTTTGTAAAGCCAGCCTTTAAGAAGTCTGCGCGTTTCAAGCCTGCCGGAAACAAGAGCAATATAATATTTGCCGGCCGACCGCTCGCGGATTACTTCACTTAAGTACTGCGCTCCTCTCTCAGTCAGACCACACGCAATCAGACCGCTTGTGTTCCTGTCCAGCCGATTTGCCGTACCTGGCTTATATAGCCTGAAGTCATCAGGAGTACGTTTCTTTGTTAAAAGCAGATAGTCAGACAGAGCCTCAACTATTGAATAATCCGTCGGAACCGCCTTTTGTGACAGCATTCCGGTCGGCTTGTTAAACACTAAAATATCCTCATCCTCATACACGACAGACGGAATTCGCGTTCCATCAATATGTCTGGCATTCTCTGCATCAGTTTTGAATGATCCGGACACCGGCACTTTACTTAAATCTTCTGCGGACTTTGCGCCTTCGCCTGAAAACTTTAAATAGGTCTCATCAGAAAACCATATCTTCACCGAGTCTCCTGCGACAAGTCGCTCCTTACCGGTAACTTTTCTGCCATTTAAGGTGATGTTTTTCTTTCGCATCATCTTATAAAGAAACGTATTACCGGCAAGCGGAAGGATTTTATTTAACGTCTTAATCAGAGTCTGTCCTTCTGACAATCTGTTAATCTGAATTTCTTTCATAAATTCTCTTTCTGCATCGCTAGATTTACACAAATTCTTTGAAGCATTAAAACGACTGAGGTCTGTTGCTTCATTAAATCAGCATCGTCTCCAAAGATGCGCGAATTTTTTCATCACGCCCTTCAATCGGCTTTTTCGTTGAGGATTCTATATTGCTGTTGAGATTCGCAATACGCTTCACAAACTGCTTCTCATCGTTATAAACAGACACATTGATAAAAATGGAATCTCCCTGCAGGAAATTCTTGACCTGTTTGGTCAGAAAGTCCACATTTGTCTTTTCCTCATCGGTGTAGATGCAGAGCGCATTATCACAATACGCAATTGCAGGCGCGCCAACAGGACGCTCTGTTGTTCCGATGACATTGTCATAAAGCCTGGTAAGAGATCTTGCATTCGTCTCCACCTCTTTGAAAAGTTCCTCACTTACAGGCTTGTGCGGTGAGATTACAATTAAGTTAACTGCAAACTTCGCACCTGGAAGTACAAGGACGATTGCAATCAGTGTCAGCAGATTCTTATTCGAACCGTTTAACAGAATTCCAACAATAATCAGTGCCAGAATCAGCACGGCGAAAAAGGCGACAATTACTGCGGCCTGTTTCTTTCTCTTTGCCAGATATCCTTTTGATCCCTTCTGAAGGCTTTTTATTTTGGTTTCAGCTTCTTTACGCATTTTCATGTCCTTCTTTAAGCAAATTAATTTCTTCCTGTGTCAGACAGCGATATTCCCCTTCCTTAAGCGATTCATCAAGCTTAAGAGGGCCAAAACTGACTCGCTTTAAGCTGAGTACTTCGCTGCCAACCGCAAGAAACATCTTCTTAATCTGATGAAATTTTCCTTCGTGAATTGTTACGTGTATCAGCGTCTGGTCCTGTATTTCATCGTAAGAAAGAATCTCTAAAGTTGCCGAGTCGGAAACGAGGTCTTCGTCGTACTGAAATCCCCTGGCAAATACCTCCTTAAGCTCAGGACGTATCCTGCCTTTCACACGTGCCTCATAGACCTTGTCCACGTGCTTTTTAGGACTTAACAGTTCATGAGATAGTGGTCCGTCGTTGCTGATTAAAAGAAGCCCCGTTGTATCCTTATCAAGCCTTCCAACCGGAAAGAGGTCAGACCGGTGTGGTTTACTTAATAGATTGAGAACAGTTCTTTGCTTCTTATCAAATGCAGTTGATAACACACCATCCGGCTTGTTCAGCATAAAATAGGAATACTCTTCATATTCGAGCTTCACGCCGTCAACTGTAATGACGCTGGTTAACGGGTCGACCTTATCAGAGGAACTTTTTAAGACCTCGCCATCAACACGAATCCGTCCCTTTTTAACATAATCTCTGATTTCTTTTCTGGACGCCAGATTGTAATCAGAGCAAATCTTATCAATTCGTAATTTCATAAAATCCTTACTGCATACGCCATCCAGGCAGATACTTATTTTTCAGATTACTCTTGCCCTTCTTACCCCAGCCAAGAGGGAAGCCGTCTACACAGACGAGGCAGAACCCATCACGTACATTAAAATCAGCAACATTTAAGGTCTCACCCTTTAAGTACTTTGTAACACGTACATCGGAAACCGGCAGATCAATGACAGCTGTATAATCCGATGACTTCAGGGCCATGGCAAGCGCCTGGCTCGGTTCAAAACGCTTTTTCTTTAATTCACCGAGTAACAGACCACTTCGAAGAATACGAAGACCATGCATGGAAAGTGCATGCACCGGCATCAGGTACACCTTGCTATCGCGAATTGTGATGCGTTCCGGATCAAAAGGCATCTTTAGTTCCTTTAAAAACTCTGTAAGTTCCTCCGGAAGCTTTTCAGATGGCTTCACTGCCGTACCGGAGGCGAACCGCTCTCCGTCCTTTTTAAGCAATGCCAGGAAATGGCCTTCTCCGCGCATCTTATGAGGGAAGATACGAACTGCACGCTCAAGATGGTAGCTTTTATCGTCTTCAGTCGTTGTAAATCCGGTTGCAAAGCCTTTATAAGGATTTGCAATATTTACCAGTGACATTTCAGGGCGTTCCTTTAACAGGAATTCAATGGATTCCTCATCTTCAAGATGATTAAAGGTGCACGTGGAATAAAGCATCATACCACCTGGTTTTAACATATCGGCAGCATTCACAATAATACTCCTCTGAATATTTGCGAAAAATGCCGGCTTTTCCTCATCCCAGGCGCGAATCAGTTTGTTGTCCTTACGGAACATTCCTTCACCGGAACAAGGTGCATCGACTAAAATCTTATCAAATACCTCTCCAAACTGTTCTCTTAAATGAGTCGGGTCTTCAGAGGTAATGGTCATATTTCCAATACCAAAGCCTTCAAGATTTCGAAGAAGTGCCTTGGCACGTGTTGCAGAAATATCATTGGAAAGAAGCATTCCGCTTCCGTTCAGTTTGCTTGCAAGCTCGGTAGACTTTCCACCCGGTGCAGCGCAGAGGTCAGCAACCACGTCTCCTTCTTCAATCGGAAGAATCTCTGCCGGTGTCATGGCAGAAGGCTCCTGAATATAGTAAAGTCCCGCATAATAATATGGATGCTTCGCAGGTCTGTTTTCTTCCCTGTAATAGAAGCCATTGCTGATCCATGGAATTGGAGTCAGATCAAACGGAGAAATCTTTAAAAAATCTTCTACACTGATTTTTTTCGTATTGACGCGAAGTCCATAAACTCGAGGTTCATCAAAGCTCTCAAGGTAAGCGTCAAACTCATCTCCTAAAAGCTCTCTCATGTTTTCTAAATACTTTTCCGGTAAATTCATAATTAAAAAAGCATAAGAGCAGGTCGTCCTTACTCTTATGCTTAAACCTTTCACACATTTCAGTCAGCAACGTTCTCTTCAGGTACTGGTGCTTCTTCTGGAGCTGCACTTTCTGTTTCAGCCGTTTCTTCCGGCTCGGCAGCAGCTTCTCCTACTTCTTCATTTCCTGTAGAAGCAAGCTCATTTCTGTTTGTTTCAACGACGTTCAGAACATTCTGAAGGGAAGTCATTGTGGATTCATACTTATCCTGATTTTCACGGATTGCATGCTCGATAATTCTCTGAAGCTTTTCAAGCATATCATCTGTGTAGCCTAAAGCACCCATGCGGATGTTGTCGGCATCAGCTTCTGCAGTAAGAATGGTCTGCTTCGCATTTTCATTAGCGGAGTTTACGAGGCTGTCAGCCTGTGCAACTGCTCTCTGCATTACTTCATGTTCATTAACAAGCTCTTCTGTCTGAACCTGTGCCTCATTTAAGATAGCATTGGCCTGATTCTTTGCATCGTTAATAATTGCTTCGGAGTTTGCTAAAATTCTCTGATATTTCTTGATCTCTTCAGGGGTTTTCAGACGGAGCTCTTCTAAGAAATCCAACATCTGATCCTTTTCAACCATAATCTTATCGCTGCTTAACGGAACCTTCTTGCAACTGTCAAGATATGCTTCCATATCGCTGATAATCTGTTCAATTCTGCTCATAATAAAACCCCCTGGATTTATTTCTTGTATTTTTCTCTGATCAGCGGAATGACGTATGGCGGAACCAAATCATCTAACTTGCCGCCAAACTTAGCCACTTCTTTTACGGTACTTGAGGAAAGATATGCATACTTTAAGCTGGTTGCCATAAAGAATGTTTCTACCTCTGGATTAATTACGCGATTTGTCTGAGCCATCGCAAGTTCATACTCGAAATCGGTAACGGCACGGAGGCCACGGATGATGACATGAACGTCATTCTCCTTTGCGAAATCTACCAACAGACCTGAGAAGCTTTTTACTTCTACATTTTTAAGGTCTTTTGTTACTTCCTGCAATATTTTAACACGTTCATCTACTGAAAACAACGGACTTTTTGCGTTGTTGTTCAGAACTCCGACGATTAAACGGTCGACTAAACCTGCACTTCTTTTGATGACATCTAAATGACCATTCGTCACAGGATCAAAGCTTCCAGGATAAATTGCGTTAATCATGAAATTAATTTCCTTTCTTCTTCAGGAAAATATGCTGATTTGTTTTATATTTTTTAAAGCGTGTGACTGAGAATCCACAGTTTTCAGCAAAATCAAGATTCTCGTCTAAATCTTCTTCTACTACGACTATTGTATCTTCATCTGCAATGTCAGACTCAGAAAGAGCACGAAGTACCGGCTCCTCAAGACCCTGACCGTAAGGTGCATCAATGTAGATTACGTCGAAAACTCCGGTTCCCTCTAATCTTCTGATTGCAGAAACACAATCCATCTCCATTACACGGGAATTATCCGTAAATTTCGTAAATTTCAGATTTTCTTTGATAACGGCAGAAGCCTTTTTGTTCTGTTCAACAAGGACTGCTTCCTTTGCATGACGGGACAATGCCTCAATGGCAATCGCACCGCTTCCTGAGAACAGATCTAAAAATCTGCAACCCGGAATATCGTTCTGCAGAATATTAAAAACCGTCTCCTTAATTCGATCAAGCGTCGGTCTCGTCTCTAATCCATCTAAGCTCTTAAGCGGCATACTGCGCGCTGTTCCGGCAATAACTCTCATAAATTCTCCTTCAATTAAGATTCCTTCCAGATGAGGGTTCCGGCCTCCGCCTTTCCTTCTCTCATCATCAGGTCTCTTACAGCATCAGCCGGATTCTTGCCTTCAAACAAGGTCAGGCAGACCTGTGTAACGATAGGCATCTCAACCCCGGCTCTCTTTGCTAACTCGAGGCATGCATGCGCTGCGTAAATACCTTCTACGACCGCACCAACCTCTTTCACAGCTTCTTCCTTTGTTCTTCCCTGTCCGATCAGATAACCGCACTTACGGTTTCTTGAATGGACAGAAGCACAGGTAACAATTAAGTCTCCAATACCGGAAAGCCCGGCAAATGTAGTGAGTTCGGCCCCCATTGCAAGTCCGAGGCGTCCGATTTCTGCAATACCTCTTGTAATCAGTGCAGCCTTTGTATTATCACCATATCCTAAACCATCAGCAACACCGGCAGCGAGCGCAATAACATTCTTGCAGGCGCCACCAATACTAACGCCTAATCGGTCCGGAGACGTGTAAACACGGAACGAATCTGTCATAAACAGATTCTGAAGGAATTCTGCCGTATCCTTCTTTGCTGTAGCGATAACACAGGTTGTAGGAACGAGTCTTCCAACCTCTTCCGCATGAGAAGGTCCTGAAAGAACAACTGCTTCACAGGTTGGAATCACTTCCTCAACCACTTCGTAAAGCATCTTAAGTGAAGCATCCTCAATACCCTTAGCAGCAATAATAATCTTAGCGCCATCCGAAACGAAAGGCTTCATGCGCGTAGCGGTCTCTCTTACATAGACGGATGCTGTCGTTAACAGAATGGCATCGCAGTCCTTTAAGAATTCAAAAGACTCGGAAAATGTCACATTTTCCGGCAGTCTGATTCCCGGTAATTTGCTGTTTACGCGCGTCTCTTCAAGCTCTTTTAAATGTGCAGGATGTGCACTCCACATCACAACAGAATGCCCCTTAGTTGCTAAAAGTACAGCAAGAGCCGTACCAAAGGAACCGGAACCTAAAATTCCTACCTTACTCATTCTTCTCCCCTGACTCGGACGCAAGGTTTTCCTCAACCTTTACATGGTGTCCGATTTTATTTTCCGTGCCGGAAATAAGGCGCACAATATTTGCCCTGTGCTGGAAGAAAGCAAGTGCTGTCAGAGCACACATAACGAGATTACACTCGATTAAGGCAGCTCCTGTTGCATTGATTCTTCCAAAGAAGGCCGTGATTATGAACTCTAACGTCAGTGTTGTCATAAGGACAAGAGACGCTAAAGATACGTATCTTGAGACATACATGGTTGTCATGAAGATAATGAAACCAATTACTGTGAAATACCAGTAATGAATATCAACAATCATAAAGGACAGAATGAGTCCCGTTGAAGCAGCAATTCCCTTACCGCCCTTAAATCCAAGGTAGAACGGGAAGTTATGACCAAGTACGCAGCCTAATGCGCCCCAGAGAACCAGAAGTATTTCAGGTTCAGCCGGTGCATGATTGTTTCCAAACAATAAAACAATAATCAAGGCTGTTACAATGCACTTACCGGCATCAAAAATATAAGTGAGATAACCAACTTTCTTACCCATTGTACGGATTACATTTGTTGTCCCGGCATTTCCGCTACCATACTGACGAATATCAATATGATGGAACTTGCAGATCCAGAATCCGCTCTGAACAATACTTCCCATCAGATATCCAAGTAAAAGACAGATTACTCTAAGCATATTTAATTCTCTTTTCTCTCTCTGTTAATGAAGTGGATGGCGGTTCCTCTGAAACCGAATGCATCACGAATACGGTTCTCAATGTATCTCGTATAGGAGAAATGCGTGAGAGCCTTATCATTTACGAACATTACGAAGGTTGGCGGTTTTACGGCAACCTGAGTCATGTAATAGATACGTAAACGAACACCCTTGTCCGAAGGTGGCTGCTTCATGGCTGTAGCATCAGTCAGAATCTCATTTAAGACGCCGGTAGGAATACGAAGTGTCTGGTTCTGAATTACCACATCTACCATGTCATAAAGTTTTTCAAGACGCTGTCCCGAAAGGGCAGAAATGAAGATGACCTCTGCATAGCTCATGAAGGACAGTGTATCACGAACCTTTCTGGTGTACTCATAAATGGTCTTGTCATTCTTATCCGGAACAGCATCCCACTTATTTACGGCAACAATAATACCCTTGCCGCGATCATGTGCGATACCGGCAATCTTTGCGTCCTGTTCTGTTACGCCCTCAGTCGCATCAATAACAATAATGACGACATCAGCACGTTCAACAGCCGCAACAGTACGGATAATCATGTAACGCTCAAGCTCATCCTTGATTTTGTTCTGACGGCGAAGACCGGCAGTATCAATAAAGATATAATCCTGACCGTTATGAGTTACTCTCGTATCAACGGCATCTCTTGTAGTACCGGCAATATTTGAAACAATCAGACGGTTTGTTCCGAGAAGACGGTTAATGATGGAAGACTTACCAACGTTTGGCTTACCTACAATGGCAACCTTAGGAGTGTCATCCTCCTCATCATCTCCATTATTATCAGGGAACTTCGCAACAACGTCATCTAACAGCTCACCAAAGCCAAGCTTTGATGCTGCCGAAATCGGAACAGGGTCACCAATTCCAAGATTATAGAACTCGTAAACGTCCATCTCCTGCTTTGCGAAATTATCAACCTTGTTAACAGCAAGGATTACCGGCTTCTTAGAACGACGAAGCATGTCAGCAACCTTGTCATCCGCATCAGTTGCCCCCTGCTTAACATCCGTCATAAAGATGATGACATCAGCCGTATCAATAGCAATCTGTGCCTGCTCTCTCATCTGAGAAAGAATAATATCATTGGAATTCGGCTCGATACCACCGGTATCTACCAGGGTAAATGCCTTACCGATCCAGTCAACGTCAACATAGATTCGGTCACGTGTAATGCCAGGAGTATCCTTAACGATAGAAATCTGCTCTCCGGCAAGATTGTTGAAAAGAGTCGACTTTCCTACGTTTGGACGTCCCACAATTGCGACGATTGGTCTGCTCATAAACTACCTCTTTTTCTATAAAATGTAAGTAAACGGAAAAATGCGCTGCACTATCCCTTTTACTAAGCAATTCAATATCTAAATTATGTTAACAGTTAAATTGCAATTTGTAAAGGATTGTGATACCATAGCACCACAAAAATGCAGGAATTAAGCAGAATTGAAAGGAGTTTTGACATGCATCTTAAAAATTTCAGAAAAGCATTCTTCGCACTTTCCGGTGCAGTTGCGATTTCTTTTTTAACACTGACTGGCACCTTTGCTGCCGAAGATAATTCTCACGTATATAAATTAGCAGATATCGACACCGTCGTTACACTTCCGGAAGATATGCACGGATTCACAAGAAGTTCCTCCGCGAACGATCCATATCTTGATCTGATTCAGGTAGAAGACGTTGAAGCGCTCACTGCGCAGATGTTACGAACAAGAACTTACCTTGAGGCAGTTCCAACCAACGATGATAAGGTGAATTACGAAATTCTGGTATCCGAACGTACCGCCCCGGCAAATGTCACCGACATGAACACCATGTCTGACTCAGACCTTTCGGACATGTTCACTCAGTATCAGGAGCAGACAAAAACAACACTTGAATCCTCAAAGGAAACACAGGAAGTTCTGGATTTCAGCGAATATAAGACAAACGCCGGCGACCGCTTCTTTGTTACAGATATGAAGAGCACCAACGATAAAGGTGTTACAGTTTATGTAAAGAACTACTACACCATCCGCCGCTCTCACGCCATCCTCTTCAGCATTCAGTCAAATGAAAAGGAAATCGACGAGACACTTCAGACACGAATGGAAGGGATTTTAAACAACGTTCGCTTTGAAGAAGTAAAGGAAAATCTGCTGAATACGCCACTTTTCTCGACCATCATTAACGTACTCATCACCGGCGGACTTCCAGTACTCATCCTTGTCATCATTCTCTTTGTATTAAAAAAATCAACAAAACGTCACAAAAACTAATCTAATCGTGGGACACCATTAAAAATCAGTTTGCAGCAAAAGACCCCGGCCATGCCGATACGCATGAGCCAGGGTCTTGTATTTACTTCACATTTTTTAACACAGCTTCAGATATCTTCTATCTGCCAGTCAATCGGCGTTTCACCATGGGCAATCAGAAATTCATTTGCCTTTGAGAAGTGTTTGCATCCGAAGAATCCACGGTATGCAGACAGCGGACTTGGATGTGGAGCCGTTAAAATCAGATGATTCGGGTTATTAAGCATCGCCTTCTTCTTCCCGGCCGGAGCGCCCCAGAGCATAAATACGATCGGATGATTCTCCTGATTTAAGATGCGAATCGCCGCATCGGTAAATTCTTCCCAGCCAATGTTTTTATGCGAATTGGCCTCATGCGCTCTTACGGTAAGAACCGTATTAAGAAGCATTACGCCCTGATCTGCCCATTTCTTTAAGAATCCGTTATTTGGAATCTTAAGTCCTAAGTCATCCTGCAGTTCTTTATAAATATTTACAAGCGACGGCGGAATTTTCACACCGGGCTTAACAGAAAAGCTCAGACCGTGCGCCTGATTCGGTTCATGATACGGATCCTGACCTAAAATCACGACCTTCACTTTTGATAAAGGCGTGAAATGGAAGGCGTTAAAGATATCGTCGGCAGGCGGATAAACTGCCTGTCCTGAATTATATTCTTTTATGACTGTATCAAACAGTTTTTTGTAATACGGCTTGTGAAACTCCTCCGTTAAAGGAGCAAGCCAGTCATTTTCTATAGGTGGCATATTTTTTCTTTATCTTCTTACAGGAATTCCTTCCTTCGCAAGATAGTCCTTTAAATCACTAATTTCAAGTTCCTTATAGTGGAACAAAGATGCAGCAAGTGCAGCATCTGCATGACCTTCCTTAAAAGCGTCTCTGAAATGTTCCATATTTCCTGCACCGCCTGAAGCGATTACCGGGATATTCACTGAATCGGCAATGGCATGGGTAAGTGCAATGTCGTATCCGGCCTTCTGCCCGTCGCAATCCATGGAAGTTAACAGGATTTCTCCCGCTCCACGGCGCTCAGCTTCCTTTGCCCATTCTACGGCGTCAAGATGTTCATCCACACGACCACCTGCCGTATAAACCGTCCACTGATTTTCTCCGATCCTCTTAGCATCAATGGCAACAACCACGCACTGAGAACCAAACTTTAATGCAGCGTCGGTAATCAGCTGAGGATTGTGAATTGCAGAGGAATTAATGCTGATTTTATCAGCGCCCTCTCTTAAGAGCATCTTAAAATCGTCTACTGTACGAATTCCGCCACCAACAGTGAACGGAATAAATACCTTCTCCGCAACCTTTCTTACAAGATCAACGGTTGTATTTCTCTTATCAGAAGTTGCTGTGATATCTAAGAACACGAGCTCATCCGCGCCGTTCTTATCATATTCGATGGCAACTTCAACAGGGTCGCCTGCATCTCTTAAATTAACGAAGCTGGTTCCCTTAACGACTCTTCCATCCTTACAATCAAGGCAGGGAATAATTCTCTTTGTATGCATATCCGTTCTCCCAAACACTTAAATTTCCGTAAAGTTCTTTAAAATCTTCAATCCTGTAGTCGAGCTCTTCTCCGGATGGAACTGACATGCAAATACATTGTCATGTTCTACGGATGCATCAAAATCAAGGATATAATTGCAGGTTGCAGCAACATCATCGCGGTTTGCCGCCTCAAGATAATAGGAATGAACAAAATAAACATAAGGCTCATCCGAAAGGTTCTTAAACAGTCTTGCATTCGGACTTGCTGTGATATTATTCCATCCCATATGTGGAATCTTAACCCCGACAGTTTCAGGGAACTTCTTAACGACACCCGGTAAAATTCCCAGTCCCTTTACCCCCGGTGCTTCGTCACTTCCTTCAAAGAGGAGCTGAAGTCCGAGACAGATTCCAAGGAATGGCTTACCGGAAGCCACTACTTCTTTAATTGGTTCAACAAGATGAAAGCTTTCAAGCTTCTCCATGGCATCCTTAAAGTTACCAACTCCAGGTAAAACCACACGATCAGCCTGCTTTAAAATTTCAGGATCACGGGTTAAAACAACCTCCTGACCTAAAGACAGGAACGCCTTCTCAACACTTTTAATATTTCCTGCATCATAATCGATAATGGCTATCATAAAATACCGCCTTTTTAAGCATTTTCCAATAGTTTAGCACACTTTCGTGCAGTAACGCATCAAATTATTCGATTTTTTAAAAATCGAAAGAAAAAAGAAGTTGTTACAGATATTTGCAAACCTCTGCGAGAAATTCCACAGGATTTTGTTTCACAGATACCGCTTTTGCTTCACTAAGTTCCTTTGGAAGCTCTGGAAATGCTTCGTTCACCCGGTATAGTCTGGTTTTCTCACTGACAAAGGTCAGTCGCTCAAAAGGCCACCGTGCAATATTCGGCTTTGAGAATCCTTCGCCAAGTTCGAGGATGGTCATCTTCATCTTCAGGCAGGCTGCAAGCCAGGTATTATAGGCCGTCCAGCGCTGCTCATCAAGAAAACTCGTCTGAACAAGATGGGTAGACTTAATATCTGTATCAGAAAGGTCTGTATCTGAGGTATTTAACACAAAATATGCCTTTGTCTTAAGCTTACCTGAAAGCTCGTTCATAAGCGACTTTAAGCGCCCCTCTTTATCACAGGACGGCATGAGCTCTCCGATGCAGACAAGAACCAGATCGGACTCCTTGAAATCCTGAACATACTGTTGTAATCTGTCCATAACAATCTCCTTAAATTCTGTAATTCAGGCAAGTTCTGAAACCAGAGCCTTACCGTCTTCAGATTCACCGGTTAATGTTACATGTACAATCTGGCCTGCAAGCTTGTCCGGGTCAATCTGTGCATATTTAACAATCAAATCGGCAGCAGGTACAAGCACCTTCATGTAATTCATCGTGAATCCGGTCATATACATGGTGTCACCGACCTTCACAGGCTCCTCCAATAAAACATCGGTTTCAGAGCCGATATATGCTTTACGGTACTTTTCGGCCTGTCCCTTTGTAAGATTTAAAAGAACCGAGCTTCTTCTGGTCTTTTCTGCCTCTTCAATCTGACCTTCCATAGACTCAGCAATGGTGCCCTTTCTCTTGGAATACTTGAAAATATGGCACTCGTAGAAATCCACCTGCTTTACAAATTCAACGGTACTGTTAAACTCTTCTTCGGATTCCTGAGGAAAACCAACGATGATATCAGTTGTGATGGCAGGGTCATTGAAATACTTACGAAGCATGTTCACACCGTTCATATAATCTTCGGTTGTATAATGACGGTTCATCTTGTGAAGAACAGAATCGGATCCTGCCTGGAGTGCAAGATGAAAATGCGGACAGAAGTTATTCAATGCAGAAGTGGTTTTCGCAAATTCCTCAGTGATTACGTTGGGCTCTAACGAACCGAGACGAATTCTTTCAACACCTGGAATTTCGGATACCTTTACAATCAAAGACAAAAGAGTCGCATCGCTGTCCTTCTGATCCCGGCCAAACGAAGCCAGATGAATTCCTGTAAGGACAAATTCCTTATAGCCCTTGCTTACAAGACCTGTAATTTCATCAATGACATCCTCTTCTTTTCTGGAGCGGATTCTTCCTCTGACATACGGAATAATGCAGTAGGTACAGAACTGATTGCAACCATCCTGAACCTTAATATAGGCTCTGGTATGCTCATGTACAGACTCTACCTTCATTTCTTCATAGACAGAATCATGATTGATATCAATAAGATCCGTCATCGCTTCGTCAGGGGCAGCCTCACCGTTTCTTTGAGCCTCAAACTCTGCAATCACCTTGACCAGATCGTTTTTTTTGTTGTTTCCAAGAATGATATCAATGGCCGGATCCTTTTTTATTTCGTCAGCGGCACCCTGCACATAGCAGCCTGCGGCAATGACAATGGCATCCGGATTCAGCTTCTTGGCCTTATGAAGCATTTGCCGGGACTTATGATCTGCAATGTTCGTAACACTACAGGTATTGATAATCACAACATCGGCTTTTGTGTCATCGGCAAATGGAACGATTTCATATCCGGCCTTAATCAGGCTCTGTTCCATGGATTCGGCTTCATAAGCGTTAACTTTACAGCCTAAATTGTGAATACTTGCTTTTTTCAAAACATTTCCTCGTTTCTTACAAATTTAATTGACAATTATCTGACAAAAAGATACTATAAATGTAGTAATGAACGCACGTACGCAGGAGGTAAATCATGAAAACAGTTAAGATTTCATTAGATTCTATTGATAAGGTTAAGGATTTCGTAAACGATATCACAAAGTTTGATGTAGATTTTGACCTCGTTTCCGGCAGATATGTTATCGATGCAAAATCAATCATGGGTATCTTCTCTCTTGACTTAAGCAAGCCAATTGACCTGAACATCCATGCAGATTCCGATGTAGATACAATCTTACAGGTACTGAATAAATACATCGTAGCTTAATCCGAAACAACTTAATTTTTAGCCACCGACCGGAAGGCCGGTGGCTTTTTTCATGTCCCTGCAAGGCAGGAGCTTTTTAAGGCTCCTGCTTTTTATTCACATACAATCACTTCTACTGTGCTCAATGCTCTCTCCATCATCTCGTCGATGACATCATCAAGGTGATGCTCATCATTTTCAATGACATGAAGTAATGGCTTTGTAACAGGATGCTTTGCAACGAAGATTGTGCAGCAGTCCTCATATGGCTCAATACTTGTATCAAATGTACCGATATTCTGAGAAATATCGATGATATCCTGCTTGTCAAATCCAATAACCGGACGGTATACAGGAAGCGTGCAGACTGCGTTTGTGCAGTTTAAGGAATGCATGGTCTGGGAAGCTACCTGTCCGATAGACTCGCCTGTAATCAATCCGAGGCACTTGCTCTTCTTAGCAAGGTTTTCAGCAATTCTCATCATGTAGCGACGCATGATGATTGTCAGCTCATCATGTGGGCACTTCTCATAGATGGCAAGCTGAATCTCTGTGAAGTTAACAACGTTTAACTTAATCGGTCCTGTAAACTTCGCAACTTCCTTCGCAAGATCAACAACCTTCTGCTTTGCTCTCTCAGATGTGTATGGAGGTGCATGGAAGTAAGTTGCTTCAATCTCAACGCCTCTCTTACCAATCATGTAACCTGCAACCGGAGAATCAATACCGCCGGAAAGTAAAAGCATTGCCTTTCCTGCCGTACCTGTAGGCATACCGCCAAGGCCCTTGATTTCCTTTGAATAGATATAAATCTTATTTCTGATTTCAATCTGAAGCAGTACGTCCGGCTTATGAACGTCAACAGAAGTGTAAGGAAGGGCTGTTAAAACCTGGTATCCCATCTCCTGATTGATTTCCATGGAATTCATCGGATAGTTCTTTCTGCCACGACGTGCATTAACCTTAAATGTATATGGTTTTTCTCCATGAGTTTCCTTAAGGAAGCTGATAACGTCCTTTGCAAGGTTTTCAAAGCCTGTATCTTCCGTTACAACAACAGGACAGATGCCGATAATACCGAATACATGCGTCAATGCCTCAACAACTTCATCGTAATCATAGTCAGAAAGCGCATATGCATAGATTCTGCCGCTCTCCTTTGTAACATTAAAAGAGCCCTCCACACGGGATAAGCTTCTGCGAATCTGACGAACGAGCGCATCCTCGAACACATAGCGGTTCTTGCCCTTAACGCCGATTTCGCCGTATTTAATTAAAAATGCCTGATATTTCATAATATCTCCTTCAGAATTCAAATTCTTATTTTCTTGTAAATCTTCTTAAGACAGGCAGCAGTTCCTTTAAGGCTTCTACGGTGTAATCAAGCTCTTCTTCTGTCGTTTCAAAATTCAGACTGAATCGAAGCGTAGAATCTAACAGCTTCGGATCAAGACCAATTGCTTGAAGCGTCGTGCTTAAGCCCGGATGGTTTGATGAGCATGCAGAGCCTGAGGAAACATAGATGCCCTTTTCTTCTAACGCATGTAGAAGAACTTCCGCTCTTACATCGGCAAATGATACGCTGATGATGTGTGGTGCGGACTCTCTTGTGGTCAGGCCATTGACCTGCACGTCGGGAAGCTCTGAAACTGCCTGGATAAAATGCTCTTTTAAAGCATACAGTCTGTCCTGCTTTTCGGAAAAGTCTTTATTGTAAATTAAAGAAACAGCAACACCAAGACCTGCGCATCCGGGAACATTTTCCGTGCCGGAACGCATTCCTTTCTGCTGACCGCCTCCGTAGATAATCGGCTGAATCTTTGTCCTATCCTTGATGTAGAGGAAGCCTGTTCCCTTCGGTCCATGAATCTTATGACCGGAAACCGAAAGAAGATCTGCCTTAAACTCCTTCGGAACAATCTTTAACTTGCCATAGGACTGAATCGCATCGACATGATAGACGATAGCACTGTTATAAGCTTTAACGATTTCACCAATTTCCTTCACCGGTTCGATGGCACCCATTTCATTATTGATATGCATGCAGGAAACAAGGATGGTTTCATCATCTAAATTCGCCTTTAAATCCTCAAGATCAACAAGACCGTTGTGATCAACCTTAAGCCAGGTGATTTTATATCCAAGGCTCTCAAGATAATTCATCGGCTCCTTGACGGAAGAATGCTCTACGCTGCTGACAAGTATATGCTTGCCGCGACGGCTGTTTGCAAGAGCCGTACCGATAATTGCCATATTATTGGACTCGGTTCCGCCGGAAGTAAAGAGAACTTCCTTTGGTTCACATTTTAAGGATTTCGCAATGATGGCCTTCGCCTCGTTCACGAGCTTCTCAGCTTCAAATCCCTTGTTGTGCTTACTTGATGGATTACCATAATCCTCTCGCATACAGCGCACAACCATATCAATTACTTCATCTGCAACTTTGGTAGTCGCAGAATTATCTAAATAACACTCCATAATCCTTACTTCCTGATTCTTCATGAATCCTTAAAATCTTACGTACACTGAATCACAATTTACTCCTCGTAGAGGTAGGTCAGAACGCTCATCAGCATAAGTCCTGCGGTCTCGGTTCTTAAGATACGTCTGCCAAGGGTAATAATTTCAGCCCCTGCTTCTTTGGCGTACTCGAGTTCATCCAGATCGAATCCACCTTCCGGACCGATAAAAAAGCTGATATGAGTTCCTTTTTTTAAAGATCCGAGAAGTTCACGCGTCTTTTGCATTCCGTCCGCACATTCATACGGAACAAAAATCAGACCGTCTTCCTTAGCCCGTTCTACAGCGAGCTTGTAACTCATTACCGGCTTAACCTCCGGGATGATACTTCTCTTACTCTGCTTGGCCGCAGATTCAGCAATTGTATTCCAACGCTCAATTTTCCTGTCAGCTTTCTTCGTATCCAGCTTCATAATACAGCGCTTCATCGATACGGGAACAATTTCTGTCACACCAAGTTCAATGCACTTCTGAATCAGAAGCTCCATCTTCTCTCCCTTAGGGAGCCCCTGATAGAGGGTTACCCTGACAGGAAGCTCGTTTGTCTTCTCATTCTGCTTTAAAATCTTAAAACAGCAGGTATCTTCTTTGTATTGTGCAAGTTCACAGCTGTAATCAATATTGTCACCGGTTGAAATCATCACCTTTTCGCCAGCCTTCATACGAAGCACGTTGTGAATATGATTAAAATCAGAACCGCCAATGACAATGTGATCATCAAAAACATTCTTATGTTCGGCAAAGAAATGATACATTTAAGCCTTCTTTCTGGCTGTAATGTTCACCCATTCGCCATCATGGTTAATCGAGAGAATTTCAAGCTCCGGATTTGCTTCAATCGCTTCCTTCACCTGATTTTCACGTGTATTAATGATGCCGGATGTAATGTAGAACGCTCCCGGCTTCATATGCTTTGTAATCTCGCCGGACAGAGGGATTAATACATCATGAAGGATGTTGGCACAGACAATGTCATATTTTTCAAATCCAACTTCTTCCTGAATCCTCTCATCCGTAACGATATCACCTAAGATAACGTCTAACTGAGACTTATCAATTTCGTTCTGTTCTGCATTCTCATCGGTTGCAATAATTGCATTCGGATCAAGATCCGTACCAAGTGCATGCTTAGCACCGTATTTTAATGCAACAATGGAAAGAATTCCGCTTCCGGTACCGACATCAAGCACTTCTTCGCCGCCCTTGATGCGGTTTTGAAGTTCACGAATGACAAGTCTGGTTGTCTCATGAGATCCCGTACCAAATGCCGTTCCCGGATCAATGGAAAGGACCGGCTGTCCCTTGTACTGTTCCGGTACTTCTTCCCAGGTTGGTTTAATTACTAATGTTCCGATGGTAAATGTATGCCAGTACTTCTTCCAGTTATTAATCCAGTCCTTGTCTTCTGTTTCTGAAGCGCGGATCGTTCCTTCTCCGATATCCGTAAAGGAAGCAAGCTCCTTTAAGACCTCTTCTACTTCTTCTAAAATCTTCTCCTGATCTTCCTCAGGCTCAAGATAGAAATTTACCTGAGCTGTACCATCGTCCGGTTCCGTCTTTGGAAGTAAATCAGCGCTTCCTTCAAGCGAAGAATCAATAAACATCGCGCCGGCTTCTTCCTGTGTGATTGGCTTGTTATCTATAATTTCAATTCCCTGGATTCCGATTTCAGAAAGCTCAGCGCTGATTAAATCAACCGCATCTGAGATTGTCTGAATGGTATAGCGATTCCATTTCATATTTAACCTCTTTCTCTCACGATGCCTTTCAGCCAGACATCAAACACAGCCGCTTACGCCTCTTTTAAGAATGCTTCGTAGCACTTTAAGGCCTCATAAAGATCGGCCTTTGAAATGACCTCTTCCGGTGCGTGCATATTCTGCACGGCCACGCCGGAATCGATGACATTCATGCCGTAATTGGCCATAATATAAGCGATTGTGCCGCCGCCACCTGCATCGACCTTACCAAGCTCTGCTGTCTGGAAGAATACATGATTGTCGTCACAGATTCTTCTGATTTCGGCAAAGAACTCTGCGTTCGCATCGTTACTTCCTGACTTTCCACGTGCACCTGTGTACTTGTTAAATACAACGCCGCGCCCGAAGAATGCTGAATTATTCTTATCGCTGACGGATGAATAATTAGGGTCGTAAGCTGCTGAAACATCAGAAGAGAGCATTTTCGAATTAGCAAGTGCTCTTCTTAATGCGAGGTCAGAATACTGACCGGCTGCGTTTAACACTTCTGCAACTGCATTCTCAAAGAATCTTGAATGCATGCCGGTAGCACCGACCGAGCCGATTTCTTCCTTGTCAACGAGCAGAGTCACTGCAGTTCTAGTCGGATTGGTTACGCGAACCTGCGCAATTAAGGATGGATAAGCGCAGACCTTATCATCATGGCCATAGCCTAAAATCATGCTGCGGTCAAGGCCGTAATCCCTTGCGGGACCTGCAGGAACACACTCAATTTCAGCGGAGAGGAAATCCTCTTCGTCGATTTCATACTGATCCTTTAATATATTTAAAATATTTTTCTTAACGAGTTCCTTCTCGTCCTTCACATCCTTAGAATCAGCAGGAAACGGCATGCTGCCAACCAGAATATTTAAATCTTCGCCTTCAACTACCTTCGTTCCCACCTTCTTCATCTGCTCAGCTGCAAGATGAATTAACAGATCTGAAATACCGACAACAGGGTCATTCGCATCTTCTCCAATGGTAAATGGCACAACGCGGCCATCCTTTAATGCCACAACGCCGTGCAGAGCCATTGCTCTTGTCACCCACTGATACTTCTTGATTCCACCGTAATAATGGGTATCCAGGAAGGTCAGTTCCGTATCTTCATACAGTGGATTCTGCTTGATATCAAGTCTTGGGCTGTCGATGTGAGCGCCTAAGATATTCATACCGTTCTCGATTGGCTCGGTACCAATGTTAAAAAGTGCGAGGGACTTCTTCATATTTGCCGCGAAAACCTTATCACCGGCTTTAAGCGGAATGTTGTCTCTGATGACATCTGCAAGATCCATATATCCATTTTTCTTGACAAAACGGATGGAAGCTTCGGTCACTTCGCGTTCTGTCTTAAATTTTGAAATAAACTGGCGATATCCTTCTGCAAAATCAAATACATTCTTGTAATCTTCACTTGTGTAGGATTTCCAGGCGTTCGGTCTGTCCATAATATTAGCCTTCTTTCTTTTATTCTTCAGATGTCGAGTGTCATCTGTCCTTCAATTTCATCATCGTCCTTTGAAATTTCAAGCTCTGCCTCTTCTTTGAACTTCGCAATCATCTCATCAGAGATTGCAGGAAGTTCCTTAAGTGAGGTTACGCCAAATGCTCTTAAGAACTCTTCTGTCGTTCCAAAGAGAATAGGACGTCCAGGAGCATCCATTCTGCCGACTTCTTCAATCAGACTGTACTCAATCAGCTTATTAACCGCATGTTCGCAGGAAACACCACGAATCTTCTCAATTTCAGCACGGGTAATCGGCTGCTTGTAGGCAACAATACTGAGAGTTTCAAGCAGTACATCGGTTAAGACATACTTACGTGGCTGACTTGCAACTGCAATCAGCACATCATAATACTCCGGCTTTGTTGTCATCTGATATGAGCCGTCCAGCTCAATAATCTGGATTCCGCGGTTTTCATCATCATATTTTGTGCAGAGATTACTGATGATTTTTCTTGTAGTTTCTTTATCCTGACCAACAGCAGCACTTAATTTCTCAAGCGGTACGCTCTGCCCCATTGTAAAAAGCACTGCTTCAATCGCTGCTTCTGTATTTTCAATATTCATTCGTCTTCATTTCCTATCGTAAATTCATCCGGATCCTTTAAAACAGAAAGTTCAATCTCACCACAGGTATCGACCTGTTCCGCATGAAGAAATCCGTTCTTCATAAGCTCTAATACGACAAGGAAGGTAACAACGACGCCTTCCTTTGAACCGGCTGTCTGAAGAAGCTCCCGAAACTGCAGAGACTTCTGTTTCTTTAAAACACTTCTGACATGTTCCCAGCGATCAGACATGCTGACCGGTTCTCTTTTAATCTTTCCGAATTTGCTTCGAATCGGATCGACCTTACTTTCCTGTCTTTGCATGACATCCTGGAAGATCATATTGAGCTGTGCAAGAGTCGTATCACCGACAATTGCAGACGGGTCTACCGGTGGACGATAGTTCAGCACTTCCTTTGGAACGGTACTTTTTTTAAAGAATAGTCTTCCCGCATCCGTCTTCTGTTCCTTCAGCTTTTGAGCTACCTGCTTGAAAAGCTTATATTCAATTAACTGTTCAACGAGCCCTGCTCTTGGATCTTCCTCTTCTCCCACTTCATTCTTCTCCTTTGGAAGAAGCATGCGGGATTTGATATCAAGAAGAGTCGCAGCCATAATAAGGAACTCCGATGTATAGTCAAGATCTGTTTTATCCATCTTATCGACATATTCCAGATACTGATCCGTAATCATTGAAATCGGGATATCGTAGATATTTACTTTATTCTTTTCAATCAGGTGCAGTAACAGATCGAGTGGACCTTCAAACGCCTGAAGCTTGACATTAATCTCCATATCGTGTTCCTTTTTACATAAAAACTCAGAGTATATTGTATGCTAAACGGCTGAAAACTTCAAGGTTAGATGTAAGCTTTCGTTTTTTGGGGTTTTGTTGTAAGATAAACTTGTTAAAGGAGAATGTAACGTGAACAAAGACCAACACAAGAATCGCCTAAAGGCATTTGGTAACCGCTCAAAAGATGTCTTTTTCAAGCTTATTAAGGATGATATCGTATCCTCGGCAGCAGCCAGCTCATTCTTTCTGATTATGAGTCTGTTCCCATTTCTGCTGATCTTTATCAATCTGCTTCATATACTGCCAATCCGAGAGGAAGAACTGATTTCACTTCTGATGGATGTGTCGCCGGAGAAGGTTTCCACCCCTCTGATTTCCATTATTTCAGAGATTTATGATGCAAACACCTTCCGCCTGTTTTCGAGTACCGTCATTATTGTCATCTGGTCTGCCTCCCAGACCTTTATGGTACTGATGCATGAATTTGACATTATTTACGAACTGAAAAATGAAAAACTCTGGATTTTAAAGCGTCTGTTGTCTGCCGTATATACGTTTATCTTTATGTTCGTCATCTTTTTGATGATGTTTATTGAAGTTTATGGCACTCATGTTGTAAATCTTTTGTCGCGTTACGCACCGGATGTTGCAGCAATCCTGAACAATATCGTTCTGAGTCATCGCTTTACCGTTCCAATCATCCTGGTTTTACTGTTCTGCGTGATTTATAAGACTGTACCAAACCATAAAACCAGACTGTACAGGGAACTACCTGGTGCTATCATTGTAACCATCGGCTTCCAGCTGTTTTCGCATCTGTATTCTCACATGGTAGATACCAGCACGACCTTCCCAATTATGTACGGAAGTCTTGCGAACCTTGTATTTGCCCTGTTCTGGCTTTACGTAACATTTCTGATTATCTATTTCGGTGCAGAGGTTAACTTCTATCTTCGAAAGAAATAAATAAAAATAAGCTTCCGACCTTACATGGCCGGAAGCTTTAATTTTCACAATATATCCCAGATGTGCCGCTGCTCACAGTGTTGACTCCTAGCCAAGCTAGGTGGGTTCCCGCATCTAGATCTCTGCCTTCCACGACTTGAGGCCTGACATCAAAATAGAGATTTAAGGATCCCGAAAATGTCATGTAGGATCAAAAATAGTGAGCTGGCGAACACCCCAGGTGTTTTCCTAACTTGATTATAACGAAAACGTTCAGGTTTTTCAACCCTTAATACGGTGCATATTCCCAAGCATTCCGCGTAACTTCGGGGATTGCTTAGACGCAAGAGAATCAGCTGAGGTTGACATATCAAGATTTTCAATCTGCTCTCCTGAAAGCACAACTGCCTGAAGAACTACGGCTGTGTCCACCTTGAGTTCCTCTGCAACTTCCTCAGGAGTAGGCTTTTTGGAATACTCCTTAAATAACTTCTGAACACAGTCATTTACGAGGTTTACTTTGTTTGCAATCTTTCTTGCGACATCGGTGTTATCGGTCTGCTCATCCATAGCTGCTCTGAGTGCTGCGATTGTCTCCTGCTTAATATCCTCTTTAATCTCACCAAGGGTATTTCGAAGGTCTGTGTTATTACCGGACTCAATCTTCTTAATCCATTCCCTGTTCTTTAAGAATAATCTTTCGTTAAGATAATTCACAAGACAGAGGCTTGCTTCCTGAATCAGGTCTCCGGCCGATAATCCGGCATTGCGGAAAGGCTCAATCCACTCGACCACATCGTAAAGGAAATACTGAATAAGATTGGCTGTGGCTTCCTCGTCTCCATTTTCCTCGATACTCATGAGCTGATAGGATGCGGATTGTTCATCCATGCGCTCTACACGGCTTAAATCTTCAAGGAACAAATCAATAATTTTCTGCTCATCTGCCCAGAGCTCATCTTCTTCGCCATTTTCCTTCGCTTCTGCTTCTAAAGCTGCACGTTCGGAATCTCTGACAAAGTCTTCATAGGCGTTTTCACTTGAATCAACACCCTCAATCTTTATTTCATTTGCCATTAAGTAGCCATCGATGATTTGGCGCTGCATGGCGGTTAATTCGAATTCCTTAAAATAATTCTCAATATCTTCCGGTTTGATAATGGAGCCGTTTACGGTTGCATATTCTTTTAAGCTGTTTAATGCTTCAAGGAATTCCGCTTCCTTTTCCTTCGCATCAAAATGATTATCTGCCATTTTAATCTCCTATTCTAACAAATCTTCTGATTATTATATAGTAGTTTGCACGAAGTTTAAACCTCTATTTGATTGAAATTTGACTGTCCTATATGTTACCATAGAAAGGCATTAAATAATTCAGGAGGGATTAAACAATGAGAATTGCTTTAATTAACGAGAACTCTCAGGCAGCTAAGAACGGCATTATCTATGATGCTTTAAATAAGATTGCCACAGAGAACGGACACACAGTAGATAACTATGGCATGTACGCTGCAGATGACAAGGCTCAGCTTACATACGTTCAGAACGGTATCCTTGCTGCTATTCTTTTAAATTCAGGCGCATGTGATTTCGTAGTTACAGGTTGCGGTACAGGTGAAGGTGCAATGCTTGCATTAAACTCTTTCCCAGGTGTTATCTGCGGTCATGTTGCTGATCCGCTTGATGCTTACACATTCATGCAGATCAACGACGGTAATGCTATCGCTCTTCCATTCGCTAAAGGCTTCGGCTGGGGCGGTGACTTAAATCTTCAGTACATCTTCGGCCGTTTATTCGACGATGAACCAGGTGGCGGCTATCCAAAGGAAAGACGTGAGCCAGAACAGAGAAACAAGAAGATTTTAGATGAAGTGAAGAAGGTTACATACAACCAGGATCTCGTTGAAATCTTAAAGAACCTCGATCAGGATCTTGTCAAGGGTTCTGTTGCAGGTGAAAAGTTTAAGGATCTCTTCTTTGCTAACTGCAAGGATGAGAAAATTGCTGAGTACGTAAAGACTCTTCTGTAATTTTTTAAAACTAAAAGCTGGTGCGTGTTAACTGATATGCTACCCCCCAAGTAGAACACCAGTTAACCATGTACCAGCTTTTTTATTTCTGTATATACTGAATCATACCAGGACCGAGATCATCATTCGGTCTTGCGATGAATCCATGTTTTTTATAAAAGCCTTCACGGCCCTTAGCGCACATCAAATCTAACATCATTCTGGTTCCTGGAATTGTGATAGACTCGACATAATCAATAATGTGGTCAATTAACATACTTCCGATTCGCAGTGACTGGTATTCCGGAATGACAATCAGATCCTGAATATAGCTGACTACCGCCATATCGGACACCACTCTTCCCATACCAATCGGCTTCTCCTCATCATAAACGGTGAAGATTTTCGCCGAATGATTGAGCGCCATCTGCGCCTGTTCTCTTGTAAGTTCTCGCCAGCCAACCTGTTCTCTTAAGTACAGATAGACACCGACATCTCGTACATCTTCCCGTATTTCCATGATTATTCTCCTAAATGATGAAACAATTATAGCCAATTAACCTGATAAAGTCTATACTGTAATGGGCGTAACACCTATTCATCTTAAGGAGTACTAATTATGTTTTTCAGAGTTTCTAAATCCGGCAATGCCGACTTCACAAATATTCAGGATGCCATTAATGCACTTCCTGCCGACGGAGGAATGATTTTCATCAGCAGCGGCACCTATAAAGAACGAGTTGAGATTTTAAAACCAAATGTCACTTTAATCGGGGAAAATGCGACTGATACAATTATCACAGAAGGCTATTATGCACTTGAAATGATGCCGGATGGATTCAAGCGCGGCACGTTCCGTTCCTACACTTTTTTTGTAAATGCCAACCACTTTAAGGCCTTTAACCTGACATTTGAGAATTCCTCAGGGTTTGGCACAAAAGTCGGACAGGCAGTTGCTGTCTATGCTGAAGGCGACGATATCCTCTTTAAAAACTGCATCATGCTTGGTCACCAAGATACCTTGTTCACCGGTCCTCTTCCATTGTCAGAAAAAGAAAAGGGTGGATTTACAGGTCCTACAGAAAACGCACCACGTCGCAAGGTACATCAGTGCTATGAAGATTGTTACATCGAAGGCGAGGTAGATTTTATCTTCGGTTCTGCTGCCGCTTACTTTTTAAATTGCACACTCTTTGCACTTGACCGTGGCGAAGAGGTCAACGCCTACTACACAGCACCTTCAACCTACGAAGGACAGGAGTTTGGTTATGTCTTTGAATCCTGTAAATTCACAGGTAACTGCCCTCCGCGCAGCGTTTACTTAAGTCGTCCATGGAGAATCCACGCAAA
Source organism: uncultured Lachnospiraceae bacterium (assembly GCA_902781505.1). GTDB lineage: Bacteria > Bacillota > Clostridia > Lachnospirales > Lachnospiraceae > UBA4285. Next base: position 30,238 of record CACZJL010000001.1, on the reverse strand, counting down.
ATGCGTTCTCCTGCGCTGTGAACTTGACGACGAATTAATTCCGGAAGGTTTCTTCGACTGGAACAAGCCGGAATCGCATGAAACCGTACAATATGCTGAATACAAATGCACAGGAAGCGGAGCAAATCGGTCTCACCGTGCCTCCTTCTCACGCGAATTAACCGACAGCGAAGCTGCTGCCATCACAAGAGAGCGTGTACTTTCCTTCTGATGCTGTTCATCAGAAATGCTTAAAAATGCCCGGTCCATTCTTAGATAGAACCGGGCATTATATATTCTCAGATTGTTCTTAAAGCTCTAAAAAGGCTTCATCCCTTATTGGTACGGTCAAGTTCAAACCAGAACTCAACGCCGTCATCGTGATTAAACACACCACAGTCACGACCATAGGAATCAAGGATTGCCTTAACAATACTTAGGCCGATTCCATTACCACCATATTCACGGGTTCTGGCCTTATCGACCTTATAAAACTTAATCCAGATTTTATCAAGGTCTTCATCCGGAATTGGCTTGCCTGTATTAAATACATGAACGCGGTAGTTTTCGCCCTCTTCGGTAATCCAAATTCGAATCTTTTTCACACCGGTACAGTGGTTGATTGCATTGCTGATATAATTTGTGATGACCTCTTCAATCTTGTACTCATCACACCATACATCGTAAGCATCCTTTGGCTGCTCAAAAGACAGGGTAATACCTTTCTGTGACGCACGCAGCTGATTGGCCGAAGCGACACTTGATACAAGCTCTGTCAGACTGAAGCGCTCAAACACCAGCTCTTCATTGCCAAATTCAATCTGATTTAACGTCAGAAGCTTCTTAACCATGGCATTCATCTTCTGCGCTTCATCAATAATAACATCGCAGTAATAATTCATGCTTTCCGGGTCATCTGTAATTCCATCCTTCAGTCCTTCCGCATAACCCTGAATCAGCGCGATTGGCGTCTTCAGCTCATGGGAGACATTGGATAAGAACTCCTTACGCATATCATCAATTGCAACCTTGCGGTCAATATCCCGTTTCAGTTCGGCATTCGCCGACTTTAACTGAGCAATATTAGACTCCAGGCTCTTACTCATTTCATTCATGGATTCTCCAAGCATCCCGATTTCGCCCTGATCCTTGCCTTCGTATTTCGCATTAAAGTCAAGTCTGGACATTCTCTGGCTGAGTGCACAGAGTTTCTTAATCGGTCTGGCAATGAATCCTGAGAAGATAAATGAACAAATACCACCGCCAATCAGTACCAGAAGACCACCGAACTTAATAAAACGGTTTGTAATCTGAACATTATCATGAATCGCTTCAAGTGGAACACGAATAATCATAGAAGTACCATTACCACAGGTGCCCCAAAGTTCGTAATACTCACCCGCCCTGTTTTCGTCATAAATCTTGGCAAGCGTATATTCGGAGCTTTCCTCTAAGATTTCACGATTCTCGGTTACACCGGAGCCCCGCATGGAAAATGCACCATTTGTATCCGGCTTTTCAACGCCTTCCGGTGCCGACTGTCTGCTGCCGTCTTTCTCCTCCGTTTTGTCCACCGGAGTGTATAAATCATTATTAAAAATGTCGGCACGAAGACGCATCAGCATTTCCTTGTCATCGCGGCTGTTGTGATACAGTACCATCCAGCTTGAATCGACAACCAGTACATCAACCGATTCCACACTGACGATGGAGTCAATCTTACTTGTCATCTCATCCTTCGTGACACTGCCGGCAACATAATCGGTCAATACTGAGCTGATACTCCCATAGGCGTTCATCATATTTGAACGCTTCTTGCTCATGTAAAACGGTTCCGCAGCAAATGTATTCAGCACCAGTATAATTACGAGCAGCATACAGAGCAATGCGGCAAAGAAACACATGACGCGAAAACGGATGGAATACCTGAGCTTTACATTTTCATCACGCTTCATTTACCGGTACCTCAAACTTATAACCCATACCCCAGATCGTGCGGATGTAATCGCCCTTTGGTCCCATCTTCTTTCTGAGTTTCTTTACATGCGTGTCAATAGTTCTTGCATCACCGAAATAGTCATAATTCCAGACATTATTCAGAATCTTCTCACGTGACAGAGCAATCCCCTTGTTTTCTACAAAATACGATAAAAGCTCGAACTCCTTGAACGAAAGCTCAATCTCTTCGCCATCGATTCGAACGATATGAGCTGCTTCATCGATTTCAATACCACCGATATTCACCGAGCTCTTGCCTGCGTCAGGATAGCTTCTGCGAACCAGCGCATCAACCCTTGCACAGAGGATTTTCGGTGAAAATGGTTTCGCAATATATTCATCTGCACCACAGTCAAATCCGGTCAGTTCATCATCTTCCTCACCCTTTGCCGTCAGAATAATCACAGGGACCTTAGAAGTCTTTCTGATTTCACGACATGCTTCATAGCCATCCATCTTAGGCATCATAACATCGAGAATCACAAGGGAAATATCTTTATCGGCATAAAACTTCTCAAGAGCTTCTTCTCCATCAGAAGCTTCAATCACATTGTATCCGTTTCTTTTTAAAAAGTCGTGCACAAGCTTTCTCATTCTGCTTTCATCGTCAACAACAAGCACTTTAATATCATCCATCATGCAGGACCTCCTTTAATAACTATGTATTCATTATAGAATGTGGCAAAACTTAGCACAAGGCATTCTACCCCTTTAAAGTCTGAACATTTTGTGATATAGTTATATGAAACTAATTCAAGAACGCGAGGTGAATTATGCATCCACATGAATCAGCTGAAGATTACCTTGAGAGAATCCTGATGCTCAGCAAAACACTTCCTGTTGTCCGTTCGGTCGATATTGCAAACGACATGGGCTATAAGAAGAGCAGCGTCAGCGTAGCAATGAAAAATTTGCGCGAAGCACAGCATATTACTGTGACAGACGCCGGTTATATTTATCTCACAGAAAGCGGTAAGGCAATTGCCGAACGCATCTTTGAACGTCACGAAGTCATCTCCGCCTGGCTTACTGCCATGGGGGTCGATGAAGAGACCGCAACCGAAGATGCATGCAGAGTCGAGCACGACTTATCCGATGAAAGTTTTGCGGCAATCAAAAGCTTCTTAAAGGAACATCCAGTAAACTAAAAGTAAAAATAGGCCGGAAGATTACTCTTTCGGCCTGTTTTTTACCCTCCCCGCGTTTCTTTTTCACTGCATATATCGGTTATTTGCGGACAAAAAATATTGGTGTAGAAATGGTGCCTTCAACCGGCACATCACTCTTAGACTCTTTTTTAATCAGATTGAAAATCACAATGTAAACAACCACTACAAAACAGAGGAAGAACAGAGTATGTTCCAGGTCCTTAAACGAACAGGCCGTATCATAAATTCCATGGATGATAATTGCTACCAGAAGTCCCGCAAGCTTTTCATTCTTCATTTTTGACACCTCTCCTCTTGCGTCAGCCAGTCTCGCTCTGCCGTAAAAGTATCCCATGAATACAGCAAAACACATGTGCATCGGCACGGAAAGAAGGGCACGAAAAACTCCAGTTCCAAACCCATATTCGTACACATACAGTATATTCTCAAACAGGGCAAATCCTAAGGATGTTGCAACCGTATAGACGATTCCATCAAAACGGTAATTGAATTCCTTATTATGAAACGTGAACTTATTACAGAAGAACAGCTTTGTACTCTCCTCACTTACCGCTACTACAAGGAAATATTCAAGCATCTCATAATAGCGATAACTCTGATTCACAAAGATTCCGAGAATTTCATCTCCGAGCCATTCAAGAAACATCGATGCCAGGGCTGCAAGCACGCCACCAATCATCAGTTTGATAATCAGTCCTGTCGGTTCCGGTTCCACCTTGTCCTGCTTATAGACGTACCGAAGCAGAACAATTGCCGGCGCAATAGCAACCACAAACATCCAGAAATCATAGCTGAACAGCAACGAAAGCAATAAAAACATAACTCATTCCCCTTTTTCATTTCTTCTTATTTGAAAGCACTGAGCCATCAGCCTTCCGACGGCTTTTCTTCTTCCGAAACCTCCTTGTCTTCAGTAAGTCCAAGAAGTTTTGCTTTTCTGGCCTTCTTCGCCTTAGCGGCCTTCTCCTTCTTTGCAAGGGCTTCTGCATGAATCTCGTTCAGATGCTGCTCAAGCGCCTGAATCCGATTCTGTTTTTCGGCTTCAATCTGTGCTTTCGCTTTTTTAAACTCCTCTAACGCATTGCCGATAATCACAGCCGTCTTTTCATCCTTACAGGTCAAAAACTTCTCAAAACTCGCAGGATATTGAAAAGTCTTCTCCTGCTTATTTTTAAAAGTGACCGTTACATAGTTCTCATCAAGCCCGCTTACCTTGCCTTCGCCAAGTCTGATATGTTCGACTTTGGCCCCCATAATACCAATATCTGACATTAACTACCTCACTTTCAGATGTGACTGTACGTTCTTTACTGATATTTTATCACTGTCAGAACTTTTCTGCAAGAATTCCTCACCTGCACGGGAATACACCTGTCCGTCCACTTCAGGCACGGCATTGTGAAACCTGTTGCATTCCTGCAGGCAGAAAAAAAGACAGCCAAACGGCTGTCTTTAAGGGTTATATGGAGTAGACGAGAGTCGAACTCGTGTCCAAAGACCCATCCACTGTCCTTCTACTATCATAGTTTATCGTTGTCACAGGCCGACCCTGTTCGTTCCTTAAGTACCTGGCGGATAAACGCTCCTTGTACTCTCGTAGCTTCATATTACGCCCCTTTCACGCAAAGCTTTGTGAAAGTCGTTTCCTGCCTGTTTGAAGTCAGAATCTCTGAGAGCAGGTGCTCAAAGGCTGACTGCTGCACTTAGGCAGCGATTGCTAAATTGTCGTTAGCGTTTGTATTTAAGTTTGAGTTTTAACGGCACATCTTCCGGATAGCTTCTCCAGATTCAAAATCCCTGTCGAAACCTTTACTACCCCTTGCATGTTTAGCTTACACGGGTGAACACCTGTTTGTCAAGTATTTGCACTTAAAAATCGCAGATACAGCCTTTTCTTTATAAGCTGCAACCGCTTAAGCTCCAGCCATCATTTCAGGTTACGAATCTTAAATTCCTTCTCCGCCTGACGCTTCTGATCCTTCTTTGCAATCGAATCACGCTTATCGTAATTTTTCTTACCCTTACCAAGGCCAATTTCAACCTTTACGCGGCCGCGTGTCAGATGGACGTTTAAAGGAACCAGAGTATAACCATTCTGAGACACCTGACCTGCAAGCTTTGTAATTTCTTTTTTGTGCATCAGAAGCTTTCTTGGACGCTTCGAATCTACGTTAAAGATATTGCCCTTTTCATAAGGAGAGATGTTCATGTTAATAATGAACATCTCTCCGTTTTTGATTTCTATATAGGATTCCTTGATGGAAGCTCTGCCCATACGTAAGGACTTAACCTCAGTACCATGAAGCTCGATTCCGGCCTCATGCTGTTCTTCGATGAAATAATCAAAGAACGCCTTCTTGTTATTGGCTAAAAAACGATCACCATTACTTTGTGTTTTCTTTTCTGCCATGTTTTTTTGTTCCTTTCATCTGGTCTGCCATTTCAAAATCAATGGTTCTCATAACAGGATCAGAATTGACCACCTTCACGCGGACTTCCTGACCGAAGTGATACGACCTGTTTCCAACCTCAGATACCATCTGGTAGTGGCGCTCATCATAGGTATAACAGCCCTTAAGAGAAGTAACGGAAACCATACCTTCAATGCTGTTTTCAAGCTCCACGTAAATACCCCAGGAAGTAATTCCGCTAATTCGCCCTGTAAACTCTTCGCCAAGATGGCCTTCCATGTATTCGCAGCACTTAAGCTTCTTCCCCTCGCGCTCTAACTCATCAGCCTTTCGTTCCGTCTCAGAACAGTGTCTGCCTGCCTCCGGCATCAGCTTTTCAAAATGTAAGCTCCTCTTATCTGACATTTTACCATGCAGAGTCTCCTTAATGATTCGGTGAATCTGAAGATCCGGGTATCGTCTGATAGGAGAAGTAAAATGACAATAATACTTCGCTGCCAGACCAAAGTGTCCGATACATTTCGGACCGTACTCAGCACGCTTCATCGAACGAAGTGTCATCTCAGAAATCAGAGGATTTTCCTCTTTCTCCTCAAAGAACTTCAAAAGCTTTTGGATATCCATCGGCTGAATCGATTCATGAGACGGCTTTAAAGCATATCCGAAATTACCTGTCAGACGCTTCAACTCGTCGATTTTATCAGAATCCGGCTCACCATGAGTTCGATACAGGAACGGAATCTGTCTCCAGTAGAAATCCTCAGCAACCGTTTCATTGGCAGCAAGCATGAATTCCTCAATCATTTGCGTCGCATCATTACGATGTCTCAAACAGATGTCGCGCACCGTTCCATCCTCATTTAAAAGAATCTTAGGTTCCGGGAAATTAAACTCAATGGAACCACGCTTCATTCTGCGTTTGAACAGAATCTTAGAGAGCTTTTCTGACAGCGTAATCAGCTCTTCGCAGTCTTCATACTGACTTAAAAGATCCTTATCACCGTCATAAATTGCCTGAATCTGGTTATATGTCATACGATGACTTACATTGATGACCGATTCACAGATTTCGTGATCAATCAGCTTACCCTTTTCATCAAACTTCATAAGACAGCTAAGCGTTAAGCGGTCCTGTCCTTCATTTAACGAGCAGATACCGTTCGACAGCTCATACGGAAGCATTGGAACGACTCTATCTGGCAAATACACACTCGTCCCTCTTTTATAAGCCTGCTTATCAAGCGGGCTCTTTTCTGTAACATATTGCGTTACATCCGCAATATGAACGCCAAGCGAATAGACGGCGTCCTCAAAGGAAAGGGAAATCGCATCATCGAAATCCTTTGTATCATCACCGTCGACCGTCACAATCTTCAGGTTTCTGAAATCTCGGCGGCCTTTCAGCTGTCCCTTCTTAACATAATCCGGGATTTCCTTCGCAACCTGTTCCTTTACTTCACCAGGGAACTCAACCGGAATGTTATAAGCACGTAAAAGTGCAGTGATATCCGTACCAGGAGTATGGATATTACCGAGATTCTCTACAATTCGGCCTTCCGGGTTGCGATTGCCCGCACCATAGTTAACAAGCTCAACAACGACCTTATCTTCATTTTCCGCGTGCGCATCAGAACCCGCAGGAATGAATATGTCCATTCCAATACTTGTATTATCAGGGATTACAAAGCCGAAGGACTTATTCTTCTCAAACGTTCCTACCAGCTGCTTTATACCATGTTCTAAAACGGAAATAATCTTACCTTCCGTACGCTTTCCCTTTTTAGCTTCTTTAGTGATGGTTACACGTACCTTATCTCCATGAAACGCACCGCCGATGTTTTTCTCAGGAATAAAGATATCATTTTTTCTTCCTTCTACTTCTACGAAACCAAAGCCTCTGCGGTTGGAAATGAATTTACCGGTTACTGCCGTATTATCAGGTTTACCGTATTTCCCAGCCTTGCTAACTCCTATCACACCGTCCTTAACAAGAGCATTTAAAATCTCCTGCAGTTCATTTCGTTGTTCCTTTGGAATATCCAGAAGGATTGCAATTTCCTTACATTTCATCGGAATATAAAAGTCACTGCGCAAAATCAGATCCGCAATCACTTTCTTTCTCTTATCAGTTATTTCATCCTTCATAAATTTCCTATCCTTTAAATCCTTACAAAAAGAAAAAGCTCCGTATTCACTTGGAAACGGGAGCCTTTATCTACATTAACACTAAATTAAAAGTTCATATCCAGAACAAGACCAAGTACAAAGAACACGATTACAAGAACCGTAGACCACTTTACAAGCTTTCCTTCTAATGATCTTCCCTTAATCTTACCCCAGTAAGATTCACCTGCACCTGAGATAGCTCCGGAAAGACCTGTCTGCTTGCTCTCCTGCATAAGTACAAGAACTGTTGTAACAAAACATACGATACAGAAAACAATCATAAGTACAAGGCGAATGAAATCTGCCATAGACATACCGAACATGAAATACACCTCCTAGCGTTCACACAATGATGTAATGATACCACAAGAATACACTGTGTGCAAGGATATTTGACGGACTGCACAAAAAAGCCGCCAGGAAATTACTCCTAACGGCCTGTCTGTCATTTAGTTCTTCTTTACAAGAAGGGATTCACCTGTCATTTCAGCAGGCTTCTCCATTCCCATGATGTCGATTAATGTTGGAGCGATATCGCAGAGCTTACCGCCTTCCTTTAATGTGTAATCAGAATCATAGTTTACTAGGATAAATGGAACAGGGTTTGTTGTATGAGCTGTCCAAGGCTCGCCTGTTTCATAATTAACCAGCTGCTCTGCATTACCGTGATCTGCACAGATAAACATAACGCCGTCAGCTTCCTTAACAGCCTCTACTGCCTTACCAACCATAGTATCAACAGTTTCAACGGCCTTTACAACAGCATCCTTAACGCCTGTATGTCCAACCATGTCAGGATTAGCGAAGTTGATTACGATTACATCATACTTGTCAGACTTGATTGAATCTATTAACTTATCGCAAACTTCCGGAGCGCTCATTTCCGGCTGAAGATCGTATGTAGCAACCTTTGGAGACTTGACAAGAATTCTGTCTTCGCCTTCATTTGGTTCTTCTACGCCGCCATTAAAGAAGAATGTTACATGAGCATACTTCTCAGTCTCGGCAATACGAGCCTGCTTTAAGCCGTTATCTGCAAGCCACTGACCAAATGTGTTCGTAATAACCTGCTTCTTAAATGCAACTTCCTTGTTACCGATTGTCACATCGTAATCAGTGAAGCATACATAGAATACGTCTTTTCTTTTACCACGCTCAAATCCTGTGAAATCGTCGTCGCAGAAACATCTTGTGATTTCACGTGCGCGGTCAGGACGGAAGTTATAGCAGATGATAGAATCGCCATCCTTAATTGTTGCAACAGGTTTGCCGTTCTCTGTGATTACAGTAGGAACAACAAACTCATCTGTTAAACCTGCATCATAAGATGCCTGCATTGCAGCAACAGCATCCTCTGCAGTTTCACCTTCGCCATTAACCATTGCGTTATATGCCTTTTCTACACGATCCCAACGATTGTCACGATCCATAGCATAGTAACGACCGGAAAGAGATGCAACCTTACCGGCACCAACTTCCTTACACTTATTAACGACAGCCTGAACATAAGACTTACCTGCATCTGTAGGTGTGTCACGGCCATCCATAAAGCCATGAACATAAACGTTCTTAACGCCTTCCTTTGCTGCTAACTCGATTAATGCGAGTACATGTGTGAGATGGCTGTGTACACCACCGTCAGAAAGAAGTCCGAAAAGATGAAGATCAGAGTTGTTCTTCTTGCAGTTTTCAATTGCTGCAAGGAAAGCTTCGTTCTTGAAGAAATCGCCGTCTTCAATAGACTTTGTAATTCTTGTGAGCTCCTGGTAAATGATACGTCCGGCGCCCATATTCATGTGACCAACTTCAGAGTTGCCCATCTGACCATCTGGAAGACCTACTGCAAGGCCGCTTGCGTACCCCTTTACATAAGGATATTCTGCCATTAACTTATCTAAGTTTGGCTTCTTTGCATCCTTAATTCCATTGCCTTCTGTATGATCTGTCAGACCGTAACCATCCATGATCATTAAAACGACTGGTTTCTTCCTCATTGTTTATATCCTGCCTTTCAAAATTTAAAACTTACTTGCTTATTTATAATTCACAATCTTCGCAAAGTCAAGCGTAAGAGATGCACCACCTACTAAACCGCCATCAATATCCGGCTGTTCAAAGATTGCTTTAGCATTATCAGGTTTTACACTGCCGCCGTAGAGGATATGTACCTCTTCTGCTGTTTCCTTATCGTAGATGTTGCCAAGTACACCACGGATTGCAGCACAAACTTCCTGAGCCTGCTCTGTTGTTGCGACCTTACCGGTACCAATTGCCCAGATTGGTTCATAGGCAATCAGACTTTTCTTAATCTGTTCTGCAGTTACGCCTTCAAGCGCAGCTTTAATCTGACCTTCAATAAAGGGCAGTGCGACTCCTGCCTCGCGCTGCTCTAAAGTTTCACCACAGCAAATAATCGGCGTAAGATCATGTTCTAACGCTTTCAAAACCTTTTTGTTTACGACTGTATCATCCTCATTAAATAACTGTCTTCTCTCAGAGTGTCCGATAATAATATACTGAACCCCTGCATCAACCAGCATTTCCGGCGAAACTTCACCGGTATACGCACCCTTTTCTTCATAATACATGTTCTCGGCACCAAGTTTTACATCCGTACTCCTGATTGCATCTGCTACGGTTGTAATGTCAATTGCCGGAACGCAGTAAATTACTTCTGCTTCTGCTCCCTTAACCTCATCAGCAAGGCTCTTAACCAGAACCTTTGCCTGAGTTGGAGTCATGTTCATTTTCCAATTGCCTGCAACTACTTTCCTACGCATAATATTGTCCTCCCTCGCTTAGGAATAAGCGCGCACATCGTAAAGGTGTTCTGCTTTTTAATTGTAAAGACCGCGCTTAAATTGCAAGCGCGGTCAAATAAATTACTTATCGTTTGCTGCAACAACGCCCGGTAATTCCTTACCTTCTAAGAATTCAAGTGATGCACCACCGCCAGTACTAATATGAGTCATCTTATCACCGAATCCAAGATTATTTACAGCAGCAGCGGAATCACCGCCACCAATGATAGTTGTAGCTCCTTTGAGCTGAGCGAGTTCTTCTGCCACTGCAACTGTACCAGCTGCGAAGTTAGGGAACTCGAATACGCCCATAGGTCCATTCCAGACAACAGTCTTAGCGTCCTTAAGAGCGTCCTTGTAAAGTTCACATGTCTTTGGACCAATATCCATACCCATGTCATCATCTGCCTGATGTCCGGCATCCACTACATGGAAAGGAGTATCATTAGCAAATTCCTTAGTTACTACTGTATCTACAGGAATAAGCATCTTAACACCCTTAGCTTCAGCCTTCTCCATCATTTCCTTAGCGTAGTCAAGGTAGTCATTCTCTACAAGTGACTGACCAACATTGCCGCCCTTAGCCTTCTGGAATGTGTAGGACATACCACCACCGATGATGAGTGTGTCTACCTTGTCAAGAAGGTTATTAATTACGGAAATTTTGGAAGAAACCTTAGAACCGCCTAAGATTGCTACAAATGGACGAACAGGGTTATTAACAGCGTTACCAAGGAAGTTAATTTCCTTCTCCATAAGGTAACCAACTACGGCTGTATCAACATACTTTGTAACACCAACGTTAGAGCAATGTGCTCTGTGAGCTGTACCGAATGCATCGTTTACGAATACGTCAGCGATTGAAGCGAGGTCCTTGGAGAATTCATCGCCATTCTTCGTTTCTTCAGCTCTGTAACGAGTATTCTGTAACAGAATTACATCGCCATCGTTCATAGCTGCTACAGCTGCCTTAGCGTTTTCACCAACAACAGTATCATCAGCTGCGAACTTAACTTCCTGACCTAAAAGCTCAGTAAGTCTCTTTGCTACCGGAGCAAGAGAAAATGCTGGATCAGCACCCTTTGGCTTGCCTAAATGAGAACAGAGAATTACCTTACCACCATCGCCAATAAGCTTCTTAATTGTTGGAAGTGCTGCAACGAGACGTGTCTCATCTGTGATTCTGTCACCATCAAGTGGTACATTGAAATCACATCTGACAAGTACTCTTTGGCCTTTTACATTGATGTCATCAACTGTCTTTTTATTTAACACGTTATGACCCTCCCTTGATTAAATTTTTTAAAAAAACCGGAGAAAAACAATCGGTCACCGATTATTCCTCCCCGGTTAAAGTCAGTTACGGAGCGTACTTGAGTACTGAGGTAGGATTAGCCTAATTCAGCGAAGTACTTAATTGTTCTTACCATCTGAGATGTGTAAGAGTTTTCGTTATCATACCAGGAAACTACCTGTACGAGGTATGTGTTGTCAGAAGCCTTTGTAACCTTTGTCTGTGTAGCATCGAAAAGGGAACCAAATCTCATGCCAACGATATCGGAAGAAACGATTTCTTCTGTGTTGTAACCAAAGGACTCTGTAGCCTGAGCCTTCATAGCTGCATTAATTGCATCTACTGTTACTTCCTTATCGGATGTAACTACAGCATCAAGGATTGTTGTAGAACCTGTTGGAGTTGGAACACGCTGAGCGCCGCCGATGAGCTTACCGTTAAGCTCTGGGATAACAAGGCCGATAGCCTTAGCGGCACCTGTAGAGTTAGGAACGATGTTAATCGCACCGGCTCTTGCTCTTCTCTTATCGCCCTTTCTCTGAGGACCATCGAGGATCATCTGATCACCTGTGTAAGCATGAATTGTTGTCATGATACCGGAAGCGATTGGAGCGTAGTCGTTAAGAGCCTTAGCCATTGGAGCTAAGCAGTTTGTTGTGCAAGATGCAGCGGAGATGATTTTATCTTCTGCTGTTAATGTTTTATGGTTTACGTTGTAAACGATTGTTGGAAGATCGTTTCCGGCTGGAGCGGAAATAACAACCTTCTTAGCACCGGCATTGATATGAGCCTGTGCCTTAGCCTTAGATGTGTAGAAACCAGAGCACTCGAGAACTACGTCAACGCCGATTTCGCCCCAAGGACAATTATTTGCATCAGGGAATGCATAAATCTTAAGAGTCTTACCCTTAACTGTGATTGTACCAGCTTCATCATCAGCTGTTACCTGATCTTCTTCTCCAAGACCAATGTATCTACCCTGTGAAGAATCATACTTTAAAAGATGAGCGAGCATAGAAGGTGTTGTAAGATCGTTGATTGCAACAATCTCGTATCCTTCTGCACCGAACATCTGTCTGAATGCAAGACGACCAATACGTCCAAAACCGTTGATAGCTACCTTTACTGCCATAATAATTCCTCCTAAAGAATTAGTTTGTTAATTTATAATCAACTATATAGTATTCTACTCAATCAGCCGTTTAAGTGCAAGTAAAAAAAACAATTTTCATAGATTCATCATATTTAACAAAGATTCTCCCCGAAACCATGGATGAAACGCTAAAAATGTATTATAGTTATGTATACATTAAGCAATTGAGGTACATAATCATGGCAAATGTCAGCACAATCCATCCAAACCTTTTTGACTGTCACGTGCACACGCACTTCTCAACCGATTCTGATGCAGACGTGAAAGAAATCTGTACTGCCGCAGAATCACTGGGGTTACGAGGCCTCATTTTCACCGATCACAACGATTTTGACTGGCCATTTGAAGAAAGCTCTGATGAATATCAGCTTCCGCTTGAAACTTACGAAAACACATTATCCAGTATCGTAAAATCTTACAATGGGCCGCTTGATATAAGAATCGGCGTAGAGCAAGGTTTACAGCGCTCCTGCTGCGACAGAATCAATTCCTATGACAGCAAAAACAGGCTCGACTTCATCATCGGCTCCTCCCATCTGGTAGAGGGCAAGGACCCGTATTATCCGTCTTTCTGGGAGGGTAAGGACGTTACGAAATCGATTAACCTGTATCTTGATACCATCCTCGATAATCTGGACTGCTGCCATAATTTCGACGTGTATGGACACATTGATTACATCACCAGATATATCCCGGATTCAGAAACAAGAGCGAAAACAAACTTAAAAGACTGTCAGGACGTAATCGATGCCATTTTAAAGAAAATCATCACCCTTGGCAAAGGAATTGAGCTCAATACCGCCGGCTTTAAATCAGGTGACGAGCCGAACCCTCGTCGCTGGATTCTCTCTCGCTACAGAGAACTTGGCGGCGAAATCATCACCCTTGGTTCTGATGCACATACACCGGACCGTATAGGCGATCACTTTGAACTTGCCCGTCAGATTCTCATAGACTGCGGATTTAAAAATATCACCGTCTTTAAAAAGCGTAAGCCTGAATTTATTTCTATTCTTTAACCACTAAAAGCGAACGACTGAAAGGTAAAACTTCTCGAATCGTTCGCTTTTTTATTATCACAGTTTTAAAATAAAGGCTTCAAATATCAGGCTTTGAAAACTAAAGCTCCAGTGGATGCTTTAAATTCTGATCCATTTCTGTAAGATTGACTGAACTCTCCCACTCTGCCTGATTTTCGGAGTAGATTCCATTCAGCCATTCAATAGCCTGCTCCCGTCCTTCTTCTGAAAAATCAAATTCCTTTGATGTAATCAGCTCTTCCTTTGTTGCACCAAAGGAGAACGGTCCCGGCCAGAACCACGCTGTCAGAATATAGGCTCCCTTTTCACCGGTTCTTGCCAGTCTGTATCTGAAATTCTTTTTTTCTCCCGTATATACTCCACCATAAGAAAAAAAGTTAAATGGCAGAATCGAATGTTCATCTATCATGACTTCTCCTTACATAATCGGGCTTCCGGTAATTGCAATGCCAAACAGACGAAGCACCTTCTCTATCATCCAGCTGTAGATTGCATAATCAAGGCTTCCAATCTGCGTACTGAACACATAGGTAAGTCCATAAATCACAAAGAATAATAAAAATGGATAATATCTTGAAACCAACATAATTTTCTTTGAAAGATTTGATGGCAGAATGGTGAACAGCATGTTGCTGCCATCAAGCGGCGGCACCGGAATCAGATTAAATACTCCCATTCCGATATTCACAAGAGCGACATATAAAAACAGATACACAAAGAACCCCTTATGTATGCTCGCTCCCATAAAGAGACTTAAGCCAACTTCAGCTAAGACTGCAATTGCAGCAACCAGAAAATTACTCAAAGGGCCCGCAGCACTTACTAAAAAGAAGCCTATTTTTCTGTGCTTATACGCACTTGCATCCACCTTAACCGGTCTTGCCCATCCAAAATGAAATACGACCAGACAAAATGCCCCGATTGGGTCTAAGTGTTTCAGCGGATTCAGTGACATCCGCCCTTCTTCCTTTATTTTTCTGTCTCCCAAAAGATAAGAGACATAGGCATGAGAAAACTCATGAATACAAATAGCAAGAAGGGTTGCCGGAATTGCAAATAAAAAACTTAAGGTATTACTCAAATTAAAAAATCTCCTCAGAATCCAGGATGATGGTAAATGGACCGTCGTTTAACAGGCTGACTTTCATATCTGCACCGAAAATACCGTGTCCGACATCCGGGATTGTCTTTCCAATCTCTTTTAAACAATATTCATACAGCTCTTCTGCTTCCTGTGGCTTCATTGCCTTCAGGAAATTTGGACGGTTGCCCTTGCGGCAATCCGCATACAGCGTGAACTGACTGATGGCAAGAACTCCGCCGGATACATCAGAAAGAGAAAGATTGGTCTTTCCGTTTTCATCTGCGAAAATTCTTAAATTCAACATCTTCCGAACCATCTTTTCGGCCAGCTCTTTTGTATCGCCTTCAGTCAGACCGATGAACACAAGAAATCCCTTGTCAATCTTTCCTGTCACTTCACCGTCGACCTTTACTTCGGCGTTTGCTACTACCTGAATCAGAAATCTCATACCAGCTCCTCTTCCTTATCATCTTCCAGAATATATGGTGTAATCTGATATACATAGTAGTTCAGCCAGTTGGAATACAATGCATTTGCATGGTTTCTCCAGCTTAAGTTTGGCTTTTGTGTCGGATCATTATCCGGGTAATAGTGAACCGGAACATCCGGGTCAATTCCCTTACCGACGTCGCGCTTATATTCGCGGTCTAATGTATAGCGATCATATTCCGGATGACCCATGACGAATACCTGCTTACCATCTTTAGCAAGAACCAGATAGATACCGGCTTCCTTTGAATCAGCCAGCACCTTGAAATCAGGATTATTTAAAATATCATCACGGGATGCTTCTGTGTATCTTGAATGTGGTGCAAAAAACACATCATCAAAGCCACGAACAAGAGGCTCCTTACGATTTAACACATGATGTGAGTAGATACCGGAGAGCTTCTTGTCTCTGAGTACCTTATGAATGTTGTAATAATGGTACAGTCCAGCCTGTGCTCCCCAGCAGATAAACAGAGAGGAGGTTACATGGGTTTCAGCCCAGTCCATCACTTTAGTAAGCTCATCCCAATAATTCACCTGTTCAAAATCGAGTGTCTCAACAGGTGCTCCCGTCACAATCATTCCATCGAATTTTTTATGGCGGATTTCCGGAAAGGTAAGATAGAATTTCTCCATGTGCAGTGGAGATGTATTCTTGCTTACATGGCTTTCCATCTGCAGGAAGGAAATATCAATCTGCAGAGGTGTATTAGAAAGAGAACGCAGCAAATCGCGCTCTGTCTGTTCTTTTAACGGCATCAGATTTACAATCAGCACCTGAAGTGCACGGAAATCCTGACTCAGCGCACGGTTTTCGTCCATGACGAAGATATTTTCCGCTTCTAACTGCGCCTTAGCCGGCAGATCATTCTGAATTTTTATTGGCACAAGAATCACCCCTAGTCTGAATTTTTAGTCTGTTTATAAAATAAATAATAGGCCTATCTTACAATAAATCCTCGCGGTTTACAAGTTTAAGGAACTCTTCTTCCGTGATGATTTCAGTACCTAACTGCTTCGCTTTTGTATTCTTCGCAGAATTGGACAGACTGTCATTATTAATCAGATAATCTGTATTTTTGGAAACGGAACCTGCTACCTTCGCCCCCAGTGACTCAATCAAATCCTTCAGTTCGTTTCTCGACTTTAAGTGCTCTAAAGAACCTGTAATTACGAAGATCTTACCGGTAATCGGTGATTCGGTCGTTCTCTCTTCCTTCTTCAGGTTCAGCTCCACTAACAGAGCGAAGAAATCACGAGTCAGTGAAATATCAGAGAAATAGCTGACGAAGGCATCTGCAATCACTTCACCTACACCGTCAATCTCTGTCAACTGACTTGCAGTTGCATGTACCACGCTGTCGACATCCTCATCGAAATGTCTGCTGATGAGTCTGGCTGTTGAGAGTCCGATATTCGCAATTCCAATTCCGTAGAGAACGCGGTCAAGCGTTGTCTCTCTTGACGCCTCAACTGCTGCGAGCAGTTTTTCAAAGGATTTCTTACCAAAGCCTTCCATGTCCATAATCTCATCCGCATAGCGGTCTAAGTGATATAAATCATGGAAGAATCTTAAGATTTTCTTATTTATCAGCTTTTCAAGAGTCGCCTCAGAAAGTCCATCGATATTCATCGCGTCTCTGGCAACAAAATGAGAAAATCTCTTTACGTGCTTTGCTGTGCATTCCGGGTTAGGACAAACAAGCGTTTTCGTATCGCCATCCATCAAAATCTCAGTAGGACTTCCGCACACAGGGCACACGGAAGGAATCAGAATATTACCGCTTCTGGTGAGATTTTCCGCAATCTGAGGAATAATCATATTGGCTTTAAATACGGTAATCCTATCTCCCACACCAAGCTCGAGGCTTTCTACAATCGAAACATTATGAACAGACGCTCTTGAAACCTTCGTACCTTCAAGTTCTACGGTATCAAAGACGGCAACCGGATTAATCAGACCGGTTCTTGAAGCGGACCATTCAATCTTCTGTAAGGTAGTCTCTGCCGTTTCATCCTGCCACTTTAACGCAATGGCATTTCTCGGGAATTTTGCTGTTCTTCCAAGTGATTCGCCGTAAGCGATATCATCAATTGTCAGAACCAGACCGTCAGACGGAAAGTCATTTTCTGCAATTCTCGCCTGGAATTCTGAAATTGAATCCTTTAAATCTGCTGCTGTCACTCTTTTGTATCCCACAACGGTAAATCCAAGTTCTTTCAGCCACTTAAACTGCTCTTCTCTTGAATTTTTAAAATCGACGGCATCAGCATCTGTCCCGTCTTCGTTCAGATTTGTTGCAGAAACCAGGGTAAATGCATAAAATCTGACGTTACGTTCTGCTGTAATCTTATTGTTCAGCTGTCTTACAGAACCTGAGCAGAGATTTCTCGGATTCTTATACTTTGCATCCGCATCTCCGATTGTCTCATTGATCTTTTCAAAATCAGAATAGGTAATGATTGCTTCACCACGCAGTACAAGTCTTCCCTTAAATGGTATGGAAACAGGAACGTTTTTAAAAACCTTCGCGTTATTTGTGATGATTTCACCAACCTCGCCGTTACCACGGGTAACAGCCTTTTCCAGCTTTCCGTTTTCAAAGGTCAGAACAACCGTTAATCCGTCCATTTTCCAGGAAAGAAGTGCTTCCTGATTATCAATCCAGGAAACAAGCTCATCCGGACTCTTGGTCTTGTTTAAGGAGAGCATCGGAGACGCATGGCGTTCTTTCGGAAGCTCACTTAAGGTTTCATAGCCGACATTCTGTGTCGGAGAGCTTGAAAGAATGGTTCCGGTCTTTTCTTCGAGTGAGACAAGCTCATCATAGAGCGCATCGTACTGGAAATTGCTCATGATTTCGTTGCCCTCGGCATAATATGCCCTGCCGGCCTCGTTTAACACGGTAATCAGTCGCTTCATGCGATCTGCATCCGTTCCGCTTCTGTCTTCAATTAATCCGTTTAATTCTTCAGAATTCATCATTTCAGCCCAAGCTCCTTCATCAGTTCGTCGTATTCTGCCCTCGTCAGATTTCTGTACTGTCCCGGCAGCAGATTGCCAAGAAGTACATTCATAATACGTACCCGTTTCAGTTTCGTTACCTTACAGCCACAGAACTCACACATTCGTCTGATTTGTCTGTTCATCCCCTGAATCAGCACGATTTTAAAGGTCTTATCAGAGAGTTTCTCAACCTTGCATTTCGCCGTGGTCTTATTCAGCTCTTTAAGGAATATCCCATTTCGCATGGTTTCAAGAAATTCTTCCGTAACCGGCTTATTAATTCCAACGATGTATTCCTTTTCATGATGAAGATCCGCCTTAATCATGCGGTTCATCACTTCACCATTATTTGTAAGAAACAGAAGTCCTTCGGAATCCTTGTCAAGACGGCCGATTGGATAGATTCTTTTCTTGTAATTTAAGAAATCGATTACGTTATTCTTACCCTGTTTATCCGTTGTGGTAGAAACGATTCCACGTGGCTTATAAAAGGCAATTAAGACTTCATCTTCCTCTTTCACCACTTGCTTCCCATCTACGAAAACGGTTGCGTTCTCATCAATTCTGTCACCGGCTGAGACGATTCTTCCATCCACCGTAACTCTTCCCTGACTAATCAGTTCATCTGCTGCACGACGGGAACAATATCCCGCCTGTGACAGCCATTTATTAATACGAATATCCATAAAAACCCCTTTGGGTGTATTTGCAATGCAGCCTCTCTATTGTACTAGATTTGCGGTAAAGTCTCAAGTAACCAGCTGGTGACACCGGTTCTTAACCCATCGAAACCTGCAGGCCAAAAAAAGCCGGGCAGTTACCTGCCCGACTTAAAAATTCTTATAACTTGGCAACTCCTGTACGGATGAGTGCTCGTTTCAGCTTTGCTTCTGCAATTTCGATATCGTGATCACTTAACTTATCCTTGCCGGAAAGCCGAGATTCCGCGCGATTTTTTGCGGATTCCGCTCTTGCAACATCGATATCTTCCTTCCACTCCCATGTGGTAGCAACAACTCTGCATTCACCGTTAAATACGGTAATCATTCCACCCATGCACGCAGCAAGACGCTCTGTACCGTCAGCAAACTCTACCTTTGCCATGCCCATTCCAAGGGAAGTGACATAGTTTTCATGACGTGCCATGATGCACAGGTCACCACTCATTCCTCTTGCGATGAAACGGGTAGCTTCGCCATCATAAACAGAGCCATCAGGCGTTGCGATAATAAGTTTATATGGAGCTGGCATAACCTCTCTCCTTCCTTACTTCTTCGCCTTTTCAAAAGCTTCGTCGATTGTTCCGCAGAACAGGAATGCAGACTCCGGAATATCGTCGCACTCACCGTCAAGAATCATCTTAAATCCACGGATTGTCTCCTTAAGAGGAACATACTTACCGGGAATACCTGTAAACTGCTCCGCAACGGAGAAGGACTGAGAAAGGAATCTCTGTACCTTACGTGCGCGGGCAACGGTAAGCTTATCTTCATCAGAAAGCTCGTCCATACCCATGATTGCGATGATATCCTGAAGTTCACGGTATCTCTGAAGTACTTCCTGTACTCCACGGGATACTTCATAGTGCTCCTGTCCGACAATTTCAGGTGTCAGAATACGGCTTGTTGACTCAAGTGGATCTACAGCAGGATAGATACCCTGGCTGGCGATTTCACGGGACAGTACAGTCTTCGCATCTAAGTGTGTGAAGGTTGTAGCCGGAGCCGGGTCAGTAAGATCATCGGCAGGTACGTATACAGCCTGAACGGAAGTGATGGAACCGTCTTTCGTAGAAGTGATGCGCTCCTGTAAATCACCCATTTCGGAAGCAAGGGTTGGCTGATAACCTACAGCGGATGGCATACGGCCAAGTAACGCTGAAACCTCAGAACCTGCCTGTGTGAAACGGAAGATATTATCAATGAATAAAAGCACGTCCTGTTTCTTTACATCACGGAAGTACTCCGCAACAGTAAGACCTGAAAGACCTACTCTCATACGTGCGCCCGGTGGCTGATCCATCTGACCGAAGATCAGTGCTGTTTTGTTAATAACACCACTCTCGCTCATTTCGCCGTAAAGGTCGTTACCTTCACGAGTACGCTCTCCTACACCTGTGAATACAGAGTAACCACCATGCTCGGTAGCGATATTGTGAATGAGTTCCTGAATCAGAACGGTTTTACCTACACCGGCACCACCGAACAGACCAATCTTACCACCCTTAAGATATGGGCAGATTAAGTCAACGACTTTAATACCTGTTTCCAGGATTTCAGATGATGTCTGCTGTTCCTCAAAGCTAGGAGCCTTGCGGTGAATCGGCCAGTATTCATCTGCCTCAACGGCCGGCTTATTATCAACCGGCTCGCCTAAAAGGTTCAAAACACGGCCAAGGCACTGTTCGCCGACCGGCATCTTGATTGGGCTTCCTGTATCGATTGCATCAGTTCCTCTCATCAGTCCATCTGTAGAACTCATAGCGACCGCTCTGACAACATCGTCACCGATGTGCTGAGCAACCTCGACAACCAGCCTTGCGCCGTGATTGTCGATTTCAATCGCATTCATAAGATCCGGAAGCTGACCTTCCGGGAATCTGATATCGAGAACAGGACCCATAACTTTTATAACTTTACCAATGTTTTGTGTAGCCAATGTGTTCTCCTTAAATTAAACTTTCTGGTACTTATTCTTCTCCGCCGCCGGCACCGGCAACAATCTCAGTAATTTCCTGCGTAATTGCGCTCTGACGTGCACGGTTATATGTAAGACTAAGCGTTCCAATCATATCCGAAGCATTATTCGTAGCATTTTCCATGGCCATACGACGTGCGCCCTGCTCGGAAGCAGCACTTTCACACATAACACCATAGATAATGCCCGCCAGATACTCAGGAATGATTGCATTAAATACATCATCCGGATTCGGATCATACGTCGCTACTTTTCTTGGGCCTTCCGTCTCATCTGGTGTAAACGGAAGAAGCTGTAAAGTAAACGGCACCTGACTTAATACAGATTCAAATCTTGTTCCGGCAATGTGAATCTCGTCAAAATCCTTGTTTTTAAAACCCTTACAGATGATGCGTGACATTTCATAACAGTCTGATACGGAAACCTCACCAACGAGCGGAAAGCTTTCAGAAAGGATTTCAGCATCACGCTTTTTCAAGAATTCCAATGCCTTCTTACCTACCGGCAGGAATGCAGCGTTCTCATTTTTTGTAACCGATTCTATCATACGGAACATATTGGCGTTATAACCACCAGCAAGTCCTCTGTCACCGGCAAATACAATATAGAGTTTTTTCTTGACTTCTCTTTTTTTAACGTACACAGAAGAGAAATCAGAATTGGAATTCGCGATTTCGTCCAGGCTGTCCTTTAAAAGGGATGTATAGGGACGTGTCTCAAGTACACGTGCCTGTGCCTTGCGGAGTCTGGAAGAAGCAACCAGTTTCATAGCTCGTGTGATCTGCATTGTATTCTCAATACTCTTGATACGGAGCTTAATGTTTTTCATCGATGCCATTGATTCTTCCTCCTTCCAGTATTAGTTAAATGCTGCAAACTTCTTGTTGTATTCTTCTAATGCAGAATTCAGGTTCGCAACAACTTCGTCATCATAATTTCCTGTCTCAGAAATCTTCTGCATTGCAGAAAGACCGGCTGCATTGGTATCTAAGAAGTCATAAAGACCGCTCTCATACTCGGCAACCTTTGTTACAGGAACAGCCTTAAGGTAATCATTGATTACGGCGAAGATGATGGCAACCTGCTTCTCAACAGGGATTGGTGTACCACGATTCTGCTTTAAAACCTCAACGATACGCGCACCCTTTTCAAGACGAGCCTTGGTATCTTCATCTAAGTCGGATCCAAACTGGGCAAATGACTGCAGCTCACGATACTGAGAGTAAACCAGCTTTAACGTGCCGGCTACCTTCTTCATGGCCTTAATCTGCGCATTACCACCAACTCGGGATACAGAAATACCTGGGTTAACCGCAGGTCTTACACCCTCATGGAACAGCTCAGTCTCAAGGAAGATCTGGCCATCCGTGATGGAAATAACATTCGTAGGAATGTATGCAGATACGTCACCGGCCTGTGTTTCAATGATTGGAAGTGCTGTAAGAGAACCTCCGCCATTTGCATCAGAAAGCTTCGCAGCTCTCTCTAACAGACGGCTGTGCAGATAGAATACATCACCAGGGTAAGCCTCACGGCCTGGTGGTCTTCTGATCAGCAGGGAAAGTTCACGGTATGCAACCGCATGCTTACTTAAATCATCATAGATGATCAAGGCATGCTTGCCGTGATTCATAAAGTACTCACCGATTGTACATCCCGCATATGGAGCGATGTACTGAAGCGGAGCACCTTCTGAAGCTGTAGCAGCTACGACAGTTGTATACTCCATAGCGCCTGCAGCAGTTAATTCCTTAACCAGGCTTGCAACGGTAGACTGCTTCTGACCGATTGCAACATAAATACAATAAACGCCCTTACCCTTCTGGTTAATGATGGTGTCTGTCGCGATGACAGTCTTACCTGTCTGACGGTCACCGATGATTAATTCTCTCTGTCCACGACCAACAGGGATCATGGAGTCGATAGCCTTAATACCAGTCTGTAAAGGTTCTGTAACCGGCTGTCTATCAATAATACCAGGTGCTGTGTGCTCGATTGGTTCAAACGATGCTGCTTCAATAGCAGGACCGCCGTCTACCGGCTGTCCTAACGCATTAACAACACGTCCGAGCATTCCCTCACCAACAGGTACAGATACAACTCTGCCGGTACGCTTAACAACGTCGCCTTCCTTAATTCCGACTTCGGAGCCGAGAAGGACAACGGAAACGCTGTGTTCTTCCAGATTCTGCGCCATTCCATATGTACCGTTAGAGAACTGTACAAGTTCTCCTGCCATACACTTTTCAAGTCCGGAAACTCTTGCGATACCATCACCTACAAGGATTACGGTACCAGTCTCGGACTGTTCAATTGCTGCGGAATAATGCTTAATCTGGCTTTTAATAATCCGAGAAATCTCTTCAGGTTTCAGTGCCATTAGCTTTATCCTCTTTAATCTAATTTAATCTTTTTTCTCTATGCTTGTTCTACGATTCTTGCAAGCTCATCAAGACGATGCTTGGCAGTTCCATCATAGCGCTTACCCTCATAATCAAGTCGAATACCGCCGATTAATGCAGGGTTCACAAGAACTGTCATATCAACTTTCTTGCCGCTCATCTTCTCAAGCTTCTCTAAGAGACTCTTTTTCTGGTCCTCAGAGAGTTCTCTTGCAGATGTAACAATTGCTTCTGCAATACCGTTATCTGCATTAAAGCGCTTTTTGAATTCTTTTAAGGCTCCGTTTAACTCTCCTAAATTGCCATGCTCACACATAAGCTTTAAGAAATTTAAAAGGTATGGCCACACTTTGCCGCCAAATGCCTCATCGAGCAACTTTACTCTTTCTGCTTTTGGAATACTAGGTTCCGCTAAAAGACGGTGATACTCAGGATTCTCCTTAAACAGATTCACAACCATGGTAAACTGTTCTAAGACTTCCTTTGTCTGTCCTTCTTCCATTGCAAGATCATAGAAACTGTCTCCATATTTCAAAGCAGTTTCTGTCATCATTATACTGTGTCACCTACATTCTTAATGAAATCATCAACAAGATTCTTATGATCTGCTTCGTTAATTTCACGGCCGATTACCTTGCCGGCAATCCCCATGGCCATGGAACCGATTTCTTCTTTGGCGTCATTGACTGCTTTCTTCTTCTGCTGTTCAATGTCATTTTCAGCCTGTAACTTAAGCTTGGCAGCCTCAGCCTGTGCATCCGATACAATCTTTTCAGACTTCTTGGATGCTGCAATTGTTGCGTCCTTGATAATTGCATCAGCTTCTGCCTTTGCATTGCTTAAATCCTCTTCATACTTGGCCTTTAAGGAAAGAGCTTCCGCCTTAGCTTCATCTGCTTCCTTCTGTGGTGCATCTACTTCTTCCTGTCTTTTGGAAAGAATGTTCATCACCGGCTTATATAAGAATTTCTTAAATAACAGAATCTGAATAAACAGGTTGATCAGCTGAACGACTATTGTCTGCCAGTCAATATTTACCAAGAGATTATAGTCAGTCGTCATACTGTTTCTCCTTTATCCGACATTTTCTTAAAAAACTTATCTAAGCTAAGAATTAAAGTCTTCCAAGGAAAAGGCCAGGTGCTACGAAGATCAGAAGAAGACCTGTTACGAAACCGTAAATACCTGTTGTCTCTGCAAGAGCGACACCAAGGATCAGTGTGCTTCTGATGTCAGCGGCTGCTTCCGGCTGACGTGCGATTGACTCTACTGCAGAAGCAGCTGCATTACCTTCACCGATACCAGGACCGATACCTGCGATCAGGGAAAGACCTGCACCAATGCCACAACCTGCAAGTGCGATACCTTTTGCTAATACTGTGAAATCCATATTAATGTTTCCTCCATAAATAAAATTGTTTTTTGTGAGTGTTCATCAGTCTGTCTCTGAAGCCTGCTTGATAAACATACAGGTCAGTGTGCAGAAGATGAATGGTTGGATCAGGCCGCTGAACCAGTCAAAATACAGCGACAGGAATGCCGGTATACCAAATTCAAAAATTGGAATGTGTGCACCAAGCCATGCTCCTATTCCGGGAATCAGACCGAGCAGCGCACTGCTGGCAAGACCTAAAGCCGCATAAATCAGGGTGTTGATAACCATACCGGAGAGGATATTACCAAAGTGACGGCAAGCCATAGATACTGGCGTTGCAAGTTCACTGATGATATTGATAGGAAGCATTGGAGCCAGTGGCTCTAAATATCCCTTCGCATATCCTCCGATGCCCTGCGTCTTAATCTTATAATACGTAATCAGAACAAAGGCAATTAATGCCCATCCGAGTTCCGTATTCAGATCCGCAGTAGGACTCCATACACCGAACAATGAAATCAGGTTGGAAAGAATAGCTGTTGAAAATAACGCTCCGATAAACGGAATGTACTTGTCAAAGCTCTCACCCATGTTTCCGCGAACAAACTTGTTTAATGCTTCAACGATATATTCCGCAGCCGCCTGGCGTTTGGAAATATTGTGAACCTGTAAGTTTCTTCCAAGGAAATACATCAGCGTCGATAAGACAATCAGAACTACCCATCCCATGATCATTGTCATTGTGATGTGAATGTCGCCCAGCGGCGTGTCCTTCAGGATTGTGACATACCACGATCCATGAAGATTAATTTCCATAAATCATCCCTCACCTCCTTGCTCATTAGATGTCTTATTATTTTTCTTCAATCTGCCGGTTGCCTGTAAGCTTACAATTGCAATTCTTGGGAACAGCAAAGGCAACAGCCCGCAGATTGTAATAAGCGGAATAAATTCTCCGTAGATCAGCTGTGGAACAAAGATATCAATAACAATCCAGACGCCCTGAGCGAGCAGTCTTAAATTGTATCCGGCTGCAACACCGACTCTGATATTCTTCCCACCGTTCGTAGCATCGTCTAACGCCTTCTGTAAAGACTTTGCCATCCACCAGAAGCAAAAAACGATTACGACGGTTCCACCAATTGAAGAAGCAATGATCAGCGGATTAAATGTAACCAGTTTAACAGCGCTTAAAAGAAGCACCAGCGCGATTTCTAAAACACAAAGAATCGCACAGCCAACACTGACATCCTGTGCCAGTTTCTTTACATCTACATCCAGATTCAAGCCATACCTCCTATTGTTTATTTTTTAACATGTCCGCAAATATAGCATATTTACACTTCATTGGCAAATACACAATTCATCGGGCATGTGAAAATGACTAGCAGCCATTCCGTGCAGACTTTGGTTAAAAGCCGCTCCAGATCTGCATTTCTTTCGTCTTTTCCTGAAATTTAAATTCAGGTATGATTTGAGAAACGAGGAATCTCCGTTTCCTTCGGATTCCTTTTCTTTACATCCTTCATCACCATCTTGCGATAAAACTTTTTAAAATTTGTCACTCCTGCCGCAATTCCGATCACAAGCGCCGGCAGGAAAACAAACAGCCCAAAACCAAACTTTGAGTCCAGGAACCACGCCAGAAGCATGCATAAAATAACAGGCATAATCAGGTCGAGTCCCAGCTGTCCGACGTATAAAATGCCTGTCATCAATTTGTTAAGCTCTTTCATACAGGTCCCCTTTCACTTTTCTTCATACGTTGCTCTTATTCTAACATGTTTTACCAAATTAACGCAATGGATTTTGTGCACTTTCACCACTTACAATCTTCGGGATTTCCTTCTTAAATTCATTGTTTTCGTAATATTTTCTCCGGCTTTACAATGTATTGCCGTTCCTTAAAGCTCCTGCTTCTTGCGCACAGCCCGTTCCTGTTGTATAATAGCGTGCATCGGTGCATGTAGCTCAGTGGACAGAGCGTTCGCCTCCGGAGCGAAAGGTCGTGGGTTCGACCCCCGTC
The DNA here is from genome assembly GCA_902781505.1 of uncultured Lachnospiraceae bacterium. GTDB lineage: Bacteria > Bacillota > Clostridia > Lachnospirales > Lachnospiraceae > UBA4285. The sequence goes on along the minus strand of CACZJL010000001.1, from coordinate 3,147 downwards.
ATGCACAGCAAACGCCAGTGTTAAGACTTACTTAACACTGGCGTTTTTCTTTTATTTATCTGGTTTCAACCTTTATTCAGTTCTCTAAGAGATCTTCAATGGAAATCTAGCGTCGGAAGCATCTGAATCTGACACAAACCTCCTCAGAAGCTAGAATTCGATTTCTCCGGTGTCTGCATGATAATAATAGGCATGATCAGAAAGAACTTCCTCCGGTGCAACACCGTTACGATTGACAGAGCTGACCATTTCAGACATGCCTTCAAGGTCAAAGTCGGGTTCATCCGGAAGCAGGATAATTTCATGGATGGAAGAAGGAAGAATATAGAAATTACGACCCGTACACTCAGCGAATTTCTCAAGAAGACCGTCATAAAGAAGAACTGCAGCTCCATTTCTCCTATAGCAGTTCGTTATGATGTACATGTTGTTATTTATAATCTGCTCTCTACTGATTCTGGCTTCTCCCGCCCAGTCCGGGTTATAATCAAGCCGCTCAAACAGAGCGTCCTCGTCATCATCCTGGTCAGCCTGATCTTCAAAATCATCCTTATCATTGTCAAATCCATGCAGAAACAGGTCTCTGACAGAACGAATGATTGGCGGAAGGAGACGCGGTGTATTTTCGCAGGCCAGCGAGAAGAGTTCTTCTTCCGTAACGGTTCTGCCTGCCTTGCACCACCCCCTAAGATTTTCGTTACGTATCAAAGCGGCACTCATGTTTCCATCTCCTGCATCAATCAGGCAGTAGTAGATAATCGAAAGATCGAGGAAATCCCGGTGTGGTGCTTCTTCTAGCAACTGTTTATTTCGATTCGTGTTAACCAGGCGAAAGGTGATATGTTCCTTTAAATTTTCAAAATTCTCAAACAGAGAGACCGGAAATTCAAAGCTGTCTTTATAAGTTTCGTAGACGAGATAGATTTCCTGAAACAAGGTCTCTAACTCCGCTCCTCTCTTATAGCGCTCATAGTAAGGGTTCAGATATACGGTAGGAGAAACATATCGTCCACGCTCTAAAATCGTCAGGCCATCGAGTACCGTGTCATTTGTCTTAATCACCTTATTTACACAAACTCTTGCTCCTTCCGGCGCTTCCTTAATCGCACGAATCTTCATAAAATCAATAAATTCTGTGTATTCCATAGAATGCCCCCATTCCTTTGTGACACAAACAAAACGCTTAAAGTGACGCGCTGAAACAAAAGTTACGCATCATCCTGCGTTCCTTAGCACAAATAAAAATACAAATTAAACAGATACAAGTGTGAATTTTCGCATCAGAATCGCAAACAGCGAGTGCGAAAAGAATCCCTTTTAAATCAGGGAGAAAGAAACACCGGCGTGGAGAGAACCCGTCAGCACCTGCTATCGGATTGCCAGTGTTAACAAAAAAATATCTGCATCAGAGTTCCTGATGCAGATATAACGATACGCTACTTAAACAGTTTCGTAAAATCAATTTTTTGCATAATACGCCAGAGCTAAAAAAAGCCCAAACACACCAGACTTAAATTACTTAAGGTCCTTTAATACCTCTACAAGAAGCTCAAAACCACGCTTTGCAGACTCGATGTTTAATTTCTCATGGAAGGTATGGATGTCATCCATATCAGGTCCAAAGGAAATAGCATCAAGACCAGGAAGCTTATCAGAGAACATACCACACTCAAGGCCGGCATGAATCACTTCAATTCTTGGCTCCTTGCCTGTCAGCTTCTTATAGTCATCAACAATCAGATCACGAACCTTAGAATCGGCACGGTACTCCCATGCAGGATAAGCGCCGTAAACATTACATTTGCCGCCGAGTAACTCTGCAAGGTCTGAGAGTCTTCCGAGTAATTCGTCCTTTTCTGAAGATACGGAGCTTCTTACAGAGAAGATTAAATGCGCACCGGCTTCGTCAAATTTAAATACGCCACAGTTTAAGGATGTCTGAACGAGTCCCTTGATTTCATAGCTGTACTTCATAACGCCATATGGTGTGTGATGAAGCAGACGAATCACACGAAGTGTAGAGTCAGCATCAAGTGCTTCTGCAGCTTTTCCATCTTCTGTAAAAGTAATCTTCGCATCAACATCTGTTGTGTGGTACTCGCTCTTTACAATTTCAGTAATCTTAAGAACTGCTTCCTTAGCCTTAGAAACGTCCTCTGCTGCCACTGCCAGATCAGCTGCTGCAAAACGGGCAATTGCATTGTCCTTTTCACCGCCGTTAGCTGTAATCAGACGGAAGGAAACGGACTCGTCCTTAAGTGCAAGAAGGATACGGCCGAGAATCTTATTGGCATTAGCTCTTTGTGCGTTGATTTCCTGACCGGAGTGACCGCCCTTAAAGTCTTTCAGCTCAAGATGCATCTTAACGCCGTCAAAAGCTTCCCTTGCAACCGGAATCACCATATCCGCAGTTGCACCGCCAGCACAGCCTGCAGTAAAGATTCCTTCATCTTCTGAATCCATATTTAACATAATACGGCCCTTAAGTACGGAGCAATCGAGCGCTGCTGCGCCAAGAAGGCCAATTTCCTCGTTTGTTGTAATAACAACTTCAAGTGGCGGATGCGCAATCGTGTCAGAATCTAACACAGCGAGCGCGTATGCGACAGCAATTCCGTCATCTCCGCCAAGAGAAGTCCCCTTTGCCGAAATAAAGCCATCAGAGACCTCAAGATCTAAGCCTTCTGTTTCAAGGTTCTTACGGCAATTTTCTTCCTTAACTGCTACCATATCCATATGTCCCTGTAAGATAACAGGAGCAGATGTTTCGTAACCGGCAGTTCCATCCTTGAAGATGATGACATTTAATGCCTCATCCCGGATGACCTTTAAGTTTCTTTCGTTGGCAAATGCAACCAGATAGTCGGAAATCTTCTGAAGATTGTTTGATCCGTGCGGAATGGATGCGATTTCTTCGAAGAAACGGAATACATTCTGTGGTTCAAGTGAATTTAATACATTCATACGTTTAACCTCTTATAAATCTTGTTTTATAGTTCTGCCGTATCATAGCACAAAAACTGACGCAATTAAAGCTCCGTTCTTGTAACGGCAGCGTAAATTTGTACTCGGAAATCACAGAAAAGACTATCCCTGTGGTTTTGTGATTAAAATTAGATTTGAAATCATTCTACTATTTTTCTCTTT